>WLID01000001.1 GCA_009702325.1 Actinomycetota bacterium
CCGCTCATCGGCACCGGCTGGGTGCGCCACGTTGGTTCAAAGCCGATCGTGGCGACGAGCTCGTCAAGCGCCTCTGGCGTCGTTGCGCGCGCGTCGACCGTAAGGGTGACCCGCTCGGGAATGACATTGCGGCCACCCGGCTCAACGACGAACGATCCAACTGTTGCCACAGCATCACCTTTCGGAGCGGCCGCGACGCGCTGAACGAAGGCGGCCGCCTCGACGAGCGCGTCCTGGCGATGAGCCATCGGCGTTGTGCCCGCGTGCCCAGCGCGCCCGTGAAACACGACCTCGCCGCGCGCCTGACCGACGATCGCTGTGACGATCCCGAACGGCTGGTCGAGGTTGTCGAGGATCGGGCCTTGCTCGATGTGGAGTTCGAAGTACGCCTGAGGAAGATCCCCAGTCGCAACCGCCGCTTCGCTGCCGACGCACCCTCGCTCTTCGTCACGGAACGCGACGACAACGAGCGGCAGGTCGGTTCGTTCGGCAATCTCGATCCCGGCGAGAACACCGAGAACCCCGTCGTACTTGCCGCCGTTCGGCACCGAGTCGAGATGCGAGCCGATCCACACCTTGGCGTCGCCACGGCGCCCGATCGTGTTCTTCGCCTCGTCAACAGTCACCTCAAGCCCCGCCGCCTCCATCCAGGCTGCGATCAGCCCGTGGGCTGCATCCTCTTCGAGCGAATACCCAACCCGCGACGCGTCAATCGCGTGGATGATCTCGAGGCGTGCGTCGAGCATGCTCATCGCGTCACTCAGCGGCGCGGCGCGAACTCGGCGGTGACACCGGTGCCCGACCGACGGAGGAGCTCGTCGACTGCGCGGCGGCCCGTCTCGCCGTAGTCGACGGTGTACTCGTTGACGTACATCGCGACGAACTTGTCGGCCGTCTCGCTGTCGATCCCGCGCCCGTAGCCTTCGGCGTACGCGAGGGCTTCGTCACGCTTGTCGAGCCCAACTTCGATTGCATCGCCGAGCACGGCTGAGATCCCGGGAATCGCTTCGCCGAGATCGCGGCGAATCACGGTCACACCAAGCGGCAGCGGCAGCCCCGTCTCGCCGTGCCAGAAGACGCCGAGGTCGACGAGGCGCTTCAACCCTGACTGGGCGTAGGTGAGCTGACCTTCGTGGATGACAAGTCCGACGCGTGCACGGCCCGACGAGACCTCGTCAAGGATCTGGTCGAACGGCAGCTCACGGACGCGGACGCCTTCGCCAAGCAGCAGGCGCAGCACCAAGTAGGCCGTGGTCAGTCGGCCGGGAATGACGATCTCCTCATTGCGGAGCTCGTCGATCGTCAGCTCTTCCTGCGCCACGAGGATCGGCCCGTAGTTCTCACCGAACGAGGCCCCATGCGGGAGCAGCAGGTAATGCTCGGCCACCGACGGGTAGGCGCCCATCGAGATTGCCGTCACCTCAAGGCGGCCTTCGGTGGCCCACTCGTTGAGCGTCTGGATGTCCGACACGACCTGCTCGAACTCGATCCCGCGGGTGTCGACGCGCCCGGCGTCGATCGCCCAAAACATGAACGCGTCGTCGGGATCAGCGCTGTGTCCTACTCGAATAGCCACGTGCCCACGCTACCAACCATCGGGGGGAGCTACGCTCGCGCTATGACGGCGCCGCTCTCGGAGTCGATTCAGGACTACCTCAAAGGGATCTACAAGCTTCAGGCCGCCACAGGCCGGGCGACGATCACCGCGATCGCCCGTGACCAGGGCGTGTCGGCAGCGTCGGCGTCGGCGATGGTCAAGAAGCTCGACGCGCTCGAGCTGCTCGTCCATCAGCCCTACCGCGGTGCGCAGCTGACCCCTGCGGGCGAGAAGGTTGCGCTCGAGGTGATTCGCCATCACCGGCTGCTTGAGCTGTACCTCGCACACACGCTGGGCCTCCACCTCGATGCGGTACACGACGAGGCCGACCGCCTTGAGCATGTGATCTCGGAGGAGCTGGAAGCGCGGATCGATTCGGCCCTCGGGTTCCCAACACACGATCCGCACGGTGATCCGATCCCCGACGCCAACCTCGAGTGGCCGACGTGAGCGGTTCCCGTCCCCACTCGTGCGCCGGACCGGGATAGAATCGCGGCGATGGCTCGCATTCCGAATCCGTTTTCGTTCCTCTTCTCCAAGCCGCAGAAGGAAGAGCTGGTTGTGGAGTACGTGATCCGTGAGCACCACAAAGGTCGGTCGCTCACCGAGATCCTCGAGGATCACTACGTCACCAATCGGTTCTCGGCCGATCAGGTGCAGCGGGTGCTCGACCATCCCGAGGTGATCCACGCCGTTGGCGAGGACACCATTGCCGCGATCCGCGGCAGCTCGATCTAGCGCTTTCGCGCGTTAGAGATCGCGACCGACGCCGGCTTCGCGGGCAAGCTCGACGACGCGTGCGCCAACGGCGATATCCCAGGCGGTGATGCCGTTGGACTTGAAGAGCACGATGTCGGTGTCGGCGGCACGTCCCTGAACCTCACCCGAGACGACCTCTTGCAGTTCGTGCACTTCAAGCCAGTCGAGGACGCCCCGCTCGACGGGTTCGATGAGATCTCCCGACTCGATCTGCGACTGCTCCCGTGAGTCGCAGGCAACGAAGGCCGCTCGTTCGAGCACCGCGTTGTCGAGCTCGCGGCGCGACGCATCGTTTGCGCCAACGGCACACACGAGTGCCCCTTCCTTGAGCCACTCGCCACGGAGCACCGGATCCTTAGAGGTCGTCACGGTGACAACGATGTCTTGCTCCCCCGCTTGGCGGTGCGACTCACCGGGCACGCAGTTGAACTCTTTGCAGAACGCGGCGAGCTTGTCCGCATTCCGCCCGTAGGCGACGACCTTCTCGATCGTTGGAACGGCGGCGCGGATGCATTCGACCTGCGTGCCGGCTTGCCAGCCGGTGCCGATCACCCCGAGCGTCGTTGCTCCTTCACGGGCGAGGTACTTCGCTGCAACGCCTGACGCCGCACCGGTGCGGAGACGACCAAGCGCGTCGGCCTCGATCACCGCTTCTAGCCGAGCGTCGGCCACGGAGAACAGCAGCACAACGAATGGCGTTCCACCGGGAAGCCACGCGTAGCTCTTGACGCCGGCGTAGCCAAGCTCGTGATCGACCGCACTCATCACCGCGAACACGCCTTCTTCGAGCGCCATGCGTTGCCGCGGGCGGTTGTCGATTGCTCCTCGGGCGAGCCGTTCGAACGATCCCTCGACAGCCGCAACAGCGTCGGCTGGGGTGAGGAGCGCTGTCACGTCGGCTTCGGTCAGGTAGAGCGGCACGTTCAGAGGGTAGTGCGCCCGGAGCAACGCCGACAGATCGCAAATCTGGTCAAGGCTTCACAAGTCGTGACAAAACCGCCATACTCCGGCGCCCCCCAACGGTTCGGATGGCTCTTGCGCCCGCCCCGTTTGCATGCGCCCCATGAAGACCTTTTTCGTTTTGCTCGCCACTGCGTTCGTATTCGCTTCGCCCGCGACTGCGGGGCGCGGCTCGTTCACGTCGAATGACCCGCTACTGAACCGCATCTGGTCGGCGTCGGTGAAGACCGCTGAGGATGTCGTCTCGCCCCGCACGAACCTGAGCCCGCTCGGTTGCCCTGTCCCCGATCTCCTGCTGATTCTCGACGGGAAGGACAGAGATCGGTGTCCCTACATCAGTGACATCGCTGTGAGCGGCGCGACATTGATGGCAGCCGGTGACGACCCATCTCTCGTGCGATCGATGCTCGTCATGTTTGCGTCGATTCAACACGACGATGGGGGAATTCCCGCTTCGCCGCTTGAGGGCGGCTGGATGGTGACGAACGACTATTCGGCGTACTGGATCGACGTGCTGCATCAGTACGTGCTGCAGACCGGAGACATCGCGACCGCATCGCAGTTGCTCCCCAACGTGACGCGCGTGCTCGACCAGTGGTACCCGGCTCGAATCCAAGGCGGCCTCGTGGTGAACCTGATCGGGAACTACGACTACGGCTTCATCCGGCATCGCGGCGCCGCGGTCTCCTACTACAACAATCTCTACGTGTGGTCGCTCCGCAAGGGGGCCGAGCTCGCCGCGTGGACGGGCGATTCGGCCCGTGCCGCTAGCTGGTCGGGGCGCGCGACGGCGATGGTGCCAAAGATCGTTGCTGCGTTCTGGGATTCGTCGGCGGGCGCCTTCTTCGACACGACGGAGGACGTGCGCTCGCATCCGCAGGATGGAAACGCGTTCGCAGTCCTAGCCGGGGTTGCCTCCGCGGGGCAGGCGAAGTCGGCGCTCGGTTGGCTGAGCGATCACAACGCCCGTGGCTACGGGAACACGATCAACGACACCCAAGCGTGGGACGATGCGGCGTTCGGTCGCGAGACGCAGCTGCGTGTCTATCCGTTCATGAGCTACTTCGAGGTTGAGGCGCGATTCGTCGCCGGCCTCGAAACGTCGGCGATCGACCTGATCAGGCGCGAGTGGGGCTACATGCTTGCGAACGGGCCGGGAACGATGTGGGAGTCGATTGGCCCGTACGGGTCGGGACCAGTCGGGACACCTGGTTCGTGGGATCACGGGTGGTCGACGGGGGCCGCCCCGGCGATCACGCACCACGTCCTTGGCGTGCAAGCGACTTCGCCTGGCTTCGCGACGTTCACCGTGACGCCGCACCCTGGCGGCGTGCGATCGGCGTCGGGCGATGTGCCAACGCCGAAGGGTGTGATCCACGTCGTATGGGCGGCGAACGACGCCGGCGATGTGACCTCGCTCAAGGTGACCGCTCCCGCCGGACTGACGTGGACGAACGCACCCGCCACCTCCTCGAGCAAGACGGTCTCCTCGAAGAAGCAGCGCGCTTCGACCAAACCGACGAAGCCGACCGGCGTAAAGCGGTAGAACCTCGGGGATGGCTTCGCCCGCCCGCCTCCCGATCGGACTCATCGGCCTTGGCCTGATTGGGCGCGCGCACCTCGAGCGCGCCCTGACGAGCAATGCGGTCGAGATCGTCGCGGTTGCCGATCCGGCGGAGGCGTCGCGTGATCAGGCAGCGGCCGCAGGACTCACGGCCTACGCCGACCATCGCGATCTGCTGGCCCATCCCGGCCTTGGCGCGGTGATCGTTGCGACGCCGAACCAGACCCACCTCGCGGTCGGTCTCGACTGTGTGGCTGCCGGCCTGCCGACGCTCGTCGAGAAGCCGATCGCCGACACGGTCGAGGCGGCGCAGCAGCTCGTCGATGCTGCAGCGGCTGCGGGCGTGCCGATCCTCGTTGGCCATCAGCGTCGCCACAACCCGCTCGTGCGGAAGGCGCGCGAGATCGTTGAGGCTGGGACGCTGGGGCGGATCGCAACCGCAACCGTCCACAGCACCTGGTTGAAGCCGGACGCGTACTTCGACGTCACCTGGAGGCGGGAGCCGGGTGGCGGGCCGGTGCTGATCAACCTGATCCACGACATCGACCTGCTGCGCCACCTGCTTGGCGAGGTGGTGTCGGTGCAGTCGGCGACCTCGAATGCGATCCGCGGGTTCGAGGTTGAGGATTCGGCGGCGGCGATCCTCCGCTTCGAGTCGGGTGCGCTCGCGACCGTGATTACAAGCGACACCGTCGCCTCACCGTGGATCTACGACCTCTCGGCCGGCGAGGCGGCCCACTACCCACGCCAGCCGCAGCCGGTGAACAGCCACTACCTCGCGGGAACGGAGGCCTCGCTCGCGCTGCCGCAGCTCGACCTGTGGCGGTACGAGGGTGCGCGCGGGTGGCACGAGCCGCTGTCAGTGACGCGCGTCCCGTACGAGCCGGGCGACCCGTACGCCGAACAGCTCCGTCATCTGCGTGCCGTCGCTGTCGATGGCGTCGAACCGTTGTGCTCAGGACTCGACGGGCTGCGGACGCTTGAAGTGACGCTCGCGATCCTCGCGAACGCCTAGCTGCGACCACTCCTTATGACTTCGAAGAGTGGTCGGCGTTCATGCGCCCGGCACGATTCGAACGTGCGACCTCTGCCTCCGCAGGGCAGCGCTCTATCCCCTGAGCTACGGGCGCCAGCGAGCTAGCCGGGGGAGTGTAGCCGTGCGGCGCGCCCCGCGACCTGAAGTTCGGCATCAGCCGGTACTTCGACGCGGATGTACGCGAGCGCAAGACCGTCAACCGAGCTTGTGATGCGGCCCACAGACTCGCCGTCATGGGTCACTTCAGCAGGCGGTCGCACCCGGTCACCGGGGATCTCAAGGATGCGCAACGAGCGATTCACGTGGCCGCGGCGGAAGAGTCGCGTCACCGGCTCCTGACCGGGGAAGCACCCCTTCTCGAACGAGATTGCCGACACGTCGAGCCCTGCTTCGGCGGGAAGGATGCCATCGTCGATCTCACGACCCCATCGCGGCGTCGCGGCGAGGATGCGCAGACGCTCAAGCTCATGGTCGGGCGGGTCGGCGGGATACGCAGAGTCGATCGCTTCGACGGCAGCGATACCGTAGTCGTCGTTCGGGATCCCGTCGGTGGCGGGATCGAAAACGATCACGGAGGTGTGCTCCTCCGGCTCGATCTCGCACTTCGTTCCGATCTTCAGCCGCCGCAGCTCACGCAGCAGCGCCGCACCCTGCTCAATCTCGGTGAGCAGCAGGAAGTCGTCAGCGTTCCGTCGCCACACCCGCATCAGTGCGATCACTCGACCCTTCGGGGTCAACAGCAGCGCCTGGCAGTGGTCCCCAGCAAGCACGTCGTTCGACAACACTCGCTGCAGAAAGTCTCCCGCCTCCGGCCCCGCGACGCGCACGTACGCGCGCGGACGGGCATATGTCGAACCGGGCCTTTCGGGTGACGCTCCCACCCGGCTAGTGTAGGGACGGTGTTCAGGTCTAAGGCGGAGCGGAAGGTCACCGAGATGGGATACGACCCGTCACGCCTACCCCCGGGCCAGTACCTGACAGACAAGTGGCCCGTGCTGCACGCCGGCTCCGTGCCACACGTCGATCGGTCGCTCTGGACGCTCCGCGTGTTCGGCGAAGTCGAGAACGAGCTCACCCTCACCTGGTCGGAGTTCGCCGCGCTGCCGCACTCAAGCAACGTGCAGGACATCCACTGCGTGACGCGTTGGAGCAAGTTCGACACCGAGTTCACCGGTGTCCACTGGCGCGAACTCGCCGCGCTCGTGAAGCCGAAGCCGACGGCCCAGTACGCGATCGCCCACGCCGAGCACGGGTTCACCGCCAACGTCCCACTCTCGTACCTCGCCGATGACAACGCGATCCTCGCCACCCACGGCGACGGCGCCGAACTGACACCCGACCACGGCTGGCCCGTGCGGCTCGTGATCCCCGGCAAGTACTTCTGGAAGAGCGCCAAGTGGCTGACCGGCATCGAGCTACGCGCCACCGACCAGCCCGGCTTCTGGGAACGCTACGGCTACAACAACAACGCCGACCCCTGGGCCGAAGAGCGCTACGAGTTCTAGCGACGCCCCTCAATTTCCGAGCGAGACGGTCGATGACGTGACTGTCTCACTCCTCCCGATTGTGACTTGTCTGAGGGCGCCCAATGGGCGCCCTCACTCGCTTCTACAGGCGAAATGACGTGGTTCCCTCAGAAGAGGGATCAGGTCGCCGCCCATCGCAACCGAGAACAGAAAGGCACCTCCTGAAGTGCCCGTCCCGTTCTGAGAGAGCCGGCCCGCCCGCCGGCTCTCTGTCTTTAAGGCGCTCGCCGTTAACGACGGAGGGCGCCCGCTAGGCGCCCTCCGCTTCGAACCGTGAGCCCAAGGGCTCGTTACATCATCCCGCCCATGTCAGGCATGCCGCCGCCCATACCGCCGCCGTTCTTCTCCGGCGCGTCGACAACGATTGCCTCAGTGGTGAGGATGTTCTTCGCGATCGACGCCGCGTTCTGCAGCGCCGAGCGGGTGACCATGGTCGGGTCGATGATCCCGTTCTTGACGAGATCGGTGACCTCACCGGTGTCGACGTTCAGACCCTGACCCGGCTTCGCCGAGCGGACCTGCTGCACGACAACCGAGCCTTCGAGGCCCGCGTTGAACGCGAGCTGACGAAGCGGCTCCTCGAGCGAGCGAAGGATGATCGCGGCGCCCGTCTTCTCGTCACCCTCAAGGGCTTCGAGCGAAGCACGGACTGCATCGGCCGCGTTCAGCAGCGCGACGCCTCCACCCGGGACGATGCCCTCTTCGAGCGCTGCGCGGGTCGCCTGGAGGGCGTCCTCAACGCGGTGCTTCTTTTCCTTCATCTCGGTCTCGGTGGCTGCGCCAACCTTGACCACTGCGACGCCGCCCGACAGCTTCGCGAGGCGCTCCTGGAGCTTCTCACGATCGAAATCGGAATCGCTCGACTCGATCTCACCCTTGATCTGCTTGATCCGAGCCTTGATCGCGTCAGCCTGACCCGAACCATCGATGATCGTCGTGGCGTCCTTCGACACGACAACGCGACGGGCACGGCCAAGCTGCTCGATCTTCGTGTTATCGAGCTTGAGACCCATCTCTTCGGTGATCACTTCGCCACCGGTGAGGATCGCGATGTCTTCGAGCATCCGCTTGCGGCGATCGCCGAAGCCCGGCGCCTTGACGGCGACGGCCTGGAACGTGCCACGGAGCTTGTTGACGACAATGGTCGCGAGCGACTCGCCCTCGACATCCTCAGCAACGATCAGCAGCGGCTTGCCGTTCTGGATGACCTGCTCGAGCACCGGGAGAAGGTCCTTGATGCCACCGATCTTCTGGTTGGCGACGAGGATGAACGGATCCTCGAGGACGGCCTCCATGCGATCGGAGTCGGTGACCATGTACGGCGAGAGGTAGCCCTTGTCGAACTGCATACCCTCGGTGAACTCGAGCTCGAGACCAAGAGTCTGGCCCTCTTCGACGTTCACAACGCCGTCCTTACCGACCTTCTCGATTGCGTCGGCGATGACGTCACCGATCTCGCGCTCACGCGACGAAATCGTGGCGACACGGGCGATGTCTTCCTTGCCCGAAACCTCGTTCGACTGTGAACGAAGGTTCTCGGTGACAGCAGCAACAGCCTTCTCGATACCGCGCTTGAGACCCATCGGGTTCGCGCCAGCCGAGACGTTCTTCAGACCCTCGCGGACGATCGCCTGAGCGAGAACGGTCGCGGTGGTGGTGCCGTCACCTGCGACATCGTTCGTTGCGGTGGCGACTTCCTTGACGAGCTGCGCGCCCTGGTTCTCGAACGGATCCTCGACCTCGATCTCGCGAGCGATGGTCACACCGTCATTGGTGATGGTCGGGGCGCCGAACTTCTTGTCGAGCACGACGTAGCGCCCCTTCGGGCCAAGGGTGACCTTGACCGCGTCGGCGAGGATGTCGACACCGCGCTGCAGTGAGCGACGGGCCTCCTCGTTGAACTTGAGCTCCTTGTGAGCCATGTGTCCTCAGTCCTCCGTCTTCCTAGTTACTTTGCGACCTTGGCGAGGATGTCCGTCTCGCGCAGGATGAGATAGTCGTTGCCTTCGATCTTGATGTCGGTGCCGCCGTACTTCGAAAACAGCACGACATCGCCAACGGCGACATCAGGGGTGAGATGCTCACCCTTGTCGTTGCGGACGCCTGGTCCAACAGCGATCACGGTGCCGCGCTGCGGCTTTTCGACCGCCGTGTCCGGCAGGACGATGCCGCCAATGGTCGTCTGCTCTTCTTCGAGCGTTTCGACGATCAGACGGTCGCCCAGGGGCTTCAGGTTCATACAGCCTCCATCGTAGGTGCGGGGTGCGAATCGGTTGGCACTCTCAGTAGGTGAGTGCCAGCGGCTCGCAGCATAGCGGTCCACAGGAGGCTGACGTCAAGAGATCTAAGTCACATTGACTCAACCTTGTTACCGAAGCGATCGAATCCGCCCCCTGCCCGAAAGGGTGGTATGAACCATTCCGATGAGACATGAGTTCTCAGCGGGGGGTGTGCTCGTTCGACGCGAGAACGAGCAGTGGGAGTTCGCAGCGATCCGACCTGGAGGTCGGCCGGCCGGACTCTGGGCGCTGCCAAAGGGCCAGATTCAGGAAGGCGAAACGAGCGAAGACGCCGCGCTACGTGAGGTGACCGAAGAGACGGGCGCGGCAGGCCGACCAATTGGGAAGCTTGGCGACATCCGCTACTGGTTCAACTGGAAGGGCGAACGGATCTTCAAGATCGTCTCGTTCTTCCTCATCGAATACGCCGGTGGCGATTTCGGCGACATCGACGCCGAGTTCCAGCACGAGGTTGCCGACGTGCAGTGGCTGCCGCTCACCGACGCCGCATCGCTACTCGCCTACAAGGGTGAACGTGAAATGGCCGAACTCGCCGCCGCCCGTCTCACCGCGCTCAACAGCTGACTATGATCGAGCCGTGCCCGCGTACGCGCTCAACTTCTACTCGCCGATCGTCGAACAGCAGCTCCGAAGCCAACGCAAGACGGCAACGATCCGCCTCGGCGACAAGTCGCGTAAGTACCAAAAGGGCATGATCGTCTCCGTGCTCGTCGGTGCCCGCTTCGGCCCGAGACAGCACGTGTTCGACGCGGTCATCGACAAGGTCGAGGTGAAGAACCTCGACGAGCTCTCACCCCGCGAGATCGAGCACGACAACCCTGAGATCCGCCGCGTCGAAGATATGGCGACATGGCTCGGCCAGCTCTACAACCGTGACGTCGCCCCCGACGAGACCGTCACCGTGATCCGCTTCTCGGCGATCAAGCCGTCGCTGGGTCTGTTCTAGACCCGCGCCCGCCCTACTTTGGGTCTTTGCGGATCTTCATGCCGAAGAGCGTCGGTTCGCGCAATTGCGCCCCGCACTCCTCGCAGTCGACCGCGAACGTCGACGAGAACGGTGCGGCGCACGACGGGCAGCGACGCAGCATGGTCCCGCCACAGGGACAGGTCTCCGGCACCTCGTCTTCGTGCTCCTCAAACCACCGCTGTGCCGCGCCACAGCTGAGACAAAAGGCCGTCCAGCTGCCGAGCACCTTACGGCGTTCTTCGCGGAGCCAGTCGGCGGCCTTTCCCATTTGCGTAGGCTAGCCGTCGATGGCCACTGTGCTTGTTCTTGGTGGATCGGGTCAGATGGGCCGCCCGATCGCGCGACGACTCGTCGCCGACGGGTATGACGTGACGGTCGCAGCACGGTCCGTTAGCCCGCCCGACATGGATGATCTGCACTACGTCACATGCGACCGCGACGCCCCCGGCGAACTCGCAGCACTCGTCGGTGATGGCTTCGATGTCCTCGTCGACATCGTCACGATGACGCCCGCGCACGCCCAACAGATCGTCGATCTCGGCGACCGGTTCGGCTCGGTGATCACCACCTCGACAGGCGCCGTCTACCGCGACGATGCAGGCAACAGCCTGATCTCGGCGCGCACGACCGGGATCTTCCCCGACTTTCCGCTGCCGATCACCGAGAGCCAGCCGCTCGTCGAACCAGACGACGAGACCTACTCCGGCCGCAAGGTCGCGATCGAGCAGATCCTCGCCGCAGGCCCCGCCCCTGCAACGTTCCTGCGCGTCGCCGCCTACCACGGCACCCACACCCGGCATGCGCGCGAGTGGTTCTTCGCGCAGCGCGTCCGCGACGGCCGCAAGGTCGTGATCCTCGCAAACGGCGGCGACACGATCTTCAACACGACCTCCCCGGAGAACCTCGCCGAGATGGTCGCATGCGCAGCCAACAACCCTGGCCGCGGCGCATTCAACTGTGCTGACACTGATCCCCCCACCGCCCGCGAGATCGGCCGGATCGTTGCCGGCCACCTTGGCTACGCATTCACCGAGGTGCTCCTGGCAGGCGAGGCCGTCGGACCGGTTGGCGCAAGCCCCTGGAACGTTCCGCGCCCCTTCGTGCTCGACACAACGAAGGCGCAGCGCGAGCTCGGCTACACGCCGCAAACGACGTACGCCGCCTCTGTCCCCACCACCGTCGACTGGCTGATGCACGCCCTCGAAGGCAAGACATGGCGCGAGGTGCTCACCGGCTCGCCATATCTTGAAACAATGTTCGATTACGACGCCGAGGACGCATTCCTCACTGGCCTCGCGTAACCACCATGTCGCACACCCTTATCACCGTGATCACCAAAAACTCCGCCCACAGCCTGAGTTCAGGCGTTAGAGTGAGCGCCGCATGACGACCGCCCGCGTCGCCGAGCCCATCGGTTCGTTGCAGGAAGTGCACGAGCTAGGCCTCGATCAAGAGGATCTCCTCGGCATCTACCGCAACATGATCACCACGCGCCTGATCGAAGAGCGTGGTCACATCCTCTACCGTCAGGGCAAGATCTCCGGCTCGTACTACACAGGCCGCGGTAACGAGGGTGCGTCAGTGGGTATCGCGACCGCAATGGGAACTCACGACGTTGGCACGCCACTCCACCGCGAGTGCGGCGTCCACATCACGCGCGGCATCGAGCCGTGGCGGATCTTCGCCCAGTTCCTCGCCAAGGCCGACGGCCCAACCCGCGGCCGCGACGGCAACATCCACCTCGCCGACGATCGCCTCGGGCTGATCGCGATGGTGTCGCACCTTCCCGCCATGCTTCCCGTCTCGGTTGGGTGCGCGCTCGCCTTCAAGATCCGCGACGAACGCCGCGTCTCCTTTGGGTGGTACGGCGACGGGTCCGCAGCCCGTGGCGACGTCCACGAGTCGATGAACTTCGCCGGCGTCCTACGGCTGCCGATGGTCTTCTGCTGCACCAACAACCTTTGGGCCTACTCGACACCCAACTACATGGAGTACGCCTGCGAGCACCTCGCCGATCGTGCTGCCGCCTACGGCTTCGAAGGTGTCGTCGTTGATGGCACCGACGTCCTCGCGGTCTACCGCGAGGCCAAGCGAGCAGCCGAGAAGGCGCGCGACGGAGGCGGACCGACGCTGATCGAGACCGTCTCGCTGCGCATGGAAGGTCATGCGGTGCACGACGACGCGTTCTACGTTCCGAAGGAGCTGTTCGACGAGTGGTCAGCGAAGGATCCCGTCGAGCGCTACCGCACGTGGCTCCGCGAGAACATCGGCATGACCGACCAGACCGAGGATGACATCACGTCACAGGTCAAGAAGCTTCTGAACGACGCGCTCGAACGGGCCGAAGCCTCACCCGATCCCGATCCCGCAGGTCTGCTTGATGGCGTCTACGCGACGCTCTCCGACGTCGAAACACCCCACCACAAGTAATGGCCGAAAAGACCTACCTCCAGGCAATCAGCGAAGGCCTGCGCCAGCAGATGCGCCACGACAAGCGCGTCTTCCTGATCGGCGAAGACATCGGGGTCTACGGCGGCGCGTTCAAGGTGACGCTCGGATTCCAGGAAGAGTTCGGCCCGTGGCGTGTCATCGATGCGCCACTCTCCGAGACGGCCATCGTTGGTGGCTCGACGGGCGCGGCGATCATGGGCCTGCGGCCAGTGGCGGAGATGCAGTTCTCCGACTTCATCTCGTGCGCCTACGACCATCTCGTCACGATCGCCGCAAAGCAGCGTTGGCGTGCGGGAACGGCGATCCCGATCGTCGTCCGTCTGCCGTCGGGCGGCGGCTTCTCGGGCGGACCGTTCCATTCGCAGAACCCCGAATCAACCTTCGCGCACATTCCGGGACTGAAGGTCGTGTGCCCCGCAACACCAGAAGATGCGAAGGGTCTGATCATCGCTGCGATCGAGGATCCAAACCCGGTGCTCTTCTTCGAGCACAAGCATCTCTACCGTCGGATCAAGGGCGAGGTGCCCGACGAGCGCTACGTGACGCCCATCGGCGAGGCCCGCATCCACCAGGAAGGCGACGAGATCACCGTCATCACCTGGGGCGCAATGGTGCACACGGCCGCCGAAGCGGCAGCGGAGCTCCCCGACCTTTCGATCGAGATCATCGATCTGCGCACGATCCTGCCATGGGATAAGGAGGCGGTGCTCGCGTCTGTCCGCAAGACGTCGAAGGCGCTCGTGCTGCACGAAGACACGCGCACCGGAGGCTTCGGCGGTGAGATCGCTGCGACGATCGCGGAGGAGGTCTTCGAACACCTCGACGCACCCGTTCGTCGCGTCACTGCGCCCGACTCACCCGTGCCGTTTGCGCCGGTGCTTGAGAAGGCGTTCATCCCGCAGGTCGCCGACGTCGTCGCGGCCCTCCGCTCGCTGTCGGAGTACTAGACCATGGCGACAGGCACCTCGATCGATGTCGTGATGCCCCAGATGGGCGTGTCGGTGTCGGAGGGCACGATCACGAAGTGGCTCAAAGACGTTGGCCAGACGATCGCATCCGACGAGGCGCTGCTTGAGATCTCGACCGACAAGGTCGACACCGAAGTTCCGAGCCCCGCCTCTGGGGTGATCATCGAAATTCTTGTGCCGGAAGGCGAGACCGTTGCGGTTGGTGCAGTGCTCGCACGCATCGGCGAAGCTGGCGCTGCGGTCACACCGCCCGCCGCACCCGAACCGGCACCGGCCCAACCGGCCGCGCCAGCCGAACCAATCGCGGCACCCACTCCTCCGCCTGCCGAGGTCGTGCCGGCAGCGCCCGCACCCGTCGCGCCCAGCACCGTCCCGGCGAGTACGCACGTCTTTGTGTCACCGGTTGTCGCACGCATCGCAGCCGAGGCCGGAATTGATCCGACAACCGTGCCGGGAACCGGCAACGGCGGACGCGTCACGAAGAAAGACATCCTTGCGTTCGTCGCACGCGGTGGCGCCGCCGTGCAAGCACCCGCGGCACCCTCCGTGCCAGAACCCGTTGCGCCGGCCGCGTCGATGCCAGCCGCACCCGCCGCGCCAGTGCCGGCCGCGCCTGCCGCTGTCACGCCGACCGAGGCGCTACCCGATGTCGCGGAGGCCGAGCCTGGCGAGACACTCGAGTCGATGAGCGCCATGCGCCGCGGCATCGCCGACCACATGCGCCGCTCGCTCGACACCGCTGCCCACGTCACGAGTGCCATCGAAGTGGACATGTCCCGTGTCGTGGCACTCCGCACCGAACTGAAGGACGCCTACCTCCGCGACTACGGCGTCAACCCGACCTACCTGGCATTCATCGCCCGTGCTGTTGTCGACACCTTGCGCGACTGGCCCTGGGTCAACGGCGAACTTCGCGGAGACAAGATCGTCACGCGCAACTACGTGAACCTCGGCTTCGCCGTCGCGCTCGAAAACGGCAAGGGCCTCATCGTTCCGGTCGTCAAGCACGCCGAGGGCCTCAACCTCCTCGGCATGGCCAAGGGCATCGCCGACATCGCCGAGCGCGCCCGCACCAAGAAGCTCACCCCAGACGATGTTGCAGGCGGCACATTCACGATCACGAACCCCGGCGGCTACGGCACCTTCATGGGTACGCCGGTGATCAGCCAACCGCAGGCGGGCATCCTCGGCACCTACGCGCTCGTCAAGCGCCCCGTGGTTGTCGAAGACGCCCTTGGGCAAGACGTGATCGCGATCCGGCCGATGATGAACCTCAGCCTCACCTACGACCACCGCCTGGTTGACGGTGCGTATGCCGCGCAGTTCCTGCGTGACCTCACGCATCGTCTCCAGACCTGGACCGTCTCCGACTACTAACCGCCGGTCGGTAGAGTCGAGGAGTGGCAACTGGTGCCTACCTCCTCAACCTCGGCGTTGTTGATTACCACGAGGCGTGGGCGTTACAGCGCTCGCTCGCAGCAGCCGTAACGCAGCGGGCGATCCCCGACACGATCCTGCTTCTCGAGCATCCACCAACGGTGACGCTCGGGCGGCGCACCGATGACGGCGAGCTCCACGTTCCCGCCGACGTCGCCGTCGATGTCGTCGAGACCGACCGGGGTGGCAAGTCGACGTTCCACGGGCCCGGCCAGCTTGTCTGCTACCCGATCCTTGACCTCCACCGGTACGGCAAAGACGTCAAGAAGTACTGCCGCGACCTCGAAGAGGCCGTCATCCGCACAACTGCCGCCTTTGAGGTTGAGACAACCCGGATCGAAGGCCTCACGGGTGTGTGGCTTGAGCGGCCACCTCGCAAGATCGCGTCGATCGGGGTTCACATCCGTCGCTGGGTCACAACGCACGGGTACGCCCTCAACGTCGATCTCGACCCCGCGCCGTTCACCGAGTGGATCACGGCGTGCGGGCTCGAAGACGCGCAGTTCACCTCACTTGCCCGCGAAGCCGGACGAGCGATCACCGTCGACGAGGTTCGCGGGGCGGCAGCAGCCGCGCTCGCCGACGTGTTCGACATCGAGCTCGACGAGCTCCCCGCAGACAGCTTTGTGGGTACGGGGCTCTGGGCTCAGCCACGCCACGAGTCGCTCTCCGCGCGTTAGGTCGGCTGAGCGCCGCCCGCCGGCACCACGACACGGAACGTCGACCCATGACCCTCGGTGCTCGTCACCCTGATCGACCCATGGTGGGCCTCGACGATCGTCTTCGCGATATAGAGACCAAGCCCCGTTCCTTGCACCGCGTCCTTCAACGAGCGCGACGAACGAAAGAACCGGTCGAAGAGATGCTGGAGGTCGGCCTCGGGAACACCGACACCGTCGTCCTCGACCTCAACCTCAACACTGTCACCCTTGCGCTCAACGCGAATCGCGACATGGCCGCCCGGAGGCGTGAACTTCACCGCATTCGCGACCAGGTTGTCGATCGCCTGACCGAGGCGGACAGCGTCGCCAACGACATAGGTGTTGCCGACAGCCTCGAACGTGATGCTCAATCCGCCCGCCGCCGCGACCGGGCGAATAGTGTCGACCGAATGAGCGACGACAGCTCGCAGCTCGACCGTATCGCTTCGAAGCTCCAGCCGACCTTCGCCCAGACCTGCGGCGAAAAGCAGGTCGTTCACAAGCCGCAATAGCCGATCGGTGTTGCGAGTGACGACGTCGAGATCATCCTTCTGCGCCGCGGTAACGGGGCCGCTCGCCCCGTCAGCAAGCAGCTCCACGTACCCAACGATGGAGGTCAACGGTGTCCGCAGCTCATGCGACACGCTCGCCACAAAGTCGTCCTTCATGCGATCCAACTGACGGAGCTCACGGTTCTGTTGCTCAACGACGCGAAGCAGACCCGCAAGGCGAAGCAGCACGAGCACGGCGATCAGAGCGGCACCGCCCGCCGCAACGAGCGTGTGCACGTGATGGTGCTCCAGCCGCTCGGTCGCCAGTACCGCTGGCACCGCCAGCAACGCCGCCGCGAGAACAGCAAGCCGCACACCGGAAAGACGTTGTGGCGCGACGGGCACGGTCGCGACCTCCGTTCGCACACCACGCCTGAGCGCAGCCGCGCCGAGCGTGACGTACGACCCCAACCAACCGATGTCGATCCATGTTCCCGAGTCGTACTGCGGTGTCAGCAGGAAGATCTCGTCGGAGATGAACAGCAGGAAGATCGAAACGCCAATCATGCGATACGGCACCGACCGCCGCTTCGGCCCAATCACAAGCTGGATCAACGCAACGAGAACAAGCACGTCGAACGACGGGAGTGCGATCTCATCGGCCTTGCGCAACGACGAGAGCGACTCGTTCACGAGCGACTCGACAACGAACACCCACTGCACCGTCGCGAGCGCGACCACAACAATCACTGCGTCAAGAATCACCGCGCGGCTCCACTGCGCCCCGAGCTCACGGAGCAACACAAAGATGCCGATGGCGAAGATGAGCGCCCCACCGATGTAGAAGACGTCGGCGGCCGACGGGGCCGGCGGCTCCTGGTCTCGATACAGCTCGTAGTACGCCGTGATGCAGTCACCGGTCACCTCGCTGGCGAGCCCGGCAGCGAACAGCCACCAGGCCGGTCGCGGCTCGGCCGTTCGGCGGGCGAGGCCGACCATGATCGCCCCGATACCGGCAAGGCCAACAACCTCGTACGCGATCGACTGCACGTCGCCCGCAAGCAGCTCGTATCCGAACACCGCGAGCCACCCCACTGCAAGGAAGCCAATCGACGCCGGCGATAGCCCCCTGATCCACCGCACGAGCGGCCGCTGTGAAACAGCACCGCTTGTGAACGCCCGTGTGTTCATTCGGCCGCACTCCGCGGAAGCGTCACCTGGAAGCGCGCCCCACCCACGGCGCTGTTTGTGGCCGCCACCGAGCCGCCATGCGCCTCGACGATCGTCTGGACGATGTAGAGACCGAGGCCCGTGCCAGAGATGCCACTCGTGACGGCACCCGACGAGCGGTAGAACCGGTCGAACACCCGCCCCAGCTCGTCGTTCGGAATACCGGGGCCCGTGTCAACAATTTCGACGAACGCTGCATGAGCCGCCTTCCACACGGACACCGTCACCGTGCCCCCCGCGGGCGTGAACTTGACCGCGTTCGCAACGAGATTGTCAACCACCTGCCCCAGCCGATCCGGGTCGGCCGG
The DNA here is from genome assembly GCA_009702325.1 of Actinomycetota bacterium. Taxonomy (GTDB): domain Bacteria; phylum Actinomycetota; class Thermoleophilia; order Gaiellales; family Gaiellaceae; genus PALSA-600. The sequence goes on from WLID01000001.1 coordinate 18,296, forward strand.
GATAGCAACGTTCGATTCGATGCGACTCGCGATAACGATGTTCTTCCCATCGGCAGCAGGCCGAGCCGCCTCAACCGCCAGATGCACGATCTCGCCAAGGTCAACTGGTGCCGAGGAAAGAACGAGCGAGCCGCGCTGCACCGACGCCGCGAACAGCAGATCATCGACCACGCCGAGCAGACGATTCGTGCTGCGACGAATCACCTCAAGATGGCCATATCCCGATGTAGCGGGAACAAGACCACCGTCCTCTTCAAGCAGCTCCGTGTATCCAGCGATCGAGGTGAGCGGTGTGCGCAGTTCATGCGAGACGCTCGCAACGAACTCATCCTTCAAGAAGTCGAGCTCGCGAAGCTCCCGGTTTTGATGTTCCGACTCTCGCAGCAGGAGCCATAGGCGTGCGAAGACGAAGCCCGCGACGAGCGTCATCCCTACCGCCGCCGCGAGCGCATGCTGGTGGCCATGACGGAACACAAACTCGCCGAGCAGGGTCACCGGGGTCAGCATCAGCGCCGCGGCAAGCAGGATCACCCGGATTCGTCGAATCGCCGGGGAGGGGGCTCCATCGGCCCCCATCGTTGTTGGCGGCTGAAGCCCAACCGCCCCGAAGAACACGTAGGAGATCAGCCAGAGCGCGTTCACCCATGAGTCGGCAGAGTAGGTGGGTGCGACGAAGTAGAACTCGTCGGCAGCGACCATCGCAATAACGGCGACCGTCAGCAGCCGCACGCGGGTGGCGTGACGCGTCGGCCGAACGGTGAGCTGAAGTACGAGGACGAGCAAGATCACGTCGAGCGACGGGTAGGTCATGTCGACCGCGGTCTCGCCGAACGCATAGCCCTGGTGCCTCACACTCTCGAGAACGACCATCCATTGCACCGTCGAGAACGCGACGAGGAAGACGAGGACGTCGAGAAGCGCCGCGAGCTGCCGTACAACACGCATGCGGTAGACCCCGATGAGGAGCCCCGCAATCCACGCGCAGTAGCCGCTGATGTACACGACGTCGATGAGCGACGGGGAGAGCACTTCGCGGTGATCAACAAGTTCTGTCCACGTGTCGAGCCAGTCGCCCAGCACCTGGCAGACGAGTCCGAACGCGATGAACGCCCACGGCAGACGCGTCCCTTGGTCAGCCCGTGACACACCCACGATCGCTGCGAGCGCTGCCCCGCTCCCGATCACCTCAAACGCAACCTGTTGCACCGAGCCCGACAGCAGGAAGTACGTCCCTATGGCGACGCCTGAAGCAGCCAGGTAGGCAGCGGTCGTGACGCTAAGGCCGAAGAGGACTGGTCGTCCCACCTCGCGAACGGGTGTCGTCGTCGCACTCACGCAGGGCTCCCAGGTGCGAGCGAGCGGGGAGACGGTGGTGGCGTCGCCCCGCGCGCTCCGTTTCTGCCCGGTGGGCTGGTGCCTCTAGACTGAGGCAATGGAGACGTCGCGCCCGGTCGGAGAGCGCCCACGCCGACCCGAGTGGATGAAGGTGCGGGCGCCGAGCGCCAACACGAAGTACAACGACGTCAAGAAGCTGCTCCACGGACAGCGGCTCAACACGATCTGCGAAGAGGCTCATTGCCCAAACATCGCCGACTGTTGGGGCCGGGGCACCGCGACGTTCCAGATCCTTGGTGAGACGTGCACCCGGGCCTGCCGGTATTGCTACGTCAACTCTGGGGCACCGTCGGAACCTGTCGATCCGCTCGAGCCGTTGCGGGTCGCGCAGGCGGCGCACCAGCTTGGCCTCTCCCACGTGGTGGTGACCTCTGTCGATCGTGACGATGTCGCCGATCGTGGGGCGGGACATTACGCTGCGACGATCCGGGCGTTGAAGGCGAAGCTTCCTGACGCAACGGTTGAGGTGTTGACTCCCGACTTTCTTGGGGTTGAGGAGGAGGCGCTGCACACGCTGCTTGCCGAGCGGCCTGAGGTGTTCAACCACAACATCGAGACGGTGCGGCGGTTGCACCGCAAGATGCGCGGCGGCAAGGCGAGCTACGACGGTGCGTTGGCGTTGCTTGCGCGAGCGAAGGAGCTTGCCGACTATCCCGTGCTGACAAAGAGCGGCATCATCGTCGGCCTCGGTGAGACGAACGACGAGGTTGTCGACACGTTGCGTGACTTGCGCGGGCACGGTGTTGATGTTGTGACGATCGGCCAGTACTTGCAGCCGAGCGCGAAGCACGCCGAAATTGATCGTTGGGTGCATCCCGACGAGTTCGCGTGGTTCCGGGAGCAGGGCGAGGCCCTCGGTTTTGGCACAGTCTTTTCGGGGCCGCTTGTGCGGTCGAGCTTCCGGGCTGATGAGCAGCGGCACGCCGCTGCGACGGGTCGCGGCGCGATCTCGTACTAGAATCGCGCCGTGCGCCGAGCTGCTCTCTGGTTGCTTTCGCTGTCTCTCACGGTTGCGGGGACAGAGGCTGCGCACTGGGTCGCCTTCCGGCTGACCTACCCCGACCCGCGCATGCGCGCTGAGGCGCTCGCCGGATCCGGTCACCACTACTTGCAGCTGATGCCAACGGTGCTCTCGCTCGCCGGTGCGCTCTCCGTCGTGCTGCTCGCGACACGGACGTTCTCGAACCGGCCAAGCGCACTTCGCATCTCGCCTACGTTCTTCTTCCTTCTCGCACCCGCCTGCTTCATCGTCCAGGAATGTGGCGAGCAGCTGGCCGCCGGCACATCCCCACTCGCAGCGCTTGGCGCAGCCACTTTCCTTCCCGGACTTGCTCTCCAACTACCGTTCGCCGGCGCCGCCTATGCGCTCGCACGTCTATTGCTTCGCGCGGCATCTGAACTTGGCCGCCTCCTCAGCGCTGCCCTCCGCACCCGCCTTCGTGCCGTCGCAATCACCTTGCGACCCGCGGGTCACGACGCACCGCCTCGCGCTCGACTCCTTGCTGCGTCAGCATCGGGCCGCGGCCCGCCTGCAGCACTCGTGAACGCCTAGTTCGTTCGGCCGCCTGAAGCGGCCACCTCGGCGTTCGCCCGTCGGTGCCCTCACGTGCGTGTGCGCGAGTGCCCACCCGATTCTTCCGGGTGGCCATCGGCCCACACCGGCACGCCTCCCGACCCCTCCGTCGGGTGGGCATTCGCGCCTGCGCATGCGGGGCCGCCGAAATGAAGAGATTCGACCACCACCTCACTCTCCGACGCACCGGTCGGCAAACCGGTGCCGCAGCCGCGTGCGCGCTCGTCGTCACGTGCGTAGTCGTACTCGCCACACCACCCATGGCCCGCGCGCACGCTGCCCTCCTGCGATCGACGCCAGCCTCCGACGCCACCCTCCGGCACGCGCCACACACGGTGTCGCTCACCTTCGACGAATCCGTCAGCGTCGCTCCAAATGCGCTGGAGGTCTACGACCGTTTCGGTACTCGGGTAGACAGCGGAATCATCACGGGGGCCGGCACGGCCACCATCGCAACGACGATCACTGACGCCTCGGATCGCGGGACGTACACCGTTGCATGGAGGGTCACCTCCGCCGACTCCCACGTCATCCACGGCGCCTTTGTGTTCTCCGTCGGGACAACGACCGCCACACGAGCGGCCGAGTCGTCGGCGACCAGCCCCTCGATCATCCCCCATGCATTCGCCATCACACGCATCGCAAGCCTGGCCGCCCTGCTCGTCTGCTTGGGAGCGATCGCGATCCTCCTCATGCCGGAATGTCGCGGCAGATCTCACGCCTCGGTCATGGCGCTCGCCCACGGCTCCGCGCTCCTGCTCGCTGTCACGAGCATGGCGGGCATCGTGCTCCAGGCGGCAGAGATGGTCGGCGGCGGAGTCCGAGCAGGGCTCACACACTCGGCACTCGGCGCGGTAGCGCACACCCGCTTTGGAGAGCTCTGGGCGCTCCGAGCCGCCTGCGCGTTCGCGATCGTCGTGGCCTCGTCGGGACTCCGCACCAACGCGGGCCGTCAGCGACGAGCACTCTTGCTCACCTCGGCGGTCACGATCGGGCTTGCAACCCCGCTCGCCGGCCATTCGGGACTTCGTTGGACAACCGCGTTCGCCGACACCGTCCACCTCCTCGCCGCCTCCGTTTGGGTTGGTGGCCTGGCCGCCACAGCAGTCGCGTTCATCTCCGACGCAGGCGACGAGACGCGACGTCGCCTACCTCGCCGGTTCTCGAAGCTCGCGGGCACCTCCGTCGTCGCCCTCGGTATCTCCGGCGCAGTCGACGCGTATCTCGAAATCGGAACAGTCGATGCACTGCTGCAGTCGACGTACGGACGGCTCGTCGACGCAAAAACGCTGCTCCTCGTGCCCGTGCTGATGCTTGGGCTCCTGAACCGGCGTTCTCTTCGCTCGCGCACGGGTCGCGATCGACGCTTCCTCCAGCTCGCGCTTCCGGAGCTTGGCCTGCTCGCAGTGGTCATTGCGTTGAGCGGTGTTCTGGTGGGGACATCGCATCGTCAACCCTCTGGCGAGCGGGATCGGGCGGCTCCGTCCAACACGTTGCCGATCGGCCCATTCGAGGCGACCGTCACGATCGACAGCGCGGGCGAGCACCAACCGCGGATTGCCGTTGCACTCATGGAACACGGGACGCCGGCACGCGCCGATGACGTCCAGATCGCCGCATCGCTCGACAACCCCCGACTCGGGCCCCTGCGCTTCCGTACCACCCGAAGCGGCCAAGGACGGTTCACCGCAGTCCGAGCCCGGCTTCCGATCCCTGGAAGCTGGCACATCACGGTTGTGATTCGACGTGGCGACTTCGACCAGTGGGAAGGCACGACGACATTCGATATTCCGGCGGGGGCGCGTTGAGCAGCGCTCGCCCACTGGTGCGGCGCCGACTCGCCTGGGCGCTCGCGGTACCGCTGATTGCGACATCGCTTGAGGTTGCGCACGCCGCGAGCTACCAGCTCGTGTACCCCGACGGCCCGGGCCGAGCCCGGGTGCTTGCGCTATCCGGCCACGGCTACGAAAGGCACTTCCCTGCGGTCGCCGCGCTCCTCGCGAGCGTGCTTGTAGGTGCGCTCCTCGCACGCATCTTCACACCCCGGCGCCCTGGGCTCATGTCGATCGACGCGCGTGTGTTCTTCGCGCTTCCGCCCACCGCCTTCGTGCTGCAGGAGGCGCTTGAACTCGTGAGCGCGGGGCAGGCGCCGTACGACGTCGCTCTAAGCCCCGTGCTTCTCCCCGGACTTGTGATGCAACTGCCGTTCGCGGCCCTCACCTGGTTCGTCGGACATCTCCTCGTGGACGCGGCCGATGTCGTTGCGCATGCGATTCGGTGCATTCCGCGAGTCGCGCTGCACGTGTTCGTAACGCGCCTCACATCCAACCGACACGAACTTCCGCCTCGGCGACCACCGACCTCAGATGCACATCCGCGCGGACCTCCCACACGCGTCAGCTCGCGTTCGGGCGTGCCGCACCCGCGGCGACGCCCCTTTGACCTGACCATCTCAGGAGGTTTCACGATGCACAGGCCCTTGGCCCTCGTAGTTGTCTTTGCCGTTCTCTCGCTCGCCTCGGTGTCGGCGGCACTCGCTCACGCCCGTATCTCGAACAACGGCGTGACGATGACGCTGCATGTCGATCCAAACGACGAGCCCGTAGCGGAGGCACCCTCGACGCTCGTGATCGAGTCTGTTGAGGTTCAGCCCGCGTTCTCGTGGTCGTCGTGTGGTTGCACGCTGACGGTGAGCGACGGTGCCGGCAAGGTCGTCTACGCAGGGACTGCCGCGGCGCGTGTGACGGTCACGTTTCCGTCAGCCGGCGCGTACCAGGCCACCTACGCCGGGCGCACACCCGTCACGACCAAGTCGACCGTCATGAAGACGGTGATGAAGCTCGTGAAGGGCAAGAAGAAGAAGGTCTCGGTTCCAACCGTCGTGACCACGACTGCCACGACGGCGTTCTCGATTCCGTTCGCGTTCCGGGTGGATCCAGCGTGAGTCTCCAGGCAACTGAAAGAAGGCACTCCATGCTCAGGAAGTCTCGGGTTCGACTGTTGGTGTTTGGGGCAGCCGCTGTTGCGGCACTTGCGGTTGGTATTCCGCTCGCCTCGGGTCATGCGACGCTCACGCTGCTGTTCCCGGTTCCTGGGACACAGCCGTTGACGGCGGCAACTGATACGTGGTTGTTGCGCGTCCCGAACGAGCGGTATCACCGTTCAACCTGGAAGGTCGTTCTGCACATCCCGGCTGTTGCGCAGAGTTCATTTACGCTCCGCCAGCACCCGGGCTGGAAGACGACGCTGACGACCCAGGACACGGGTGCGAAGGACGGGAATGGCGACCCGGTGTCGGTTGTCACGGATGTCACGTGGCAGGCGTTGCCGGGCAACAACATCGGACCCGGAACCGCTTGGTACGGCGAGTTCCAGTTCCGATTCAAGAACCCCGCCACACCGGGGCCGGTCTGCTTTCACGTCGACCAGTACTACAACGGTCAGACCAAGGGGGCTCCGGTTGAGGTTGTGAGTTGGGCTGACGGAGCAGGGACAGCTCACCCGGCGCCATGCGTCAACGTCGTCTCAAGCTAACGGCGAGGGGGTGGGGGGACGGTTCGCCGTCCCCCCACCTCGTCACGCTTGTTGCGGCCGTGGCCGTCGCGTTGATCGCTTCTGCGGTCGCGTCGGCCCATGCGATCGTGCTGCCTGCGGCGTCGCGTCCGGCCGACCTTCAGCGGTACACCCTGACGGTTCCGAATGAGCGGGATGTGCCGACGATCTCGGTGGCGCTGCAGGTTCCGGCGGGTATCTCGTTCTTCCTTGTGGAGACGGCGCCTGGCTGGACGGTGTCGATCCACAAGACGGACGGGCATGTGGATGTGGTGCGTTGGACGGGAGGCGCGATCCCGGTTGATGGGTTCGCGACGTTCCGTGTTCTCGCGCGAAACCCGATTGCGGCGGTGCCGATCTCGTGGAAGGTGTTGCAGGGCTATGCGGGTGGTGAGATCGTGCGGTGGATCGGGTCGCCCGACTCTGACACGCCCGCACCTGTGACAGAGATCACGGAGCAGGCGGTGCCAACCGACGTGATCGATGTGCAGGGCGGAAAGGTCGTGCCGAACGTTGTTGCGGAAGCGGCGGCCCGCCGTTCACGCGACGCGCTGCCCCGCTACCTCAGCGTCGTCGCAGTTGTTCTCGCTGGTGCGGCACTCGTGCTCACGATCCGGAGGCGGTAAGCCCACCCGACCCCCAACTCTCACCCCGGTGTCAGACACCTATTGCTGTCAAGCGGCTCTTCGGGACATTTGCGAAATGTGTTTCAGGCAAACCGCGCGGAGAAATGTTTCAAAGATGATCCATTTGCCCCTTGACACAAAAAGGTGTCTGACACCGCAGTTGGGGCGCGGCCGCGACGACCAGGGCCGGAACGAACAGGGCCGCCCCGAAGGACGGCCCCGCAAGCACCACCCGATCGCGCCGAGGATCAGCCGTGCGGCTTCGCCATCGCGCGGAAGTCGAGCGCCTTGTCGAGAACCTCATCCGACACACCCTTCTCACGCGCAACCTCACGCAGCGAGCGCTTCGAGTGCGACGCCTCCTTCACGATCTCCGCAGCCGCGTCGTACCCGATATACGGATTCAAAGCAGTCGCCGCCGACAAGGTCAGCTCGGCATAGGTCTCGCACTGCTCACGATTCGCCTCGATCCCATCAATGCACTTCTCGGCAAACATGCGGCTCGACGACGAAAGCAACGTGATCGAGTCGAGCAAGTTACGCGCCATCAACGGGATAAACACGTTCAGCTCGAAATGCCCCTGCATGCCACCGATCGCGATCGCCGTGTCATTCCCAATCACCTGAGCCGCCACCTGCGTCACCACCTCGGGAATCACAGGATTGACCTTGCCCGGCATGATCGATGACCCCTTCTGCAGCTCCGGCAGAAAGATCTCCGACAGGCCCGCACGTGGACCAGAGCCAAGGAAACGAAGGTCGTTTGCGATCTTCGTCAACGAGACCGCCACCGTCTTCAGCGCACCCGAGGTCTCGACCAACCCGTCGCGCGCAGCCTGCGACTCAAACGCATCGGCCGGAGCCGAAATCGTCAACCCCGTGTCGGCAGCAAGCCGTGCACGAACCTTCGCCGCAAACTCCGGATGCGTATTCAGACCCGTACCAACCGCAGTACCGCCAAGCGGAATCTTGCCGAGACGACCAAGCGTCGACTCAACCCGCGCAATCCCCTCGCGCACCTGGGCGGCATACCCGCCGAACTCCTGGCCGAGCGTCACAGGCACCGCGTCCATCCAATGGGTGCGGCCCGACTTCACAACGTCGTCAAACTCAACCGCCTTCGCCTCAAGCGAAACTGCAAGCACGGTAAGCGACGGAATCAGATCGTTGACCAACTCGTCGAGCGCCGCAAGGTGCACCGCCGACGGGAAGACATCGTTCGACGACTGCCCCATGTTCACATCGTCGTTCGGGTGCACACCCTCACCAGCGAGCGTCGCGATCACCTCGTTGGCATTCATGTTCGACGAAGTGCCAGACCCCGTCTGAAACACATCGATCGGAAACTGATCGTCGAGCTCGCCGCGCGCGATCTGATCGGCTGCAGCGCCAATCCGCTCTGCCTTCGCAGCGTCGAGCAAACCGAGCTCGGCGTTCACATGGGCGGCAGCGCCCTTGATACGGCCAAGCCACCGCGCAACGGAAGCGGGAATCGGCTCGCCTGAAACAGGGAAGTTGTCAATCGCCTTGCGGGTCTCGCCACCCCAAAGCTCACGAGAAGTCGTCGGGTCACTCATGATGGGAGCCTAGCTCGCGCGAGCAACTCCCAAACGGTTGTTTGATCTAACCGGTCGTTACCGCGACGAACGGACATGGCCGAGCAGCTGTTCCCACGTCACGAGCTTCACGCGCGGACGGCCGAATGGCTCGCCCCGCTCACGCTCGTGCGCGTCGATCGCCTCCCAGCTCTCGTACTCGATCAGCTCGACGTTTCGGCCAAGCAAGATCCGCTCAAGCTCGTCGCCGCCACCCTCGCGGGTCGGCAGCTTGCCGGCGCGGTAATCCTCAAGCAGCAGCTCGGCAGTCTCGGACGCGTCCTTCTTATTGGTGCCAATCACGCCGCTCGGGCCACGCTTGATCCAGCCGGCGCAGTAGACGCCTGGGACGACTGCGCCATCCGCGTCAACAACCCGACCGTCGTTGTTCGCGATCGTGCCGCGACGATCATCGAACGGCACACCTGCGATTGACTGGCCGCGATAACCGACGCTTCGAAGCACGAGCGAGCATGGAATCGTCTCGCGCTCCTCGGTCGCAACTGCGGCGATGTTGCCGCGGTCGTCGACAACAAGCGTGTTGCGGACAACCTCGATCGCCTCGACCTTGCCGTCGCCGAGGATCGCGACAGGCGACACGCAGAACCGCAGATGAACGCGACGCGGCTTGCCCTCGGGTGTGCGGGCCGCGTACTCGCGGAGCAGATCAACGTTGCGACGGGCTGTCGCGCGATCGTCTTCCAGCGCAGCAGCGCTCGCATCGTCGAGCACAAGGTCAGCCGGATCGACGATGACGTCGGCGCCAGCAAGTTCGCCAAGCTCCTGCAGCTCGGGTGTCGTGAACGCCGCCTGCGCGGGGCCGCGACGGCCGAGCATGATGATGTCGCGCACGCCAGCGTTATTGATCGCCTCGATCGCGTGATCGTTCGTGTCGGTGATGCCAAGCTCGTCGGGGGTCAGCGCGAGCATGCGCGCGACGTCGACCGCGACGTTCCCGTTGCCGATCACCACAGCTGTCTCGCCGGAAAGGTCGAACGGAAGATCCTGGTAGTCGGGGTGGCCGTTGTACCAAGCAACGAACTTCGTCGCGGGCCACGAGCCGGGCAGATCCTCGCCATCGATCCCAAGCCGACGATCGGCCTGGGCCCCCACGGTGTAGACGACCGCGTCATAGATCGCGGCGAGCTCGTCGTGCGAGACATCCCGCCCAACCTCAACGTTGCCGAAGAACCGAAAACCTGGGTTCTTCGCGATCTTCTCGAACGCCCGCGAAACAGCCTTGATGTTCGGGTGGTCCGGCGCGACACCCATGCGGACGAGCCCCCAAGGTGTCGGCAGCCGTTCAATCATGTCGACTTCAACCGCCACGTCGGACGCGAATACGTGGGCAGCTGTGTAGAAGCCGGCAGGACCAGAGCCGACTACCGCGACGTGCAAGGGACGTTCGCTCATGGGCGTCTAGTTAGCGAAATGGCGGAAGCGGGCGAGGCGGCTAGTGACGGCAGCCGTGGTGCTCTTCGCCGTCTTCGACCTGGAAGCTATGGCCGCAGCCGCACGAACCGGAGGCGTTCGGATTCTCGATCTTGAATCCGGTCTCCTGGAGCGTCTCCACGAAATCGACCGAAGCGCCCTTCAGGTACGGGGCGCTTGCCGAGTCGACCACGACGCGAACGCCATGGAACTCAGCCTCGGTATCACCGTCGTTTGCGCCACGGTCGAAACCGAGCGCGTACTCGAAGCCGCCGCAACCGCCACCGCGAATCGCTACACGCAGCACTTCGGCGTCACCAGCAGGCTCCTGTGCCATAAGGACACGAACCTTTTCGGCGGCGCGCTCGGTGAGCGTCAACGTCGTCGGGGTGGTTTCGATCGCGGTCACGTCCACAAGCATAGCGAGGGGGTGGGCGTTCAGGGCGGGGCGTCGGCACAACACTTCGTGCGAAGTGTCTCGATCGTTCTTGGTAGCGTCCGACCGCGACGGAGAGGGAGAAGCACTGTGTTTGACGACTGGTTGCCATTCGCTATTTACGGGCTGTTCTCGCTCGTCATTCCCGCGACGATGATCGGCGCGTCGTTCGCGCTCGCCACTCGGCCAAAGCGCGTCGTCAAAGCACGCACGATCCCGTTCGAATCCGGTGTCTCCACCGGCCCGCCGGTGAAGCAGCGGTTCACCGTCAGCTTCTACCTCACCGCCATGCTGTTCGTGCTCTTCGATATTGAAATCGTGTTCCTCTATCCGCTGGCCGTGATCCTCCACGAGCTCGCGTGGTTCGGATTCCTTGAGTTCTTGGTCTTTATCCTCATCCTGCTCGTCGCCTACGTCTACATCTGGCGGAAGGGAGCACTCGAATGGCGTTAGACCATCCACTTCGCGATTACGGCTTGAAGTCGGAGCGGCTGCTTTGGCCAGAGAAGGCACCTGGTGCGTTTGAAACAGAGGTTGCCGAGCTCGAAACAAAGGTTGGCTTGACGACGCTGCAGAAGGCGGTGGCCTGGTCGCAGACGAAGTCGATGTGGCCCGACACGTTTGGGCTCGCCTGTTGTGCGATCGAGATGATGTCGATCGTTTCGTCGCGCTACGACATCGCACGTTTTGGGATGGAGGCGTTTCGCTCGTCGCCGCGCCAGGCTGACCTGCTGATCGTCTCGGGCCGGGTGAGCCACAAGATGGCCGCACCATTGCGCCAGATCTATGACCAGATGCTTGAGCCGAAATGGGTGATCGCGATGGGTGCTTGCGCGAGCTCAGGCGGCATGTTCAACAACTACGCGATCGTTCAGTCGGTCGACAAGGTTGTGCCGGTCGACGTGTACGTCCCGGGCTGCCCGCCTCGGCCGGAGCAGCTGATCGAGGGAATCGTTCGACTCCATGAAGCTGTTCAGGCTGGTGTGCCCCCGGCGTATGAGCTGCGGAGTGTCGCGTCGTGAGCTACGAGGGCGTGCCAGGTCTCGTCGAAACGATCGAGGCCCATGGGGAGACGACGCTTGTCGTTGATCCTGCACGCCTGCTTGAGGCTGCGCGCCATCTGCGCGACTCCCTCGGGTTCAACTTTCTCTCTGATGTCGCCGCGGCTGACTACCTCGGGTGGGGTGAGGGTGATGTGTCGGGCTACATCGGTACCCGTGCCGGTCGCGATCTGAACCATCCGGCCACGTTTGGCCTTCAGGCCGTTCCCGCCACGAAGCCGAAGCGGTTTTCGATGAGCTACCACCTGCTTGCCCTTGGGCCGAACGCTCGCCGGGTGCGCCTGCAGACCTGGGTGAACGAGGATGAGGCGGTGCCGAGCGTGATCGAGATCTGGCCGACGGCCGATTGGCACGAGCGCGAGGCCTGGGATCTGATGGGGATCACCATCACGGGCCATCCGAACCTGAAGCGAATCCTGCTGGAAGACGACTGGGAAGGTCATCCGCTGCGCAAGGACTATCCGATCGGCGGCGAGCCGGTGCGCTTCTCGGAGGCTGAGTGATGGCTGTCGCTCCTGAGCAGACACGCGGTGTGATCTACGAGGGCACCCGCATTCCAAGCCCGATCCCGACGGTGCTTCGTGTGTCGGACGAACTGACGGCGACCGGCGATGTGATGCAGGTGAACTTCGGCCCGAACCACCCGTCGACCCACGGTGTGCTCCGTCTGATCGTCGATCTCTACGGCGAAGACGTGGTCGGGCTCGAAGCGGTCATCGGCTACCTGCACACGGGCTTCGAGAAGTCGATGGAGCAGAAGTCGTGGTGGAAGGCGATCACCTACCCGGAGCGTGTCGACTATCTCTCGTTCCAGGCAAACGAGATGGCCTTTGTGATGGCGATCGAGAAGCTGCTCGATCAGGACATTCCTGAGAAGGCGACGTGGATGCGCATGTGTCTCTGCGAGCTGAACCGGATCCACTCTCACCTTGTGTGGCTGGGCACTGCGGCGCTCGAGATCGGTGCGATTTCGATGTTTTGGTACGCGTTCCGTGAGCGCGAGACGATCCTTGACCTCTTCGAGATGGTCACTGGCGTGCGGATGCACACCCGCTACTTCCAGACGGGTGGGCTCGCCGAAGATATTCCGACCGGTTTCTACGCTCAGGCTCGGGCGTTCTGCGACCAGATGCCGAAGGGTGTCGACGACTACGAGGCGATGCTCGACAAGAACAAGATCTGGCTTGAGCGCACCGTTGGTCTGGGGCTGCTCTCTGCTGACGATGCGATCGCCCTCGGCCAGTCGGGCCCGGCGCTGCGAGCGTCTGGCGTCAATTGGGATCTCCGTCGCGATCAGCCGTATCTCGCCTACGACCAGGTCGAGTTCGAGGTGCCCGTCTACTACGAGGGCGACGTGTACGCCCGGTACCGCTGCCACATGGAAGAGATGCGGGAGTCGACGAAGATCATCCGGCAGTGCGTCGATCGGCTCGAGAAGATGAATGGGGAGCCGTGGATCGCCGACAACCGCAAGGTCGTCCTGCCGCCGCGCGAGGAGCTTCACACCTCGATGGAGGCGCTGATCCACCACTTCAAGATCGTCACCGAGGGCTACCGCGTACCCGAAGGTGAGGTGTACGTCACGATCGAGTCGCCGCGCGGCGAGATGGGCTGTTACGTCGTGTCCGACGGCGGCGCAAAGCCGTGGCGCGTGAAGTTCCGCGCCCCGTCGTTTGTCGCGCTTGAGGCGACTGCGACGTGCATGCACTCGGGCTTTATCGCCGACATGATCGCGATCGTCGGCTCGCTCGACACCGTGATGGGCGAGGTTGACCGCTGATGGGTGTTGCGCTCTTCGAGAAGATTCAGGAGATCCGCGCGATCTATCCGGAAGGGACGCAGTCGGCGCTCCTGCCGGCGCTTCGTCTGGCGCAGGAGGAGTACGGCTGGCTGTCGCCCGACGCGTTGCGCGAAGTCGCCGATGCGCTCGACGTCACACCTGCGGTGTGTAAGTCGGTCGCGTCGTTCTACGACCAGTTCCATCTAGAACCGGTTGGCGAACATCTGGTTGAGGTCTGCACCAATGTGTCGTGTGCGCTGTATGGCGCCCAGCAGGTGCTTGAGGCGTTCCAGGACGAGCTCGGCTGCCGTGCAGGCGAGACGTCTGACGATGGTAAGGTGACGTTGAGCACAATCGAGTGTCTCGGCGGCTGCGGCTGGGGCACGATCGTCGCGGTTGACCACCACTACCGCACGGGCGTCAAGCCTGAGGATGCCGCCGCGATTGTGAAGGAGCTCTCGTGAGCCATAAGCAGGTCGTCATGGCGGGGACGGATACCCGCGACCTCACGAAGCTCGCTGAGTACGAGGCTGTTGGCGGGTATGCGAGCCTCGCGAAGGCCCGCACCCTCGGCCCTGAGCAGATCACGAATGAATTGATGGCCTCCGAGCTGCGCGGTCGCGGCGGTGCCTTCTTCCCGACGGGTCGCAAGTGGAGCTTCGTGCCGTCGCCGGAGCAGAATCCGAACCCGCACTACCTCGTGATCAACGCCGACGAGTCGGAGCCGGGAAGCTTCAAGGACAACGAGATTATTTCGCGCGTTCCTCACCGCTTCATCGAGGGCTGTTTGATTACCGCCCACGCTGTGCTCGCGAAGCACGTCTACGTCTACATTCGCGGGGAGTATCTGGGCCCGTACGAGATTCTCGTTGCTGCGCTTGAGGAGTTGAAGCAGCGGCCCGACCTGCGCGGCGACGTGACGATCGTCGTGCATCGAGGCGCCGGCGCCTACATCTGCGGTGAAGAGACGGCGCTGCTCGATTCGCTCGAAGGCAAGCGGGGCCAGCCGCGCACGAAGCCGCCGTTCCCGGCGATTGCTGGCCTCTACGCCTCACCGACTGTCGTCAACAACGTCGAGACGATCGCGACGGTTCCCGCGATCGTTGAGATGGGTGGCGCGGAGTACGCGAAGCTTGGCGTTCCGAATTCGCGCGGCACCCGCCTGATCTCTGTCTCGGGCCACGTTGAGCGGGGCGGCAACTACGAGGTCGAGCCGGGGATCTCGCTGAAGGATCTGATCTTCGCGCCCGAACTCGGTGGCGGCGTTCCCGGCGGTCGCGCAGTGAAGGCCGTGATTCCAGGCGGCTCCTCGACCGTGATCCTGACCGGTGACGAGCTCGACGTTGGCTACGACTTCGACTCACTGCTCGCGAAGAACACGGCGATGGGTTCGGCCGGTGTGATCGTGCTCGACGAGCGCGTGTGCATGGTGCAGCTCGGCATTCGCGTCTCCGAGTTCTACGAGCACGAGTCGTGCGGCAAGTGCACCCCGTGCCGTGAGGGAACCCGGTGGATGACGCAGATTCTCCGCAAGCTCGAGGCGGGCGAGGCCACCGAGCGCGAACTCGATCTGCTCCTCTCTGTCTGCGATCGGATCAACGGCAAGTGTCTCTGCCCGCTTGGCGACACTGCCGCCATGGCGATCGCGAGCTACGTCGCCAAGTTCCGCGACGAGTTCGTTGCACACCTTGACGGTGGTGCCTGCCCGTGTGGCGATCACTCGCCGCTCGATGGCGTGCTCGCACCGGTTGCCCAGCACATCCACGACCACGCATCGGAGCTCGTGCCCGCATGACCGACCACGTCACATTGACGATCGATGAGCGCACGGTCACCGTGCCGAAGGGCACTGGTCTCGTTGAGACAGCTCAGGCGGCGGGAATCGAGATTCCCGTCTTCTGTTACGAGCCCCGCCTTGGGCCGCCGGTTGGCGCCTGCCGCATGTGCCTCGTTGAGATCGAAGGGATGCCGAAGCTTCAGGCGGGCTGCACTCTGACGGCGCAGGAGGGCATGGTTGTTCGCACCGCGCGCACGTCGCCGCTCGCGAGCGAAGGCCAGAACTCGACGTTGGAGTTCATCCTCGTCAACCATCCGCTCGACTGCCCGGTGTGCGACAAGGGTGGCGAGTGTCCGCTGCAGGATCTGACGTTCCGGTACGGGCCCGGCAATACGCGGATGACGTTCGACAAGCGAACGCAGGAGAAGCCGATTCCGCTGTCCCCGACGATCGCCCTCGACCGGGAGCGGTGCATCCTCTGTTACCGCTGCACCCGGTTCTCGGAGTCGGTCTCCGAAGACAACGACCTGGTGCCGCTCAACCGTGGTGCCAACACGGTGATCGGCACGTTCGAGGATCAGCCCTACCGCTCGCGCTTCTCCGGCAATGTCGTTGAGCTCTGCCCCGTTGGAGCGCTCACCTCGACGCAGTACCGCTTCGAGGCACGACCCTGGGACATCCAGGAGTCGCCGTCGGTGTGTGGTCTCTGCCCGGTCGGCTGCAACATCAGCGCTACGACCCGCGAGGGCAAGGTCAAGCGGATCCAGTCGCGGAACCATCCTCAGATCGACGAGGGCTGGCTGTGTGACAAGGGTCGCTTCACCTATGGCCACCTGACTGCTGCCGACCGCATCAAGACTCCGCTGCTGAAGGGCGAGGCCGGGTTTGAGCCGCTCGAATGGGATGACGCGCTCGATCAGGCGGAAACGCTGCTGCGTGCCGGTGGCGACACGGTTGTTACCGCGTTCTCCGGCACCGAGTCGACTGAGCAGGCCTATGCGCTCGGCCGACTTCTGCGTGCGGGGCTTGGCGCGAATGGCGCCGTCCTGCCCGAGGAGATCCCGACCGCACTCGACGCCTATCGGGCGCCGCTCTCGTCGATCCGCGACGCGACGACGATCGTCATCCTCACGCGCGACCTCGTCGCCGACCGTGCTCCGATCGTTGACCTCTGGGTGAAGGCTGCGCGCCGTAATGGCGCGACGATCCTCACGGAGATCCCCGAGGAGAAGCTTGAGGACGCCGTCCTGATCTCTGACAACGCCGCCCACGCCGCGTGGCTCGCACAAGACATCGATGCGAAGTCGGCGTTCTACCTGCCCCGCACCCCGAATGGTCGCGGTGTCGCGGACGCGTGGAGCGCAGCGGGCGATGGCGAAGCGTCAAACGAGGAGCCGCGCGTTGTGATCGTTTCAGGCGACGACGCTGCAGCCGATCCGGCCGTGCGTGCGCTCGCCGCAGGAGCCGACTTCGTGATCGGTATCGGTCTCTTCCAGGAGTCATTTGAAGGCCTCGCCGACCTGGTGTTGCCGGCAACGAGCTACCTCGAGCGCGACGGCACCACCGTCAACCTCGAAGGTCGCGTGCAGCGCCAGCGCCGCGCGGTGATCGCACCGTGCCCCGACGAGCTCGCCTGGATCTCGAAGCTCGCCGAGCGGTTTGAGGTCGAAGTGTCGCCGCACGCGTCGCTCGCATTCGAAGAGATTTCCGGCCGCATCTACGGCGGTGTGTCGTTCGCTGAGATCGGCGAGCAGGCTCCACTGCCGCCCGCCGCCGAGAAGGGTGCACCGGTTCCGGCGCCGAAGCCGGTGCAGGTTCCGGTGGCCGACGGTCTGCGTGTGATCCGCTACCGCCCGCTGTTCTCCGGCCCGGTCGTCGATCGTGTGCCTGAGGTCGAGTTCCAGAAGGCCGACCACGAGGTTGGCATGAACCCGGCCGATGCGCGTGAGCGTGGAGTCATCGACGGCGACATGGTCACCGTCAATTCGCGCGGCAACTTCCACCGCTTCAAGGCGCGCATCGTGCGTGACCTTCCCGCAGGCACGGTTCGCCTTTCGACGTACGCCGAGGGCGACCTCACCGAGTTTGTGGCGGTGCGTAAGTGACCCATCCCAAGGAGACCTGGTGGGTTGCGCTCATCGAGGTCGGGGTCATCATCAACCTCGTGATGGTGGCGTTCGCCTACACGACGTGGCTTGAGCGCAAGGTGCTCGGCCGCATGCAGCGACGCTTCGGGCCGAATCGTGCGGGCCCCTTTGGCCTCCTGCAGCCGATCGCTGACCTTGTGAAGCTGATCCGGAAGGAGAGCTTCTTCCCGGCGTCGGCGCACGAGATCCCCTACATCCTCGCTCCGATCCTCTCGACGTTCACGGCGCTGGCCGCGTTCGCCGTGATCCCGTGGGGCAAGGGCTGGACGGTGCACGGGTACTACATCCCCGGTGTCGTCTCGAACCTCCCGATCTCGCTGATCCTGATCTTCGCGCTCGGGTCGATCGGCATCTACGGCTACATCGTCGGCGGGTGGGCCTCCGACTCGAAGTACGCAATCCTCGGCTCGATGCGCACCTGCGCACAGCTCGTCTCGTACGAGGTGTCGCTGGCGCTGAGCGTCCTCGGCGTCGTCCTGATGGGGCAGTCGTTGAACCTCGTCGACATCGTCGACAAGCAGCAGACAACCGTGTGGTTCTTCATCCCGCAGTTCGTGGGGCTCTGCGTGTTCCTGCTCGGTGGCATCGCCGAAACGTCGCGGCCACCATTCGACCTGCCGGAAGCAGATACCGAGCTCGTGGCCGGGTACCACACCGAGTATTCGGGCATGCGCTGGGGCCTGTTCCAGATGGCCGAGTACATCAACATGATCGTGCTCTCGTCGCTCGCCGTGACGCTGTTCTTCGGCGGCTGGCACTTCCCGTGGGTACCGTCGCTCGACAAGTTCGGGCCGATCTGGTTCTGCCTCAAGCTTGCGATCCTCGTCAACGCCTTTATCTGGCTGCGCGCCTCACAGCCGCGCCTTCGCTACGACCAGCTGATGCGTTTTGGCTGGAAGATTCTGCTCCCTGCCGCGACGATCAATGCGCTCGTCACGGCCCTCCTCGTCGTGTGGGTGAAGTAATGGCTCAAGTCGTCCCAAATACGCTGAAGGGCTTCGGTGTCACGCTGAAGCAGGTCTTCAAGAAGCCGCTGACGCAGCAGTACCCGGAGTACAAGCACCCGGTGTACCCGCGCTTCCGCGGCCGTCACCGTCTGCACGTGCACGCAAACGGCCTGGAGAAGTGCGTTGGCTGCTCGCTGTGTGCGGCGGCGTGTCCGTCGGACTGCATCCGCGTCGTTGCCGCCGAGAACACACCAGAGAATCGCGTTTCGGCAGGCGAGCGCTACGCCCGCATCTACGAGATCAACCTGAGCCGCTGCATCTTCTGCGGCTACTGCGAGCTCGCGTGTCCGTTCGACGCGATCACGCTCGGCAACGACTTCGAGATCTCGGAGTACAACCGTGACGACTTGATCTACGACAAGGAGATGCTCCTCAAGGAGCCGGTGAAGAAGGTGCCGGTCGCCGACCGCAGCCTCTACGACACCCCGATCCCGTACTACCGGAGCCACAGCTGATGTCGAACATTCTCGTCTGGGCCGTGTGGATCTTCGCCGCGTTCGCGTGTATCGCAAGCGCCGTAGGTGTGGTCACGTTCCGCAACCCGTTCTACTCGGCACTCGCACTGATCGGAAACTTGGCCGCGCTCGCGGTGCTGTACCTGCTCCTTGGTGGCGAATTTGTCGCCGCGGGGCAGGTGCTCGTGTACGGCGGCGCTGTGATGGTGATGTTCCTCTTCGTGATCGCCTACCTCGGCGACAAGACTGATGAGGCCCCCTGGGCTGGCGGGCCGTCGTGGCAGATCGTCGGCGCCGTTCTGGCAGCCGCTGCTGTCGGCACCGAGGTGATCGTTGCGATCGGTTCAACCGCGAGCGGATCGTTGAGCCACAGCGCTCCGATCGCCCGCTCGTTTGGCTCACCGGAGCAGATCGGCCGCCTCTTCCTGACAAACCACCTGATCGCCTTCGAGGTGACATCGATCGTGCTGCTTGTTGCTGCCGTCGGTGGCGTCGTACTCGGGTCGCATGCACGTGTGACGGAGGACGATGCACGGGCCTGATGTCAGCTGGTACCTCGCCCTCTCTGGGCTGATGTTCACGATCGGTGCGATCGGCGTCCTCGTACGTCGCAGCCCGCTGATCATCTTGCTCTCGGTCGAGATCATGCTGAACGGAGCGAACCTCGCCCTCATTGCGTTCGCCCGGCACTTCGGCCACGCCGACGGCCAGGTCTTCGCGATTGCCGTGATGGCCGTTGCCGCTTCGGAAGTCGTCGTCGGCCTCGGCCTGATCGTCGCGATGGGCCGCCGCAACATCGAGCTTGACGTCGACAAGTTGAGGACGTTGCGCGGATGAACACCGCCGCCTGGGTCACACTCCTCGCCCCGCTCGCTTCTGCGGTTGCGATCACGCTGACGGGCAACCTTCTGTCGCGCCGTCAGGCGGGCTTCCTCGCCACGGGCGCGGCACTCGTCGCGTTCGGTGCGGCGATCACCGCGTTCGTCACGATGGTTGGGAAGGACGCCGAGGAGCGCATCGCCCAGACGACGTCTTGGACATGGCTTTCGGCAGGCAGCTTCCACGTCAATCTGACGCTGCTCACCGACCAGCTCTCGATCATGATGATGTTGATCATCACAGGCGTTGGCAGCCTGATCGTGGCCTACTCGGTTGGCTACATCGATGGTGACGACGAGGAGCGCAGGTTCTTCGCCTACATGTCGCTCTTCCTCTTCTCGATGCTCCTGCTCGTGCAGGGCGGCGACCTGTTGCTGCTCCTGGCTGGTTGGGGCATGGTCGGCCTCTCGAGCTACCTGCTGATCGGGTACCACCAGCACCGCGCCGCCGCCGTTGCGGCCGCGAAGAAGGCGTTTGTTATGAACGCATTCGGTGACGCGGCCATGGCGATGTCGTTGTTCCTGCTCGTGCAGCACACTGGCCGCCTCGACTACGCGGGCGTATTCGAGAACGCGCCCGGCGGTGGGGCACTCGCAACGGTGATCGCACTTGGGCTGCTCGGCGGTGCGCTCGCAAAGTCGGCACAGATTCCACTCCACACGTGGCTGCCCGACGCAATGGAGGGCCCAACCCCGGTCAGCGCCCTCATCCACGCGGCAACGATGGTGACCGCAGGCGTCTACCTGATCGTCCGCTGCCATCCGCTCTTTGAGAACGCGAAGGCCGTCGAAAACCTTGCGGCCGGCCTCGGCGCAGTCACGCTCGTGATGGCCGGCCTGATCGCGCTCGTGCAGACCGACATCAAGCGCGTCATCGCCTACTCGACGATGTCGCAGATCGGCTACATGTTCGTGGGCGCCGCAGCAGGCTCGTACGTCAACGGGATGTTCCACCTGATGACGCACGCGTTCTTCAAGGCCCTGCTCTTCCTCGCGGCCGGCATCATCATCCACGCGCTCCACGATGAGCAGGACATCCGCAAGATGGGTGGGCTCGGCAAGAAGCTCCCGCACACGCGCACCGTCTTCCTCATCGGTTCGCTCGCACTGGTTGGCGTGCCGCCGTTCTCCGGATTCTTCTCGAAGGACGCGATCATCGCCTCGACCCTCGATCGCGGGACATTCGGCCTCTTCCTCTTTGGCGCCTGTCTGATCGGCGCGTTCCTGACCGGCGTCTACACCTTCCGCCTCTACTTCATCGTCTTCCACGGCGAGCAGAGCGCGTTTGCGAAGGAGCACCTCCACGAGCCGCACGGCCGCCTCGAAGGTCCGCTCTCGATGGTGTGGCCGGTGACGATCCTCGGCGTGCTCGCCGCCGTCGGTGGACTCGTGCAGTTCGCCCCTGTCTGGCATCCGCTCACCCGGTGGCTTGAACCGATCGCGCCGTCGTTCGCCGAGGCGACCAACACTCAGGAGTTCATCGCTTCGGCCGGCACGGTTGCACTCGGCCTCCTCGGGATCTACGTCGCCTGGACAATGTTTGGCGCGAAGACCCGCCCTGTCCCGCAGCCTGTCGCCGCCTTCGAGGCGAAGTTCTGGTGGGACGAGCTGTACGACGCGATCTTCTATCGCCCGGCAGTCGCGGCCTCGGCGCTCCTGCGTCGGCTGGTTGAGGTGCCTCTCGTCTTCGGGTCGATCAACGAGCTCACGCGAGGCTTCCGGATCGGCTCGGTCGAACTCGCGCGCGTCCAGAACGGGCTCGTTCGCTCCTACGCGTTCGCGTTGACGACCGGCCTTGCCGTCCTCACCGTCATCTTCCTGGTGACCAAGTGAACACCTGGCTGACAACCTTCCTGATCTTCCTACCGATGGTGGGAGCGGCGCTCGTCTGGCTGACCCCGTTCTCGAAGCACATGGCGGGGGCAGTCGCCACGCTCGTCGCGCTGCTTGAGGTCGCCCTCTGGGTGATCGCCGTCGAGCGGTTCAACTTCGCAACCGGCGACTTGCAGTTCGAACAGCAGCACGCCTGGTTCCGCGATCTCGGGTCGAGCTACCACGTCGGCCAGTTCGGCTTCTCGCTGTGGCTGATCGGCCTCACGGTGATCGCAGGAGCCGCAGCCACCGCCTACGCGTGGTGGGCCGGCCGCGAACGCGCACGCGCCTATTTCGGGCTGATGCTCTTCCTCACAGGCTCAGTCGTCGGTGTCTTCGCCGCCCAGGATCTGCTGCTCTTCTACGCGTTCTTTGAAGCGATGCTGATTCCGCTGTACGTGCTGATCGGCGTCTGGGGTGGCGCCGGCCGACTCGGTGCGACGATCAAGTTCGTCGTCTACACGGTGGCCGGCTCGCTCCTGATGCTCGCAGCGATCATCGTCTACGGCCTCCAGCAGAACACGTTCGATCTCACCCAAGCGATGACGAGCGGCAACCGCTGGCTGTTCCTTGGCTTCGCGATCGCGTTCGCCGTCAAGGCACCGCTCTTCCCGTTCCACGGCTGGCTGCCCGACGCCTACCGCGAGTCGCCACCCGAGGTTGCAGCGCTCCTCTCCGGCGTCATCTCGAAGGCCGCCGCCTACGGCTTCCTGCGCATCGCGATCGCCCAGTTCCCGGAGCCTGCTCACCACTTCCGCACGTTGATCCTCGCGCTCGCCACGATCGGTCTCGTGTACGGCTCGCTGCTCGCATTCCGCGCGCCCGACATCCGTGGCGTCATCGCCTACTCGTCGCTTGGCCAGATGGGGTTGATCACGCTCGGTCTCTTCGCCACGAACGAGCTTGGCTACGACGGTGCGGTGCTGCAGATGGTGAACCACGGTCTGATCTCTGTGTCGCTCTTCCTGCTCGCAGGGATGGTCGAGCGGCGCACCGCAACGGGCGAGTTCGCGCTGCTTGGCGGCATGGCCAAGGGCCGCCCCGCCCTCGCAACCGTGCTGATGATCGTCGGGATGATGGCGCTCGCAGTGCCGCTCTCAAGCGCATTTGCCGGCGAGTTCTTGATCCTCGCTGGCGTCTTCCAACACGGCTGGGGATGGGCCGCCGTCGGCGCAATCGCAATCGTGCTCGGTGCGATGTACTCGCTACGGCTGATCTCGGCTGTCCTGCACCGCGAGCAGGGTTCTGCCGTCAGCGACGCTGCGCTTGACCTTCGCCGTGCCGAGCTCGCGATCATCGTTCCCCTGATCCTGCTGCTGCTTGTGCTTTCGGCTTGGCCCGACGCGATCACCGGGCACTCGTTCGGTCATGGCGGCCTCGTTGCCGGAATCCAGGCAGCCTTCCAGGCGGTGGCCAAGTGATCAACAAGCCGCACGTCGATTGGTTTGCGCTCTCGCCGACCCTGGCGCTGATTGGTGCATCCGGGCTGCTGCTCCTCGTTTCGGTGCTCGCTCCGAAGCGGACGCGTAAGCCTCTCGCAGCGACGATCGCAGGCGCGGCGTTCCTTACCGCGCTCGTCTTCGCTATCGCACTGACCGACAAGAGCGCCCATGGCGCCGCGATTGTGGCTGATGCGATCTTCCGCGACCGCTGGACGGGACTCGCGCAGGTGCTGATTGCCGGCTGTGGCCTCGTCGCCGTGCTGATCTCCTACGGCGAACGGTGGCGTGAGGAGCATGTGGGCGAGTACTACGCGCTGCTGACCGCTGCAGGCGCCGGCCTCGTGTTCTTCGTTTCTGCGTCGAATCTGATGACGCTGTTCCTCGGCCTTGAGTGGTTCTCGATCGCGCTGTACGTGCTGTGCGCCATCGACATCCACCTTGTCGGCTCGCTTGAGGCCGGCCTGAAGTACCTCATCATCGGTGCCATCGGATCAGCGACGTTGCTCTTCGGATCGGCCCTCGTCTACGGGGCGACCGGCTCGCTTGGGTTCGATCAGATCGCGGCGGGAACGCACGCGCACAGCGGTCTGCTCGTTGGTGGCCTCGCGATGGTGATCGTTGGGCTTGCCTTCAAGACGTCGGCTGCCCCGTTCCACATGTGGACGCCTGACGTGTACCAAGGTGCTCCAACCCCAGTCACTGCCTTCATGGCTGCTGCGACCAAGGTGGGCGCTCTCGTCGTTACCGCGCGAATCCTTGTTACGGCGTTCCCGTCTGAACAGCATCTCTGGACGTGGGCGCTTGCCGGCATCGCCATCGCATCGCTCGTTGTCGGCAACATCGCCGCGCTCGCACAGCGCAACGTCAAGCGCCTGCTCGCGTACTCGTCGGTCTCGCACGCAGGGTTCATGCTGTTTGCCATCGCCGCCGCGAACACGCTTGGTGCGCGGTCGCTCATGTACTACCTGATCCCCTACTGTGCAATGTCGCTCGGCGCGTTCGCGGTCGTCGCCGCCCGCGAACGCGAGCTTGGCGCACCGGTAACGCTTGAGAACCTCGCCGGGTTCGGGTGGGATCGTCCCTTCCTCGGCGTCGCGATGTGGGTCTTCATGCTCGGCTTCCTCGGCTTCCCATTGACGGGCGGCTTCTGGGGCAAGATCTACGTCTTCTCGGCCGTCTACCAGCACGGCTGGTGGTGGTTGATCGTCGTCGGCGTTGTCGCAACGATGGTTTCCGCGGTGTACTACCTCGCGATCGTCCGCTCGATGTTCCTGCGCGACAGCGTCGAGCTGGCACTCGCACCCGTCGGGGGCGCGCCCTCGCGCGAGGTTGCGCTGTCGATTGGCGTCGCCGCGTGCCTTGTGGTCACCGTCGGCTCGTTCTTCGCCGTGCAGCCGTTGATTGACGCTGCACATGCCGCTTCGCGCGCCCTGCCGTTCTAGCGGCGGGGTTCGCGTACCCGCTACGGTCCCTATCCCACCGAAAAGGACGAGCGATGATGAACGTGACCATGCTGCTGTGCGACGCCGCCACTGAGGCCGACGGCAAGCTCTACATCCTTGGAGGTGGCTGGTCGCAGGTCGCTGCTGCCGACACACCCCTCAACCTTGCGCTGGCAATCAAGCTTGGAGTGCCGTGGGATGAGACACCAGGGCAGCATTCGTTCAAGCTTGCGCTCATGAACCTCGACGGTGAACTCGTCGAGAACCCCGAGGGCGACGGCATTCAGGCCGTCGGTCAGATGGATGTCAGCAGACCCGACACCGTCAAACAGGGCACCGACATCGACGTGCCGATTGCAATCACGTTCAACGGGCTCCGTCTGCCTGTTGGTGGCTACCGGTGGGAGCTCGAGATCAACGACGAGCCCGTGGCGCGAATACCGTTTACGGTGCTTGCGGCCGCGACGACCTGACGGTCGCCGAGCGAGCTACGGCTTCGCGGGGCGAAGGTCGCTGAGACGCCGCAGATACGGCGCGACAGTGACGACCGCCATCACGACGAACACGCCGAGCGTGGCAAAGAGCGAGGTCACCGCAAGAGGCGGCACGCCTGAGAGTGCGCTACTGCGCATCGCACACGAGACAACGAGCAGCACGACGATCGCCAGCCAGCAGAGCGCCCGGAAGCCGACGATGACGTCCTCGCGTCGATCGAGTGATGCTCCGAACGCGACGATCGCCGACACCGACGCGAACGGCACCGCAGCGAGAAGCAGGTCGCGTGCGATTCCGTGGGAGCCGCGTGTATCCGCAGAGACTGCGGCGAGTGCGAGTACCACGGGAAGGAGTCGACGTGTCACGGTCGTGTTACAGATTCGCTGCCGAACCGGACGGTCCTTCTATGCTCCTCACGAATTTTCAGACATCTGAGGAGGCCACGTGGCGTCATTGATTTGGCTCGGCCATTCTGCGTTCCGGCTCGAAACCGATACCGGGAAGCACATCTACATCGACCCGTTTCTCACGCACAACCCTAAGACCCCCGAGCACGAGAAGACGCCGGAGCGCGTCGACTTCATCGCGATCACCCATGGTCATGGCGACCATGTGGGTGACGCCGTCGAGCTATCGAAGCGGTTCCCCGACGCGCCGATCATCTGCCAGGTGGAGCTAAAGGCATGGCTCGGGCGGCAGGGCGCGAACGTCGGGCCGATGCCAGGTCTCAACAAGGGCGGGTCGACAACGATCGACGGCGTCCGCTTCTCCTTGACGAACGCGTATCACTCGTCGAGCTCCGACACGGGCGAGTACCTCGGCGAGGCGTGCGGGATCGTCGTCACGTTGGAGTCCGGGATGACGGTGTACTTCGCGGGCGACACAAGTCTGTTTGGAGACATGCAGCTGATTCGCCACGTCTACGAGCCCTCCGTTGCGTGCCTCCCGATCGGCGACTACTTCACGATGAGTCCGGCCGAGGCCGCGATCGCCCTCGACATGCTGAACAACCCCGTGTGCGTCCCGTGCCACTGGGGGACGTTCCCGTTGCTCACCGGCACCCCCGAGCAGCTCCAGGCGCTCACCGAAGCTGAGGTTGCGATGCTCCAGCCGGGTGACGCCGTCGGGATCGGATGACCTACTCGCTCGTCGCCTACGACGATGCCTCACGCCAGTGGGGTGTTGCGACGCAATCGAAATTCCTTGCCGTGGGCTCAGTTGTGCCATGGGGTCGCGCCGATGTCGGCGCGTTGGCAACCCAGTCCTATGCGAACCCGGCCTACGGGCCAGACGGACTCGCGCTGCTCGCCTCTGGGCTCTCAGCCTCCGAGGTCGTTGAGCACCTCACACGAGCTGACGCTGGTCGCGACCAACGTCAGCTCGGCGTTGTCGACGCGCAGGGCCGCGCTGCGACCTATACCGGGCTCGGCTGCCTCGAATGGGCTGGCGGGCGCACAGGCGACGGCTACGCGGCCCAGGGGAACATCCTGGTCTCGGGCGACACGATCGATGCGATGGCAATGGCGTACGAGGGATCGGCAGGCGCACCGCTCGCCGAACGACTGATCGGCGCACTCACGGCGGCCCAAGACGCGGGCGGTGATCGGCGCGGGCAACAGTCGGCGGCACTCCTCGTCGTTCAGCGCGACGGCGGCTATGGCGGCCTCTCCGACGTCCTCATTGACCTGCGTGTCGACGACCATCGAACCCCGATCGCAGAGCTCCGCCGGCTGTACGACCAGCACCAGCTCCTTTTTGGCGAGACACCGCGCACGGAGTGGCTCACCGTCGATGACGAGCTGGCACGCGAGCTGACCGATCGGCTCGGCGCACTCGGCTACGACGGAACGCTTGCTGACGCATTTGCACGGTGGGCAGGAACCGAAAACCTCGAAGAGCGGATCGACGGAGTCGCACACATCGACCCTGTCGTGCTCAAGGAGCTCCGACAACGATGAGCGGATACGACGTCACACGCCTCGACGATCTCGACAAGATTCCTGTTGCCGAGGGCCTCGAATGGCGACCCGTTCGCCGTCGCTTCGATGTGCGCGCGTTCGGTGTCAACGCATACACCGTCGATCACCCCGGCGGGCACGTCGTTGAAGAACACGACGAGCTCGGGCCTGGTGGAGCGGGAGGGCACGAGGAGCTGTACGTCGTGCTCCGCGGCCACGCCACCTTCACGATCGATGGCGACACAATCGAGGCACCCGCAGGAACCCTCATCTTCATCCGAGATCCGGCATTGAAGCGGGTTGCGATTGCCGAGCAGGCGGACACCGCCGTGCTCGCTGTCGGTGGCGCCGCCGGGAAGGCGTACGAGGTCTCCCCGTGGGAGTACACGTTTGCCTCGACCCCGCTCCTCAAGGCAGGACGCGCCAAGGAGGCGGAGGCGATTCTGCTTGACGGCCTCGCCCACCACCCTGGCAATCCGGCGATCCTCTACAACCTCGCCTGCGCAGAGGCACTCGCAGGTGAATACGCGTCGGCGCTTGTCCACCTGCGCACCTCGATCGAGACCGACGCGAAGTACGCGGCGTTTGCGAAGACCGATCCAGACTTCGACGCACTACGCCGCGAGCCCGGCTTCCCCGCCTAATTCGACGAAGGGGCCGGGCTCGCAGGCGTCAACCTGTTTGGCGGCTACGCCTTCCGGTGCAGCGCCACGTTGTCGAGGATGATGAACCCGACTCCGACAAGGAGGAGGGCGACACCGACGACGATCGAGAAGAGCGCGAGCTGCGACGCCATGAAGCTCACGTCAAGCGCTGTTGCGAGCGCCGTCTCTGTGATCCATACGTTCCGGACAGGGTTGTCGGCCGGACCGCCACTTGCGTTCTTGACCGCCTTCGTAGCGTCATTCGTTCCCTTACCGTCTGTCGATGCGAAGCGTGGCATCTGGGCGTAGGTCTGGCCGCCCGTCGCTTCAAGGGCGTGGATGCGCATGTAGTCGGCGAAACACTTCGCGCGAGCGCCGTTTGTGACAGCGACATTGGCGACGTCGCACGTCGGCAACGTGATGCCGGTCAAGCCAGCCTTCGCCGCCTCATCTTTGATTGCCGCCGGACTCATGTCCGGTGAACCAACGATCTGCTCAGCCTTCAGCTTGTCTGTGACAGTCCCCCGACCCTGCACACCAAGCGCGATGACTGCAACACCGAACACGATCAAAACGACCCCGGAAATAAGGCCGCCGAGTTCCAAAATTCTCTTCATGGTTGTCCCTCCTGGGTGGGCGCGGAATGGTGATGGCGGGTACTCCCAACGTTCGCCATACCGCGAGTCTGCGTGGACAACGCCGCCGAGGCCTCAGGGATTCACCGCACACCCGATAGGGGAACAGGCCGAATCTGAATCAGCAGATTCCGGCTGGCGCCGGGCTGCGACTACGAGACGAGCGGGAGCGACTTAGTGAAACCACCGGCCGGGCGCTTCGCATCGATCGTGCGTGCAAGCTCAAAGATCGCCTGTGCCGCTTCGGAATCGGGATGCGAGAGCACGAGCGGCGTGCCGTCGTCGCCACTCTCCCGCAAATCGGCTGCGAGCGGGACTCGCCCGAGAAGCGACACCCCAAGTTCGGCAGCGAGACGATCGCCGCCACCCGAACCGAAGACCTCCGACGTCATGTTCTCGACAACGCCAAGCACCGACATGCCCGTCTTCCGCGCCATCGATGCCGCGCGGATCGCAACCTCCTGCGCGAGCGGCTGCGGTGTCGTCACAACAACTGCTTCTGCACGCGGCAAGAGCTGCGCAAGCGAGATCGAGACGTCGCCCGTTCCGGGTGGCATGTCGACGACGAGCGCATCGAGCTCGCCCCAGTGGACATCCTGAAGGAACTGCTCAAGCGCACGATGCAACATCGGTCCTCGCCACATCACCGGTTCGTTGTCGTCGAGGAAGAACCCGATCGACATCAATTTCAGGTCGTGCTTGACCGGCGGAATCATCAGCTTGTCGACGAGCACCGGCTTCTGACGGATCCCGAGCATGTGCGGGATCGAGTGCCCGTAGACATCGGCGTCGAGCACTCCGACCCTACGGCCAAGCGAGGCAAGCGCCGCAGCGAGATTCACCGTGACGGTCGACTTCCCAACTCCGCCCTTGCCCGAGGCCACAGCGATCACGCGGGTCGCGGGGTCGAGCTGGATCGACTTGTCGTCAGCGGGACGACCGCCTCGAAGCTTCGTTGTGAGCGCGGCGCGCTCGTCGGGTGTCATCACGTCGAACTCGAGCGACACCGATGCGACACCCGGGATGCCACCGACCTCGCGCGCAACCTGATCCTGGAAGCTCGACCGCAGTGGACAACCTGCCACGGTGAGGGCGATCTTGACGGCCACGTCGCCGCCGTCGATACGCACGTCGCGCACCATGTCGAGCTCCGTCACTGGCTTGCGAAGCTCAGGGTCGATAACCCGCGAGAGAGCCTCGTCGATCTGGGGGCGCGTCAGGGTCACCGTCGTCTGAGGGTAGCTCAATCGTCCTCGCTGACCGTCCGGCTTCGTGGGTGTGAGCGGTTGCGCAGCAACTCCCGAGATCGCCGTCTACCCTGTCGCGACATGCGGCGCCTACTCACGATCGGACTTGTCTCGGCCCTGGCCGCCGCATTCGCGGTGAGTGCAGCCGGAACGACGCGAGACACAACCACCTGCTGGGCCAAGGATGGTGGAAAGCTCTTCCAGATCGTCTGCCCGGCACCGATCAAGCTTGCGATGACCGCAGCGACCCAGGCGGCACGGCCCGCCGGCACGCGCGCCACCGCCAACGCCCTTGGTGCCACCGGCACCGCAGGCGCCTTCCGCATCACGATCAACTCGGTGTCGCTCGACGCTGCCGCGACCATCCAGGCAGCAAGCTCACGTAATGCGGCCCCGCCCGCCGGGATGACTGACGTGATGATCAACGTCACGATCACCTACACCGGTTTCGAAACCGGTGCCGCCCAGGCGGTCAGTGCCGCACTCCGCGCCGTCGGCCAATCGCGGAACGTCGGCTACTCCTCTGTGCGCAACTCCTGCGGGCCTGTTCTGCCCAACGACGTCGGCCCATCGGGCGACCTTTCCACCAATCAGTCTGCGACCGGCAACCTCTGTTACCAGGTCTCCACGGTCGACATCCCAACGCTCATGCTCTACTGGGACGCGGGTGCAACAAAGGCTCCCTGGTGGTCGCTGCGGTGATGCGGCTACGCTGGCAGCAGGTGGTTGGGGGGATCAAGGCGCCGCTCTTCGGCGTCGTCGCAGCGTTCGCGCTTGCCGCAGCAGGCACCGCTTCAGCGGCGCACTCTGTCACCTGTTACGAGAAGCTCGGCGGGAAGCTCGTCGAGATCCTCTGCCCCACGCCGGTCGTGCCAAGCAAGTCCGTGACCGCGAAGACACAGGGCCAGACGCGAAACAACCCCTTCAAGCTCGGCACCGCCGGGTACACCGCCGGGTTCGCCTGGAAGGTCGCCGTCACCTCGGTGAACGCCAACGCGTGGTCGGTGATCCAGGCCGCTAACGCAACGAACAAGGCGCCCCGAGCTGGATACGTCGACGTGCTGGTGACGATCACCGCGACGTACAACGGGCCCGACACAGGCGCCGGCTTCGACCTTGTCTCGAACTTCGCTGTCGCCACAACGAAGGGCGCGAGCTATGGCGCCTCCCCGTCGGCCTGCGGCATCGTGCCAAACGATGCCGGTGCCGCCGGCGACTACTTCAACGGTGGTGTGCTCACAGGCAACCTGTGTTTTCAGGTGCCCTCGTCGGTCGCGAACTCGCTTGCGCTGTACTGGAACGCCTTCGGTGCGAAAGCACCGTGGTGGGCGCTCCGTTAGAGCCGACGCTTCGTCGCAGCTCTCTAGGCGTTGATCGCGGCGGCAAGTTGCGCCGCAAGCTCTGGCGTACCCGCAGCAACAACACGCGAGCGGGCCTTCAGATCGAGCGGATGTTCGCCGAACACGCCGCCGTCGGCAAGCAGCATCGTGCACCCGCGCTCCCGGACGATCAGCTGGGCCGCCGCGATATCGACCGGCCGCGACGGCTTCAGGCAGACAACGCCGTCGGTACGACCCGCCGAGAGATGGCAGTAGGTCAACGCCTGGGCACCCATGATGCGGACGCGATCGGTGATCGGCGCGAGTGCGGGCAGGTGCTCAAGAACAAGTGTCCCCTTCGTCGCCTCGATCGACAAGAACTGCAGGTGATCCTTTGGCAGATCGAGAATTGGCCCGCCGTTCAGCGTCGCTCCACCACCCTTGATCGCAACCCATTCCTCGCGCGAGCCAAAGTCGTAGACGAACCCGAATAGGACGTCGTCCATCGTCTTCCCCTCGGCGACAGCGAGCGACATGCAGAAGTATGGGATTCCACGCTCGCAGTTCTGCGAGCCATCAATCGGGTCGATCACAACCGTCCAGCGTCCGTCGCCGACGATCCCGACCTCCTCCGACACGATCGCGACATCGAGCCCGTCTAGGCGGCGGATGATCGCGTTCTCGGTTGCCTCGTCGATCGCGACCGTGATGTCGCCACCTTTGCCTTCGCCGATCGGCCGCTCCCGCTCATCGCGGCCCGGCATCGCCGTAAGGATCCCTTCGATCTCAACGACGGCGGCGCGACACAGGTCAAGCCAGGGCGCCGCGTCGAACTCGCTCACGACACCTCGCCGATCGGGTGGAAGAGCAGGCCCGACGTGAGTTTCGGATAGAAGAACGTCGACTTCTGCGGCATCACGTCGCCGCGGTGGGCAAACGTTGCGACCTGTTCAACCGTCGTCGGCCGCACAAGGAAGGCCGCCTCTGCCTCGCCGCGATCGACCGCCGCGACGGCCTCATTCGCATAGGGCGTGTAGCCAACCTTGCCGCAGTAGCGCTCCACCGTCTGCACATCGAGCTCGTCGATCACCGGCACCGAGGAGTAGGTGCCATTGCGATACAACGCAAGCCCCGTCTGATCCCAGCCGTCAGTCTGCTCCGCCGGCGGCTCCTCGGTCAGGGCGGGAACGATGCGATGAGTCGGAAAGATCTCAAGTCCCGGCGACCGTGACGAGACGAGGATCGCGTAGGTGTGCGTCGCGCTCGGGTCTTCCTCACGGAACGCCACAGCCGTCTCGTATCGGTGATGGCCGTCGGCGATCAAGAACGGCGTGTCGATCTCGAGCTCACCAACGCCCGTGATCTTCCACAGGCGCGTCCGCACACCACCGTCCTCGACATCCATGTCGGGCATTCCTGTGGGGCGCTCGACCGGCGGGTCGGCGTCGTAGAGCAGAAAGATCGGCTCAAGTTGGGTGCGAACTTCGCGGAGGAGACGGAGGCGGCCCTCCTTCGGGCCAGCATGGGTGCGCTCGTGGGGCAGCACGTTGCCTGCCGAATAGGGCGTCGCCTCGACCGACCCGGCGATACCTTCACGCGTACGAGCGACACCGTCGGGACCGACGTAATCCTGTGCCACCCACCAGATCGCGGGCTCTTCAAGCGCCAGCACACCTTCAGCTCGCCAATCCTTGAGGGCCGCCGCTGCCGCCGCTTCGCTCTCCGGCAACGTGAGATGCACAACGTTGTGCAGACTCCGGGCAAGGTACTCCTGGCGCAGCGGCTCATCGATCACGTCGTACGGCGGCGCGATCAGCGAATCGAGCTCGCCAGCCTTAGTGGTGTCGAAACGAAGCGCGCGGAAGGGCCTCACAGATGGCACCTCCTGAGCGTACCGAGGAGAGCGGCAGTCCTGGTCACGAACCGTCTACTCTGAGCGAATGCGTCGCGTCACCACACTCCCTGCCCTCTCGATCGTCGCCTGCGCGCTCGTGGCGACCGCCGGCAACGTCAAAGCCGCAACACCAACGACGTGTTACGCGAAGACAGGCACCACGCTCACCCGAATCGTCTGCCCCGCGACGATCAAGTTGGCGTCGCTCGCGTCGAACACGGTCGGCGCAACACGCGCGAAGCCCTACCCGCTCGGGCAGACCGTCCTGCTTTCGACGGGAACGTGGAAGCTGCAGTTCCAGACCGCCAACCTCAACGCCTGGCCCGCGATCTCAGCCTTCAGCGCAAAGAACACGGCACCGCCCGCCGGAATGGTTGACGTGCTCGTGAGCCTCACTGCCACCTACTTCGGGTACGAGGGAGGTGCAGGCGGCTTCGACCGCGGCTTCACCGACTTCACGAACATCAAGGCGGTCGGCAACGCCCACAACGTGTCGTACGTGTGGGCGAAGCCCGGCTGCGGCCTGATCCCGAACGATCTCGGCTCCGGCTCAACCCTTGCGGGCGACACGACGGTCACAGGCAACCTTTGCTTCCAGGTGCCCGCTGACGACGCCGCCACCCTTCAGCTCTTCTGGGACGGCAGCGCGATCAAAGGCCCGTTCTTCGCACTGCACTAGCGCGGCGTGTCCCCACCGGGCGCCGCAGTAGACTCGGCTCGTGATCGCCGATCTCGCGGAAGACCGAGTTGTTGAAGGCGTGTTTGCCGTCGCCAGTAAGCGCAAGCTGAAAACGAAGGGCGGCGAGCCGTACCTCGCGCTCGAACTCGTCGATTCCTCAGGTCGAATCGAAGCTCGCGTGTGGAAAGACGTCGAGCTCCTCGATGGACGCTTCGCTGAAGGCGACGCGGTGCGCGTACTCGGCAAGGTCGAGAAGTTCCGCGACAAGCTGCAGCTCGACGTGCGCACGCTCGAGAGCACCGACGTCGACCCGCAAAGCTTGACCCCGGCTGCCCGACGCGACCGTGACGAGCTCGCTGGCTTCCTCGAGTTCCTCGTCGCAGAAGTGCACCACGAAGGTCTTGCGGCAACCGTCCGAAACGTCCTTGCCGTTGCCGACCTCGCTGCGTTTCCCGCGACGGCCGACGGCCACCACTCCTACGCGGGCGGGCTGCAAGAGCACACGGTCGGGGTCGCCACCCTCTGCCGCGAAACCTGCCAGCTGCACCCTCGCCTGCGCGCAGACCTCGTTCTTGCCGCCGCGATCCTCCACGACGTCGGCCGCACGCGCGAGCTGACCCGTGGCCCTGCGTTCACCCAGACAAGCGAAGGCCGCCTCCTCGGACACGTGCACCTCGGCCTGCGACTTGTTGAAGAACGGGCCGAAGGTCTGACCCCCGCGCAGCTCGCCGAGCTGCTGCACTGCATCGCTGTGCATCACGACGGCCGTTCCGCACGCACCGCAGAAGCGGCCGTTCTCTACCACGCAAACCAGCTCGACGCGGCCGCCGCCACCCGCCCGGTCGAATGACCGCGCTCCTTCTCGCGCTCGGCGCGAGCCTGACCTGGGGCGTCGCCGATTTCGTCGGGCCGTGGCTCGGGCGGACGTGGGGAACCCTTCGCATCATGTTGTGGGGCCAATGCTCGGGCCTCCTGTTTGTCACCGTGGTAGTCGCGATTCACGGTGGCGGCCCGCGCAGCGGTGCGATCGGCTGGGCGGTGCTGGCTGCGCTCTCCGCCACGATCGGGCTCGTTGGCTACTACCAGGGGATCGCGACCGGAACGATCTCCGTCGTCGCCCCCATTGCGGGCGCATCAGCGATTGTCCCCGTCATCTACGGAATCGCTCGTGGCGACGATCCCTCCGTTGGTCAGCTCGTGGGAATTGGAGCCGCGATCGTTGGCGTCGCGTTCGCGTCGATGGAGCAGCAGGACGGCAAGCGTGCCGCAGCAGCAGGGGTCGGCCTTGCGGTCCTGGCGGCAGTGGGCTTCGGCTTCTACTTCCCGCCGATGCACGCCGCAGGTGCCGCCGACCCGTGGTGGGGCGCGCTGCTCTTTCGCTTCGCGTCAGTCGGCTTCGTCAGCGTCGCAGTTGCGGCCCGTCGGCCCACACTGCGCCTGCCGCGTCGCGTCGTGTGGATAGTCGCGCTCGTCGGTGTCGGCGACACGCTTGGAAACATCCTGTTTGCCGCCGCTGCCGGCCGGGGACTCGTAAGCCTCACAAGCGTCATGGCGTCGCTCTACCCGGTGATCACCGTCGGGTTGGCCGCCGTGTTTCTCCACGAGCGCATCTCACGGATGCAACAGGGTGGTGTCGTGCTCACCCTCGTTGGCATCGGTCTGATCTCGACCTAGCCGCCGTATGTTCTGGCAGCGGGCGGGCTAGACGTTGAAGCGCACGTTCAGAACGTCACCGTCCTGAACCACGTACGTCTTGCCTTCAAGGCGATGCTGGCCGCGCTTGGAAACCTCGGCTGCAGAGCCGGCCTCGACGAGCTCCTGCCACCCGAACACCTCGGCGCGGATGAACCCTCGTGCAATGTCAGTGTGGATCGACGCAGCAGCGTCAAGAGCGGTCTCGCCACGTCGCAGCGTCCACGCGCGCGTGTCCTGCTCGCCTGCCGTGAAGAACGTGACCAGATCAAGCGCGTCACGTAGGCGCCGCACAACCTCGTCAAGCGCGGACGTGGGGCTGCCACGAAACTCTTCCGCCTCCTCGGGGGAGAGATCGGCGAGCTCGATTTCAAGCGCCAAGTCGATGCCGTTCGGGCCGTTCTCGACAGCGATCAACGGCTTCGTTGTGAGTGGCTCAATGTCGGCAGGCAACTCATCGGGGTATTCCGAAAGTGGCGTCCCCGCCTCGACAAACGCCAGCACCTTCTTGAGCTCGTCAAGCTCCGCCCGGACTTTCGCATCACCCGACTTCGCCTGCTTCTCCACCCGCTCAAGCCGCCGCTCAACATGGTCACGGTCGGCGACGAGCAGTTCGAGCTTCAAGTTCTCAAGGTCGCCAGCCGGATCGGCGCCCGCCGAGAACCCGTCAAGCACGACAAGGAGCGCGTCGACCTGGCGAAGGTTGCCGAGCAACGCCGGACCCGTACCGGGAACGTCCTGCACTCGGATCGTCGCCTGGGTGATCTTGCGCGCCTTCACAACGACCGCGAGCTGGTCTGTGCGATCGTCGGCGATCTGGGCGACGCCAACATTCGTCTTGCCGTACTCGCCACCCGCCGCTTTGGTTAGCGCAGTGAAGAGCGTTGTCTTACCGGCGCCGGGCAGCCCGACAATGCCAACCTCGAGGGCCACGAGTCTCTAGGAGCCGAAGCCGACGCGGCTCTCGCGAGCGTGCCGCTTGATGAAGACGATCTTCTTTGTGGCCATCGTGTAGCTGCCGTCCTCGGCCTCAAACGAGATCGACGTGGCATCGCTATCGCCAACGGCTGCAGCGAGCTTCTCCGCAACATCGGCCGAAACGGCAATTGCCAAGCCAAATCCACCTTCGAACGAGAGCTCGAGCCGGACGCGTTCTGACTGATTCTTATTCGCCATGAGACACAAACTCTGCCAGGACGCCGCCCGTCGTGTCGGGGTGGATGAACGCGACCTGCATTCCGAACAGTCCAACCCGGGGTGCGGTGTCGATCAATGTGGCTCCCTGAGCGGCAACACGGGCCAGTTCGGCTGCGACGTCGTCGACCTCAAATGCGACGTGATGCATGCCCGGACCGCGCTTTGCGAGGAACTTGCCGACCGGCGTGTCAGGGCCGAGTGGGCGAAGAAGCTCGATCCTGCTCGTGCCGACACGGATCGAAACCGCCTCGACACCCTGATCCTCGACCGTCTCCCGATGCTCGACCGTCGCACCAAGGAGCGTCTCCCACGTGCGCACAAGCTCATCGAGTTCGGGGACTGCGACGCCCACGTGATGAATGCCCTTGGCTGCCATGCCCGCTCGATGCTACCCGTGCTGTCCAGGTGCCTCGCCTAGGCGGAAGCGTGCTCGAGGTCAAGACACGCCTGCAGCGCCGCCTCGGCCACCTCGAGCTGCGCAGCTGTCGGTTCAGCAGTGGCAACGCGATGTTGGAGCTCGTGGCCGGGACGAGCCAGGGCGCGCGCGAGCGGGGACTCCGCATGACGCTGCATCCAGGCAAACACCTCCGTCGACGCCGCAACCGCTCCGACAGACGCAGCGACACGAGCGGCCGAGCGGTAGCGAGCAGGCGCCCTCCCCGCAATGACGTTGCCGACAGTTCCCACCACCAGCATCGGGCCGATCAAATGTGAGCCGCACCGTTCGTGTTCTTTTGCCGCACGGTGCTCGTGCTCGTAACTGCCAATCGCGATGTGTTCGGCACCGTGGTAGTTCGCAAGGGCCCCCTCGCGGAGCGAGGCAAGTGCGGGAGCCAGGGCAAGAAGCGACGCGAGAGCCTCCGTCACGCTTGCGTTGATGCGTAGGCGACGAACACCGCCGGAGATCATTGCCGTCAGTGCGATCACACCAACTGTGCGGGTGCTTTCGTACGGCAGCCGCGCCTCCGGCAGAGCTCGCTTGAGCCGCGGCAGGAACGCAAGCGACTCGAAGAGCCGCACAGGCCCACGCAGGAACGGGCTCGTGATATTCGGGGCGAGCATCTGCTTGCGGCCGGACGCCACCTTGACCGTCCCGTCGCCCACACGAACGGCACATGCCCAAGCCGTTGGGCCGTGCACAAGCACCCCGTTACCGAGAGCCATTCCGCCGAGCCGCACCTTTTGGCCCATGCGACGACTGTACTCCTAGCGCAGAGCTTCGAGCGCGGTCTGGACACGCGACGCGGCTTCGCCGCGCGGCAGCTCCTGCCCATCGATCGCAACGACCGGCAGCACCTCGCGCACGGCGCTGCTCGTAAACGCCTCGTCGGCCCCCAGCAGGTTCGACAGGGTGAAGGCGCCCTCTTGGACGCGATAGCCCAGGTCGGCTGCACAACGCATGACGGCACCCCGGGTGACACCCGGCAGCACACCCGTACTTCGGGCCGGGGTCGAGAGCACATCGCCCTTGCGCCACCAGATGTTTGCCATCGTCAGCTCAAGCACGATGTCGCCCGGGTCGAGAAACAACGCATCGTCTGCGCCCTGCCGCTCCGCGTCGGCGACGGCAGCGAGGTTTGCCGCGTAGCTCGTCGCCTTCACTCCCGTTAGAAACCCGGAGGCGATCGAACGCGTCGTGACGACCGTGATCCCGCGCGCACGAAGCGCGTCGAGCCCCGGTGGCAATGGGGCGACAGTCGCAACAAGCGTGCGGCCGGTGTAGAAGAGACGCACCACACCTTCGTCGACCTGAGCGGCGGCCGCTGCCTGGCGCGCGAGATCCGCGGCGCCCTCAGGGGGCGGCAGCCGCAGCGACAGCGCCGAGCCGACGAGCCGGTCAACGTGACCGTCGAGAAGCACTGGGATGCCACCCCTGATGCGCACCGTCTCGAACGCAGCCGCTCCACGCAGCAGAGCTTCGTCATCCGCAAAGAACACCGGCTCGGCAGGATCGACGAGACCTCGCCCGCCGACCGCCGCCGCGAGCAACGGGCTCATGCCGCACACTCCAACGCCGCGAGCAGCGGTCGCGCTTTGACCCACGACTCCTCGATCTCTGCGGCCGGATCGGAGTCCCACACGATTCCTCCACCCACCCAGAAGTGGATGATGTTGTCGGCGACAGCGAACGTTCGAATCGTGAGCGCTAGGTCGAAGTCGCCGTTCGGTGAAACGGTGCCGAGAGCACCCATCGATGCGCCCCGCCCCACGGGTTCAAGCCCCGCGATCAGGTCGATCGCCGCGATCTTGGGTGCGCCCGTGACCGATCCTCCGGGGAACAGCGCCGCCAGGGTCTCGCCGAGCGTGACGTTGTCACGAGCGACTCCTTCGACCGTCGAGACGAGGTGGGTGACTCCGGCAAGTTCGTGCTCAACCATCAGTTCTGGCCAGCGTACGGTGCCGAGCTCACACACGCGAGAGAGGTCGTTCCGCTCAAGGTCAACGATCATCGTGTGTTCGGCCGCATCCTTCGGCCCTTCAACATGGACGCCTGCTGGCCGGGTCCCCTTGATCGGCTTAGTCTGGAGAGTCTTGCCGGTTCGGCGCAGGAAGAGCTCGGGTGATCCCGAGATGATCGACCAGCGATCGGTGATGAACGGCCGGGGGGCGAGCGGGCGGAGGGGCGCGAGCGCTGCTGCGACGGCGGCCGTGTCGCCCGAGAACGCGGCGGAGAGGTGCTGCACGAGATTCACCTGGTAGACATCGCCGCGGGCGATCGCTGAGCGCACGTGTTCGATCGCGGCTGCGTAGGCGGCGTCAGTCCAGCTGCGCTGCCAGGGGCCAATCTCAAACGTGTCGGCGGCGGCGAGGGGTTCGTCGGCGCGGCGAATCCGGCAGGCGAGCAACGGGAGCGGGCATGGCTCGCGCGGTGGCTGGATGTGCGACCGTCGAACGGCGCCTGAGAGGCCGTAGCCGAGGTAAAGGTCAGCGACCACTCCGCTGCGACCCCAAAACGCTTCGCGTGCGAGGTAGGCGTCGAGTTGCGAGAACGCGTTGGACGCTTCGTGGAGTTCGAGCATCGGGCGGAGCGTACTCCGCGCGGGCGCCCTACCGACGGCGGCCGGTGACGAGGAGGTAACGGCGCGGGGCGCGGATCGCGTCGCCGGCTCGATACTCCTCATACAGCTCGACGAAGGCACGGTGGAACTCTTCGGCCCGGGATTCGTCGAGGCGGGCGAGGACACTCTGGATCGGCGGTGAGGCCTGCGAGAAGATCGACCACAGCTCTTCGCCGGACGCCGCGTCGACCCAGACGGTGCCGTCTTGGTATTCGAGCTCCCAATCTTCGCCGAGCATGTCTTCGACGTGATCTTCGCGACCCCATTCGTATGCCTCGCGACCGTCAACGGGCTCCTCGGTGAACGAGCGGTAGAGCTCGCCAAGCTTGGGGTTCGGCTTCCAGGCGGTGAACGCGAGGCGGGCGCCGGGGCGCGCGACGCGCGCGAGCTCGAGGGCGACGTTCGCGTGATCAGGTGCCCACACGAGACCGAAGTTCGACAGGAGCACGTCGAATGCGGCGTCGTCGTAGGGGAGGTATTCAACGCTGCCGCTCTCGAAGGTCACGGCCAGATTGGCGTCTTCGGCATCGAAACGCGCCTTTTCGAGTAGCGGCTCGTCGGAGTCGATGCCGGTGACGTCGGCACCGAGCGTCGCGGCCTTTAGCGCGAGCGTTCCAGCTCCCGTCGCAAGATCAAGGACGGCGTCGCCTCCATGGACGGTTGCGGCGGTGAGAAGTTCGACTTCGACGGCCTCGATGAGGCCTGCGAGGCGGTCCTGCCCGTCGGTGCTAGTGGGCGCGTCGTCCGTCACGATCCGGAGGATAGCGGTGGGATGGGTGATCTCTTCGATGATGCTGCAGGCCGCCGGTTAGAGCGCCTTGCGCCGCTTGCTGGTCGTCTTCGACCCGAATCGCTTGATGCTGTCGTGGGCCAGGAGCATGTGATTGGTCCGGGTAAGGCGCTGCGACTGGCGATCGAGAACGATCGGGTTCCATCTCTGCTCTTCTACGGACCGCCGGGGTCGGGGAAGACAACGTTGGCGCGTATCGTGGCGCGCTCGACCGGCGCGTTCTTCGAGGAGCTTTCCGCGGTGTCAGCGACGGTCGGCAATGTCCGCGATGTGTTGACGCGAGCGAAGGATCGGCTCGGCCAGACAGGTCAGCGGACGATTCTGTTTCTCGACGAGATTCACCGTTTCAACAAGGGGCAGCAGGATGCGTTGCTGCCGGGTGTTGAGGCGGGCCTTGTGACGTTGATTGGCGCGACGACCGAGAACCCGTACTTCGAGCTGAACTCGGCGTTGCTTTCGCGGCTTGCGATCTACGAGCTGCAGCCGCTGTCGGAGGGTCAGGTTGAGGAGGTTGTGCGGCGCGGGGCGGCTTCGCTTAGTGCGGAGGTGCCTGACGATCTGGTGGCGTTCATTGCGGGGCGGTCGGGTGGTGATGCGCGGTCGGCGCTTGGGATCCTTGAGTTCACTGTCGACACTGCGCGGGCGGAGGGTGTGCCGGTTGAGGTGCGGCACGCGGAGGATGCTGCGCGGAAGCGGCCGCTTGTGTATGACAAGTCGGGCGACGTGCATCACGACATCATTTCGGCCTGGATCAAGTCGACGCGTGCAAGCGAT
Source organism: Actinomycetota bacterium (assembly GCA_009702325.1). GTDB lineage: Bacteria > Actinomycetota > Thermoleophilia > Gaiellales > Gaiellaceae > PALSA-600. Next base: position 59,148 of record WLID01000001.1, read on the forward strand.
GTGCAGGCGTCGATCTACTACTTGGCGGCGATGCTTGAGGCGGGTGAGGACGCCCGGTTTATTGCCCGCCGGATGATCGTGCTTGCGTCTGAGGACATTGGGAATGCCGATCCGCAGGCGTTGCAGGTTGCGGTGGCCGCGGCGCATGCGGTGGAGCATGTTGGTTTGCCGGAGGCGCGGATCAATTTGGCGCAGGCGGCGGTGTATCTCGCGCGTGCTCCAAAGTCGAACGCGTCGTACATGGCGCTGAACCGTGCGCAGGAGCTTGTGCGGCAGCATGGGATTTTGACGCCGCCGGGTGAGCTCCGCTCAGCTGCGTATGCGGGGGCGCGCAAGCTTGGCCGCGGGAACGGCTATCTGTATCCCCACGACAATCCTGAGGGGTTCGCGTTCGACTGTCTGCCGGAGCAGCTGCGCGGCACGGTCTTCTTTACCCCGTCAGGGAACGGGGATGAGCAGCCGAAGCCGCGCGGCGCGAATTAGGCGGGCATTTCCTTAGGTAATCGATTCTTGGGGTGGTCGCCATGGGCGAGTTTTTCGCCGTGAGCCCCTATGTCGTACCGACTACGAGTGCTGCGCTACGGGCGGCAATGCGCGACGGAATGTTTTGCGAAGACCCGCGCGGCTTATCCTGGCTCCACTGCTGCGTTTGCACCACAGGGCGGCGTGTTCGTGTTGCGGATACCCGCCGCGATACACGACGCCACCTCTGCGACGCTCGCCCTGGGGCCCCCCGCCCCGCCAGCCATGTCCTGGGGACAGTCCCCAAAACGAGAGGTGAACGCGATCGTGCCGCGGTTCCCTCGCCAGACCCGCCGCGGACGCGGGTCACGAGCGCCAACGGCTTGAGGTTTTGGCGTTCGGGTTTCGGTCTTCGAGTCTCGGGTTTGGACACTCGCCCCCAGCGCGTCGCTGGCAAAAGAGGCAAGCCCGAGGAACGCCGGGCAGTACTCGACGTACGGCCAAGCTCCGAGGGCGCAGCATCCTGCTGCGAGACGGCTCAGCTGATCGTGAAGCCCGGCTCAGCCGGGCGAGAACGATCAGCGGCCAGGGGAGCCCGCCACCGAAGCGTTGACGGTGTGCGCAATACGAGAAATGTGCTCGTCGACATCGCATTCGTCTTGGTGGCAGAAGACGGAGTAGGTGTAGCCGTAGTCAGCGACGGTGGGTTGTTCGGCGCGGGCATAGGGGCCTGCGATGCCGATGAGCCAGTTGTCGACCGGGGCGCCGGCGGGCCGGAAGCGGAAGACGTAGACATCGCCGGGGCTGCCGTTTGTCGGGAGCTGGATTTCCTGGGTGTGCAGGTGTTCGATCGCCTCGGGTGGCGTTCCGAGGTGGTTTGGGTCTTGCAGCCAGTTGGCGAGTGCGCCTTCTGCCAGCGCGACTTGGGTGCGGTGTTCGGCGGGGATGGAGTCGACGCCGTGGAGCTCGGTGAAGGCTGCGAAGAGGGGGATGCGTGCGGCCGGGTTTGCGGCGGCGCGTGCGATGACTCCTTCGGGCATGTCGGCACCGGCGCGTTCGAGGCCGATGATTCCCCAGACGGCAATGGTCGGGTTGGGGTTGATGGCGACCCCAGTGAGGAATTCGCGGGCGTCGTCGGTTGCGAGCGCCGCGAGAAGATCGCTCCACATGCCGAGTCGGCGGCGGGCGTCTTCGTGGAGTGACGCGTCGAGGTCGTTGCTGAGGTCGGAGAGCGCGACGCGGGCATGTGGGAGGGCGACCTCGGTGAGGCGCGCCGCGTGAGACCACAGCAGGCCGCGTTTTCCGTAGCTGATGAGGGTGAGTGCTGCGTTGCGGCGGAATCGCTCTTCAGAGATTGCTTCGCCGAGGACGCGGATGAGGCGGTCGGCTTCTTTGGCGGTGTATTCGAGGGGGCCGAGAATGGGCCACCAGGCTTCGGGGAGGTTCGGTTTGTCTTCGAGGAGCCCGGCGAGTGTGGCGGTTGAGGTGTCGGTGGCGGCCTGGGCGAGGACGCGGAGCGCCCAGGCGCGTGCGACTTCAGGAAGCTCGGTGTAGGCGGCTGCGATGTCGGCAGGGGTGACTTCACCGGCGTGGCGGGCGAGCAGCACCATCAGGACTTCTTCGGCGCGCTGGGGCCCGACTTCGGGGAATGGTGTGCGGACAGCCGTGAGGATGGCGTCGGTTGCGCCGGCGGGGAGTTCTGGGGCGGCAGCGACCGTTTCGGCCTCTTGGAGGGCTTCGGCGTAGCGTTCGGGCTCGCCGGAGCGGAAGTGGGTGATGATCTCTTCGAGTGTCATGGTGTTAGAGGATGCGGGCGCCGAGTGCGCTGGCTGCGAGTTCGACTGCGAGTTTCGCCGTTTCGTTTTCCCGGTCGAGGACGGGGTTAACTTCGACGATCTCGAGCGAGTCCAGAGTACCGCCCTCCGCGACGATTTCGAGTGCGTGGTGGGCTTCGCGGTAGGTGAGTCCGCCTCTGACGGGTGTGCCGACGCCGGGGGCGAACATGGGGTCGACGGCGTCGAGGTCAAGGCTCACGTGGAGGAACGAGGTGCCGGAGAGGTAGGCGAGCGCTTCGCGGACGGCGGCTTCGATGCCGAGCCGGTCGAGGTCGGTCATGGTGAAGACTTTGATTGGGAGTTGAGCGACGAGTTCGCGTTCGCCAGGGTCGAGTGAGCGGATGCCGAGGAGGACTGCTCGTTCGATGGATGGGGTGGGCCAGTCGGGTGTTTCGAATTCGGTGCCTGCGACGCCGAGTGCGGCGGCGAGGGGCATGCCGTGCACGTTGCCGCTGGGTGAGGTTGATGGTCGGTTGAGGTCACCGTGGGCGTCGATCCAGAGGACGCCGCCGGCGCCCCGGGCGCGGGCCATGCCGCCGAGGGTGCCCATTGCGACGGAGTGGTCGCCTCCGAGCACCAGGGGGATGAGGTTGGCGGTGGCGGCGTCGTTGACGAGGTTTGCGACGCGCCCGCAGGTCTCTTTGATTTGGGCGAGGTAGCGAGCGTTCTGGCTGCCTGCTTCAGTTGCTTCAGCGACGGCGACGGTGACGTCGCCCCAGTCGGCGCAGTGGAGGCCGAGGCTTTCGACGCGTTCTTTGAGTCCTGCGTACCGGATGGCGGAGGGGCCCATGTCGACGCCGCGGCGGCCGGCGCCAAGGTCAAGTCCGGCGCCGATGACGGCGACGCCGCGCGGGTGTGGGTGTGGGTGTTCGCTCATCGCGGGCAAGGCTACTCCTCTGAGGGCGGCTATCGTGCGCCGGGATGGAGACACGTGCTGCGGAGATCGTTGAGTTGCTCGGTTTGGAGCCGTTGCCGCATGAGGGTGGGCTGTTTGCGCAGACGCTTGTTGATCCGTATTCGACTGCGATCTACTACATGACGGAGCCGGGTCAGTTTTCGGCGTTGCATCGGTTGGATGCGACGGAGGTGTTTCACCATTACGCGGGTGCGTCGGCGAAGATGCTGTTGCTTTTCCCGGATGGTCGTGTGTCGGAACCGGTGCTCGGCAAGGACTTTGCTGCGGGTGAGCGGCCGCAGGTGATTGTTCCGGCGGGGGTGTGGCAGGGTACGTCGACGCTTGGTGATTGGTCGTTGCTTGGCACGACAATGGCGCCTGGGTTTACGTGGGACGGGTTCGAGCTTGGCGAGGCGGTGTCGTTGATGCGCGATTGGCCTTCGGCGGCTTCGCGGATTCGGGAGTTGACCCGCGCGTGAGCGAACCCGTGTCGGTGCCGCCGGTCGCAGGACTGCTGTCGCTTGACGGTCATGTTGCGGTTGTGACGGGTGCGAGCCAGGGGATCGGTGCTGCGATTGCGGTTCGGCTTGCCGAGGCGGGGGCGTCGGTGGTGCTCGGTCAGCGTGCTGACGCGTCGGCGGTTGTTTCACTGATCGAGGAGCGGGGCGGCCGCGCGGGGTCGGTGTCGACCGATCTCTCGGTCGTGGGTGATGCGGAGACGTTGCTTGGTGAAGCGCGTGCGCGCTTTGGCACGCCAACGATCCTCGTGAATAACGCGGCGTCACAGCCTGTGAAGTCGTTTGTGGACTTGACGGAGTCCGATTGGGACGATGTGTTTCGGACGAACGTGACCGGTGCCGCTGCGACGCTCGCTGCGTTTGCGCGCCTTCGGATTGCGGAGGGTGGTGGTGGCGCCGTAGTGAATATCGGTTCGATCGAGGGTCTGCGGCCGGCGGTGGGGCACGTGCATTACGCGGCGTCGAAGGCGGCGCTGGCGCAGCTGACGCGCGGTGCCGCGTTGGAGCTTGGCCCCCATGCGATTCGGGTGAATCTCGTCGCCCCAGGGCTGACGTGGTCGCCGACGCTTGAGGCGACCTGGCCGGAGGGCGTTGCCCGGTGGCTGGACGCGGTTGCGCTTGGCAGGTTGGGGATGCCGAGCGATGTAGCTGACGCTGTGCTCTTCCTTGCGTCTGATGCGGCGCGGTTCGTAACCGGGGTCGAACTACCGGTTGACGGTGGTGTGCTCGCCCGACCTGCGTTTTAGGTGCCTCTCAGCCGCTGAATCTGTCACGGACGGCTAGACTGCCGAAGCCCTGAAGCCAATTCAGGGCTGGCAAGGCGGGGTAGCTCAGTTGGTAGAGCACACGGCTGAAAACCGTGGTGTCGCCGGTTCAAGTCCGGCCCTCGCCACTCTGTTCGACGTAGACGGCGCCCGTTACGGGCAGCCGCCGGCCTTGTAGGTCTTGTAGTCCGACGTGGTCATCGCGCGGGTCCAGGTCGTTCCTGTCCAGTAGGCGTACACGGTGACTTCGGTTGCGAGGTCTTCTGTTGAGCCGGAGGTGGAGAAGATGACTGCGAGCTTGACGCGGTCGACGACGGCTGAGCCGAGGAGCGGCAGCGTTGCTGGTGTGCTGATCACACCTTCGGACTCGACGGCTTTGACCTTGATCTTGAGGCCTTGTGCGTTCTTCTTTTCGCAGGCGATGAAGCGTTCGCGCGAGACGACCTGCTTGTAGGCCGGATGGTAGGCGTCCCATTGGGCGCCGAAGTTGCCGCCGAGGGTTGCTTTCACGAGTGCCACGGCGAATGGGGCTGGTGTCGGGATCGTCTTTGCCGATCCTCCTGCAACAACGGAGAGGGCGGCGATCGTGACGGCCGTTAGCGCGGCGAGTGTGCGTGTCACGGGGGCCAGGATAGCCCGTATCCGTGAAGAGTCGGTATGGATTTAGCTGATTGGGCTGAGGTGGACGGTTGTGCCCGGCCCACAGCCGGTGTGCTCTCGTGCGCTGCCGCCGTTGACCGCAACAGCGATCGCGCCGTACGAATCTTCGAGGAGGATGAGCTCTCCGGCTGCGACGTCGGCGAACGTGGTGCCGATCGGGACGCGGTCGCTGATCGCGCCGGCGCGGAGCGTCGCATGATCATCTGCAATCCCCGCCGCGGCGAGGTCGGCACGGGAGATGTTGAGCCCGAGGTTCCCAAAGCGATCGACGTCGAGGACGGTGGCGTGAAGGGTGCCGTTGTGATGCGTGGGTGTTGGCGGGTCGCAGCGAACGAGTGACTCAGGCGGCACTGCGTCGCCGAGCTCGAAGAGCGGTACGCCGCCTGCGAGGTGCGCGGCGACGGGCGAGAAGATGTCACGGGCATGGAAAGTCCGCGACACCGGAGCCAGGTGGTAGCGCTCGTTCGTGAGCTCCACCGCACCGGAGACGCCCGCCAGTTCGGCGGCCTTGATCAGCAAGCCGTTGTCGGGACCAACGAGCACCCGGTTGTCGAGGGTCGAGACGGCGATCGCACGACGGGTGCTTCCGACCCCGGGATCGACGACGGCCACGTGAACGCCAGCAGGGATGTAGGGCAGCGTCCGAGCCAAGACCAGCGATCCTTGAAGAACGGCTTGTGGCGCGATGCCGTGGGTCAGATCGATCACGCGGGTCTGTGGTGCGATCCTCGCGATCACCCCTTTGCAGACCCCCACGAAGTCGTCCTCTAACCCAAAGTCGGTGAGCAACGTGATCGTGTCGAACAAGCCCTACCGCTCCTCGGCGAAGCGCACGACCGCGCCAACAAGGCCGTCAAGGTCATGCGTGGCAGCTTCGTGTGCGACGGTGAGTCCGACGGAGCCGGCGACCTTCGTTGTCTCCGGCCCGATCGATACGGCGGGGGCGGCCCCACCGATCCATGCGTAGGCGCGTGCGGCGGAGCCGGATGCGAGCACGACAACATCGCCGGCTGGCGGATCGGGGGTCAGCAGCACCGTTCGGTAGAGCGGCACGTAGTCGGCGCCAAGCGCGTCGATCGGGCCCCGCCGTGCGTTCTCGGCGGCCGCGAACAGCACCTTGCCTTCCGGCCGCGGAAATTCGGCGAGGAGCCCCTCCTGCGATGAGACGGTGGGAACGAAGGCGGGCTCGATGCCGTGGTGACGCAATGCCTCGGCCGTGCCCGGCCCAACAGCGGCGATGCGTGGCAGGTTGATCGCCCTTCGCGCGATCTCATCGGCACCGTTCGTGCTCGTCACGATCAGCCACTCGTACCCGGCGCAGTCGATCGGATCGTCGGAGGTACGTTCGATTTCGATCAGCGGGCACGGCACCACCTCGAACCCATGCGCTTCGAGCCGCTCGACGAGCGGGCCCGCCTGCGCACGAGGCCGGGTGACAATCACCTTCACGCCGGGTGGCTCTCCAAGGCAGCAAGGAGCTGCAGGCCAAGCGCTGTCGGGTCGGCTCCTGTGAGGCGTTCCACCCAGGAGCCGTCCTCTGCCGCGACGAGGCCCGTGAGGACACCGCCGTCGTGGTGGGCGGCGACAGGGGCAAGACAGCCACCCCCGACTGCTGCGACGCATGCGCGTTCGGCTTCCACGCGCCGACGTGTTTCGGCATCGTCAGCGTGGGCAACAATGTCTTCTTCGCCTGCGCGGACTTGGAGCGCCACGACCCCTTGCGCCGCCTCCGGCAGCATGATCGCTGGGGGGATCCGGAGCCCGATCTCACCATCGAGGCCGAGACGGTCGAGGCCTGCCGACGAGAGCACGAGTGCGTCGAGGCCGCGCTCCTTCGCCTTCCGTAGGCGGGTGTCGACATTGCCCCGTAGCGGCTCGACGGAGATGGTTGAGTCGAAGGCGAGAAGCTGGGCTCGCCGCCGAACCGATGCGGTGCCGATCCGCATTCCTGGCACAAGTGCGTCAGCCCCAATTAGCGCATCGCGAGGGTCGTCCCGTTCGAGGTACGCGCCCACGACGAGGCCGTCAGTGTCTGTCGAGGTCATGTCCTTCGCTGAGTGCACCGCAACGTCGATGCGTCCTTCAAGCAGAGCCTCTTCAATCTCTTTGACGAACACGCCGCGCTCGCCGATCTGCCCGAAGGGGCTCTTTCGATCGCGGTCGCCTGCGGTTGTCATCGGCACGATTGCAATCTGGTGACCGGCAGCCCGAAGGGCGGTCGCCGCGATCTCGGCCTGGACAAGCGCGAGCCTAGAGCCGCGTGACCCGATGCGAACGAGCACAGCGCACCACCTTTCTCAAGCCGACGCTCGGCCCGCAGGGACGAGGACGGACACGCACGCGGACAAATGCCGTCGGTGCCACGATGGGCAGCGGACGTGGCTGACGCAGCTCTCGCTTGTCGGAGGACGTCATCGGCCCTCTCCCAACCCGAAGAGGCGCCGTACGGCGTCGGCAAGCAGGGCGCCTTCGGGCTCGCCCGCAGCGTCTTTCAGCCGTACTGTCGGGAGATGGAGCAGCTTGTTCAGCAGTTGGCCGGTGGCGCGCTCCACGAGTTCGCGCTGTTCCGAGTTGAGTGTGCCGAGTCGATCAAGTTCTTCACTCCGGAGCTCCTCGGCGTGGGCCCGCAGCGCTGTGATCACGGGGACGGCATCGAGTGATGACTGCCACGCGCCAAAGCGGGCGGTCTCCTCGGCGACGAGACGTTCGGCCTGTTCTGCCTCGCGCCGCCGCACGCTGAGCGTCTCGGCAACGACGGCTTCGAGGTCATCGATGTCGTACAGGAAGCAGCCATCAAGCCCTTGTACGCCAGGGTCGACGTCGCGTGGGACGGCAATGTCGATGAGGAACAGTGGGTTGTGCCGCTTGCCCGGAACGTCGCGCGCGTCGATCACGTGGTCGGGCGCGCCCGTCGACGAGAGCACCACGTCGACGTCACCGAGGTACTTCGCAAGTTCGTTGAGCCCGACGGGCGTGGCGCCGAACGCGGTGGCAACGCGCTCGGCGGCTTCAAAGCTTCGGTTGGCAACGTAGGCGATCGTCGCCCCACGGGTTGCAAGGTTGGAGGCGGCGAGTTCACCCATCCGACCTGCTCCAACAAGGAGTACCCGGCGGCCCGCGAGATCGCCGAACACCTGTTGCGCAAGCGCGGCGGCAGCTGACGGCACAGAGGCGGGACTCTCGCCGATCGCCGTCTCGGTGCGGACACGCTTTCCCACCTGGAGCGCCTGCCGGAAGAGCTTGTCGAGCAGCGGGCCCGGCTCGGCCGCTTCGTAGGCCGCTTTGACCTGGCCGAGGATCTCGCTTTCGCCGGGAACGAGCGAGTCGAGCCCGGCCGAGACGCGGAAGAGGTGCGCGGCGGCAGCCTCGCCGTGAAGACGGTAGGCCACGGTGGCGAGCGAGCCTCCCGCGAGCTCTTCGAGTGTCGCAAGAGCCGCTTCGTCGCTATCGCCTGCAAGGTAGAGCTCCGTGCGGTTGCAGGTCGAAAGACACACTGCGTCGCCAAGCCTGCGGGCCACTGCGGCGGCATCGTCGGGCTCGAGCGCAACGCGCTCGCGAACCTCGACTGGGGCGACGTGGTGCGAGATGCCAACGAGGGTCAAGCTCACGAGAGGTGCGTCCCTTCGAGCACAACACGCACGACGATCACGAGGGCGAACCCGACCAACGCAAACCGTGCGGCGTGGCGGCCCGTTGGCCGCATCACGAGGAATGAGGCGTAGAGCAGCCAGGTAAGGACGGTTGCGACCATCAGCGCGTCGACCCCGCCCCCGTTGCGCTGGAGGCGGGCAATGCCGACGATCAGACCGACCGTGAGGAACGGAACGGCAACCGCGATCGTCCGCCGCATGAGTGCGTCGAGCGTTGCGAGCGGCGGCATTCGGAGCCGCAGAATGTCGGCCGCCCGACGCTTCAGACGTCGCTCTTCAAGCAGGTAGAGGCCGGCAAGCGCTGCCGCAAGGGTGAAGCCAGCGAATGCGGCAAGCACGCACCCGACGTGAAGCGTGAGGAAGAGGTTGCCGTAATGGGACTTCTGCCCTGAGCTCGTGCCACCCCCGACGCGCGCAACGAGAAACAGGATTGCAGCGAGCGGCATCACCGCGAGGCCAAGCAGCCGATAGCGCGGCCGGCAGCCCCAGATCAGATATGTGCCGACAACGAACCACACGAACAGGTTGAGCGACCCCGCCCAGGTGCCCCACGGGAACCCTTCTGCGTGTGCAGCTTGGACGCTAAGCAGCGCGGTTTGGGCGAGCCATCCAAGCCGGACACCCCACGTTGCAAGCCGGTCGCCCCGTGGCGAGGCGTACGCAAGTGCCGCCTCGCCGTACCCGACGAGGACGGGCCAAAACAGCAGCTCAATCATCGGAGCGCTGACGCCCCGCGACCCGCTCGACCAGGTCGGCGACGTCGCGCTGGAGGCGCTGGAGCTTCGCCGCGATGATCCCCACGTAGGCGAGAACCCCGACAAAGACGACGAGGTAGGCGGCGGCGGTGTACTTCTCAGCTGGGCTCATGTGAGGAGCTCCTTCAGCTCGCGGATCCGGGTATCGAGTCGCTTACCCGCGAGCTCGAGCTGGTACAGGGTGACAAACAAAACGAGCATCGCGGCGAGGCAGATGCAGAAGGTCGTCAGCATCGTTCCTGTCATCTGCGCCCCGCTCCGGGTGAAGACAACCGGGTGGATGAAGCTGTGCGAGAGACGGATTGCGAGGAACGAGACGGGGATCAGGACGACCCCGAAGAGCGCGTAGACGGCGCTCAGGTTCGCGCGCTGGGGGCCGGGATCAACCGAGTAGCGCAGCATGAAGTAGGCGCAGTAGAAGAGGAAGAGGACGAGGAAGAGCACGAGCTGGTCGTCGCTCCAAACCCACCAGACGCCCCACGAGATCTTTGCCCAGATCGACCCCGTGATCAGGGTCAAGGAGCCAAAGATCACGCCCTGATGGATCGCCACGTAACTTTCGAGGTCGGCGTTGGGATCGTCTTTCCACAAATGCCGGAGCGCCTTCCACGCACCCCAGCCGAAGCACGCGTAGCCCGTCAGCGCGATCGGTACATGGAAGTAAAAGATGCGTTGCGAGAGCCCCTGGTCGGCGTCGCTCGGCGCCCAGAAAAAGACCGACACGATCGCGATGGCGAACATCGCGGTCGAAAATCCGACAAGTGCGGGCAGGGAGATGGCGCGTCGTGTGGTCACGTCGCCGTCAATCGTAGACCGGCAGCGCGTTCCCGGCTCAGGCTTCCGCTGCGACGAAGTCGAATGCGGCCCAAGAGAGCAGCACAAAGACCGTGTCGTAGAGCGCGAGGAACAGGAGGAACTTCGGTCCGGCTGTGGCACTCGCACCGATGCCCCCGACGATCACCGGAATCGAAAGCGGCAGAAAGAGCAGGGGCTGGATCAGCTCACGAGCTCGGCCGGCAACCGCCATTGCCCCCGTCAGCGTGCCCACCGCGGCGATCCCGATATCCGCGAGAGCGACCGCCGCGACGGTCTTCAGGGTGAGGCCTGAGAAGAACAGCGTGAAGGCCGGCAGGGCGACAACCTCCGCGATGCCAAGGAACGCGATCACCGCGATCGTCTTGCCAAGCCAGATCGTGCTGCGGTCGCACGGTGCCAACACGAGGGCGTCCATCAACCCCTGCTCGCGTTCGGGCACGAATGCTCGAGTGAGCCCAAGCAGCGACGTAAACACAATCGCGACCCAAAGGAGGCCGAGGGCGGCAACGTCGCTTGATCCCCGCGGGATCGCGAAGTGGAAGATCGTAAGAGCAGAGAGGACGAAGAGCAGCATCGCCGGGATCGTCTCTTTCGCCCGCAGCTCAAGCAGCAGATCTTTGCGCGTCAGAGCGGCAACATCGGAGAGGTACCTCATGCGAAGCCAAGCCTTTCGGTCGCGAGTCCTTCGACCCGCTCGGGATCATGCGTTGCGACAACCACGGCTCGTGCCGAACGCGTCGCGAGCTCCTCATCGAGGAGCGCCGCCCCAGCCGTGTCGAGAGCGTTGAACGGTTCGTCGAGGATCAGAAGCTTCGGTTCGTGCAGAAGCACACGGCCAAGCCCGAGCCGTTGCTGCATCCCGCGAGAGAACGTCGCGACCTCCTTGTCACGCACGTCCCAGAGCGCAAACCGCTCGAGGAGAGAGCGGATCCGCTGCTCGCGGTCGGGAACGCGATAGAGCCGTGCGAAGAGCGTGAGGTTCTCGTGCGGCGTGAGCTGCTTGTAGACGAGCGGCTCGTGGCCGAGGTACCCGATCTCCCCGCGAACGGGTAGCTCGAGTTCGCCACCCGTCGGCGCGGCCAGCCCTGCGAGCACACGGAGCAACGTCGTCTTGCCCGACCCGTTCGGCCCCGTCACAAGCAAGAAGCCGCCGACGTCGAGGTCGATATCGACCTTGTCGAAGATTCGGCGCGTGTCGAAACGCTTGGAGAGGTTGCGTGCTCGCACCATTGAGGCGAGAACGGTACCCCCGCGAAGCCCCGCGCTACGCGACGTCGGCAAGAACGAAGACGAAGAACGCCACGCTGATGACACCGTTCATCGTGAAGAACGCTGCGTCAAGGCGCTTCAGGTTGCCAGGCCTCACAAGCGAATGTTCGTAGGTGAGGAGCGCGGCAACCACCGCGACCCCGACCCAGTAGGCAATGCCGACGCTGAGCCCGAGGCCTGCGGCGACGAGCAGCGCGACCGTCGCGAGATGCATCACCCGCGCACCGAGAAACGCTCCCCGCTCGCCAAAGCGAACCGCCCACGAGTGGAGCCCCTGCGCACGGTCGACCTCAACGTCGAAGAGCGCGTAGAACAGGTCGAACCCAGCCACCCAAAGGGCAACCGCTCCACCCAATGCCCACGCCTCCCACGGCATCGTGCCCTTGACTGCAACCCAGCCGCCCACCGGCGCGAGCCCGTCCACGGCACCCAGCCAGAGGTGACACAGCCAGGTGAACCGCTTCAAGTACGGGTAGACGACAAATGCGATCACGGGAATCGGCCAGAGCCATCGCACGATCGGATCGAGCTGCCACACCGCCACGAGAAACACCGCGAGCGAGAGACCACAGAAAGCCGTCACCGCTGCCGGGCTCAAGAGTCCCGAGGGGATCTCACGCCCCGCGGTACGCGGGTTTCGCGCATCGATTCCGGCATCGATCAGGCGGTTGAGGGCCATCGCGAGTGACCGCGCGCCCGCCATTGCAACCGTCACCCAGATCAGATCGTGGGCGGACGGAATTGCGTCAACCGCAAGAAATGCACCGACATAGGCAAACGGGAGCGCGAAGATCGTGTGCTCGATCTTCACGAGCTTCGCGAACAGCCCGGCGAGCCGCGCAGGCGTATGCACGCCGCGACGGCGCGGAGACACCGACGGGGTCACGTTAGGTGTTGACGTGGTCGGTCGCGGACTTTTGATCGGCAAGCAGGCGCAGCGCGTGGGTCAAGGCGGGGCGCAGCACGGCGTATCCGTCGCGACAGGCGCCGGGCGAGCCGGCGAGATTGACGACGAGGGTCGCCCCGACAACCCCGGCGGTGCCGCGAGAAAGCAATCCGTGCGGCGTCTTTGAGATCGAGTCGGCTCGAATCGCCTCGGCGATGCCCGGTGCGATGCGCGTGAGCACCGACGCAGTCGCTTCCGGTGTGACGTCGCGTGCTGCGAGCCCGGTGCCACCCGTTGTGATCACACAGTTGGTCTCTGCGGCCAACGCGACGATCGCCGCCGCGATCTGGTCCTGCTCGTCCGGGACGAGCCGTCGCTCGACCTCGTACCCATCCTCGCGCAGGAGCTCCTCAAGCACCGCACCACTGCCGTCTTCGACAACACCTTGTGAGACACGGTCGGAGACCGTGATGACGCCGACCCTCACACGACCTCGCGCTTGGTCTTCTCGACGAGGGTGATTTCGGTGATCACCATGCCCTTGTCGATCGCCTTCGCCATGTCGTAGACAGTCAGCGCAGCGACGCTGGCTGCAGTGAGCGCCTCCATCTCAACGCCCGTCTGCGCGGTCGTCTCGGCGACGGCGACGATGTCGACACGGCCTTCGCCGACCGTCAGCTCGACGTTCGCATGCGAGAGTGGAAGCGGGTGGCACAGGGGTATCAGGTCGCTCGTCCGCTTCGCAGCCATGATTCCGGCGAGCTGGGCGGTCGTGAGCGCGTCTCCCTTCGGGAGATCGTGAATCCGGCGGGCTGTCTCGGCGGCCATGAGCACGGCACCACGGGCCACGGCTCGACGGTGCGACACAGGCTTTGCGCCGACATCGACCATCCGGACCGCGCCGGAGGCCTCATCGACATGCGAGAGTTCGGTCATTCCACGATCGTAGAGGCTCGGAGCCCCGATGGTCGAGGGCGTGCGTCGAAAATCTTCGTTGCCTGAACGGACAACGGCGACGTCTCAGCGTTGTTCGTACGAGCGCGACCCAAGCTGCACACGCAGCGAGAGCCGCTGGCGGCCCCGGACGATCGCGAAGTGCGCGTACTCACCTGGCCGAAGATCCTCGGCGACGATCCGTGCCAGATCATTCGCGTCGGTAACCGGAATGCCATCGACGGCGACGACCGCGTCTCCCCCGACGGTGATCTGCTGATCGAGGAACGCGACGTTCTTGTGGCCAGGCTGGATTCCTGCGGAGGCCGCCGGGCCACCCAACGCAATGCCGTCGACGAGCGCTCCGTGGCGTGCTGCGTACCCAAATCGCTTCGCGATCGCTGGGGTGAGATCCTCGGCGCTCACGCCCGCCCAGGCGTAGAGCACGTGGCCGGTCGACAGAAGCTGGTTGAGCGAGTGCTGGGCGACATGAATCGGCACGGCGTACCCGACCCCGTCAAAGCCGCCGTTGGGCCCAATCTGCGTCTGCGCCGCGATGCCAATTGCCTCACCCTTCGCGTTGAGGATTGGGCCACCCGAGTTGCCGTGCGCGATCGGGGCATCGATCTGAATCGTGTTGAGGAGATCCGACGATGTGATCAACGACGGGATCACTCGTTGCAATGCCGAGATGACACCGACCGTCAGCGCGTCCGGCCCACCAAGCGGACTCCCGATCGCCGCAACAGGCTCGCCCACCGTCAGGCGACGCGAATCGCCGATCGGGATCGGCCGCAAGTCGTGGGCGTCAGGGTCGATCGTGAGCACACCCACGTCGTCGATCAGATCCCAGCCGACGATCTTCGCCTTCAGGCGATCGCCGTCGGGAAACGTCACGAAGACCGCCTCGGCGGGCTCGACTCCGCTCTGCCCTTGCTGGGTGATCACGTGGGCGGCCGTCAGCACGGCGCCGCCGAGCGAGACGACGAAGCCGGAGCCGAGCTCCGTCGCGATTCCGGTGTTCTCGGGTCCGGCGAACTCAGACGAGATCGTGACGACCCCTGGTGACCGCTGTGCGTAGATCTTCGCGGGTCGGAACGACCGTGAGAGGACGGGCTTCGCGACAACGATCTGGCGCAGTCCGTCGCTCGAGGAAGGCGGCGGCGAAAGGACCGGGCGGGAGCTGCCGATCCACCCCGTCGAATCGCCGACGATGAGCGCGACCGCTCCACCTGCAGTCGCTGCGACCGCAACGACTACTCCGAGACGCCATCCCCTCAAGCTGGCCGCACGATAGCCACATCGGCGGGTGATTTCACGTGCAAACGGTTGGGGTTAGGAAATGTCGGTCTGCTCACGTTCACCCGACGCTGGCAGCACCAGGCGAAAGACCGTCTCCGTGGCGCCCGACTGGACGTCGAGGGTGCCGCCCATCAACACCGCCAGCTCTCGTGCGATCGCGAGGCCGAGACCCGAACCGGACGCCAGCGTTCCGTCAAGGCGATAGAACCGCTCGAAGATCGACTCGACGGCGTCGGCTGGAATTCCGGGCCCGATATCGCTGACGACGAGTGATGCCCACGCGCCGTGCCGTTCCCATCCGACGGTCACCGGAGTGCCCGGTGGTGTGTGCACCAACGCGTTGTCGACGAGCACGCGGCCGATCTGCAACACGCGCAGCTCGTCGCCTCGCACGTGCGCCGTCGCGTCGCCAACGACCTGCAACTGCCGTCCTGACGAGAGAGCACGCGCGGCGAACTCCGTCTCGAGCATGGTTGCTATGCGGCCGAGGTCGAGCTCCTCCTCGTCCAGCGTCATCCTTCCAGCATCGAGGCGGCCGAGATCGAGAAGGTCGGTCGCGAGCTTGCCGAGGCGGCGCACCTGCTCGCGCATGTCCGCAAGGAACTCCTCGCGGGTCGCGAGATCGAGCTCCTCGCTCTCAAAGAGTTCGAGGAACGCTCCCAGCGAGAAGATCGGGGTGCGTAGCTCGTGCGACGCGTTTGCGATGAATTCGCTCCGCGCATGATCGAGCGAGGCGAGCCGAAGCCGCATCCGGTCGAACGCGCGCGCAAGCTGCCCCAGCTCGTCATCGCCGTCATCGACCACCGGCTGATCGAAGCGGCCGTCGGCGATCCGCTCTGCTGCCAGCTCGAGTCGGCTAATCCGCCGGGTGAGGAGCCGCGCGAGCAAGAAGCCGAGGAGCATCGCGAGCACGAGCGCCACCGATCCTGCGAGCAACACCCGGCCACGCACGACGGCGACCGTCTGCGCGTCGTTGTGGAGAGGCGTGGCGAGCAGCAGCGCCTCGCTACGGCTTGTGAAGGGATAGGCGATTTCGGCGTATCGATCACCGTTTCGCGTGACGGTTCCCGACCTTGTGGCGCCCGCTGCGAGCGCCTGCAACACGATCGGGTCGTTGCGCATCTCTGGCGAGGTTCGTGGAGTCGAATCGGCGATCGCGACGGCGCGGGGCGGATGTTGTTGCGTCTGAAAGACGACAACGCGTGCATCGGCCGAGGGAGCCGCAACATCGTCGACCCACGCCTGGGTGAGAAAGAACGCCTGCGAACGTTGGATGACGAGCTCGCCGAGTGCGGCCTCAAGCGACGAGAGCCGTGCACGCAGCAGCGATCGCTCGTAGGTCGGGACGACGATCACGTAGACGGTGACGAGAACGCACGCGACGATCGCAAACAACGCGACCGCCAGCCGCGAGCCAACCGAGCGGGGCCGAATCACGGGTCGCGGAAGCGGTAGCCGACACTGCGCACGGTGAGAATGTATTCGGGTGCGTGCGGTGCCTGCTCAAGCTTCTCGCGCAGGTGGCGAACGTGGACATCGATGGTCCGCGGATCGCGGTACTCGGCGCTTCCCCAGAGCGACTCGAGCAGCATCTGGCGCGACGTGACGCGGCCAGGGTGCGATGCGAGCGTGCGCAACAGCTCGAACTCGACGTACGTGAGCGGTATGCTCGCGCCGCGCATCGTGACAATTCGACGAGTCGGATCAAGAGTGAGCTCTCCGATCTCGACCAGGCCATCGGTGTCGGGCCCTCGCACGCTCCTTGAACGTCGCAGCAGCGCCCGCACGCGCGAACGAAATTCGCGAATCGAGAACGGCTTGGTGATGTAGTCATCTGCCCCAAGCTCAAGGCCTACGACCTTGTCGAGTTCATCGTCCCGGGCGGTCAACATGATGATTGGCACCTCGCTCTGCGCTCGCAGGCGCCGACACACCTCAAGCCCATCGAGCTTCGGCAGCATCAGGTCGAGAACGACGAGGTCAATGCCCCCAGCACCGAACTGGACGAGTGCGTCCTCACCGTCGACCGCCTGCACAACACGGTGTCCGTCGCGCTCAAGCGGAAACGTCAGCACCTTGCGGACGCTTTCTTCGTCGTCGACGAGCAGGATCGTGGAGGACTCGGCCATTGTGATGGGTGCCTGCCGGGTCGTCTGACGCATCGTAGCGAGGGCGCTTGACTCCTTGGGAGTGGGCATCTCACCCGCCCCCCTCATACACTTCGGCGGCGATGGCGCCAACTCAGCCTTCCCCTCGGCGTCGCCGGCGGGCACGACGCGGCACGACCGCGCGACCCGTCAACACCCGTCTCTATCGAGCAGCCTTCCTCCTCGCGGTGATCCCGGTTCTCGTGGCGGCCTTCACCCTCACCCGCCCGGCATCGCTTCCCGCACCCCAACTTCCACCGTCATTCGACAGTGTCGCCGCTGCGACGCTCGCGAAGCAGCTGGCTGCCGACTACCCAAACCGCACGCCCGGATCAGTGGGAGCCGCAGGCGCCGCTGGCTGGTTCGCCGATCAGCTACGGCCGTACGGGCTCGAGACCCAAAGCGATATCTGGGATCAGCGCGTGCTCGGACTCGGGCACGTGACGCTCCGCAACCTGACCGCCGTGGTTCCCGGCCAATCACCGTTGGCGATCGTAATCATGGCGCACCGCGACGACACCGGTGCTGGCCCCGGCGCCAACGACAACGCGAGTGGTACGGCCGCGCTCATTGAACTCGCGCGTGAGTACGCCCAGCCAGCATCGGACGCGACCCTGCCAGTACAGGCGGCTCACACGCTTGTGTTTCTATCGACCGATGCGGGGGCCTGGGGCGGTGTCGGTGCCGAGCGCTTCCTCAAGCACACCGCCTATCGCGGACGGATCGTCGCCGTCATCAACCTCGACGCGATCGCGGGCAGTGGTGCGCCCCGCGTCGCGTTGGCCGGCGATCGGCCCCGAAGCCCTGCCCTCACGCTTGTCGCCACGGCCGAGCGGCGTATCGCCGAACAGGCAGGACACGAGCCCCAACACACGGGGGTGCTAGGACAGCTGATCGACCTTGCATTCCCGTTTACACCCTACGAGCAAGGGCCCTTCGTTGCGCGTCAGATTCCCGCGATCACCCTGACATCGGCTGGAAACCACCCGCCCGCAGCCTTCGGTGACTCGGCCACGCATCTCAGCCGCGACCGCTTTACGATTCTTGGGAAGTCGGCCCAGCAGCTTCTCGCTTCGCTTGACGCGGGGCTCGAGTTGACTCAGGGAACCTCCAGTTACATTCTCGTGGGCCAGCGGATCCTGCGTGGGTGGGCGGTTGAGCTACTTCTAATCTCGCTCACCTTCCCGTTCTTTGTCGGCGTCGTCGATCTCTTTGCGTTCTGTCGCCGCCGCCGCATCCGGCTTGGCCCGGCGGCGCTCGCCCTTCGTTCCCGCCTTGGCTCCTGGGGGTTCGTCGGTGTCGTTTTCACGTGTTTTTTCGCGCTCGGGGCGTTTCCACATGGAAACGGTCGACCTCCAGGGCTCGATAGTGCGGTTGCGAGCCACTGGCCAGCAGTCACCGTCGTGCTGTTTGTGGTGTTCGCGCTCGCTGGTTGGGTCGTTGCTCGCGACCGGCTCGTCCCACGGCGCCCTGCGACGCCCGATGAGCGACTCGCTGGGATGTGCGTCGCACTCCTCGCACTGGCGGTGCTGGCGCTGCTCGTGATTGCTACCAACCCGTTCGCGCTGATCTTCGTGCTCCCCGCGCTGCACCTCTGGCTGTGGCTTCCCCAGTGGAGCGACCGGCCTGCCGTGTTCCGCATCGCAATCCTCGCGGGCGGATTGATCGGCCCAGCCCTTGTTCCGATCTCGCTTGGCGTCAGGTTCGGCCTGGGTGTCGACGCCTTCTGGTACCTGACTGTGCTCGTGTCGGTGGGGTACGTCTCGTTCGTCCCCGCAGCCATTGCACTCGCGGGCGGCGCGCTGACGAGCCAGCTCGGGGCCCTCGCGGTCGGTCGCTACGCCCCGTATCCGGAACGTGGCGAACGTCGGCGTCTTGGCCCGATCCGCCGTTCGATCCGGTTCGTCGTCATGTCACGCCGTTCGCGGCACCGCGCGCGGTAGCCGGTTAGGCGAGCGGCAAGTACTCAACCGCGCTGCCCGCCTCTAGCAGGCCCTCGCCTCGTGGAACGAGCACGAGAGCGTCGGCGGTGGCGGCCCGCGCGATCATGTGCGAATCCTGGCCCGAGAGCGGTTCAAGAACGACGGATCCGTCTCGCACAACCTGGCGCGCGCGAATGAGCGAGTCTCGCTCTGCGACGCGCTTTGAGCCAGCTGCGAGAACTCCCGGCAGAAAGCGGGGGCGTGGCTCCGAGGCGCCTTGGAGCGCGAGCAGCGCCGGGCGTACGAACAGTTCGAATCCTACGAGTGACGACACCGGGTTTCCTGGCAGACCAAAGACAAGGGTTTCGCCGCGCACGCCAAAGGCAATCGGCTTGCCCGGTCGCATGGCGACCCGCCAGAAGATCTCGATCACTCCAAGCTGTGCCTCAGCCGAACGGACGAGGTCGTGAACGCCAACCGAGACACCGCCGGTGGTGATCAGCACGTCTGCGTTCAAGCCCTGCTCAATCGCGGCGAACGTCGCCGCCTCATCGTCGCGGACGGGGGGCAGCCGCACGACCTCGGCACCCGCCGCCGCGAGCTGGGCTTCGAGGATGAACCCGTTCGCGTCGTAGATCTGACCAGGCCCGAGCGGTGTTCCAGGTGCCTGAAGCTCCGATCCCGTGACGAGGACGCATACCTTCGGGCGGCGACCAACTGCCAGATCAGCCACGCCGCCGGCCGCAAGCGCACCCACGTGCGCAGCGCCAAGGCGCGTTCCGGGAGCGACGATCGTGTCACCCGCAGCGAGATCGCCACCACGAGGGCGAATGTTGTCACCGAGGACAACAGGGTTCGGGATGATCAGCATTCCGTCCTGCTCTGTAACGAGCTCGACCGGCACAACGGCATCGGCTCCTTCTGGCACGACGCCGCCCGTCGAGATCCCGATCGCGCCACCTTCGGCGAGTGCGGTCGGCGACGGGGTTCCGGTGACGATGCGGCCGTGGATCGGCACGGTTCCGGGGGTTTCGCCGGCCCGAACCGCGAATCCGTCCATTGCCGAGGCCGCGAAGGGTGGGAGATCAACGATCGAAACGGCGGCCTCTGCGGCGAAACGCCCGGCCGCCCGCTCGAGCGAAACACGTTGGCTCGCAAGCGGTGTTACCCGTCCGAGGACGAGCTCGATCGCGTCGGAGATGCTGATGAGGTCTGACATCGGCGGCCACGATAGCCGCGCCGGCCGCTAGCCGCCTGTCGTCGTTGTTGCCGGAGGGGGTGGGACGATGGCGACCGGGGTTGTGTCGACCGGAACGGTTGTCGCCGGGGCCGGTGACGTTGGACCTTCAGGCACGGGCGTCGGGCTGGCTACTGCAACCGTTGTTGCTGGGATGGGAGCCGTTGTTGTCGCCGCTACGGTGGTCGTTGGTGCAAGCGGCGGGGGCGTGAAAGTAGCCACCGTCGCCGTCGGAATCGACGGGACGTAGATCGCCTTCGGCTTTGGAACCTTGAGCGTTATCGCGTCGGGTGTCCCTTCGGCCTGCCACGCATAGCCCCAGTTGCCGGGCTTCCACTCGATGTAGTGCGGTGGCTTCGCTGAGCGGAGGAGCGGGCGGGCCGGGAGGCCGCGTTCGGCCACGCTCATCATCATGTGCCACATCGGCACGGCAAACGTCGCACCCGCGACTGCGCGGCCATGCACGGAGTACATCGGGATCTCACCCGAGGGGTAGCCCATCCAGACTGCGGTTGCGAGGTCACGGGTGTAGCCCACGAACCATCCATCGGCGTGGTCTTCGGTCGTGCCCGTCTTGCCAGCGTTTTCGTGAATGCCGTCATCCGACCCGGCCCCGGTGCCGTAGACGGCGTTTTGGTGAAGTACCTCGCTCACCTTCGCCGCGACGGTCTCTTCGATTGCTCGGTGCGTGTGAGGGGTTCCCCAGTCAGCTGAGGTGTCGGTCTCTCCGCTTGGCAGCACGACCTTCGTAATCGCCATCGGCCGCGCATAGATTCCGCCTGATGCGAACGTCGCGTACGCGACTGCCATATCGAGGGGAGACACCGAGAGCGGGCCAAGTCCGATCGAGGCCACTGGCGGCTGCGAGAGATGGACGCCAAGCCGCTGCGCCATCAGCCACACGTTCCTCGGGCCCACGTCGAGGGTGAGCTGCGCGTAGACGGTGTTGTCGGAGGCGATCGTCGCGCGTGTCACCGACATCGACCCCGCGCAGCTGTGATCGTAGGTCTGGACGATCCATGGCTTGCCGATCGCGTAGTCGCCGGCACACCAGGGGCCCGATACGCATTCGAATGGCATCGACTGGTAGGTCGTGGTGTCGGGGTTCATCCCTTGCTCGATCGCTGTCGCGAGCACGAACGGCTTGAACGTCGAACCCGCCTGGCGTGCCGATTGAGCAGCCAGGTTGAATTGATTGACGGTATCTCCCGGGATCACTGCTGCCATGGCGCGGATCGCCCCTGTGCCGGGCTCGACGCTCACGATTGCGGCGGCGGGGTCGCCTGGTTGATCCAACGTCCGCTTGATCGCACGCGTTGCCGCCCACTGGTCGCGCGGATTGATCGTCGTCGTCACGCGGAGTCCGCCCTGCCGCACGGTGTTCGCGCCATAGTGGCGCACCAGCTCGTCGATCACGTACGAGAAGAAGTACGGCTGCCGAATCCGTGTGTAGACCCTCCCGGGCTTCAGGGCGAGGTCGTTCGAGTGGGTTGCAAACCGAAATTGGGCGGCGCTGATCCGGCCCTGGGCGAGCAGAGCCGCGAGGACGTCGTTGCGACGCGCGACCGCGCCGGCCGGATTGTGAAAGGGGTCGTACAGCGACGGGGCCTGGGGCAAACCAGCGATCAGGGCCGCCTGCGGCAAGGTCAGGTTAGCGACGTGGCGCGAGAAGTACGTTTCTGCGGCCGCCTCAACCCCGTACGCGTGGTTTCCGTAGTAGACGGTGTTGAGATACGTCTCAAGAATGCGGTGCTTCGACCACTTCCCGCTGAGCTTCAGCGCCAGACAGGCCTCGCGCAGCTTGCGTCCAAGCGTCTGTTCTCGCCCGATGTAGAGGTTGCGGACGAGCTGCTGGGTGATCGTCGAACCCCCCTCAACGACCCGCCCCGCGCTCACGTCGCGCAGCAGCGCTCGTGCGATTCCTTGATAGTCGAGCCCGCCGTGCGCGTAAAAGCGCTTGTCCTCGATTGCGATCGTCGCATCGGGCAGCCACGACGCCATCGTGTCGAGTGATACGGGCTGCCGATTGCGCTCAGACGGAATCGAGCCGAGCAGTGACCCGTCGACGGCGTACACGAATGAGTTCTCGCCGACACCAACGGGCTGAAGTGCCGAGAGGTCGCAACCGACGGCAACCGCTGTTTTTGCACCCGCGCCGAGGAGGACGGCCGTGCCGACAACCATGGCGGCCGCCATCGCGGCAACGGCACCACGAGAGGCTCTCCGACGGCGGCGAAGCTCGCGCAGACGTCGCGCTGCGAGGAGCGCAAGGATGTCGTCTACGGGATCGGGTGTCACGTCTTTCTCGGCAGGATGCCGAGCGCGACGAGCCGTTCCTGGGCAACGAGCCGAAGCTCGCTGGCCGCCTCTTCTGCGGACAGTCCGGCTGTGTCACGACGCACGGCGATGCTCGCATCGTCAGCGCCCAAGGCGGTGACGTACGCTCGCGCTCCGTCGACTTCGAGGGCCGTCACGATCGCCCGCAGATCGGCCGCAACCGGCACCCGCACAAGGATCTCAGCGACGGCAGACGAGCTGCGGATTGTTGAGTTAACGAGGGCTTCTGACGCAAGCTTCTCGTTCGGAATGACAAGCAGATTGTTGTCGCGGGTTCGGAGCCACGTGTAGGTAAGGCCGATCTCTTCGACGATCCCGTTTGTCCCCTGCACCTCGATCTCGTCCCCGAGTCGCACTGGCTGGGTGAACGCGATCATCAGCCCCGCCACGAAGTTGCCGATCGTGCGCTGCGCGGCGAAACCAATCACAAGACCGAGCACGGCCGACGACGCGAGAATCCCGCCCGCGATCGCACGGACGTGCGGGATCACAAGTAGCGCCGACAGGATTCCGACAAGCACAATCGTCGCGAAGACCGTCCGGCGCAGCACGCGGTAGCGGGTCGCTGTCTCAGGCGCGAGGTCGCGCCGCGACATCCGTGCATCGACGACCTTTGCGAGGGCCGACGTTGTCGCGATCACAACGGCCGCGGCAACCAGACGCCACCAGAGCGTGCTCATCGCGATGTCCTTCCCTGCTCCAGCGGGGTGGGTTGGGTGTTAGCGTCGTACAAGATGCTCCGATTTACGCATATGTCGGTCGCCCCAGAGTGTAGGCGGCGGTCATCGCTGGACGTGACGCGTTGACGATCGCGCGCAAGGAACCCTGGTCGGGACTCCAGATTCGTACGGCCCTCTGGGTGATTCTGGTGTTGCTCCTTGGGTCAATCCAATATGCCGGTCGGGCGAGCTCGGGGACTCCTGATCGAAACGCGTTGTACCTCTACTCGACAGCGGTCGGTGGTGCGATCGCCTACGGCGTGATTCTCCTTGCGGTGCTCGCAATCGCTGGCTTCCGGCGCGACCTCCTGTGTCTTGCACGACCCTCGACGAGCTGGCTTCGCGGCCTGGGTCTTGCGTTGTTGCTGCTCATCGGGATCTACATCGCCGTGGCGCTGATGGATCCCTTCCTCCATGGTGGCCGGGAGCAGGGGCTCACGCCAACGGGCTGGCAGCCTGAACATGCGGGGGCGTATGCAGCGAACTTCGTTGTCGTTGCCGTGATCGCCCCGATTGTCGAGGAGCTCACCTACCGCGGGCTCGGCCTAACGCTTCTTGCGCGCCTGGGGGTGTGGCCGTCGATCATCACGATTGGCTGCGTCTTCGCGTTCGATCACGGGCTCGTTCAGGCGTTCCCCGAGCTGGCGCTCTTCGGAGCCGCACTCGCGTGGCTCCGGCTGCGGGTGAAGAGCGTCGTGCCGGGTATGGCGCTTCACGGAACGTTCAACGCTGCCGCGTTGATCGTGTCCGTCGCGTTCTAGCCCGCTCTACTTGTCGTCAGGCTCAGCGAACGGGCCCGACGAGTCGAGGCCGTCGTCTTCGACGTCCTCTTCGACTTCGGCGAAATCCTCCGCCGAGACGTTCTCCAGAAATTTGCGGAACTCGTCGACGATCTCCTCGTCATTCACATCGTCGCCCTCAAATTCGATTGAGGACTCCTCGATAACCGACGCTGCGGCGAAGATCGGGGCCTGCGCACGAACCGCAACGGCGATCGCATCGGATGACCGCGAGTCGATCTCGATCTCGTTACCGTCGTGCACAACCGTGATTGAGGCGTGAAAGGTGTTCTCGCGGAGCTCGGTCACGGTGACACGCGACACCTCGACGTCAAGCTCGCCGAGAATGTTCACGAGCAGGTCGTGCGTCAATGGTCGTGGCGCCGTCGCGCCTTGCAGCTTCATCAGGATCGCGGCCGCCTCCGGATGACCGATCCAGATCGGCAGATACCGGTTTCCGTCAGCGGTCTTCAGCAGCACGATCGGCTGCTTGCCGACGAGGTCGAACGAAACGCCATAGATCGTCATCTCAACCACGAAGCCAGATTACCCCGCACCTCAGGCCCGAAGCCGGAACGCTGCGTCGTGCTCGGTCCCGTCTGGCTACACTGCTGCCCGCGGGCGATTAGCTCAGTTGGTTAGAGCGCCGCTCTGATAAGGCGGAGGTCCCTGGTTCGAATCCAGGATCGCCCACTCGCAGGCCCCTGCTACCCGCGGGGGCCTTTTCTTTGCCGCTAGAGCCCGAGCCGTGCGAGCGCTTCGGCGAGATTCTCGAGGTCGGCCTCGTCGTTCCACTGGAGCTCGACCTTGCCTGGTGCGACGCGCGCCTCAAGACCGGTGAGGCGCTTCAGCCCGTCGCGGATCTTCGCCGCGAGCACGGGATCGACGGCTGACTTCGTCCGCGGTTTGGTCTTGGCACCCGACCAGCGCGCTGCGCGTTCGGCTGCACGCACCGAGAGGCCCTGCGAGATGATCTTCCGGGCTAACTTGCGACGCTCGGCCTGATCGGGAACGGCGAGCACGGCGCGCGCATGACCTTCGGAGAGCTCGCCGCGCTCAACCATCGCGAGCACATCGTCGGGAAGCTCGAGCAGCCGCGTCTTGTTCGAGATCGCAGGCTTCGATCGACCGACGCGCTCCGAGACTTCACCGAGTGAGAGCTCAAACTCGTCCATCAGCAACGCGTAGCCGCGGGCCTCTTCGATGACCGAGAGATCTTCACGAGCGACGTTCTCCACGAGGCCGAGCAGCAGCGTGTCACGGTCATCGGCCTCCCGGATCACGCACGGAAGCGTTGCGAGGCCGGCTTCGCGTGAAGCGCGCCAGCGACGCTCGCCTGCAATCAGCTCGTAGCCACCCTCAAGGCGCGGCCGAACAACAACCGGCTGCAGGACACCCTGCGAGCGGATCGAGTCGGCGAGGCCCGCTGTGGCCTCGTGCTCAAAACGGCGCCGTGGCTGTCGCGGGTTCGCGTGGATCTGTTCGATCGGAAGGTGCGCGAGCTCCGGTGTTCCGGCACCGCCGATGAGTACCTCGAAGCCCCGGCCGAGGCCGCGGCGGGGAGGCGATGCGACTTCGACTGCTGCAGTCGGGGTCTCGTTCACGTCAGCGGATGCGGCGTCGGTCGTATCGGCGCCGCCGCCAGGGAACTCAGCTGCGTTCGACAAGTTCCATCGCCACCTTCCAGTAGGCCTCGGCACCACGGGAATGCCGGTCGTAGTGCGTGACAGGGAGCCCGTGGCTTGGCGCCTCTGCGACGCGAACCGACCGGGGTACGACAGTGTCGAACACGAGGGTGCCGAAGTGCTTCCGCACCTCTTCCTCAACCTCGGCGGCGAGGCGAGTGCGTGTGTCACTCATGGTGATCAGCACCCCCGCGATCGCCAGGGCGGGATTGAGGCGGCTCTTGATCAGATTGATCGAGCCCATCAGCTGCGAGAGACCCTCGAGGGCGTAGTACTCGGCTTGCACCGGGACGATCACGCGGTCGGCCGCACCGAGCGCGTTGACCGTCAGCGGGCCAAGTGACGGTGGACAGTCGAGCAGGATGAAGTCGTAGCCCTCAACGTTCTTGAGTGACTCCGCAAGGAACCGTTCGCCGTCGGCACGACGAGAGAGCTCGACGGCCGCACCGGCAAGTTCCGGCTTTGACGGTACGAGCGACAGATTGGGAAACGGTGTTGGCTGTGCGAGCTCATGAAGGGGGGCGCCGTCGAGCAGGTCGTAGCTCGACGTCTCACCTGCCCGCATCCCGAGACCTGAGGTTGCGTTCGCCTGAGGGTCAAGATCGACGAGCAGCACGCGCTCGCCGGCCTCGGCGAGACATGCCGCCAGGTTGACAGCGGTGGTCGTCTTACCGACGCCACCTTTCTGGTTCGCAAATGCGTAGATCCTCGCTGCCACTGTGCAATTTTCGCGGTCGCGCCGGATGGCGCGGCGCGGGTGTCAGGCGAGCGGCCGCTTCTTCGCGATACCCGTCCGGCGTGGGAACAGCGGGGGCGTCTCGCCAATCTTTCGCAGGAGCGCAAGGCCGGCAGGTGCTGGTTCGAGCTCGGCGGCGAGCTTCCGCGCGGCAACTGCAAGTGCCTCGAAATCGGCGCTCTCCCCAACCCACAGCACAGCGGCGCCTCCAGGTGCCACAAGCGGCAGGCACCACTCGGCGGCCACCGGCGGGTGGGCAAGCGCCTTGGCGACCGCCCCACCAGCCCAGTCGATCTTCTGCTCTTCTGCACGACCCCAGACCGCTCGTGCATTTGGTGGCGCCCATTCGGTGAGGAACTCCCACTTGCGACGTTCCGCATCCAGCAGCACGAATTCAGTGGCGGGAAGCGCGAGCGCGAGCGGGATCCCGGGCACGCCCCCACCCGACCCGACATCCACAATCGGCCCATCGAGCGCCGCCACGAGCTCGAGCCCTTTCATGGCGTCGTCGTAGAGATACCGTTGAGCGGCGGCGCGATCGAGCGCTGTCAGCCCGGGTGTCGCGACGACGGCGTCAAGCCAGGCTGCCGCCCGTTCGTCCACGGGCTAGATCGGCGAGACAACAACGAACCGCTGAGGTTCGTCGCCGTCGCTCGACGTCTCAATCCCGTCGAGGTCTTTCAGTCGTTCGTGGACGATCCGCCGTTCGGCAGCGGGCATTGGCTCAAGCTCAACTGGATATCCAGACTCACGTGCGTCGTCGGCAGCTCGGAGGGCAAGCGACTCAAGTGTGCGTCGGCGACGATCGCGGTAGCCGGCAGCATCGACGACAACATTGACGCGCTCGTCCGATCGTTGCGAAGCGACCGCTCCGGCAAGCGTCTGGAGCGCATCGATCGTCGAGCCGTGCTTGCCAATCAGCAGACCGAGATCATCGCCCTCACACACGGCGACGATCCCGTCCTCAGTCTCACTCACCTCGATCTCGCAGTCGAGATCCATCGCGGCTACGACACGGGCAAGGAGTGTGTGGACTCGACCTGCAGGTGAGGTGTCCTCGGGCTCACTCGGTGAGGCAGCAGGCGCGGGTGCTGACGCGACAACCCGAGCTGGGGTGTAGCCCACGCCGAGAATTCCCCGGCTGCCCTCCTCGACAACCTGAAACGTCACGGCCTCGTGGTCAAGGTTCGGCGCGCGCAGCTCAAGCTCGCGCAACGCGTGCAACTTCGCCTCGGCGACCGTCTCGCCAGAGGCCTCAACACTGACGTGGGTGTCGCTCGCCACCGTCCTACCCGCGACGCCCGCCGCCCTGCCGCTTAACGCGGCGGCGGCCGGGAGCTTGGGGTCGTGGCTGCTTCTGCTGCGCCACAGCCGGCGCGACGGTCCCCGCAGGGGTCCGCGACTTACCGGAAGGCTTCGCGGGAGCGGCGGGTGCGGCAGTCTTTGGCACGAGTCGTCGCGTTACAAGACCCTGGCCCACCGTCCACAAGTTCGTCGTCACCCAGTACAAGACGAGGCCTGCGGGGAAGTTCGCGATCACCGTGATGAAGATCAGCGGCACGACCATCATCACGTAGCGCTGAGCCTTCTCCATCTGGCCCGACATGAACCACGAAGACAACACCTGGCTTGAGGCGTAAATCGCGAGCAGCACGTAACCCGACCAGTGCGCACTCGCCTTGTCGGTGATGCTCGGCACGATGTGCAGCCACGAGAGGTCGGCGCCCGCCTGAATGTGGCGGCCGAAGTGATTCAGCACCAGGTAGAGCGAGAAGAAGACCGGCAGCTGAGCGACGAGCGGAAGGCACGACGCGGCCGGGTTGACGTTGTTCTCTTTGTAGAACTTCATCAGCTCTTCGTTGAGCTTCTGCCGATCGCCCTTGTACTTCTTCTGGATCTCCTTCATCTGCGGCGCGTGCGCCTGCATCGCCTGCATCGAATGGATCTGCTTCACCGTGAGCGGGACAAGCAAGATCCGCACAACGATCGTGGTCGCGATGATCGACCACGCCCACGAGAGGCCAACGTTGTCGTGGAACCGGTCGAGGATCCAGCCGAGAGCGTTCTCGAGCGGACTCAGAGCGTTCTCGAGCGGACTCAGAATGCTGAAGACGAGCGCTGCGGTCATGCGTGGTCAACTCCTCCGGCCGACCACGGGTTGCAGCGGAGGATCCGCCAGCCAGCCTTGGCCGAGCCTTTGACGAGACCGTGCTTGTGCAGCGCGTCGATCGCGTACTGCGAGCAGGTCGGGTGATACTTACAGGTGCCTGGACGCACGAGCTGTCCGAGCGACAAGCGGTAGGCGTACACGAGTCCAATCCCGAGGCGGGACGGTGCTTGGCGCAGCGCGATCACGCCGCCACCTTGGCGAGGACCTCGTCGACGCGTTCGGCGAGCCACTCATGGCCGCGAGCGTCGGCAGCTTCGGGAAGACCGGGGCGCACGACGAGAACGTAGTCGCTCCCGGCCGGCACTGCATCCCGATCGAGCAACGCGCGCCACGTTTCGCGAAGTTGCCGCTTGATGCGGTTGCGGACAACCGCGTTACCCGCGGCCTTTGGCACGGCAAGTCCGAGCCGCGGCTCACCCGGATCCTCGCCCTGCGCGAACCAGTAGAGCGTGAGGAACCGCGTTGAGGCCGACCGGCCTTGGCGATACACCGCGTCGAAGTCGCGCGAACGCGACAGCCGATTCTTACGCTGCATGGGCCTTACTTTGCACAGTGCGCCAGCTTCCCCGTGATCTCTCTGGGGTTCGGGGCGGCACTTAGGCCGAGAGGCGCTTGCGGCCCTTGGCGCGGCGGCGCTTGAGGACCATCTGGCCCGCGCGGGTGGCCATACGGTTACGGAAGCCATGCTTCTTCTTCCGCTTGCGCACGTTCGGCTGGTAAGTACGTTTCATCGCCTCAAAAGGGGTCTTGTCCCCGACGACCATCGCCGGAGTCCGGGGCAGTATAGACGGACCGGCGATTTCCGCGGCTGCGAGTGTTCCACCGGGTTGTCCACAGGTGCCAATCTGTGGAAAACCCCTCCAAAAGCCGGGCGTTTGGCTGCGTGGTCCACAGGATGTCCACACCTGTGGAGAGTCTGGAGCGGTGTAGAAAATGCCTGCTCAGAGGCTTATTTTGTCTGGTCGGCCGGGGGTTTTCCTCAACAACACCGCGGTGAGAAGGGTGGTATTCTCGGCCTCCCCGACCGCTCGAAAGGAGCAAGCGAACACCTGTGGAGCACCCGATCGAGCTGACGGCAGAGAGTCTTTGGGACGGCGTGTCGACTCGTCTTCGGGGGTCACTCAACGAGACCACCTTCACGACCTGGTTCTCCGACGTCGGTGCGATTGCCGCCGACGACGAGAGCTTCGTGCTCGCTGTTCCAACAGACTTCGCGCGCAACTGGATTGAGGGCCACTTCCTCGAGCTGATCCGCGCGGCAGTCAAAGAGGTGTCGGGAGCTGAGCTCCGTCTCACGCTCGTTGTCGACCCAGCTCGCGCCCGAGCACCTGAGCAGCTTGAGGTGCGCGAGGAGTCGGAGTTCGTCGGACCAACACTGCCACCGCCGCTCCCAGAAGCGGCAATGCAGCTCGGAACACCGCGGTCTGAGACCGGGACGATCAACCCGAAGTACACCTTCGACTCGTTCATCATCGGCTCGTCGAACCGCTTCGCTCACGCTGCCGCGCTCGCAATTGCTGAAGCGCCAGCGCAGGCGTACAACCCACTCTTTATCTACGGCCACACCGGGCTCGGAAAGACGCACCTGCTGCACGCGATCGCGAACTACATCGCGCAGAACTCGTCCCACCTCACCGTCCGGTACGTGACGTCTGAGACCTTCGTCAACGACTTCATCAACAGCCTCTCCAACAAGCGCGTTGAGGGTTTCAAGCAGCGCTACCGCACGTACGACGTGCTCCTGATCGACGACGTCCAGTTCTTTGAACACAAAGAGCGCATCCAGGAGGAATTCTTCCACACGTTCAACTCGCTGCATGAGGCCGGCCGCCAGATCGTGTTGAGCTCCGACCGGCCGCCGCGTGACATCGCGACGCTCGAGGATCGCCTCCGTTCGCGGTTCGAGTGGGGCTTGATCACCGACATTCAGCCGCCCGATCTCGAAACCCGCATCGCAATCCTGCGCCGCAAGGTGCGAGCTGAAGCGATCAACATCGACGACCCGGAGGTGCTGACGTTCGTCGCAAGCCGCGTGTCGGCGAACATCCGCGAGCTCGAAGGTGCGCTCACGCGCGTGCTCGCGTTCTCCTCACTCACTGGCCGACGGATCGATGTCGAACTTGCCCAAGACGTTCTTCGTGACGTCTATCCCCAGGGTGAGGCGGCGACCGTTTCCATTGAGCGCATCCAGGAGATCGTCTGCGAACGCTTCAGCGTCACACTCGACCAGCTCACAGGCGACCGTCGCTCACAGAACATCGTCTACCCACGCCAGGTCGCGATGTATCTCTCGCGCGAGCTCACCGACTCCTCTCTGCCGAAGATTGGCAAGGAGTTTGGAGGCCGCGACCACACCACGGTGATCCACGCAACATCGAAGATTGCACGCAAAATCCGTGAGGACAGGTCTGTTTATAACTTGGTGCAAGAACTCACAGCTCGCATCAAACACGCGCACTGATCGTTGAAGCCTGTGTGTAACCCGAAAGTTCTCCACGTCCGCTCCCACAACGAAAATCCTGTGACAGCAACGGGTAGCGCAGGTTCTCCCCGGTCCCCACACCACTATGTACTACGACGAGGTCTTTAAACTTAAATGATCGATACAGACATCACACTGGGTGGGGCGTTGAAAGTCTCCGTCTCGAAGAGCGCCCTTGCTGAACATCTCGCGCTTGTGTCTCGCGGCGTTTCGTCGCGTACGGCCGTGCTCGTTCTTGGTGGCATCCAGTTGCGCGCGACGGGCGAAACGCTGTCGCTTGCCGCAACCGACATGGAGCTCTCGCTGCGCTCCTCCGTTGGAGCGAACGTGCAGAACGAGGGCGAGGTTGTTGTTCCGGGCCGCCTGTTGAACGATGTTGTGCGCTCGCTTCCAGACGCCGATGTCGTGCTCGAACATCTTTCGGGGGAGGCGGTGCTCTCGATCACGTCGGGCTCCGCGTCGTACCGCATCCACACGTACGCCGCCGAGGATTTCCCACGGCTGCCCGACATCGACACGGTGGGCTTCCACGACCTCGAAGCAGACGCGTTAATCGAAACGGTGAACCGCGTTGGTCGGTCGGCCTCCCGCGATGAGAGCCGCCCGGTCCTCACCGGAGTGCTGGTTCGCTTCGAACCCGGAAAGCTCGTCATGGCGGCAACTGACTCCTACCGACTCGCTGTCAAGGAGACACCGCTCACGGGGGCTGTCCCGGAGCTTGAAGCGATCATCCCGGCCCGCGCACTGCAGGAGCTTGCTCGCATGGCAGGCGACTCGTCGACGGTGCAGCTCGGTGTGCACGAAAACCACGTCGTGTTCGGTGCCGGTTCAGGCTGGCTGACCACACGCCGCATCGACGGGCAGTTCCCGAACTACCGACAGTTGCTGCCGGAGCAGTTCGAGCACGAGCTCGCTCTTCCGCGCGAAGAGGTGCTCGGCGTCGTTCGGCGTGTCTCCGTGATGGCACAGCGCAACTCGCCGCTGCGGCTGAGGTTCGCCGAAGGCGAGCTGACCATCTCAGCTCAGACGCAGGATGTCGGCGAAGCTCGCGAGTCGCTGCCAGCCCCGTACACCGGCGAGCCGCTTGAGATCGGGTTCAACGCGGACTTTCTCCGTGACGGGCTCGAGTCGATCGAAGGTGACGCGCTCCGGTTCAAATTGATCAGTCCGCTTCGCCCCGCCGTCCTCCAGGGGCCGGCGCAGGACTACACGTACCTGATCATGCCGATCCGGCTCGCGGGCTGATCGTCGAGCACGTCACGCTCCGGAACTACCGGTCGTACACCTCGCTCGACCTCGATCTCTCCCCCGGGATCGTGTTGTTCGTCGGCGACAACGGTGCGGGCAAGACCAACCTGCTCGAGTCGCTGCATCTCGCGACGCAAGGCTTTTCGCCACGCACGCGGCACGACCAGCAGCTCGTGGCGTTTGGAACGGAAGGTGGCGCCGTCGAACTGACAGTGCGCGATGGAGAGTTCGTGCGACGCCCACGTGTGGTGATTCCCGCCCGTGATGCGAAGCGGGCAACACTCGACGGGGTGGCGCTCCCTTCCGCCGAGAGCCTACGCCGTTCGTTCACCACCCTCGTGTTCACTCCCGATCGCCTCGCGGTCGTCAAGGGCGGGCCGGCCGCACGCCGTGCCTATCTCGACCGTGTGGTGTCACGCCTCTTCCCCGCACGAAGCCAGCTCGCACAGGAGTACGGGGCTGCGTTGGCGCAACGCAACGCTGCGCTCCGCCGCGTCCAACTCGGGCTCTCGTCACGCGACGCGATCGAGCCGTGGAGCGAGCAAGTGGTCACACTCGGTGCCGCACTCGTTGAAGCACGACGGGAGGCGGTCGCTGCGCTCGTGGATCCCTTCAGTGACAACACGGGTGCTCTCGGGCTTGGTGAGGGAACCCTCGTCTATGAGGGGGAGGCGCTCACATCGGGCGATCTCGCCGCGAAGCTCGAATCGGACATCGCTCGCGGCATCACGACTCTCGGTCCGCACCTGCACGATCTCGCAATTGCCGATGGCGCACGCGCCCTCCGCCCATTTGGATCGCAGGGCGAGCAGCGATTGGCTGTGCTTGCACTGCTCCTTGCCGAGATCGCGCTGCTGCCCTCCTCGCCGTTGCTGCTTCTCGACGACGTCCTCTCGGAGCTCGATAGCCGCCGGCGACGGGTGCTCGCAGAGCGCGTCTCAACGATCGAACAGACGGTGATCACGGCCACGCACCGTTCCGCCCTTCCGGTTGAGCCCGCGCACGTCGTGGAGGTGACCCATGGACAGGCTCGGTAGCGAAATTCGTCGCACGTTCGCGAGCCTTGGACCGCAGGCGGAGCTCGGTGCCATCCTCGAACGGTGGGAGCAGGCCGTGGGCGAGCTGATTGCACGGAACGCATGGCCGTCGCGGATCTCGCGCGACGGAACCCTCCAGGTTGCAACGGCCGACTCGATGTGGGCCTTCGAGCTGGGGCAACAGGCGGCGACGATTGCAGCCGCACTCGGGGTCGAGAAGCTCGCCTTCGCCCCGGGCCCGCTGCCGGATCGGAGCGTTGCGCCACCCCTCGAATTCGCTCCGCCACCGTCGCCTGAGCTCGTCGAGGAGGCCCGTGTGCTGACCTCGTCTATTGAGGACGAGGCGCTACGAGAAAGTGTGCAAAGAGCGGTTCTTTCGAGCCTCCGAAAGGGCGCGTAGACCGACCGTTCTGCTAGACTGTAACCAGCCCGCAAAACACGCGTTTTGCAGGGCTTTTCTTGTGATGGAAGACAACACACCCGATACTTCGTATTCGGCCAAGGACATCACGGTCCTCGAGGGCCTTGAACCTGTTCGTCTTCGGCCAGGCATGTACATCGGGTCGACCGGCCCGCGCGGCCTCCACCATCTCGTCTACGAGGTCGTCGACAACGCCGTCGACGAAGCGATGGCGGGCCACAACGACACGATCGAAGTCGCGATTCACCCCGACAACTCGATCACGGTGCGCGACCACGGTCGCGGCATCCCCGTTGACGTCCACGAATCGGGTGTGTCGGCCATGACGATCGTGCTGACGAAGCTGCACGCCGGCGGCAAGTTCGGTGGCGAGGGCTACAAAGTTTCCGGCGGCCTTCACGGCGTCGGTGTCTCGGTTGTGAACGCGCTGTCGGAGTGGCTTGTTGCGGAAGTGCAGCGCGATGGCAAGGTCTACCGCCAAGAGTTTGCGCGAGGGGTACCGCAAGGCGATGTCACAGTCGGCGGCGAGTCGAGCCACACCGGCACGACGATCTCGTTCCTGCCCGACTCGGAGATCTTCGAAGAGACGGAGTTCTCGGCCCAGACACTCGTCCAACGTCTTCGTGAGACCGCGTTCCTGACGCGCGCGCTCCGAATCACGCTCACCGACGAGCGCGCAGGCGGCGAGACCACCGAGTACTACTACGAGGGCGGCATCAAGGACTTTGTCGCCTACACAAACGCTGCGAAGGATCCCGTCCACAAGCACATCGCGTACTTCAGCGCCGAGAGCGATGCGGGCCTCGCCGAGATCGCCATGCAGTGGAACACCTCGTACCAGGAGTCGGTGTTCTCGTTTGCCAACAACATCAACACCCACGACGGCGGCACCCACGTCCAGGGCTTCCGCTCGGCGCTGACGCGCACGCTCAACAAGTACGCGCGCGACAAGGGGTTGCTCAAGGAGAAGGAAGACAGCCTTGAGGGCGAGGATGTTCGCGAGGGCCTCGCAGCCGTCATCTCAGTGAAGCTGCAGAACCCGCAGTTCGAGGGTCAGACAAAGGCGAAGCTTGGAACACCCGCCATCGCTGGCCTCGTCGAGTCGACGGTGAACGCAGGCCTTGCCGAGTTCCTTGAGGAGAATCCGCAGGAGGCCCGCCAGATCATCCAGAAGGCTGTGGGTGCGGCCCGCGCCCGCCAGGCAGCGCGCAAAGCGCGCGAGCTCACCCGCCGTAAATCGGCTCTCGAGAGCATGTCGCTTCCGGGCAAGCTGGCCGACTGCTCGATCAAGGATCCGACGGCGGCCGAGCTCTTCATCGTCGAGGGCGACTCCGCTGGCGGCTCGGCCAAGATGGGCCGCGATCGGACGTATCAGGCGATCTTGCCGCTGCGCGGAAAGATCATCAACAGCGAGAAGAACCGCATCAACAAGGTTCTCTCGAACAACGAAATTCAGGCGATGATCACCGCGATCGGCACGAGCATCGGCGACGAGTTCGACATCGCCAAGCTCCGCTACCACCGGGTCATCGTGATGACCGACGCCGACGTCGACGGCTCCCACATCCGCACCCTCATCCTGACGTTCCTCTATCGCCAGATGCCGGAACTGATCGACAACGGCCACATCTACATCGCCGTGCCGCCGCTCTACAAGGTCAAGCTCGGGAGCCAGGAGTACTACTTCGAGAAAGACTCGCAGCTTGAAGAGCTCCTTGCGCGCGAACGGATCCCAAATGTCATTGCGCAGGACGTCGCGGGAACGGCCGTCAAATTCACGGAGGCCCGCTGGACGCGCTTCTCGCGCGACCTGATTCAGTTTGAGGGCTTCTCGGGTCGTCTTCGCGCGGACTTCGGCCAACCCACCGCCGACCTGATGATGAACCACGGGCTCGTCGAGCAGTCCATCGATACACCAGCCGACATCGCCAAGGCCGTCGCCGCGCTTCCGTCGAACGGGTACGAGCTCGAGATCGTCGACAGTAGCGCCGACATGTTCAAGATCCGCATCGTCGAAACAGAGACGAGCGCCGCGAAGATCATCACCGTGCCGGCCGACCTTCTCACCTCGCCGATTTGGAATCGCGTCCGGCAGGCCTATACGAAGATGGTGGAGGCTGTTGGTCGCCCGCCCTTCACGATCCAGGTCGGCAAGGAGCAGGTTGTGGCCGAAACGTACGAGGAACTCCGCGTCGCCGTCCTCGATGCCTCGAAGCAGGGCATCCAGATCTCCCGCTTCAAGGGGCTCGGTGAGATGAACGCAGAGCAGCTGTGGGATACGACAATGGATCCCTCGAACCGGCTTCTCATTCGAGTCGATGTTGAGGACGCCCACGCCGCCGACCAGCTCTTCTCGATGTTGATGGGCGACGCCGTCGAGCCACGTCGGCTCTTCATCGAACAGAACGCAAAAGACGTCAAGTTCCTGGACGTGTAACGGATGTCCGAGGTCGAAACAGGAGGGTTGGGCGCGGGCCGCATCGAGCCGCGCGAGCTTGAGCAGGAGATGCGCTCGAGCTACCTCGACTATGCGATGTCGGTCATCGTCGGTCGGGCGCTGCCTGACGTTCGCGACGGCCTCAAGCCGGTCCATCGCCGCGTGCTCTATGCGATGTGGACGAACGGCAACCGGCCGGGCCGACCGTACGTCAAGAGCGCAAACATCGTCGGTGCCGTCATGGGTGATTACCACCCGCATGGCGACTCGGCCATCTACGACACGTTGGTGCGCTTGGCGCAGCCGTTCTCGTTGCGCTACCCGCTCGTCGACGGCCAGGGCAACTTCGGCTCGATCGACGACGATCCCGCAGCCGCCATGCGCTACACCGAGGCGCGTCTCGCCCGACTCGCCGAGGAGATGCTGCGCGAGCTCGACTCCGACACCGTCGATTTTGGCCCGAACTACGACGAGCGCAAGCGCGAGCCGCTCGTCCTGCCCGCGCGTTTCCCGAACCTGCTCGTCAACGGCTCATCGGGCATCGCGGTCGGTATGGCGACAAACATCCCGCCACACCATCTCGGTGAGGTCGTCGATGCAATCGTCACGCTGATCGACAACCCTCAGGCGAACGCCGACGACCTGATGAAGCACGTGAGCGGACCCGATTTCCCAACGGGCGCGATCATCGTTGGACGTTCAGGAATCCGCGATGCCTACCGCACCGGCCGAGGCCGCGTCGTCATGCGGGCCCGCGCTCACATCGAGGAGCTCCGCGGCGGCAAGAGCGCGATCATCATCACCGAGCTGCCCTATGGCGTAAAGAAGGGTGGCGACTCCGGGGTCATCAAGAAGATCGCAGACCTCGTCAACGAGAAGGTGCTCACAGAGATCTCCGATCTCGCTGACTACAGCGACCGCCGCACCGGCATGCGGATCCAGGTCGAGCTCAAGCGAGACGCAATCCCGCAGGTCGCGCTCAACAAGCTCTTTAAGCACACCGCGCTCCAGTCGACGTTCGGCTACAACGCCGTCGCGCTCGTTGGCGGGGTTCCAAAGACGCTCTCGTTGCTTGAGCTGATCACGCACTACCTTGAGTTCCAGCGCGAGATCGTCGTCCGCCGCTCGAAGCACGAACTCCGCCAGGCCGAGAAGCGCGCGCACGTCCTCGCCGGATACCTGATCGCGCTCGACCACCTCGACGAGGTGATCGCTCTCATCCGGGCGGCCGACGACGCCGACAATGCGCGCACCCACCTGATGGAGAAGTTCGGCCTCTCCGAGGTGCAGGCATCCGCGATTCTCGAACTCCGCCTGCGCGCCCTCACCGGGCTTGAGCGCAAGCGCGTCGAGGACGAGTACAACGATCTGCAGGAGCGCATCGGTGAGCTCCGCGCGCTGCTCGGTGACGAGGCAAAGATCGACGCTGTTGTCCGTGAGGAGATCCTTGAACTCAAGGAGCTCTACGGCAAGAACGACGAGCGCCGCACCGAGATCGTCTCCGCCGAGGAGGAGCTCGAACTTGAGGACATGATCGCCGAGGAAGACATGGTGATCGCCATCACACGCTCGGGCTACATCAAGCGGCTTCCGGTTACCGCGTACCGCGAACAGCGCCGTGGCGGCATCGGGGTTATGGGCATGGATCTCAAGGACGAGGATTACATTGAGCACCTCTTCGTCGCCTCAACACACGACTTCATCCTGTTCTTCACGAGCGTCGGCAAGGTCTACCGTCTGAAGGTGCATGAGCTGCCGCTCGGCTCGCGCCAGTCAAAGGGTCGCGCCATCGTCAACCTGCTCCCGTTCCGCCAGGGCGAGACGGTGCGGGCCGTGATCCAGACGCGCAAGTTCGAGGAGGCCGACTACCTGCTCTGTGCGACGAAGAACGGTGTCGTCAAGAAGACCGCTCTGCCGGAGTACAACACGCCGCTGAAGGCTGACGGCATCATCGCGATCAAGATGCGGGAGGGCGACGAGCTCGTCTCAGTTCGCCACTGCTCGAAGGAAGACGACGTGCTGCTTGTGTCGCGGAAGGGTCAGGCAATTCGCTTTGCCGAGGCGGATGTTCGGCCGATGGGTCGCGCCACCGAAGGTGTCCGTGGCATGACGCTCCGTGCCGAAGACGAAGTCATCGCGGCCGAGATCGCCCGCGACGACTCCGATCTCCTGGTCGTGACCGAGAACGGATTCGGCAAGCGCACCCGCGTTTCTGAATACCCACGCAAGGGGCGTGGCGGCATGGGTGTGCAGACGGTGAAGCTGACCGAGGCCCGCGGCCAACTTGCTGGCGCGAAGGTCGTTCGTGACGGAGACCAGCTGATGATGATTTCGAACGGCGGCACCGTGATCAAGATGGCGGTCACCGACGTGAAGCGCCTTGGCCGGTCAACGCAGGGCGTGATCGTGATGCGGCTGCGCGACGTCGAGACCGTTGGCTCGATCGCCCTCGTGATGGACGCTGGTGACGATCCGCCTGCACCGATCAGCGGCGAGCGCATCGCAGGCAGCACCGAAGCCGACGGGTCAGAGCTCGAGCTGTTCGATGATCCGATCGAAGATGACGTGCTCGAAGAGGATGACGTCGATGATGACGACGCATCCGACGACGACGACGAGTAACAACGAGGCGTCCTCTGCGGCGCGTCCGATGCCCGCGTTCTAGGTTGCGTCGCGAAGCCGACGGGCGGCGTCGACGGGGTCGACGGTCACCGTCCAGACGCCGGCGCCGAGTTCGAGTCCGGCCGGTGTCGTCAGCCGCGGCACGAGTTCGAGATGCCAGCGACTGCCTTCGTGCAGCCAGATGTTGAACGGGACGGCACGGCCGAGGATCGTGTCGAGTCGGCGCAGGCATTCGGCCGCGAGACACAGGGCGGGCCCGAGGAGGTCACTGCGAAGTCCCTCAGGTTCCCAGTTGGCCGGAGCGATCTGCAGCTCGTAGTCGCTCCGAGGTGACGTAGCGGCTCCAACAACCAGGCCGTCGCGTTCGAACGCACGCTCGACCGTTGGTAGGCCGCGCTCGACCAGAACAGCGGGTGGCGGGGTGGGAAGCCACGCGAGTTGCGAGTGGGAGTGCGTCTGCGACGAGCCGGCAGTCAAGCCCTCGTTCACGTATGGGAAGACCGTGCCGCCCGCGTCGCTCGCCCGTCGCTGCCACGCTGCCGCGACCCGGTTCAGAGTCTCGTCGGGCAGCTCGGCGAAGCGGGTTCGGTGCTCCCAGCCGTGGACCACGACCTCGTGGTGTCGCAGCGCCGGGTAGAGGTTGTCAACGACACGCACATCCCAGCCGGCCGGCCCGTCGCCAAGCCGCAGCCGCTCAACGGCCGTGTCGTGCTCATGACCGACACAGAAAGGACAGAGGTCAGGGTTGTCGACGGCGCCATGTGCGCCGGGTCGTGTTGCGCGGGCCGGCGCAAACGCCACCCACCGGGCTGCAACGGGATCTTGATGCAGGCGAGGCTCACCACCTGCGGAATCGGTCACACCTAGAGGGTACCGCCGCGAGGCTTCAAGAAGCTCTGCAGCACATCGATCGGTGCTGGGAAGACGATGGTTGTCGACTGCGACGAGCCAAGCTCAAGCAGTGTCTGGAGGTAGCGAAGCTGCAGCGCCGTCGGATGATCCTCGATGACGACTGCGGCGTCCTTCAGCTTTTCGGAAGCTTGGAACTCACCCTCGGCGTTGATCACCTTTGCGCGGCGTTCCCGCTCAGCCTCGGCCTCGCGGGCCATCGCGCGCTGCATGCTCTGCGGGATCTCAACGTCCTTCACTTCGACGACGGAGACCTTGATGCCCCACGGTGCCGTCTGGACGTCGATGATGCCTTGGAGCAGTGCGTTGATCTTCTCGCGGCCTGCAAGCAGCTCGTCGAGTGAGTGCTGGCCGAGCACCGAACGCAACGTTGTCTGCGCAATCTGTGATGTCGCAACCATGTAGTTCTCGACGTCGACGACTGCCGACTTCGGGTCGACGATGCGAAAATACGCAACGGCGTTCACGCGAACCGGGACGTTGTCGCGTGTGATCACCTCTTGCGGCGGAACCTGCAGGGTGATTGTGCGGAGGTCGACCTTCACCATGCGATCGATCACCGGGAGCAGAACGAACAGCCCTGGCCCCTTCGGCGTGCTGCGGAGACGGCCGAGCCGGAAGACGATCGCGCGCTCATACTCGCGGACGATCCGCAACGAGACGTAGAGCAGTCCGGCCACGAGCGCGACGATGACGATGGTTGTGAAGACAGGCATCGCCGTAGTGATCGTACGAAGGCGCCCGCAATTGAGCGATTCGGCGAAATGCCTGTAAGGATTCTGCTGCAAAGGGCTTCTGCCCTTGAACGCGAAGCGAACCTGGGGCACCGTGATCGTTGGGCCCATCGCCATGAAGAGATTTCTCGCCGCCTGCCTGATCGTGCTCGCGGCGCCCGCAGCAGCTCACGCTTCGGACGTCTCGATGACGGTTCGTGACGTCCCGCTTGGGGCGCGTTCGCTGCAGTCCGTCTCGGGCCC
Organism: Actinomycetota bacterium; assembly: GCA_009702325.1. Taxonomy (GTDB): domain Bacteria; phylum Actinomycetota; class Thermoleophilia; order Gaiellales; family Gaiellaceae; genus PALSA-600. The sequence continues at coordinate 99,758 of WLID01000001.1, forward strand.
ACCGTCGTTCGACATGCTCGCGGTTCACTGGCGCGGCAAGGGCAGTGTCTCGTTCCGTACGCGCTCAGCCGATGGACGCTGGTCGGCATGGCAGATTGCTGATGCCGACACCGGGCCTGATCCCGGCTCGCCAGAGTCACACCCGGGGTGGAACGACGGCACCCTCGCCTGGGTTGGCCCCTCGACGCAAGCGGCATTTCGTACGAGTGGCAAGGTGAGGGCCCTCAAGGCGTATTACGTCTCGTCGAAGCCACGGCGGACGACAGCTCGCACGCTCGCGGTCGCCGGCTCCCCAGCGATCGTTGCGCGATCAGCGTGGGCAGCCGACACGAAGATCGTGACGACGAAGCCGGCACTTAGCCCGACGATCAGGCTCGCGATCGTCCATCACACGGCGAGCACGAACGCCTACACACCGGCGCAGAGCGCGGCGATCGTTCGGGGCATTCAGCTCTACCACGTCCAAGGAAATCACTGGAACGACATTGGCTACAACTTCCTCGTCGACCGCTTCGGCACGATCTACGAGGGTCGCGGGGGTGGCATCGAGCAGAACGTCATCGGTGCCCACTCGCTCGGGTTCAACAAGGACACGGTCGGGATCGCGTTGATCGGCGACTTCGACGGCGCGGCTCCAACCGATGCGATGCGCCAGGCGCTCGTCAAGCTGCTCGCCTGGCGACTCGACGTCGCGCACCTCGACCCCCTCGCGACCACAACCTACGTGTCGGGCGGGAACTTGAAGTTCGCGCGGGGAACGAAGGTGACGCTCGCCGTGATCTCCGGTCATCGCGACACCTACCTCACCGACTGCCCCGGCAAAGAGATGTCGACACTGCTTCCAGCAGTCGCACAAGAAGTTGCCGCAACCGGTTTGCCGAAGCTCTACGCGCCCACCGTCACCGGCACGCTGGGAGGCCCTGTCCACTTCCGCGCAACGCTCTCGAGTGCGATCCCCTGGTCGATCACCGTCACGAACACAGCGGGCACAGTCGTTGGCCACAACGCGGGGACGAGCTCGACGATCGACTGGACGTGGAACGCGACGGGCGTGACCGGAAAAGTGACGTGGGTGATCGACGGAGGGCCCTCCCTGAAGAGCGCGACGGGGACATTGGGATCGGGTTCATCAGCCCCGGTCGAGCTCCTCACGAGTGTCACGGTCGCCCCGACCACGATCACACCGATGACACCGGCCACGACGTCGACGGTGATCCAATTTGCCTTGTCGATACCCGCCAACGTTTCGATCCTCGTGTATCCGGATGCGGGCAGTAAGCCTGTCGCATCGCTGTTTGCCGGTGCTCTTCCCGCGGGCCCGCAGAGCGTCCAGCGCGACCTCAGCGTGCTTGCCACAGGCAGGTACCGACTCGTCCTGACCGCATCACCAGCGGGAGGTGTGCCGGTCAGCCGTTCGCAGTCGATCGTCGTCGACAGGACGATTAGCGCACTGACCGTCTCCGCACCGTTGATCTCGCCAAACGGGGATGGCTACCTCGACGCGACACAGTTCACCTTCGCGCTTGAGCGGACCGTTCCCATTCAGGTTTCGATTCAGCGCGCGGGGGCGATCGTCGCGACGGTCTACACGGGCGAGCTTGGCCCAGGTGCCCAAGCCCTCGTCTGGCTCGGCACGGCGAACGGTGCGTCACTACCCGACGGCGAGTACCAGGTCGTTGTGACAGAGATCGATCCGTACGGCAGCGTCTCGGCGATCGGGACATTCATCTCCGACACAACCGGCCCAACGCTGACGCTCATCGATCCGTCGACCCTCACGTTCACGCTGAGCGAGCCAGCATCGGTCACGGTTGTGGTGAATGGTCAAACGCTCGTCCAGAGCGAGCCAGCAGGGACGTTCCGCTTCCCCTACGCCGGCCCGCCACCAACGTCGATCTCGGCATCCGCGCGAGATGCCGCAGGCAACACCGGCCCGCCCGTTACGAGTCCGTGAGCTGCGCGGCCCAGGCGTCGTACCCGGCCTCAAGGCGCTCAAGGATCTCAACCAGCAACTCAAGCCGATCAGCGTTGACGTAGCCCGAGTCGGGCCACGGCGTGCTCCCCACATTGATGCCGATACCAAGCACGACCCGATCGGTTGCGTCGGCGAGGATGCCCGCAACCTTCAGCCCATTGAGTAGGACGTCGTTCGGGTGTTTGATCGTCGAACCGGGGATGGCGCCCGAGACCGCAGCGGCCGCGACCAGCGTGATCTCGGGCCAGCGTGCGACCGGCTGGGGCGGCCGCAGTGTCACAGAGAACTTCAGCCCCGTACTCGGCTCGTCAACCCAGACCCGGCCGAGGCGTCCGCGACCCTTCGTTTGATGCTCGGCAAGCGCCACGGTGCCATGCGGAGCGTCAGCAGGCGCTAGATGTTGCGTCGATTCGGTCTCGACGGCGTAGACATAGGGCCGCCCGAAGAGTCCGCGCAATTGAGGGGTCACAACCTCCGGTGTCAGGTGCACCGAACTAGAGTACGGGTGACGTGCAACCCTCAGATGCCGCCAGCCGTCGAACGTTAAGTGACGCGCCCCGTTCATCCGGTCTCGACCTCGACCGTCTCTCCGACCCAATTCTCGTGAGGCGAGCGAAGGATGGCGATCGTGCCGCGCTTGAGGTGCTCTGCGTCCGCCACGAGCCGCGAGTGCAGCGCCTTGCGCTTCATCTGCTGCGCGATCCCGAAGATGCGCGGGATGCGAGCCAAGACGCTCTCGCAAAAGTCGTCGTGCGACTCCGCCAATACCGCGGCGAATCGCAGTTCTCGACGTGGCTGCACCGCCTGGTCGTGAACACGTGCAAGGACTTCGCGCAAGCACGGCAGGCACGGCGCACAGAACCGCTCGAAGCCGATAACAGGCGGGCCATCGATGGCGACCCTGCTGTCGCCGCTGCAGCAGCCGAGACACGGCGCGAGCTCGGCGCGTGCCTCGCTGAACTCCCACGGGCACAGGCAACCGTCGTAGCATTGAAGGACGCGTTCGATCTTGGCTTTGGCGAAATCGCCAAAGCCACAGGTCTTCCCGTCGGTACCGCCAAGTCCTATGCCCATCGCGGGCGCAAACGACTCCAGGAGCGTCTATCTGCATGAGCGATGTCGTCCTCACCCGTGAACAGATCGAAGAGATCCTTCCCCACCGTGCGCCGTTCCTTCTGATCGACGAGGTTGTCGAGCTTGTTCCTGGCTCGCGGGTCGTGGCGCGGAAGACCGTCACCGAGGAGGATTGCGCCGGTCACTTCCCGGGCAACCCGATCTTTCCCGGCGTGAAGACCGTCGAGGCACTCGCGCAGTGCGGCGCGGTTGCGGTGCTCTCGCTCCCCGAAAACCGAGGCAAGCTCGCGCTCTTTGCGGGTATCGACGACATCCGCTTCAAGCGCATCTGTCGTCCAGGCGACGTGCTCGATCTCGAGTGTGAGGTCGAGACGGTGCGCGGGCCGATCGGCAAAGGAAAGGTGCGCGCGAGCGTTGGAGGCCAGCTCGCCGCCCGCGGCTCATTGACCTTCGCGGTGGGCGAGTGAAGGGGCGTATCGCAGGCCCCCGGGTCTCGATCACCGGTCTTGGAACCTACGCGCCCGAGAAGGTCGTCACAAACGATGACCTCTCGAAGCTCGTTGAGACCAACGACGAATGGATTCGGAGCCGCACCGGGATTCGCGAGCGGCGTATGGCGGCGCCGGAGGAGGCGTCGTCTGACCTCGCGATTGCTGCATCCCGTGACGCGCTCGCAAATGCCGGTGTCGATCCTGCCGAGATCGACCTCGTCATCGTCGCGACGGTTACACCCGACATGCTCTTCCCGGCAACCGCCGCCCTCGTTGCGACGGCGCTCGGAATGACCAACGCTGCAGCCTACGACCTGTCGGCGGGCTGCACAGGGTTTGTGTACGCGCTGTCACAGGGGTACGGGTCGATCGCCTCGGGCGTTGCCAAGAAGGTGCTTGTCGTCGGCGTTGACGTGCTCTCGCGCGTCGTCGATTGGACCGACCGTTCGACCCTCGTGCTCTTCGGCGACGGAGCTGGCGCAGTCGTGCTGGAACAGGTCGAAAGCGGCGGCTTCCTCGGCTTCGAACTTGGGGCAGACGGTGCCGGTGGCGAGAGCCTCTGGCTGCCATGCAGCGGGTCGCGTCTCAGCGAAGAGACCGAGCGGACATTGCGCATGAACGGCCGCGAGGTATTCAAGTTCGCAACGCGAATCATGATTAGTTCCGCAGAGGCGATCCTCGATACGTGCGGCAAGAAGGTAGACGACATCGATGTCTACGTTCCGCACCAAGCGAACGTCCGTATCATCGATCACGCTGCGGAAAGGCTCGGGATCCCCGAGGAGAAAGTCATAGTGAATGCCGACCGCTACGGGAACACCTCATCAGGTTCGATCCCGTTGGCGCTTGGCGAAGCGGTCACGGACGGACGGCTCCGTCCAGGAGCGCTTGTTTTGATGACAGGTATGGGTGCGGGCCTCACCTGGGGTTCCGCCCTCATCGAATGGACAATCGGAATGAACGGAGCGACCGAATGACGAAAATCGCCTTCATGTTCCCTGGTCAGGGCGCATTCGAGCCCGGCATGGGCCGCGAAATCGCCGAGGCCGTCCCCGCCGCAATGAGGGTGTACGAGGAAGGCTCGGCCGCATCTGGGCTCGACCTCAAGCGGCTCTGCTTTGAGGGCACCGTCGAGGAGCTCGTTGAAACAGAAGTTCAGCAGCCCGCACTTGTCACGACCTGCCTTGCGATTAATGCCGCCCTTCGCGACCGTGGCATCGAGCCCGACTACGTCGTCGGACACTCCGTCGGCGAGTTTTCCGCACTCGGTGCGTCGAACGCGCTCAGCGTGACCGAGGCGATCGCGCTTGTCCGCGAGCGCGGTCTGCAGATGGCAGCTGCCGCCAAGGAGGCGCCGGGATCGATGGCCGCGATCCTTGGGCTTGCAGACGACGTCGTCGAAAACATCTGCCGTAGGATCGCGAACGTCTGGCCCGCGAACTACAACTGCCCGGGCCAGCTCGTCGTCTCGGGTGAGGATGCCGCGATCGAGGAGTGCATCGAAGTTGCACAGCGCGAAGGTGCGCGTCGTGCTGTCCGCCTCAAGGTGAGCGGTGCCTTTCACTCGCCACTCGTTGCGCTCGCCGGTGAGCGTCTGAAGCCGACGATCGACCGCATCGACTTCAAGACACCCACCGCCAACGTCATGTCGACGGTCACCGCGAAGCTTGAAGAGGCGGCGCGCTACCCCTCGCTGCTCGTCGAGCAGTTGACCGCCCCGGTGCGGTTCACGCAGGCCGCGCGGGCGATGGTCGACCAGGGCGTCACCACGTTCGTCGAGGTTGGACCCGGCAATGTGCTGAGCGGTTTACTGAAGCGCATCGATGGCTCCGTCCGTTCGTACTCCGTCAATGATCTGAAGTCTCTCGACGCGGCTGTGAGCGAGCTTGGCTGAGTTCGCGTCGCTCGAGGGCAAGACGGCACTCGTCACCGGAGGTTCGCGAGGAATCGGTGCGGCAATTGCGCGCGAGCTCTCCCGTGCGGGCGCTTCGGTTGTTGTTGGCTACCGCGCAGGTGCCGAAGAGGCTGAGGCGTTGGCGAAGGAGATCGGCGGTCGCGCGATCGCTGCCGATGTGTCGACCGCCGAGGATGCAGAGCGGCTCGTGAACGAGGCGGGCGACCTGGACATTCTCGTCAATAACGCGGGCCTCACACGCGACGGATTGCTCGCTCGCATGTCAGATGATGACTGGCACACCGTCATTGAGACGAACCTCAGCTCGGTGTTCTACACCTGCCGTGCCGTGACTCGGCCGATGATGAAGAAGCGTGCTGGCGTGATCGTCAACGTCAGCTCTATCGTCGGCATCCACGGCAACTGGGGCCAGACGAACTACGCAGCGTCGAAGGCGGGCATCATCGGCTTCACGAAGTCCCTCGCGCGCGAACTCGGTTCGCGCAACGTGCGTGCCAATGTGGTTGCGCCTGGGTACATCGCGACGCGCCTCACCGACGTTTTGCCCGACGAGGTTCGCACCGCGATGCTCGAGCAGACGCCGCTGGCGCGCCTCGGGGAGCCGGACGACGTTGCCGGGGCGGTACGGTTCCTTTGTTCCGACGCAGCATCGTTCATCACGGGCGAGGTTGTGCTCGTTGATGGCGGAATGGGGATGTAGTTCGATGCAAGGGAGACGGCAGGCATGAGCGACAACGGGCGCAGGCGGGTGGTCGTCACCGGCCTTGGCATGGTCAGTCCACTCGGAAATGACTTCGAGACGTCGTGGTCGCGCCTCCTTGCGGGCGAGAGCGGCGTTGGCCCGATCACGCAGTTTGACCACACCGAATATCCCGTCCACTTTGCCTGCGAACTGAAGGATTTCGATCCCACCAACTGGGTTGAGCGCAAGGCGTCGCGGCGAATGGACCGGTTCGCGCAGATGGCGATCGCTGCCGCCCACCAAGCGCACGCAGATTCGGGCGTGAACGTCGCCGACGATCCGACGCGCATGGGCGTGTCGATCGCGACCGGCATCGGTGGTCTCGCATCGTTCCAGGAGTGCTACGACACGCTGCGCGACCGTGGGCCCGATCGTGTGAGCCCCTTCTCGATCCCGTCGATCATTCCGAACATGGGAACGGCGTGGGTCTCGATCGAACTTGGTGTCAAGGGTCCGGTCATGAGCGAGTGCACCGCGTGCGCGGCGTCGAACATGGCAATCGGCTCAGCGCTCGACGAGATCCGCAACGGCCGAGCCGACGTGATGTTCGCGGGTGGCACCGAAGCGCCGATCACACGGGTTGGCGTGGCGGGCTTCGACGCAATGCGCGCACTCTCTCGCCGCAATGAGGATCCAGAACGTGCTTCCCGACCGTTCGAGCGTGATCGTGACGGCCTCGTGATGGGTGAAGCTGCAGCCGTGCTTGTGCTCGAGGAACTTGAACGCGCGAAGGCACGTGGCGCGAGGATCTACGGCGAGCTCATCGGCTATGGAATGTCTGCCGACGCGTCGCACATCACCGAGCCGGACCCGACAGGTGAAAGCCCTGCGCGTTCGATGCGGATGGCTATGGAAGATGCACGCGTTGACCCGTCCGAGATTGGCTACATCAACGCCCACGCAACCTCGACGCCGATCGGCGACACCTCCGAAACACGGGTGATCAAGCTCGCTCTCGGTGAAGAGAACGCGTACAAGACGACGATCTCCTCCACCAAGGGGGCGACTGGCCACTGCTTCGGTGCTGCGGGTGCGATCGAAGCGGTGTTCACAACGCTCGCGCTGCGAGATCGGCGCGTGCCACCAACGATCAACTATGAGAATCCCGATCCGACGTGCGACCTTGACTACGTACCGAACGTCGCACGCGACCTGCCGAACTTGAATGTCGCTCTTTCAAACTCGTTCGGATTCGGCGGCCACAACGCCACTATCGTCCTGCGCCGCTACGAGGGGTAGGCCACGGTGAGGCGCCGTCTTGGCGCAGACAGCGGCGTCGTGCGATGGGCGACGTTCGACTGTTACGGCACCCTGATTGACTGGAACGGCGGAATCCGTCAGGAGATCGCACGGGTGTTCGGCGAGGATCGCGCCGACGAGCTGCTGCAGCGCTACCACGAGCTTGAGCCCGTGATTCAGGAAGACGGCACTCTCAGCTATGCAGACGTGATGACCGAGGCAATGCGCCAGCTCGGTGCCGCGGAGGCAGACGCGCCCATGTTGGCGGCCTCGCTTCCGTCGTGGCCCGCGTTCCCTGAGGTGCGCGCCGCGCTCGACGAAGTCCGGTCGCGCGGTTGGCGGCTCGCGATCCTCTCAAATACCGATCCGGCGTTCATCGAGGCTTCGAAGAAGCGGATCGGCGTCTCGTTCGAGGAGACGATCGTTGCGGCAGACATCAGCTCGTATAAACCATCCCACAAGCATTGGCAGGAGTTCTTCGCCCGCACCGGTGCTGACCCGGCTCAGCATGTTCACGTCGCGGCGAGCCTCTTCCACGACATCACCCCTGCTAACGAGCTGGGTATTCCGTCGGTGTGGATCAACCGCCTTGACGAGACCCCCGGCCCGCTCTCGCAGCCAACGAGAGAGCTCCGTGAGCTGGTCGGCCTGGCGGATACTCTCGACGGGATCGTGCCCTTGCGTTCCGAGAGTGCAACCACTTCACCCTCGGGGCGGTCTAAGATCGAGATGCCGATGACAGAAACACGTATCGACGTCCAGGTCGAGAGCACGCAAGCGCCGCCGACGGGACAGAAGCACCCGAACACGTGCCCTGGCTGCGGCTCGCATTTCCGAGACGATGAGCTCGCCGAGACGCTGTACGTGTGCGGGCACTGCGGCCATCACTTCCCGATGCCGTCACACGCGCGTATCGCCTGGCTCACCGATCCCGGTTCGTTCGTCGAGGACGCGGCGGGCGTCCGCTCCGGCGACCCCCTCTCGTTCTTCGACCTCCGCTCCTACGGTGAGCGGCTTGCGGAAGCCGAACTCAACACTGGCCTTGGCGAAGCGCTGATCATCGGATCCGGAACAGTTGATGGCCGCCCGCTGGAGCTGGCGGTTATGGACTTCTCGTTCATGGGCGGTTCGATGGGGAGCGCGGTTGGCGAGAAATTCGTTCGGGCCGCCGACGCGGCCATCGAACGCGGCACCCCGCTCCTTGCGGTGCCGAGCTCCGGTGGCGCCCGCATGCAGGAAGGCATCTTCTCGTTGATGCAGCTGCCAAAGACGGTGGCTGCCGTCGAGGATCTGCACGACGCAGGCCTTCCCTTCTTCGTGTTGATGGCGCACCCAACAACCGCTGGCGTGCTCGCGTCGTTTGCGTCGCTTGGTGACGTCACGATCGCCGAGCCGGGCGCACTGATCGCCTTCACCGGTCGCCGTGTGATTGAAGGCACGACCCGCGAGAAGCTCCCCGAAGACTTCGGGAAGGCCGAGCAGAACCTCCGCTTCGGCCACCTTGACGCCATCCTCCCTCGATCGGAGCAGCGGCCCTACGTGTCGCGACTCCTCAAACTCTTTGGCCGGTGAAGCTGAGCGCAGCCTCCGAGCGCGACTCGGACGGCTCACAAATCTGCCGCTGCTCCGCGGAACGCGTGTGCAAAGCGAGGCGGAGCGACTGCGGAAGCAGATCGAGAAGCTCGCGAAGGAGCCGAGCGAGGACGGCGCGTGGCGATCGGTAGAGCTCGCACGGGATCCCAACCGGCCCTACACCCTCGATTACGTCGAACGGCTGCTTGACGACTGGATTGAGCTCCATGGCGACCGGAGCCGCACTGACGACGGTGCGCTCGTCACAGGACTTGGGACGTTTGAGGGTCGCACCGTGGCGCTGATCGGTCATCAGAAGGGTCGCGACGTCAAAGATCGGCTTGATCGCCAGTTCGGCATGGCGTACCCGGAGGGGTACGCGAAGGCAATGCGGGTGATGGAGCTCGCCGATCGGTTCGGCTTCCCTGTGATCTCGCTTATCGACACGCCAGGTGCCTACCCGGGAGTTCTCGCGGAGCAGCACGGGCAGGGCGGTTGGATTGCCCGGTGCCAGGCGCTGATGCTGCGCCTCTCCGTTCCCACCGTTGCGTGCGTCATCGGTGAAGGCGGTTCGGGCGGAGCTGTTGCGATCGCTGTGTCGGACCGCGTGTTCATGCAGGAGAACGCGATCTACTCGGTGATCTCACCTGAGGGGTGCGCCATGATCCTCTGGCGCGATGTCGCCGATGCCAAGAAGGCAGCTGCTGCGCTCCGTCCTGACGCGTTCCACTGCTACGAGCTCGGCGTCATCGACGGCATCGTCCCGGAGCCGACTGGTGGAGCACAGAACGATCCGGATCGCGCAGCGGCGCTGCTTCGAGAGTCGATTCGTTCGGCGTTCGCAGAGCTCGACGGCATGTCGCCGACAGAGCTCAAGCGCAGTCGGCGCGCAAAGTTCCGCGCCATGGGCGCGTTCGCGTCGCTCACGTAGCCCGTTTCGGGCGCTACATCGCCGATCCGCCCGGCATTTCATCGTGCCGTGGACTTCTCCACAGCGCCCACAGGGTTTTCAACCTGTGGAAAACGGCTGCAAATCCGCTGCAATGCGGGTTTGCGCTGCACGTTTCGACCCAATCCCCACTTCAGGGGCGGCCTATGTGGAAAACCGTACGGGGTTCTAGGTCAGCGAACGAACACCGTTCACAACGAGCTGAACGGCGATCGCAGAGAGCAGGAGACCGAACACTCGGGTGAGGAACGACAGGATGGCGGGCTTCAGTGTTCGGGTCAGGCGCTCTGACACAAGCAGCGTCACCCCAACGCACGCAACCGCGGCGACGATCGCGAGCAAGACAGCGATATGCCCCGCCGCTCCTGGATGTGCACGCCAGAGCACGATCGCTGTTGCGATCGCCCCGGGTCCGGCGACAAGCGGGGTTGCAAGCGGAACCAGCGCAACATCCTCCGAGTCACCGGTTGGGAAGTCGGTGCCACGGAGCATTTCGAGCGAAACGAGCATCAACAGCAGACCGCCGGCGATCGACAGGCTGCCGAGTGAGACGTGCAGGTAGCGGAGGATCAGTTCGCCAAACATCGCGAACCCAACGATCAGCGCACCCGCGGCAACGACCGCTCTGACAGCCGCCGCCTGCCGTTCGGCGGGCGAAAGCCGCCGTGTGATCGTCAAGAACACCGGGGCGTTCCCGAGCGGGTCAGTGATCACAAAGAGCGTGACGAAGGTCTCCCCGAATGTCCGCCAATCCACGGGCCGATAGTAGTCCGATCGGTGCGTCGAAACGAACATCGCGGGGAAATAGCGACGTGATCCTCGTGGCGCTGTTCTATTCTCGCGCCGATGGCCGTGATCGAGATCGACACGCTGACGGTCGAGCGAGGTCGCGTACCCGTGATCGTCGACCTGTCTCTTGGTGTCGAGGCCGGCACCGTTACGGGTCTGCTTGGCCCGAGCGGTTCGGGGAAGTCGACGTTGATGAGGGCGATCGTTGGCGTACAACTCGTCACGTCGGGCACGGTGAAGGTTCTGGGGGCACCCGCAGGCTCGGCGACTCTTCGGCGACGTGTCGGGTATGTGACGCAGGCGCCGGCGGTGTATCTCGACCTAACCGTGGCGGAGAACCTCCGCTACTTCGCCCGTGTTCTCGGTGCGTCGCCCCGCACCGTTTCCGCTGCGCTGCAGACGGTCGACCTGGTTGGCTACGAACGTCGGCTGGCAGGGACGCTCTCCGGCGGCCAGCTTTCGCGGGTTTCGCTCGCGACTGCTCTCCTCGGTAACCCCGAGGTGCTTGTACTCGATGAGCCGACAGTCGGGCTTGACCCGGTGCTTCGCCGCGACCTGTGGGCCGCATTCCGACGGTTGGCGGAGCACGGGACAACGATCCTCGTCTCATCCCATGTCATGGATGAGGCCGATCACTGCGACAGGCTCCTGCTCCTTCGTGACGGCCAGCTTCTCGCAGATGACACACCTGCAGGTCTGCGGGCCCGCACTGGCAAGGCAAGCCTCGACGAGGCGTTCTTGTCGCTCGTGGAGGCGACGGCGTGAACGTCTACGTGACGATGGCGACCGCAGAGCGTGTGCTTCGGCAGCTGCGCCGTGACCCCCGGACGCTTGCGCTCGTGTTGCTCGTGCCGCCGCTGCTCCTGACGCTCTTTCGCTACGTCTTCGATGGGAGTCAGATGACGTTCGATCGCATCGGCGGCCCGCTCGTTGGGATCTTCCCGTTCACGATGATGTTCGTCGTGACATCGATCGCGATGCTGCGAGAGCGCACCTCAGGAACGCTCGAGCGACTGATGACGACACCGCTCGCGAAGCTCGATCTGCTCCTGGGATACGCGCTCGCGTTTGCTGCCGTAGCGGTCGCGCAGGCGGGCATCGCGTGCGGCGTGGCATTCGCACTCCTTGGCCTGCACGTTCAAGGCTCGGTCGTGGTGGTGATCGGGCTTGCCGTGATGAACGCCGTGCTTGGCATGGCCACCGGCCTCTTCACGAGCGCGTTCGCACGGTCAGAGTTCCAGGCCGTCCAGTTTCTGCCGGCCGTGGTGTTCCCACAGTTGCTCCTCTGCGGCCTGCTGGCGCCGCGGGTTCACATGGCCCACGTGCTGTACATCGCGTCGTTTGCGTTTCCTCTCACTTGGGCGTACGACGCGCTCTCACATGCGGTGGCGGGCACAGGGTCGGCGAAGATCGTGCGCGACAGTGCGATCCTGGGAGGCGTAATCGTTGCGGCGCTCGCGCTTGGAGCCACAACGCTCCGCCGCCGCACGCCCTGAGGTCGCTGTCTGCGCGAGCGTGACGCTCGTCGTGTTACGCCCGATCGACAAGGCGACGAAGCAGGATGCGCGCCCCGCTCTTGTCGAGGAAGTCGTTCAAGTTTCCGCACTTCGGGCTTTGCACACACGACGGGCAGCCGTCATGGCACGGGCAGCCTTCCAACATGCGCACGGTGTCGGCGACCCACCCTTCCCACTGTTCGAAGCCGCGCTCGGTGATCCCGACGCCGCCAGGGTGGCCGTCGTAGACGAACACCGTCGGCTGACCGGTCTCCGGGTGGAGATTCGTTGAGAGGCCGCCGATGTCCCAGCGGTCGCACATCGCCCACAACGGCAGCATTGAGATCAGCGCGTGCTCGGCGGCGTGGAGCGTTCCCAGAAGCTTGGGCATTGCATCGAGGTCGACGAGCTGCTCCGACTCCGGCACGAACCAGATCGCTTCGGTGCGGAAGCTCGCCGGCGGTTCGACGAGCGGGACGAGCTCAATCCGCGACTGGGTCTGGACGCCCTTACGTTCATACCCAACAACCTGCTCAGTTACCTCGATCTCACCGAAGCAGAGTTGAAGCCCCGTTCGCCGCCCTGTCATCACCGGGGTGATGATCGACGTCATCGTCTCCTTCTGAGCCTGGGTGTACCAGTCGCCGGAGAACGGTTCGACCACTGCCGTCCGTGTTACGTGGTCGAGCAGCCGAACCAAGTAAGACTCGCCGAGATGGAGGTAGACGGCTCCTTCATGAACGGTTGACGACGCCCGTGATCGCTCAATCGTTCCGAGCACGCTGCCTGTCGTCCCCTCGACAATCGAGTACACCTCGGGTTCGCTCGACCGCAGTCCGATCCGTGCGGCAGGGTGATCCTTGCCGCCCCACACATAGCCCCGAGGTGTCGCCCGAAGCTCTGGATCATGTGCGGCTGCGGCGACGGCCTCCTCGCCGAGAATCGCCGCATCGGCCGTATCGATCGGGGCCTCGTAGGCGGCGGCCTTCACGTGCCCGGCAAGCACGCGGTGGTTTGTGTGGTCGAGAATTGCTGCCTCGACGCGTCGGCCGAGGAGCGTCTCCGGCTCCCGCATGAAGTACTGGTCGAGTGCGTCCTCGGTCGCGACCATGACGGCAAGCCCTTCGCCCCGACGTCCGGCCCGACCCCACTGCTGTCGGAGCGACGAGACGGTTCCAGGGAACCCCACCGAGATCACTGCGTCGAGCAGCCCAATGTCGATGCCGAGTTCAAGGGCGTTTGTTGTCGACACGCCCAGTAGGTCGCCGGCGAGCAATCGCTCCTCGATCTCCCGCCGCTGGGCCGCCGTGTACCCCGCGCGGTACGGCGAGAGTCGCCGGTCACCACCGAGCCGCTCCGACGTGAACCGGTGGATGAGCTCGGCACCCTTGCGGCTCTTGGCAAACGTCAGCGTGCGCAATCCCTGCTGGACAAAGCCCGCCTGCAACTTCGCGGCCTCGGCGAGCGCGGACGCGCGAAGGCCAAGCTCGGCATCGAGGAGCTCCGGGTTCCAAAGCACGATGGTGCGGGCCGCGTGCGGAGCCCCATCGTCGCGAACCACCGTCACGGGAGCGCCCGTGAGTCGAAGGCCGAGCTCGCCCGGATTCGCGATCGTGGCGGACGCGAGCAGAAACTGGGGTGTCGCACCGTAAAGCGCAGCGAGTCGGCGGAGGCGGCGAATGACGTTCGCCACGTTCGACCCAAACACGCCGCGATACACGTGCGCCTCATCGACGATCACAAACCGGAGGTTCGCGAGCACGTCCGCCCACAGATCGTGGTGCGGCAGCACCCCAACGTGGAGCATGTCGGGATTCGTGAGCAGTACGCGCGACGACCGCCGCAGCGCGGCGCGTTGCTCAACCGGCGTGTCTCCGTCATAGATCGCCGGCCGCAAGGACGGCAACCCATAGCCTGCCAGCGTGCGGAACTGATCCTGCGCGAGAGCCTTGGTCGGGTAGAGATAGATCGCGCGGGCGTGCGGATCGGTGGTCAAGGCATCAAGCACCGGCAGGTTGAACGCGAGTGTTTTGCCCGACGCTGTGCCCGTCGTGATCAGCACGTGCTCGCCCCGCTCCGCCGCATCCCAGGCGTGCCGCTGGTGGGTGTAGAGCGCATCGACACCGATCGCGTTGACTACCGCGGGGGCGAGCGTCTCGGGCAGCGGCGCAAACGCCCCTTCCTGCTCTGGCTCTCGACCTCGATGGGCAAGTTCGACGCCCAAGAGAAGGTCTGCTGCAAGCAAGAGGCGGTCGTCAGCCATCCGGCGATCGTACGTCTGCTGCCCGCCAACGGCAGCGTCTGCTCGCTAATCCGGTTAGAGGTAGGCCGCGAAGCGCTCGCGGAAGTGCTTGCCCGGCTTCGCCCCAACCACGGTTTCGCGTAGCTCACCGTCGGCAAACAACAGCACCGTTGGAATCGAGAGGACGCTGAACTTCGACGCCGTGATCGGGTTCGCGTCGATATCGAGCTTCACGAACTCGACCGCCGAGGTCTCACCAGCGAGTTCGTCGAGCACCGGCTCGACGAGTTTGCATGGGCCGCACCACGGGGCCCAGAAGTCGACAACGACGGGCTTGGAGGCGTTCAACACCTCCGCTTCAAACGTTTCGTCGGTGACGTCTCGCATGCGTCCAGCCTAGTTCAGAGCTGTCGTGCGATCGCGCGCAGGCGGAGGAGCGGAACGTACCAAAACGCCTCGGCGACGATTGTCCGGCTCATCTTCGACTTCCCTTCCTCTCGATCGACGAATGCGATCGGAATCTCCGTGACGCGGAATCCCGCTCTTGCGGTTCTGTAGGCGTTCTCAATCTGGAACGCGTAGCCGCGGGCATCGATCGCGTCGAGATTGATCGTTTCGAGAACGGTGCGACGAAAGCACTTGAACCCACCGGTGAGGTCGCGAATGCGGCTCCCGAGAATGAGACGGGCGTACAGGTTGCCGCCTGCCGAAATCGCTCGGCGAACAACGCCCCAGTTGGGAATCGTCCCACCCGGGACGTAGCGCGACCCGATGACAAGATCGGCACCTGCCTCCGCCTCGGCAATCAAGCGCGGAACGTCAGCGGGATCGTGCGAGAAGTCGCAGTCCATTTCGAGCACAAGCTCCGCACCCTCAGCGAGCGCATGCCGAAAGCCCGCGATATATGCCGGGCCGAGACCTTCCTTGACCTGCCGATGCAGCACCCCCACATAGGGGCGCTCCTTCGCGAGCCGATCGGCGATCTCGCCGGTGCCGTCGGGCGACCCGTCATCGATCACAAGGATGCGGTCGCCCTCCCGAAGCACACCTGAGAGCGCCTCGACCATCCGCTCGAGGTTCTCGCGTTCGTTGTAGGTGGGGAGGCAGATCGTGGCGTGCATCGTGATCGGCGCTCTTGCGCCTCACAGCAGTTTCGCAGTATTCGGCGAGCGTATGATCGATCGAGTGAGTCTCCCCCGGAACGACGAGCTCGCCAGCCAGTTCGATCTTCTCGCCGACCTGATGGAGATTGAAGGGGCAGACGGCTTCCGCATCGCCGCCTACCGCAAGGCCTCGGCGAGGATTCGCGAGACACCCGTGCCGGTTGCAAAGCTCGCCCTGGAGGGGAAAGCGAAGGAGCTCTCGGGCATCGGTAAGACGATCGAGGCGAAGATCGTCGAAGTTGTGAACGACGGAGAAGTGCACGCGCTCACGAAACGCAAGGCGACCGTTCCGGCCGAGCTGGCGTCGTTTCTTCGCCTCCCCGGCGTCGGCCCGAAGACGGTGCGGCGCATGTGGAGCGAGCTCGGAATCACGACGCGCGAGGCATTGCAGGCGGCCGCCGAGACCGGTGCGCTACGGGAGCTCGATGGAGTCGGCGCGAAGCTCGAAGAGCGGATCCTCGAGGCGCTGGCACGACCCGAGGCAACAGAGTGTCCGCGGCGGACGCTTCTCGGCAACGCCCTCCCGCGACTCGAAGACGCGGTTGCCGCGCTTCGGGCCCACCCGGCGGCCATCGCCGTCGACGCAGCGGGTTCGGCGCGGCGCGGTCGTGAAACCGTTCGCGACCTTGATGTGATCGCGTCAGCGACGGACGCGGACGCCTTGATCGATGCGTTTTGCACGCTCCCATGGGTCGTCTCGGTTGAGGCGAAGGGCCACACGAAGGCGACCGTTGTGTCGCAGGACGGTCTGAAGGTCGATCTCCGTGTCGTTCCACACGAGTCGTACGGCAACCTGCTGCAGCACTTCACCGGCTCGAAGGAGCACAACGTTGCGTTGCGCGAAGACGCCGTCCGGCGGGGACTGTCGGTGTCTGAATACGGGGTCACCGAGGTTGAGTCGGGAACCGTCCACGCGTTCCCGACCGAGGCGGAGGTGTATCGCTTCCTCGGGTACGACTGGATCGCACCGGAACTGCGTGAGAACCTCGGCGAGCTTGAGGCGGCGCGGGCGGGCGACCTCCCGACGCTCGTGGCGGAGGCCGATCTTCGCGGTGACCTGCACACCCACACGACCTGGTCGGACGGAAAAGACACGCTCGACGCGATGGTCGCCAAGGCTGTATCTCGCGGCTACGACTACTACGCGATCTGCGATCACTCCCAGCGTCTCCGTGACGGTGGCTTCGAAGGTCAGGCGGCCGCGATCGCTGCGCTTGCGCCCACCGTTCCGCTCCGGCTGCTCCGCGGGGTTGAAGCGAACATTCGGGCCGACGGCACGATCGATGTTCCCGACGAGATCCTCGCCGAGCTCGACTGGGTCGTTGCGTCGCTCCACCATGGCTTCGATAAGAGTCCGACCGAGCGTCTCCTCGCCGCAATGGAGAACCCGTACGTTGATTGCATCGGGCACCCGACGGGCCGCAAGATCGGGAAGCGGGCGCCGGCCGACATCGATATCGAACGGGTGGTTGCGAAGGCGCTTGAAACAGGCACGTTCCTCGAGATCAACGCGCAGCCCGACCGGCTTGACCTCTCCGACGTTCACGTCCGTGCCGCCCGCGAAGCGGGGCTGAAGCTCGTCATCGACTCCGACGGGCACAGCACCGGTGCGCTCGACTACGTCGCGCTGGGCGTCAGCCAGGCGCGACGTGCATGGCTCACCAAAGCCGATGTTCTGAACACCCACACGTGGACGCAGATCGAGACCTTGCGGAAGCGCCGACCGTGACGCAGCTCGCGTCGGTGCGCGGGGTGATCTTCGACCTCTGGGACACCCTCGTCGATTGGCCCCACGAGGCGATGCACGACCTGAACACCCAGATCGCCGCACACATTGGCATCGATCTACCCGAGCTTCACGTGCGACTTCGGTCGACCTACCGCATCTCGCAGACCGGCCCGTACGAACGGGCGCTCCGTGCGCTCGGAGTGCCTGAAGCACACGTGACCGAGCACGTCGAAGCGCGCTTCGCGTTCACGCGTACCGTCTTGAACCCCCGACCCGGCGTGCTCGAAACGCTCGCGGCTCTACGCGCGCGGGGTATCCGCACCGGACTCATCTCAATGTGTTCGGAAGACGTCGTCGTCGCATGGCCCGGCACAGCGATGGCGGAGCTTCTCGATACCGCCACGTTCTCGGCAACCACCGGGCTCGTGAAGCCTGAGCCGGAGATCTATCTCGCGACAGCCGCAGCCCTTGGACTCACTCCTTACGAATGCCTCTTCGTTGGTGACGGCGCCAACAACGAACTCGCAGGCGCCGAGGCGACAGGCATGACGGCAGTGCTCATCGCACCCGCCGACACCGACCCGCAATGGCTCGAAGTGCGAGACTGGCAAGGACAACGTGTCACGACGATCCCGGAGGTGCTCGAACTGTGTTGATCTCGACCATGAACGATGTGCCTGGCCACACGATCGAGGAAGTGTTCGGCGAGGTGTTTGGCCTGACCGTGCGGTCGCGCAACATCGGCTCCCAGATTGGTGCCAGCCTAAAATCGATCCTCGGCGGCGAGCTCAAAGGCATGACGAAGGCACTTGAAGACAGCCGTACCGAAGTGATTCAGCGCATGGTTGATGCGGCCGAGGCAAAGGGTGGCAACGCGATCGTCGCGATGCGGTTCGACACATCGGAGATGGGGCCGAACTGGACTGAGATCTGCGCGTACGGCACCGCTGTTCGGATTCGCCCCACCGCGTAGCGTCGAGCCCGACCGATGCCACGAGTCCGCCGGTCGAGACGGCAGCCACCCGCACTCGAACTGCTTGCCGCCACGCTCCCTGAGCTTCGCCGCGGCCTCTCAGAACAGGCTGCGCGCACCGTTGCGTACGAACTCTTCGAAAAGCTGGGCTTCGGTGCTGTAGCAGTCACCGATCGTCACGAGGTGCTCGCGTTTGTCGGAGCGGGAGCCGACCACCACCACCGGGGAGATACACCGATCCGGCCCGTGTTCGAAGCGCTCGCGCAGGATCGGCCGCTGCTCGCCCCGCTCGGACTGCGTGTCGAATGTGGGCATCCCGCCTGCCCTCTGGGCGCGGCTGCGGTGATCCCGCTCCGTGCTTCTGACGGGCCAGCAGGCGCGGTTGTCGCGTACGCAACCGACGGGTCGCCGCTCGATGAGGCCGCGGTTGAAACGCTCGAGCAGCTCGGCGATCAGCTCTCCGCGCAGCTCCAGCTCTCAGAGCTCGCGTCTGCGACGACGACTGCTCTCCAAGCACAAATGGAGCCACACTTCGTCTTCAACGCGCTCAATACGATCGCGTCACTCGTGCGTACTGACCCCGACCGCGCACGCGGTCTCGTTCTCGCCTTTGCTGACTACGTGCGGTCGAAGCTCGCACGCGGCAACGAGTTCGTGACGCTTGAGGAAGAGCTCCGACATGTCGAGAGCTACCTGGCACTCGAACAGGCACGGTTTGGCTCGCAGCTCGAAGTGACGGTCGATGTCAGCGCCGAGGCGAGAGCAGTGCGCCTCCCTCCGTTCCTCGTGCAGCCGATCGTCGAGAACGCGATCAAACATGGCAAGACCGACCGGCCGCTCCGGCTCATCGTCCGGGCGCGGGTGCGTCGCGGCAGCCTGCGCGTCACCGTGCGTGACGACGGCCGCGGCATCGCCCGCGATGCGCTCGAACGCGTCCTAGAGCCAGGCGTCTCGGAGAGTCCCGACGGGACGGGCCTCGGTCTCGCGAGCGTTCACCAACGACTGACCGCGGCATACGGCGAAGGGGTTCGTCTGCGGTCATTCCCGTTCGGCACCGTCGTCAGGCTTGAGGTGCCAGTCGGGTGAGCGTGCGGGTCGCGCTCGTCGACGATGAGGCCCCGGCTCGTTCGGAGCTGCGGTTCCTCCTGTCGCGTCACTCGGCGATCGAGGTAGTCGGGGAGGCAGCGAATGCGGCCGAGGCCCTGACGCTCGTGTTGGCTGGCTGCGACGCGATCTTTCTCGACATCGAAATGCCGGGACTCACAGGGATCGACGCTGCGAGGCTGATCCGCTCCGCGCACGAGCCCCCCGCCGTCGTGTTCGTGACAGCGCACGCCGGGTACGCCGTTGAAGCATTCGCCGTCGAAGCCTTCGACTACCTGCTGAAGCCGGTCGATCCCGAGCGGCTCAGTCGTGTCGTCGAGCGCCTCCTGGAACGCTCACATTCAGAAAGCGCGACGGCGCCCCCAGCCAGGATCTCGGTCGTTGCCGGCGGCGGGGTTGAGCTGATTGATTGGGAGGCGATCCACTTCGCCGTCGCTGACGGCGACTACTGCCGCGTGCACACCTCCGACCGGTCGTACCTCTGCGCCCAGCCGCTCGGCGACCTCGAAGCAGAACTTCCCTCCGAACGATTCGCACGCATTCATCGCTCAACCCTCGTAAACCTCGCGCATGTCGCAGCGGTTCGACGCGTTGGCTCCGATCGCTTGAAGCTCGTTCTTGACGACGCCACCCGCACAGAACTCGACGTTGCCCGACGACAGTCCGCTCGCCTCCGCGAGCGACTCAACCTCTAAACGTTGAAGCAGTGAGCCGTCGGCGCTACTCCGTCGCGTCGTGCGCCACAGACGCAACGGTGCCGCCCGGCTCATGCCCACCCAGCACGGCGTCTTTGATAAACCGGCGCGTCTCCGGGCCCGTCAACGGGTTGAAGAGAATGCCAAGAGCAATGCCCGCGACGAGCACGGTCCCCTTGCGGCCGCCGCGGCCCCTCACAGGTCGACCTTGGAGCCGCTCGCTTGCGTGCCGCAGATCCTCGATCGCCTCCGTGAGCTTCGCGCGCAGGTCGTCGTCAGTCGCGACACGCGATGCGAGCTGAATCGGAGTTCGCTCCGAGCCCGACAGCTCCGAGTACAACTCACGTGCCGTCCCGAACGCTCGCATGACGTCGTTGCGTAGCTTGTCGTCGGTCATCGCTCGCTCGACGTACGGTTTGATGTTCTCCGCAGCGTCCGCGACTCTGTCCTTGTTCCTCGCCATGTCAACCACACCCTTTCCCTCATGCATCTTCGACCGCCGGACTGCTGGCCGGTTCGGGCCGATCGCTGCCGCCGTCATCTCGGCGGTAGCCCTTCTAGCCTTCGCGGGTTGCGGCGGCTCTTCAAAGGTACAGCGACTGACAGGGCCGGGGTTCACGTTTTCGGCCCCGAACGGATGGCAGGTGCTTCGGTCAAGCACCAAAGTCACCGCACAGTCGGGAACTGTTGACCTCGTGTCCGTGCACACCTACCGGCTCACGAAGACCTACACCCCTGATCTCTACGTCGCCTCCGGTCGAGAGCTTGGCCGCACCGTTACGCAACTCGCCAAGCAACTCAAGGGCGTTGTCGCCCATGCCCACACCGTCACCGTCGCCGCCACCGATTCGCACTCCTACCGCATCGACTACGGCGCCATGTCAGAGGAGCTGACCTTTGTCTTCCGCGACCGCACAGAATTCGAACTGGTGTGCCGCTTCCCAAAGGGCACGACGTCGTCGGCATGCACCGAACTGCTGACGAGCTTCACGCTCGTCTAACGCCCCTACCGGTTCGACGACGCCGCTGCGGCCTGGCGTTCGAGCCGCTGCGGACGCGGCCGAACCTGGCGCAGCGAGCCCTGCGTAAACGCGGCAGCGAAGACGTCGGCGATCGTGTCGGCAGGAATGAACTCGAGCGAGCCGCGCGACTCGGGCGTCAGGTCGTCGACGTCGCCCATGTTCTCGCGTGGCAGAACGATACGGCGAAGCCCCGCGCGTTGCGCGGCAAGTGCCTTCTCCCGCACCCCACCGATCGGCAACACGAGCCCCGTCAAGGTGATCTCGCCCGTCATGCCGAGATCGGCCGCCACCGGCTCCTCGCGAAGAAGCGATGCAATCGCAGTCGCCATCGTCACGCCTGCTGACGGGCCATCCTTCGGAATCGCGCCCGCCGGAACATGGATGTGAAGGTCGTTATTTGCGAACCAATCGTCGGCGATGTTGAAGAGCGAAGCGTGCGACCGCACCCACGAGAGGGCCGCGCGGGCCGACTCCTGCATCACATCGCCGAGCTGTCCCGTCACCGTCAGGCCGCCCTTGCCGGGATACGCCGCGGCCTCGATAAACAGCACGTCGCCGCCGGCAGCCGTGTAGGCGAGCCCCGTCGCAACACCTGGCTGTGACGTGCGCTTGCGAACCTCACCGCTGTAGCGCCTGGTGCCAAGCCAGTCACGCAGACGCCGATCGTCGACCCGCGTCTTCTGCGTCTTCCCCTTCGCAACCTGCGTCGCCGCCTTCCGGCACACGTCGGCCAAGCGCCGCTCAAGACTCCGGACACCCGCCTCGTGGGTGTACTCGCGGATGATCGTGCGCAACATCGCATCCGACAGCGACAGCTGAGACCGCTTCAGCCCGTTCGCCACGAGCTGCTTCGGCAGCAGGTGCCGCTTCGCGATCCCCAGCTTCTCGGTCTCGGTGTACCCCGACAGCGAAATCGTGTCCATCCGGTCGAGCAGTGGCCCAGGGATCGTGTCGACCGTATTCGCGGTGCAGATGAAGAGCACCTTCGACAGGTCGAATGGCAGATCGAGATAGTGGTCGCGGAACGTGCCGTTCTGCTCCGGGTCAAGCACCTCGAGCATCGCGCTCGCCGGATCGCCACGGAAGTCAGAGCCCATCTTGTCGATCTCGTCAATCAAGATCACCGGGTTCAACGAACCAGCGTCACGGAGCGACCGAATGATCGTGCCTGGCATGGCGCCCACGTACGTCCGTCGATGCCCACGGATCTCGGGCTCATCACGCACACCACCAACCGCGATGCGCACGAACTCACGGCCGAGCGCGCGCGCAATCGACTGGCCAAGCGACGTCTTGCCTACACCAGGGGGTCCGACAAAGCACAGGATCTGTCCCGAAATCTCGTTGCGAAGCTTCGACACCGCGAGATACTCAACAATCCGATCCTTCACCTTGTCGAGATCGAAATGCTCTTCATCGAGCACCGCCCGCGCATGGTCAAGATCAAGGTTGTCGTCGGTGGTCTGACCCCACGGCAGCGTCAAGATCCAGTCGACGTAGGTTCGGATCACGCCGTACTCCGCCGACGAAGCAGGCAGCCGTTCAAGGCGTGAGAGCTCGCGCTCCACCGGTGTCCGAACCTCGTCCGGTAGGCCGACGAGCGCATCAAACCGTTCGCGCAGCTCCGCAAACTCCGCCTGCTCAGGATCGGACTCACCAAGCTCCTGCTGAATCGCCTTCAGCTGCTGGCGCAGGAAGTACTCCCGCTGCCCCTTTTCCATCTCCGACTGCACCTGCGACTGAATCTTCGAACCAAGTTCAAAGACCTCCACCTCGCGCGACAAGATGCCGGAGATCCGCCGCAGCCGCTGCTCGACATCAACCATTTCAAGCAGCTCTTGGCGCTCGCTCGTCGAGATCGTTCGCAGCGTCGATGCGACGAGATGGCACAGCGTGCTCGCATCCTCAACGTTCGCAACCGCAAGCTGCAGCTCCTCCGGAAGGTACGGCGCAAGCCCAATGATTTGGGCGAACTGCCCCTGCACATTGCGCGTCAACGCCTCCAGCTCCGGCGTGCCCGCGCTCACATCGGGGAGCGCCGCAAATGTCGCCGTCAGGTAGGGCTCGGCATTGCCGCGGCCGGTCAGCAGCACCCGTTGCAGACCCCAACGAGAACACGCAACGTCCCGTCGGGCACCTTGATCATCTTGTGGATGACCGCAACCGTGCCGACCTCGTAGATGTCGGCAAAGCCTGGCTGCTCCACATCCGCATCACGCGCCGAGACCAACGCAACGAGCCGATCGCCGGCGACGACATCGTCGATCAGCCGAACCGACCGATCCTGGCCGATCGCAAGCGGGGCCATCGACTGGGGAAACACCACCGTGTCCTTCAACGGCAGCACCGGCAGGACGCGCGGCAGCTCCACCGTCTCCTCGCCGCCCTCCTCGGTCAACTCGAAGGTGATGCCGGTCACGATGCACCCACCGCGATCGAGATGCGCCCGCTCGCCGCAGTTTGCGGCGCAACCGGCAGCTGCACCGTCACCACACCGAGCTCGTACCGAGCCTTCGCGCCCGCCGAATCGATATCGGCAGGCAAGCGAATCTGGCGGCTGAACAGGCCGTACTCGATCTCGACCTGCTCGTACACGCGGCCATCACCGTTCTGCCGCGGACGCTCGCCCGAAATCACGAGGGTGCGTTCCGACACGGCGAGGTTCAAGCTCGCCGGGTCAACTCCAGGAACCTCGATCACGACGGTCACGAGATCCGGGTCGCACGTCTGGAACGCGTCGACATTCGGGCGAAAGCCACGGCGAAGCCCGACATACCGCGGCACCCGCCAAAGATCAGCGAAGAGCTCCTCGATCTCGTCCTGCAACGTGCGCGTGTCCGTGTCGCCCAACAAAGCCTCGCCAAAGTCGACCCGCGCCATCACGGGATACCCGCCTGGAATCGGCGTGGCCGGTGTTGCCTTTAGGTCGACCGTGCGCTTCACACTGTTCTCCCACGCAAGGCCAAAACGCGCCTCTAGCCTGTGGGGATGGAGCGCTGGACACGTCTCGTACTTCGCCTTCGCTGGGTTGTCGTGGGCGCTTGGGCCACGATCCTGATCGCAGGCGGGATCGCAGCCGGCAAACTCGCGCCCCTGCTCTCGAACACCTTCTCGGTACCCGGCACATCATCGGAGCACGTGAAGCAGGTGCTCGAGACCCACTTCGGCAACCGAGCAGACGGAGCCTTCACCGTCGTGTTCGAGCTTGCGAGCCCAGCAACCCCCGCAACGCTCGCGGAGCTGCAAGCAGTCACCGACCGCGCCGCAACGGCGATCCCCACCGGCAAAGCTGGGCCAATCACCGCGGCAGGCACACATCTCGCCTACGGCGACATCGTCTCGACATTCGATCTCGCATCCGCCAAGGCCTACAGCGATCCCCTGCGGACGGCGATCGGCACCCCCGCCGGCGTCACGCACAGCTACGTGACGGGGGCAGCAGCGATCCAGCACGACCTCGACCCGATCTTCTCCCAAGACCTCAAGAAGGGTGAGGCGATCGCGATCCCCATCGCACTACTCGTGCTGCTCTTTGTCTTCGGCCTTTCGCTGTCGGTGACGATTCCACTCGTCTTCGCGGCCTGCACGATCACGGGCACGCTCGGGCTCGTCTATTTCGTCGCGCAGCTCGCGGAAACGCCGACTTATGCCACGAACCTCGTCGAACTGATCGGCCTCGGTATCGCAGTCGACTACTCGCTGCTTGTCGTCTACCGCTTCCGCGAAGAACTCGCTCTCGGCCGCACCAAAGACGACGCGATCGTCCGCACGATGCAGACCGCCGGCCGTGCCGTCATCTTCTCGGGCGCGGCCGTCGCCCTCGGACTGGCTCTCCTCGTTGCGATGCCGCTGCCATTCATGCGGATGCTCGGCATCGCGGGCTTTCTCATCCCGATCGTGTCGATCGCTGCCGCCGCTACGTTGCAGCCCGCGCTGCTCTCCTTCTACGGCCGCCGCGGCACCGCCCGCCGACGCATCCTTCCAGGCGAACCGGCCGACCCTGAACGCGGCATGTGGGCGCGGCTCGCCCGGTCGATCATGGCCCGCCCCAGGTGGTATCTGATCGGCGGCACCGCCATCCTCATCGCCGCTGCCACCCCGGCCCTCTGGCTCCAGGTCACCCCGGGATCAACGTTCGGTATCCCTCGAACCCCCCAATCCGTGCACGGGTTTGACCTCCTCCAACAGCAGGTCGGCCCAGGTGCAATCGCGCCCACCCAAGTGCTCGTCGATGGCGGCCGACCAGGCACTGTCACCGACCCCGCCACGCAAGCAGCAATGGTGCGGCTCACAGCCTCCATCAGAGCCGACCGCGAAGTTGCGAGCGTCCTCTACGCTCCCGCGGGCCGCTACCTGGACCCGAGCCGACAGTTCGGCCAAATCATCGTCGCGGGCAAGCACGATTACGGCTTCCCGGAGGCGCAAGCGTTCGTCCACCGTCTTCGCAACACCCTGATCCCGAACGCGCATTTCCCCCCAGGCGTGACCGTGGAAGCTGGCGGCGCGGCACCTCAAGGCGTCGACTTCCTCCACCAGGCCTACAGCACCTTCCCGCCCTTGATCGCCGCCGTCCTGGCGCTCACCTACATCCTTTTGCTCCGCGCGTTCCGTTCGCTGCTTCTACCTCTCAAGGCGGTGCTGCTCAACCTCCTCTCTGTTGGAGCTAGCTATGGCCTTCTCGTCATCGTCTTCAAGTGGGGACTCGGACACTCTCTGCTTGGCCTCTACCACTTCGGGCAGGTCGAAGGTTGGATCCCGATCTTCCTCTTCGCGATGCTCTTCGGCCTCTCAATGGACTACGAGGTCTTCCTCGTGACGCGCATGCGGGAAGCTTGGGATGATGGCGACGACAACATCACGGCTGTCGCCCACGGACTTGAGCGCACGGGCCGGATCATCACTGCGGCCGCTGTCATTATGTGCGCCGCTTTCGCTGGCTTTATGGCCGGCCGCATCGTTGGGCTGCAGGAGTTCGGACTTGGCCTCGCTGTCGCAGTGTTCGTCGATGCAACGCTTGTCCGCTCGATCCTCGTTCCGTCGCTCATGGCAGTGCTCGGACGATGGAACTGGTACCTCCCGGTGTGGGTTGCGAGGCTCGTGCGGGTCGCTCCTGGTCGCTGATCGCCGCGGGAGCTACTTCCGTTACGGGCTCGAAACGACCATCGAAAAGCGCAAGACGAAAGGCCGGTTTCAAAGGCCGGTGTCAGACACCATTTCCTGTCAAGTGTCTTCTGTCGCATCTTTGTAACGTTTTTCCTGCGGCGGCGGGGTGCCCAAGATGGCACCAAGACGTTTGTTGATGCGGATTTGCGGCGAGCATCGCCGTTCGGCGATTGATTCATTGTTGGTACAGCGCGCCTCTTGACAGAAATTGGTGTCTGACACCGGGGTGTGGAGGCCGGGTGCGCGAGGTCGGGGCGAGGCGCGAGATTCGAACGAATTTCGTACAGGCGCGCTACGAATTCGAAACGGGCACGGCCGATGATTGAGACATGCGCACGCTCGCCGCAGTCAGCGGAACGCTGACCACGATCATCCTGCTCCTCCCGCACTGAGCTCGCTCAAGACGGAGCGCCGGCCGCGGCATGGTCCAGGCCGACCGAGCGGGCGCTACGCGTTCTAAGCTCGCCCGATGCGCCGACTGATCCACATCGCATTCGGGCCCGACCTCGACAAAGCGATCCGACCCGTCCTGCTCGTCGGTTTCGGAGGCACGTTCGCGATGACGATCCTGTTCCCGTACCTCGGGATCTACGCGCTCCGAGAGCTCGGCGCCTCACAAAGCCAGCTCGCCATCACGTTCGTCGTCTCCGCCCTCCTCGCCGCCGCAGGCGGATACACCGCCGGCCACCTCTCCGACCGGATCGGCCGCCGCCGCATCCTGCTCGCCGGCTGGGTATGCACAGGAACCGTCCCGCTCGGCCTCGCGCTCGTCGGCCACCACGTCCTCATCGGACTCGCCTTCGTCGCCGCCTACGGCGCATCAGGCGCGCTTGGCGAATCAGCCGGCCAAGCGCTGATCGCCGACCTCGTACCACCCGAAAAGCAGTCCCTCGCGTACGCATCAGAACGGGTCGCCGAGAACCTCGGCGTCTGTTTCGGCCCACCAGTCGGAGCCCTCCTGCTCCTCGCCCACGACTGGCGCATCCTGTTCCTCACCGTCGTTGCCCTCGTCATCGGCGTCTTCGCAATCGCCTACCGGCTGATCCCGCACCGCGGCACCTACGCCCCCGCCGCAGGCACACCACGACCACCATCCCTTCCCATCATCCGTCGTGACCGCCGCTTCCAACTGTTCCTCACCTTCAACGTTCTTGCCGGCATGACCTACGTTGGCTTCGACTCCGTGTTCGCGATCTCGCTCACCGAATCCCACGGCTTCTCGCCCTCCCAGGTCGGGCTAATCCTCGTCGTCAACCCGATCCTGATCACGTTCACACAGGTACGACTCACACGACGGCTCAACAACGTCTCGCCCGCAATCAAGCTCACAGCAGCGATGCCCCTCATGGGACTGCCGTTCCTGTTCCTTGCCGTTAGCGACGCGCTACCGATCGTCGCGCTACTCGTCGTCGTATTCGTCCTCGGCGAGATGCTTTGGGTGCCATCAGCCCAGACCGTCGTCGCCGGACTCGCACCCGCCGAGATCCGCGGCGCCTACATGGGTTTCTACGGCGGGACGTTCCAAGTCGCCTGGGCGCTCACCCCGTTCTTCGGTCTTCAGATCCGCCACAGCTTCGGCGATTTCGCGATGTGGATTGCGATTGCGGCGATCTCCGTGCTCGCATCCGCGGCCGGAGCGTTCGCCGCACGGGGTCCCAGGGTCGCCGCGGCGGTAGCATCGGCGACGCAATGAAGGGATTGATCTGCGCAGGCGGGAACGCGACACGGCTCGAAGAGCTCACACGCGTCACCAACAAACACTTGCTGCCCGTCGGTCGCTGGCCGATGGTCTACTACCCGCTGCAGCTGCTCCAGCGCGTCGGGGTCCACGAAGTTCTGATCGTCACAGGCAAGCAACACGCCGGCGACTTCATCGATCTCCTTGGTGACGGACGACTGACCGCCCGAGGGAGCGACGAGGTGCTCTTCGACCTCGACCTCTCGTACAAGGTGCAGGTCGAAGCAGGCGGCATCGCCCAAGTCGTTGGGATGGCACGCGACTTCGCTCGCGGCGAAAAGCTCGTCGTGTGCCTCGGCGACAACATCTTCGAGAAGGCGCAGGCCGACGCAATCGCAAACTGGGACAACGACGACGCCCTCGTCTTCGTCAAGGACGTGCCCGACCCGGAGAACTTTGGTGTCGTCGCATACGGCGACGACGGCACCGTCGTCGACCTCGTTGAGAAGGCGGGTGTCGTAGACATGCGGTATCCAAGCCCGCCCTCGAACGACGCGGTGGTTGGCCTCTACTGCTACCCGCCTGACGTCTTCGACATCATCAGCACGCTCAAGCCATCCAGTCGCGGCGAGCTCGAGATCACCGACGTCAACCGCGAGTTCGTGCGTCAAGGCCGCCTGTCGGTAACACAGGTCGACGGCTGGTGGCACGACGGCGGCAAGCACTGGGGCGACCTCGCCGATGTCGGTCGCCTGATTGACCAGACAGGTGCGAACCAGTGATCCCCGGCCTCGAACGGCTCCCGCTCAAGCGGTTCGAAGACGAACGCGGCTGGTTCTCGGAGCTCGCCCGCGCAAGCGGACTGCCGAAGCCGATCCGCCAGGTCAACCTGTCGCGCTCTGCGAAGGGTGTGATCCGCGGCCTGCACTTCCACGAACGAGGCCAAGACGATCTCTTCGTCTGCCTTGAAGGGATGGTGCGCGTCGTCGTCCTCGACCGCACGACGGGCGAGACGTTCACCGAAGACATCGGCGACGACAACCCGGTCGCGGTCTACGTTCCTGGTATTCACGCCCACGGGTACGAGGCGTTGACCGACTGCCTGTTCAGCTACCTCGTCACCGAGGAGTACGACCCAGCGAACCCTGACGAGCACGGTGTCGCCTGGAACGACCCGCGCGTCGTCCACCTTTGGAGCACGCAATCACCGCTTCTCTCCGCCCGGGACACGGCCGCGGCGCTCTGATCACGGGTGCCGGTGGCCAGCTCGGCCACGCACTCGCTGAGACGTACCCAGAGGCGCTCGCACTCACCCGCGCCGAGTGGGATGTCACCTTTCCCGCGTCCGAGCTGCTGAAGCCCGAGCTCGTGCTGCACGCCGCCGCCTGGACGAACGTCGATGGTGCTGAGGATGATCCGCAGGACACGGCCGCGGTCAATGTTGGTGGCGTCCAGCATGTCGCCGAGCTCGGGGTGCCGTTCGTTCTCTACTCGACCGACTACGTGTTCGATGGGACGAAGCGCACGCCGTACGTCGAGTCCGACCGTACGAATCCGTTGGGTATCTACGGTCGCACGAAGCTGCACGGTGAGGCAGCGTCGGGTGAGCACGTGTGGATCGTCCGCACCTCCTGGCTGTTTGGCGCCACCGGCAAGAACTTCGTGCGCACGATGCTCCGGCTGGGCGCCGAGCGCGACGAGGTCGCCGTCGTCGACGATCAGCGCGGCTGCCCGACCTTCGTCGGCCACCTCGCACAGGCGACCGCCGCGATCACCGAGCTTCCCTACGGCGTCTACCACGTTGCCGCCGACGGTGACTGCACATGGGCCGACTTTGCCGAAGCGATCTTCGAAGATGCCGGCCTCGACTGCCGCGTGCGGCGCATCACAACGGCGGAATTTGGGGCGCGCGCTCCGCGGCCCGTCTACTCCGTCCTGCGCTCCGAGCGCGGGGCGCCTGAGATGCCGCATTGGCGTGACGGGTTGAGGGAGTGTCTCACCCTCCTCGGCGCCCGGTAGCCTTCCCGCGATGCGTGTTCTTGTTACCGGCGGTGCCGGCTTCATCGGTTCGCACTACGTGCGTCTGCTTGCGGCGCAGGGTGACGAGGCGGTCGTTCTCGACAAGCTCACCTACGCGGGCAACCGCGAGAACATCGCCGATGTTTCGCACACGTTCCATCAGGGCGATATCGCCGACCCGGTCGCGGTCGCGAAGGCTGCGGAAGGGTGCGATGCGATCGTCAACTTCGCTGCCGAGAGCCACGTCGACCGTTCGATCATGGGCCCGGCCGAGTTCATCCTCACCGATGTTCTCGGAACCCAGGTGCTGCTCGACTATGCGCGCCACCACAACCTGCGCTATGTGCAGGTGTCGACCGACGAGGTGTACGGCGACATTCCGCTTGAGGCAGCCCCCTCGACCGAGGACGCGCCAATCCGGGCTTCCAGCCCGTACTCGGCCTCGAAGGCTGGTGGCGACCTGCAGGTGCTGGCCTACGTTCGTACGTTCGGCGTCAACGCGAGCATCACGCGTGGTGCGAACACGTACGGCCCACAGCAGTACCCCGAGAAGCTGCTGCCGCTCTTCATCACGAATGCCTTCGACGGCCTTGAGTTGCCTGTCTACGGCGATGGTCGGCAGCGCCGCGAATGGCTGCATGCCGAGGATCACTGTGCGGGCATTGATCTCGTGCTGCGCAAGGGTGGGGCGGGCGAGATCTACAACGTCAGCGGCCAGGAACGCGAGAACATGGATGTGATCCGCGGGATTCTCGACCACACGGGTGCCAGCCCAGACCTTCTTCGCCACGTCGCCGATCGCCCTGGCCACGACCGGCGCTACGCGATCGATTCGACGAAACTTCGGTCGCTTGGCTGGGCTCCCCGGCACACCCTCGACGGCGGTGGACTGGCCGACACAGTTGCGTGGTATCGCGACAACCGTGCGTGGTGGGAGCCGATCAAGTCGGGCGAGTATCGCGCGTACTACGAGGCGCAGTACGGCAATCGCCTCGGTTCCTGAGCGGAATTCACCCTGATTCCAAAGGATTCGCTAACGGGTTCCGTTGGGGCCCGTTGCTACCGTGACCCATCGTGCTCCGGCGCGCCCTGCCTGTAATTGCGCTTGTTGCGCTCGGCGCCCTAGGCGCGCTCGCGGCATCGGTCGTCGCCCTTGGGTCGTTTCGTGACACGACCACGGGCTCGTCGACCGACGTCACCACTACGACGACGATCCCGACGGGAACGGTGCCGACGCTGCCCGTGACAACGGTGCCGCTCACAACAACGGCGCCCACGACGACGGCGCTGACTACGACAGCGCGAACGACGACTGCCTCGACCACGTCCACCACTGCGACGACCTCGACAGTCCCCACCTCGACGTCAACGACGTCTGCGGTGAGCGCGTCACCCACCACGATCGTGATTGACGGACATGGCTGGGGCCACGGCATGGGCATGAGTCAGTGGGGCGATTACGGCTATGCCAAGCACGGGTGGACGTACACCCAGATCCTCACCCACTACTACACCGGGGTCACGGTGGCGGCGAAGCCGGAAGTGCCGGTTCGTATCCTGCTTTTCGACGGGGTGAAGCGAGTCGCGCTTACCTCCGATTCGCCCTGGAAAGTCACAGATGCGACTGGTGCTTCGGTTGCGCTCCCGGCAGGAAAGCTCGTTCTCGGTGCCGATCTGATGATCTCGGGCCGAGCGTTGACGGGCCCGCTGACCTTCGAGCCGGGAACGACGCCGCTGACTGTCGGTACACGGAGCTATCGCGGCAGTGTGGTTGCGACGTCGACCGGAACGAAGCTTCAGATCGTCAACCGCCTTGGACTTGAGCAATACGTGGGTGGTGTTCTTGGCTCCGAGGTTCCATCGTCATGGCCGGCCGAGGCCCTGAAGGCACAGGCGGTCGCTGCGCGGTCCTATGCGCTCGCGGAGCTGACGACCGTCGTCACCGCTCGCGCGTACGACCTCTTCAGCGACACCCGTAGTCAGGCATACCTGGGTATCGCCGCGGAGACCCCAACGACGCTCGCGGCCGTGTCGGCCACTGCCGGCCAGGTGATCCTCTCGGGCGGGCAGGTTGCGACGGCCTACTACTCGTCGAGCACTGGTGGGCGAACCGAGTCCTCACTTGATGCGACCGGCAAAGACATTCCGTACCTGCAGTCGGTCGATGATCCTTACGACACGTTTTCTCCGAACCACAACTGGGGCCCCGTTCTGGTCGATGGTGCAAAGGCCGCAAAGGCGCTCGGCGTTCCGGGCGGCCTGATCGACCTCCAGGTCACGAACGGACCTACAGGTCGTGCGCAGAAGGTC
Source organism: Actinomycetota bacterium (assembly GCA_009702325.1). Taxonomy (GTDB): domain Bacteria; phylum Actinomycetota; class Thermoleophilia; order Gaiellales; family Gaiellaceae; genus PALSA-600. Next base: position 132,098 of record WLID01000001.1, read on the forward strand.
GTTGCGGTGTCACCGACGGCATCGACGACGTTTCGTGGCGAGACGATCCGTTCTGCACTCAGCCTGCGGTCGACGTGGTTCTCGGTGCGGTGGCTCGCGCTCGCGAAGACGCAGACCCTCCCGGCAGGCAAGGTGACCTCTGTGACGCTCACAGGCGTCGCACGCGGCTTCGCGAGTGTTCAGCTTGAGGCGAAGGCGTCTGGATCGGCCTGGGCGCTCGTAGGGCCTGTGACGCCTGCCGCAGACGGCTCGTTCTCGATTGCGGTGCGTCCGACTGTGACGACGCTTTACCGGCTCGTCACGGGATCGATCCATGGGGCGCAGGTCACCGTTGCGATCGCACCGGTCGTGACGGCTGCTGCTGCCGCCGGAACGGTGACGGGAACCGTCGCACCGACCGCCGCCGGACTGCCGGTTGAGCTGCAGCTCCGCACCGGTTCGAGCTGGCACACGATCGTTGCAAGCACGACCGACGCCGCCGGTGGGTTCTCTGTCGGCGCGCAGCTCGCGCCAGGGACCTACCGCGTCCGTTGCGTTCCAGGCGGTGGTCTGTCGCCAGGGCTCTCGGCACTCATCGTGATCACGTGAGAGTCGCGATCGCGGGTGTCGTGGCAGCGCTGTTGCTGCCGGGTTCGGCGATTGCGGGAAGGTGGGCGGTCGGCGTGCCTGCGCATGGAATGGCTGTGGCCCGCGCGGCCCTGCCGGCAGCAACGGTTCTCGTTCCCGGACGAACACTGGTCGTGGTCGGTTCTCGCCCAAACCTTGCGGGGGCTCGCTACATCGAACGGCTCGACACGGCCGAGCGAAAGGTCGCCTTCGCCAACACGGAGCCGTACGCGGCGGAGCAATGGAACATCGACGCGATTCGGGCGTGGACGTACTGGGCAGACCCGCCGCAGCTGCACACCGTGAGGGTCGCCGTGATCGATTCGGGGCTCGACGCGAACCATCCGGACTTTCTGGGACGTGTCGCGGCTGGGCGCTCGTTTGTCGGATCGCCGTGGACAACGGACGCAGACGGGCACGGGACGTTCGTGGCGGGAGAGATCGCCGCCGATGCCTTCAACCACATTGGGATTGCGGGAGCGGCGTTCAATGCCGAGCTGCTTGTCGCGAAGGTCGTTGACGACGACGGGTCGGTGTCGCTCGAAGGCGAGATTCAGGCGATCCATTGGGCTGTAAACAACGGTGCGCGGGTGATCAACCTCAGCCTTGGCGGTGTCAGGGATCCTCTCGACCACTCGTTGGATTCGTACTCGCCTGCAGAGGCGGATGCAGTGGCGTACGCCTACTCGCGCGGCGCCGTCGTTGTGGCGGCTGTTGGCAACGGCCCTCAATCTCCCACGACGCCCTGGAACTACGCCGACTATCCCGCCGCGCTCCCGCACGTTCTCGGGGTTGGGGCGATCCAACGCAACGGTGTCGTTCCGGACTACTCGAACCGCGACGAGACGTTCCTCGATCTGACAGCGCCGGGTGCCGCGATGTTCTCGACGATTCCCCGCGCGTTGATCGACGCGCACGTTCCGCAGTGTCTTGATGTCGCCTACTCAAACTGTGGCCCGAGCGAGTTCCGGGGGGCGATCGGAACGTCGTTTGCGGCGCCGGAGGTCTCGGCGGCCGCCGCCCTCGTGCTCGGTGCAAATCCCGACCTCAGTGCCGACCAGGTTGTGTGGCTTCTCGAGCGTTCCGCGGCCGATCAGACGGGCGCGACAGGTTGCACGAGCTGTTCCGACGGACACGACGCGCTCACTGGCTGGGGGCTCGTTGATGTCGCGGAGGCGTTGCGCCGGGCGACCGGACCGATGCCTGTGCCTGACGGCTTCGAGCCCAACGACGGCGTGGGACGGGTGGCGCGGCAGGTCGCCCCGCCGAAGCGATTCCACGCCGCGGTCGATTGGTGGGATGACGTCGACGACGTGTACGCCGTATTCATGCACGTCGGTGATGTGCTCTACGCCCGTGTAACGCCTGATCGAACTCGTGCGAGCGTGCAGCTCACCGCGTCGGAGCCGCTCACGGCTGGGAGCCATCGCGCCGGCCGCCGCCCTGCGGTGATCCGCGCGGTTGCGGTGGGAAAGCAGCTTCGGGTTGTTGTACGCGCGAACGTGCGCGGCACCTACTACGTGCGTGTCACAGCGGCGGTTCGCTCTCGCACCCCGATCGGCTACGCGATCGCGATTTCGGCGAGCCGACGCTAGGCGCCGAGCAGTTCGTCGTCAGGCACGTCGCGGAGCACCCGCGCCGGGTTACCGACAACAACCTTGCGTGGCGGAACGTTCTTCGTGACGACCGCTCCCGCACCAACGAATGCCTCTTCGCCGATCTCGATCGCGGGGCAGAGGATCGCTCCACCACCCACGCGGGCGCCCCGACGGATCGTCGGGCCCTTAATCAGTTCGTGGCGTCGCTCGGTGCGACCCATGAAGTTGTCGTTCGTTGTGACGACGCACGGGGCGATGAACACGTTCTCCTCGAGCGTCGAGTAGGCGGTGATGTAGGCCTCCGCCTGGATCTTTGTCATCGACCCGATCGTCGTGTCGTTCTCGACGAGTGAGCCGCGACCGATCACGACATCGTCGCCCACCGTGACCCGCTCTCGAACGCACGACTGGTCGCCGAGGATCACGCGAGCTCCGATCGTCGACCCGGCGAACACGATTGCGCCGGTGGAGACGATCGTTCCATCGCCGATCACCGTTGGTGGCAGCGGCTCACGCTTCGCGGTCGAACGCGGCGAGAGTGATGGCTGCTTCCCGACGACCGCTCCTTCGAGCACCTTGACGCCCTCGCCAAGAACGGTGCCGGGATAGACGATGGCGCTCGGATGGATCTCGGCCACGGTTATGCGCCCTTTGCGGCGTCGAGTGACTGCTGGAGCGACTCGAGCGCCTGGACGACAACGAGCCCGTCGCGTGCCTCGACCCCGGAGCCGCCCTCGCGAACGAGGCGCAGGAAGTGCGAGACCTCAAGCTTCAACGGCTCGTCGTTTGCGATCTTCGGGCTGAAGATGTCGCCGGTGCGCGTGCGCCACTCGCCGTAGGTCGATGACGGCTCCTCAGGAGCCTTCTCGTAGACGGTGATCTTGCGCTCAAGCTCCATGTCGTCGAACACCGCCATCTTGTCGCGACCAACGACGGTGATCTTGCGCATCTTGTGCGGGTCGAGCCACGAGAGGTGCAGGTGGGCGATCTTGCCGCTTGGGAAGCGCAGGTAACAGAAGACGACGTCTTCAACGCCGGGCGTGAGGAACGAGTTGCCGTGCGCGACCGCCTCGATCGGCTCTTCGCCGATCAGGTAGAGGATCACCGAAAGGTCGTGGACGCCAAGTGACCAGAGGGCATTCTCGTCCTTGCGGATCTTGCCGAGGTTCTGCCGGTTGCCGTAGATGCAAAGCACGTCGCCGAGCTCGCCGCTGTCGATCAGCTGCTTCAGCTTCAGCACGCCGGGGTGGTAGAGCAGCAGGTGTCCTGGCATCAGCACGAGACCCTTCGCTTCGGCGATCTCGACGAGCTCAGCCATCTCCGACTCACGCATCGCCGGCGGCTTCTCGACGAAGACGTGCTTGCCGGCTTCAAGCGCCTGCTTGGCGAGTGCGTAGTGCGTTGGCACGGGCGTTGCGATCACGACCGCCTCCAACGCGGGGTCGGAGATCATCGCCTCGAACGAGTCGGTCAGCTGTGCCTGCGGGAACCGTCGGGCGAACTGTGCGCCACGGTCGGTTGAGGCGTCGCAGATCCAGGTGAGGTTGGCGAGGTCATCGACGTTGCGGACGAGGTTCTGCCCCCACGCGCCGAGACCAGCTTGTCCGACGTTGACGAGGTCGCTCAAAGCTTCCAGACCTTTCCGAGATCCTCGTGACCGCGGGTTGCGTTGCGGAAGTCGACGGTCACCTTGGAGCGACGCACGACGTCGGCGTAGTCGATCGTCGAGTGTGCGGTGACGATCGCGACGCAGTCGTGATCCTCCGGGGTGAGCGGTGAGCACGTCAGCCCTTCGAACTCGGAAACGAACGGATCGTGGAAGGCGACGTTCGCGCCCGCGTTCTTCAGCAGGTGGATCAGCTTCTCGGCCGGGGTCTCGCGGCAGTCGCCGATGTCGGCCTTGTAGGCGACGCCGAGCACGAGCACCTTCGAGCCCGATAGCGACTTCTGCAGGGTGTGGTTCAACGCCTGCGAGATCACCGAGCGGCAGAAGTACGGCATGTTGTTGTTGACCTCACCGGCGAGCTCGATGAACCGCGTGCTGAAGTCGAACTCGCGTGCCTTCCACGAGAGGTAGTACGGGTCGAGCGGAATGCAGTGTCCGCCAAGGCCAGGGCCCGGCTGGAACGGCATGAAGCCAAACGGCTTCGTTGCCGCGGCTCCGATCACTTCCCACACGTCGATGTTCATGCGGTCGCAGAGCTGTGCGAGCTCGTTGACGAGCGCGATGTTGACCGACCTGAAGATGTTCTCGAGGAGCTTGGTCAGCTCCGCGGCTTCGGGCGTCGAGACGATGTGCACGGTGTCGATCGCGGCGCGATAGACGTCGGCCGCCGCTTCGCAACAGGCGGGCGTCAGGCCGCCGAGCACCTTCGGTGTTGTCTTGGTCGTCCAGTCGGTGCGGCCCGGATCGACGCGCTCGGGCGACATGGCGAGGTGGAAATCGACTCCGGCGGTCATGCCGCTTCCGGCTTCTAGGATCGGCTTCAGGATCTCGCGGGTCGTGCCGGGATAGGTCGTCGATTCGAGGACGATGATCTGTCCCTTGCGAATGACGGGCGCCAGGCTGCGGGCTGCGCTCTCAACGTAGGAGAGGTCTGGTTCGCGCTGCTTGGTGAGAGGCGTCGGCAGTGCGATCAGCACAGCTGCGGCCTCGGCCGCGCGTCCGTAGTCGGTTGTTGCGACGATCCGGCCCGCGGCGGCATGCGGTGCAAGCAGCTCGGAGGCGACGTCTTCGATGTGGCTTTCACCACGGTTCAGCGACTCAACGACGCGCGGATTGATCTCGATCAGCAGGACGCGACGGCCCGCATCGGCGAAGGTCTGGGCGAGTGGCACACCGACGTAGCCGGCGCCAACGATTGCGACGTCGAACGTATCCGCGCCGCTCATGGGTGAATTCTCCAAATGGTCACGGCGACGAAGCGTACAGAGCGGCCGCGATGCGCTCAGAGGCATGCCCATCGCCGTAGAGGACAGGGCGGTCTTTCGGCATTGTCGCGCGGGCGGCTGCGGCGAGGATCGCGTCGGGGTCGGAGCCGGCAAGGACGTTGGCTCCAGCGGCGATCGTGTCGACCCACTCGGTGTTCTCACGAAGCGTCACGCAGGGCACGCCGTACCAGTACGCCTCCTTCTGAAGGCCGCCTGAATCGGTAAGGATCAGGCGGGCCTGCGAGGCGAGAGCTGAGAAGTCGAGGTAGCCGAGCGGGCCGATCGTTTCGAACGCGTGCGGGATCGTTGTAAGCACCCCTGCGGTGCGCGGATGTGCCGGGAAGACGAGCGGGCCTTCAAGACGATCGAGTGCCGAGGCGATCCGCGCGAGCCGGTCCGGATCGACGTTCGCCTCGCGGTGGATCGTTACGACGGTGTAACCGCCCGGCTGAAGGCCGAGGCGGGTGAGGACGTCGGAGCGCTCGCGCGCGAGCGGAGCGAAGAGGCGGGTCGCGTCTGCCATAACGTCACCGACTACGACGCTGCGGCCGGGAACACCTTCGCTGCGGAGCTGTTCGGCCGCGCGTTCGTCGGGACAAAGCAGCAGGGTCGAGGTGCGATCGACCGCAATGCGATTCCGTTCCTCCGGCATCGTCAGATCGAACGACCGTAGGCCGGCCTCGATGTGTGCGACCGGGATCGAGCCTGCTGCCTCCGCCCCGGCAACCGTCGTGTTGGTGTCGCCGTAGACGAGCACCCAGTCGGGCTGCTCGCGGGCAACAATCGCGGCAAGCGGTTCCACCATCGCCGCAGGATCAGCCGTGCGAAGGCCCAGCGATTCCTGGGGTGGGGCGATCCCAAGCTCCTCGAAGAACACGTCGGAGAGCTCGCGATCGTAGTGCTGGCCCGTGTGAACAAGCACCTCTTCGATCCCTGCCGCGCGCAGCGCTGCACCGAGCGGAGCGGCCTTGATGAACTGTGGCCGGTTGCCTACTACAGTGAGTACCCGCATCACGGGTACACTACGCGCGCTTCACGGGCCGTTAGCTCAGTTGGTAGAGCAGGGGACTCTTAATCCCAAGGTCGAAGGTTCGAGCCCTTCACGGCCCATCCAGATCTGAACGCGCGGCCCTCACGGAGCGCGCGGCCCGCAGCGTTCGAGATTCGGATCTTCGCAACCGTCGCGTAGAAAGGAGCACTCGCATGTCAGCAGGGGTTTCGGCTCGGTGGATCCGGCGTCTGGCCGCTGTCTGCGGCGCCGCAGTCGGTGCGGCAGGGCTGATCGCTCCCGGAGCGCTTGCGGCCGGGCAGCTTGATGGCATCGCCGTCGGGAGCGGGGCGGGGTCGGCTGGTGGAAAGATTGCTGTCCAGATCGACCTGGCGAGCGGAGCGAGCCGCGTCGTGTCGGGCCTAGCCGCCGATTTCAAGGCTCCTGCAAGTGTTGCTCTGGGTGACGTCACCGGTGACGGCCGCGCCGATCTGGTCGTCGGCGGAGGGCAGGGTGGCCCGCCGTCTGTGAACGTGTTCGACGGAGCAACGGGAGCCCTCGAGCTGACCTTCCTCGCCTATGCCTCTAGGTTCAACGGTGGCGTGCGCGTTGCGGTCGGTGACACCGATGGTGACGGCCAGCCCGAGCTGATCACGGGGTCAGGCCCGGGTGGTGGCCCGCAAGTCAACGTCTACAAGGTGACGTGCGCTGCGGGCAAGAGTTGCGACGTTAGCCTTGTCAAGTCGTTCTTTGCCTTTAGCGCACCGAGCTTTACCGGCGGTATCTACGTTGCCGCCGGCGACACCAACGGCGATGGGAAAGACGAGATCGTCGTCGGCGCCGGAGCCTCGGGCGGGTCGCGCGTCCAGGTGTTCGCTGCGCCCTTCACGACGCCGCTCAACGATTTCTTCGCCTTTAGCCCGGCTTTCATTGGTGGAGTGAAGGTCGCCGTAGGTGACGTCAATGCTGACGGCAAGGGTGAGGTCATCACCGCGCCTGCCACGCGTGGCGGCTCCAACGTCAGGGTCTACTCCGTCTACGGGAGGGGCAATTCCCCGAGCCTGCGCCTCAACTGGTTCGCGTTCGGCACGCAGGTGATCGGTGGTTTCTCGGTGGCTAGCGGACAGTTCGACGCAGTACCCGGAGCCGACATCGCTGTTGCGTTCGGGTCGAAGCTCCGGACGTTCAGCGGGCGCTCGAATGCGCAGATCTCCGAACTCATGTTGCCGCTGGGGTTGGACGACACGGAAAGCATTGCGGCCGGCAAGATCCCTGAACCGGCATCGGCGCCGGCACCCGCTTCGCGCCAGTTCCGTGTCGGGGTCGCAGAGGATGCCGGGAAGTACGCCGACGACGGCGGCCGTGCTGTCGCGCGCGACCTCACGGCGCTTGGCATGCAGGAGCAGCGCTGGACGCTGCAGTTCGACCCAGCGAGGCCGACCGTGATCGCCGAGTCCGCCTTTCTCGATCGTGCGGTGCCGGTGGCTGTGCAGAACCGCATCCGGATCGTGCTGTCGCTCTTCCAGTTGAAGGCGGCCGCGCCCGAGCCTGGCGCGTTCTGTGACTGGGCGGTGGCTGTTGCCCGGCGTTACACGTCGATCAGAACGTTCATCATCGGCAACGAGGTCAACGCCACCCGGTTCTGGTCGCCGCAGCACACCGCTGACGACCAGGACGCCGGCCCGCGCAGCTACCTCGCTGTGCTCACCGCCTGCTACGACGCGTTGAAAGCCGTGAGCAGCGACATCGACGTGATCGGCATGGGCCTTGCGCCGCGCTCGGTCGACGCAAACTCGACGAAGCCGCTTGATTTCATCCGTGCGGTTGGCCGCCTCTACCGGGCCTCGGGGCGCACGAAGCCGATCATGGATGCGCTGGCAGTGCATCCCTACCCGAACCCGAATGCGAGTCCGCCGCCCGCTCCCGACGCAGCCGCCTACCAGGACGCCGGCTTCTATGGCATCCCGCAGCTCGACCGGGTCAAGCAGGCGGCGTTCGATGCCTTTGACGGCACCGGGCAGCCCGGCCCGCTGAACGGCCTCTCGCTCGTGATTGACGAGGTTGGCTACCAGACCAACACCGACGGCAACAGCCAGTACGCCGGCAAGGAAGGCTCACCGGTCGTCAGCGACGAGCTGCAGGCCACCTACCACGCGCGCATCGTGTCGCTGTACGCCTGTGACCCGCTCGTTTCCGATGTCCTGTTCTTTCACCTGATCGACGAGGCGCAGCGCAATCCCGACGCCACCAGCGGCGGTTGGCAGTCAGGCCTGCAGCGGCCAAATGGCGAGGCGAAGCCTTCGTCTGACGCGGTCAAGGCGGCGATTGCGGCGGGCTGTAAGGGCGACACCGTTGCCTGGGTACCAGCGGGCAAGGTGGAACTGACGCCGGTCTCGGGAGGGTCGACGCCGACGGCTGAGCAGCAGCAGCTGAATCGGCTCGAGGAGGCCCTGCCCTCGGCCTCGGTCGATGGCCCGGTCTTCGAGCTGATCACGTTGCCCGCCAACCTCAAGCAGGCTGTCATTGGCCGGTCTGTCCCGCGTCAGATCACGGGCCCTGACGGGAGCCAGCAGTGGCTCTTCGACCCGGGCGAAGCGTTCTGGCAGACCGATCTGAAAACACAGACCGACATCATCCTGACGACCTGGACGTTTGGCGGGCCCTCGGGCGCGGCAGCGCTCACGGAATTCATAATCGCACTGGTTCTCCAGACCGACGTCGCCAACCGTTCAACGGTGCAGACCATCTGCAAGAATTTTGAACTGGCTGGCTTCCTCGTCTGCAAGGGGCGTGGCCTGAGCGCCCGTCGTCCCGTGCCCGCCGTCAAGCTGTACGCCAGCGGTAGCGCGACGCTGAAGAAGGGCGCGCGGCTGACAGTGAAGATGAAGCGGACGGCGAAGGTCGTTCCGGGCATCTACTTCACCCTCGTCCGCGTCCAATCAGCAACAGATCCGAAGAAGTTCGGCTTCGTCGTCTCGCGGCCGTACAACGTCACCGCCGCCAAGCTGAAAGCCGACCGCGCGCCCAAGCAGACGAAGACGCCAACGAAGAAGAAGAAGAGCTAGAAGCAGCCCCTCCACAGGGGTACGTGATCGCATTGCTGGGCGCACGACTTTGATGGCCCAGCAAGGCCGCACCCGCAGCGAACGTGCCAGCTGCCCGCAGCCGCCATCGACGTCTGACCTGAAGACCCCGACGATTTCTGTGCGCCCGCCTGCATCGCAACTACTGGAAACTCCGGGAGCGCTACTCACTCGCTCGGACTTGCGCGCGCTCGGTCTAGAAAGACGCGGGATCGACTCAGTGTTTCGGACGTTGCCGGTCGTCTTCTTACCGGGATACTCGACGGGGATGGTGAAGGCTTCGGACTACGTCGCCCTGCTTGAGAAGCAGACGTTCTCTAAAGATCGCGTCCGTCCTCGGCCATGAAGGAGCAGACCGCAGGCAGCCCGATCTGTCATCAAGCGCCCGGCAGGAACCGCGCTAACAACTCCCGCCGGGCCAGTCCGGCGCCCCTAGAGGAGGAGACGACCGTGATGTGGAGCTTGTCTCTGACCAGCCGTCCGACTGGTGCGGCCGAGCGTGGCTAGTGCCTGGATCGAGCCGTTCTCAACCGGCAGCGAGAAACGCCGTTACCGAGTTCGTTATCGGCTCGGTGGGGCTGAGACGAACCCACAGTACGGCGGGAAATTCTCGACCAAGCAAGAAGCGAAGGCGCGCTGCCAATGGATCGAAGGCGAGCTTGCAGCGATGCGTGTTCCTGACCTGAAAAGACTCGTGACCGAGCAACCGAAGGCGCCGACGTTCTCTACGGTCGCGAAGGCTTGGCAGGCAAGCCGCGTCGATGTGCGCGACTCAACAAAGGTGCAGCACCAGGTCGCACTTGGCCGTGTCCTTCCTGATCTCGGCACCCGCCGTATCGACGAGATCACCGTCGCGGACGTCGCCGCTCTCGTAGTCAAGATGACGGGTAAGGGACAAGCGCGCGAGACGATCCGCAAGTCGGTGACTGCACTGAGCATGGTGCTCGACTTCGCCGGGATCACACCGAATCCGGCTAGGGACAGAATCCAAGTGCGCCTACCTCGCCAAGAGAAGGAGACCCCTGAACCACCGACCGCCGACCACATCGAAGCCGTCGCATGGTTCATGCCGCACAACTACCGACTCGCACTCTGCGTGCTCGACCACACCGGCTGCCGCGTCGGTGAGATGGACGCCGCCAAGATCGGCGACCTCGACGAACAGCGCCACGGTTGGCTCATCCGCGCCAGCGTCTCGAAAACCAAGCGCGCCCGCTGGGCAATCCTCCCCGACACCCTCTGGGACGCTCTCATCGCCACCCTGCCACCGCGCGAAGATCGCGATGCCAACACCTCCCTCTTCAACGTGACAGACGACCGGCTCCGCATGGCGATAGCCCGTGCTTGCAAAGCCGCCGCTGTCCCGCGCTTCAGTCCTCACGGGTTACGTGACCGCCGCATCTCGCTCGGACACAAGGCCGGTCTGTCCTGGGCAGAGATCGGCGACAGCGTCGGACAGCAGTCACGAAAGGTGACCGCAGACACCTACGGCTTCGTCATCGCCGACTACCGCGAAGTCGACTACTCGACCGTCCTCAGAGAGCCACAGACGACAGAGACGCTCAGATGATGCTCCCCCCGATGCTCCCCTGCCGGCAGAAAAAACGCTATTAGCAGGGATGTTTGAGGCCAACACGGCCCATTCATTACGCCGCCGCATAGCTTCTGCTTTGGCGAGCCCAACCGCGAGCAACTCTTTTCACTTTGCGCGGGATCTTTACAGCCCAGCCAGTGGTGACTCGGCTACAAGAGCGGTCTGCCTCATACCACCTCGGTCGCTGTCGCAACGACGCGACGCGTGCGCTGCGATAACCCGCAGTTGCTGACCCGAGTTGAGATGCCTCAAACCATGCGGCCTCTGGAATCGACCCAACGTCGTTCAACCAGCATGGAAGGGAAGTCCACATGTCAGATCTCCTCACGCTCGAAGCACTTGATGTCGACGGTGCGATCCGCGAAACCGCCGACGCCGCAGGCCACTCGCGGGGTGCGTTCCTCACGAAGGCGGGAACAGGGATTGGTGCGCTCATTGCCGGCGGTGCGCTACTCGGTGCCCTGCCAGAGATCGCCTCGGCCGGTGTATCGAGCGGCGACATCAAGATCTTGAACTACGCGTTGACGCTCGAGTACCTGGAGGCCTCGTTCTACGCAGAGGCCGTGAAGAAGGGTGCGTTGACGGGCGAGACGAAGGCGTTCGCGAAGGTTGTTGCGGGCCACGAAGCCGCACACGTCACCGCACTCAAGGGGACGCTGGGCGCGAAGGCCGTGGCACGTCCGAAGTTCGACTTCGCTGATACGACCTCAAGTCAGGCGAAGTTCCAGGCGACATCTGAGGTGCTCGAATACACGGGCGTTAGCGCCTACCTTGGGCAGGTCGGCCACATCAAGTCAGGTGCGGTGCTCGCTGCGGCCGGATCGATTCTTCCGGTTGAGGCGTGGCACGCCGCCTGGATCGCGGACATTCGGCGGCATGGCGGCGCGCCGCATCCAGCCCCGGTGGCATTCGCTGCCGGTAAGACGATGGCGCAGATTCTCGCCGCGGTGAAGGCAACCGGCTTCATCGTCGTCTAGCGCTCCGCAGGTTGGGACGACGGCGCCTACGCGCGCCGTCGTCCCGGCGGAGCGGGCATCGGGCCGGTTGCAAGGAACAAGGCGAGAACGATCAGCACAGCCCCGATGCCGAACAGCGTCATGCCCGCCGTGACAGCGTCCGCCAGCCATGAGAGAATCAGTCCTAGGGTGACCAAACCGATCCCCACCGTTCGGCTTGAGCGACGAAGACGGTTGATCGTTCCAATGCGTGTTGTTGCCACGGTTCGCCTCCTCGTCGGAACGGTTCTCCCTGCACGCGTCTCAGGTTTCGTTTAGGGTACGCGCCCGTGACTCGGGGATCGATTTTCAAACTGTTCGCGTACGCCGTCGTTGCTGGTGCCATAACGACCGCCGTAGCCGTTTTCATTCCGTGGCTGCCGACTGCTGCAACACGTCAGGCAGACCGCATGTGGTTCTCCATCTGGTTCGCGGAGATCATCGCGATCGTCGTGTTCGCAGTTGTTGCTGCCGCGCTTATCTACTGCGTCGTCGAATTCCGCGTAAAGCCGGGTGACACGAGCGATGGGCCTCCTACACACGGCCACACGATGCTCGAGATCATCTGGACGGCAATCCCGACGGTCATCGTTATCGCGATCACCATCGTGGCCGCCATCGTCATTCACGACAACGGCAAGGCTGGCACGAATCCGCTGGTGATCAAGGTGGTCACGCAGCAGTTCACCTACCAATTTGAGTATCCGAACGGGAAGACGTTCAACATCCTTCGGCTTCCGAAGGACCGCAACGTCAAGCTGGACTTGTCCTCGAAGGACGTCATCCACTCGTTCTGGGTGCCTGCCTTCGGTCAGAAGACCGATGCAGTCCCGGGCATCACGACGTCAATCGTGATCACGCCGACGCGCACGGGGTACTACCCGATCATCTGTACCCAGCTTTGCGGCCTCGGTCATGCGCTCATGCGCAGCGAAGCAATCGTTTTGGAGTCAACCGAATACGACAGCTGGTACGCATCAGCCGGTGAAGCACCAGCTGCCGCTGCGGGTGGCACTGACGGTAAGTCCGTCTACACCGCCGCCGGCTGTGGCGCCTGCCATGTCTTCACCGCTGGCGGCTCCGCAGGCACGATTGGCTCGTCGCTCGACAATCTCAGCGTCGACGCTGCGAAGGCAGGCGAAGAGCTCAACGACTTCATCCGTTCTTCCATCACCGATCCGGACACGTTCCTCGCGCCCGGCTACGCCAAGGGTGTTATGCCCTCGACGTACAAGTCCAGCATCTCGGGCGCTCAGCTCGACTCACTCGTCCAGTATCTCGCGGAGAACACGAAATGACCTCAGTCACACATGATCATCACCACGCTCCGGCGTCTCCTTCCGGCCTCCGGAAGCTGACCGCTCCCGGCTGGTATCGCGTTCTCTGGACCACGCCGCTTGTCGGTTTCATCGGTCTCGGCATCGTCGGCCTGATCCGTTGGGCTGCCGATTGGGACCCGATCTGGAAGTCCGGGCCGCTCGCAACCGTCGGAACGGTGTCGTTCCCGATGGGTCTGCTGATCGGTCTCGGCGGCTTCGATTTCTGGACGTACTACGCATCCGGCAAGAGGACGCGGCCTGATAGCCACGACGGCCATGGTGCGACGAGTTGGCGGGACTACTTCCGCATCAATACCGACCACAAGGTGATCGGCATCCAGTACACGGTCACGACGATGCTGTTCTTCGTGATCTCGGGCTTCATGGCGCTGCTGTTCCGCGCCGAGCTCGCGCAGTCGGGTGACCAGTACTTCAACCCGCAGACGTTCAACGTTCTCGTCACCGAGCACGCGATCCTGATGATCCTGCTCGTGATCATTCCGGCCTTTGCTGGCCTCGGAAACATCGTCATCCCGCTGATGATTGGCGCGGCCGACATGGCGTTCCCGAAGCTCAACGCGTTGTCGTACTGGCTCCTGCCGATCGCCGGTGTCACGTTCATCGCGGGCATGTTCGCCCCGGGTGGCGGTCCTTCCGCTGGTTGGACGTGTTACGCGCCGCTCTGTGCGCATCAGCCGATGGGGAACATCTTCTTCAACATGGCTGTCCAGTGGGGTGGAGCGAGCTCGATCATGACCGCCCTCAACTTCCTGGTCACGATCATCACCATGCGCGCACCGGGCATGACGTTCTGGCGGATGCCGCTCCTCGTGTGGGCGAACTTCTCCACATCGCTCCTCGTCGTGCTCGCAACGCCGTTCATCGCTGGCTCGCAGTTCTTCGTGCTCTTCGATCGCGTGATGCACACGAACTTCTTCGAGGCGGCCGGCGGTGGTTACGTGCTCGGGTACCAGCACATCTTCTGGTTCTACTCGCACCCAGCCGTCTACATCATGCTGTTGCCTGGATTCGGGATCATCTCCGAGGTGATCGCCGTCATGAGCCGCAAGCCGATCTTCGGGTACCGGCTGATGGCCCTGTCTCTGCTCGCCATCCTCGTGCTCGGGTTCTCGGTTTGGGCACACCACATGTACGTCGCCGGCATGGCCGGATGGTTGCGTGTGCCAATGATGGCCAGCACCTTGCTCATCGCGGTGCCGACGGGCATCAAGATCTTCTCGTGGATCGCCACGATGTGGAACGGCAAGATCAACTTCAACACCCCGATGCTCTGGGCAACCGGATTCATCGCGACGTTCGTCATCGGCGGACTCTCGGGTGTGTGGCTGGGGGCCGTCTCGATCGACATCCCGGTCAGCTCGACGTACTTCATCGTCGCCCACATTCACTACGTGCTCTTCGGTGGCTCCGTCTTCACGATCTTTACGGGCATCTACTACTGGTACCCGAAGGTCACCGGACGGATGTACAACGAGAAGCTCGGCAAGCTTCACTTCTGGATGACGTTCATCGGGTTCAACGCAACGTTCTTCCCGATGCACTACCTCGGCACGCAGGGCATGCCCCGCCGCGTTGCCGACTACGCGCCGCGCTTCCAGGAGTTGAACGCGTTCGCTTCGATCGCGTCGTATCTGCTCGGAGCCTCGACCGCACTGTTCCTCTTCAACATGATCTGGTCATGGACGAAGGGTGAAGTTGTCGGCTCGAACCCGTGGCGTGCGATGACGCTCGAGTGGCAGGTCAGCTCGCCGCCACCGACCTTCAACTTCGACGAGGTGCCCCAGATCGTGGGCGGCCCGTACGAGTTCGGCGTCCCCGGCGCCCGGCATGCGATCCTCGGCTCGGCGCAGGCAGAGCCGGTAGCTACCGGCGGCCACTAGTGCCGTGCCTCACATCCTCGTGATCGCGAACGAGACAGCTGCTTCCCCGGCTCTCTTTGACGCGCTGCGCTCGCGCAGCGAAGAAGATGGTCTGACCGTGACGGTTATCGCCCCGGTGAATGAGCCGCGCCACGGATATGTCGTCTACGAAGACACACGGCGCGCCTCGGCAGGTCGTCGGGTTGAGCGTCTACGCAATCGTCTGGTTGACGTCGGCATTCCGACCCAGGCGTTCGCTGTTGAGACGGGCCCGGTGCAGGCTGTGAAGGACGCACTCGTCCAGCTGACGCCCGCCCCGAGCGAAGTCATCATCTCGACCAACGCTCCCGAGCGCTCGAGCTGGCTTCGTCGTAACGCCGTCGCTGACATCGAGAAGGCTGCCAACGGCCTTGCGGTCAAGCACCTGATTGCCGAGGACGACAAGACGCCGACCACCGAGAAGAACGTTCTTGTGGTCGCCAACGAGACGGTCGTCTCGCGCGACCTTCTCCAGGCGATCCGCGCTCGGCACGCTGCCGGCGAGGCGAGCTTCTTGATCATTGCGCCGCAGAGCGACGCGGAGCACCATCCTGAGGCCGAGCGCCGACTTCGTCGCGCCGTCTCCGTCCTTCGCACCGATGGGATCGACGCACACGGGCAGGTCGTGCATCCCGATCCATACACCGCGATCCTCGAAGCAGCCGATGACGAGGTCATCGACGAGATCATGATTTCTACGTTCCCTGGCCAGCGCTCCGGCTGGCTCCGCCGTGATTTGGTGGAGCGAGTTCGCAAAGAGACTGGCCTTCCCGTCGACCATGTGGTGTCCGAATGAGCGCAGCAGCAGAAGCACACGAACATCACGGCCCTCCGCCGATCCATTACAGCTCGCGGATCAACCCGGCCGTTCTTGGAATTTTCCTGTTCATCGGGTCGGAGATCATGCTCTTCGGCTCGTTCTTCACGGCCTATTTCTTCGACCGTATCGTTGCGAATCCGGCTCAGTGGCCACCGCTGAACGAGGCGGGTGTGCCGTTTGAGCGGCCATGGTTCCTCGCGCTCATCAATACGTTGATCCTGGTTACGTCGAGCTTCACGATCCATTGGGCGACCGTCTCCTGTAAGAAGGGGAACCGCGCCGGGCTGCAGGCTGGGATGGTGCTCACGTTCCTTCTTGGTCTGACGTTCCTGCTCACCCAGGTCATCGAGTACCACCGGATCGGGTTCAACACGAACGACACGGCCTTTGCTGCGACGTTCTTCGGCCTCACCGGTCTTCACGGATGCCACGTGTTCATCGGCCTCCTGATCCTGCTCGTCATCACGATCCGTGCCTTCCGCGGACACTTCTCGCCATCGGCTCATCACGGGCTCGAGGTGGGCGGTATCTACTGGCACTTCGTCGACGTCATGTGGATCGTCGTCTACGTCACCGTCTACGTGCTCTAGGGGCTGCGAACCGTGCGCAAAGCTTTCATCATCGTTCTCGCTGCAACCGGTCTTCTGACCGCAGGATGCGGCGCCGTCGGCATGGTCAAGTCGGGCGATGCCGCCCGTGGCAAGACGCTCTACGCCGAGAAGTGCGGCAGCTGTCACGTGCTGAAGGACGCGGGCGCAACCGGCACGATCGGTCCGAACCTCGACGACTCTTTTGGCCCCGCCTACTGCCACGGCTTCAAAGAGCAGACCGTGCGCGATGTCGTCCGCGGCCAGATCGCTTACCCGGAGATGCCGATGCCGGCTGACATTCTCCGCGGCAGCGATGCAGATGACGTCTCGGTGTATGTCGCATCAGTTGCAGGCAGCAACTACGACTGTGCGACCTACGCTGGCGCTAGCTGAGTCTGGGTCACAGCACGCAGGTTTTGGAACGGCGCCTACGGGCGCCGTTCTCTTTTCCGGGCACCAGTCGACGACCCGTTGCCCGTCTCGTACGCGTGTGGGCGTTTCCTGCAGAGCGTGACGTCACCCTGGGGCGCGACGCCTAATCGGGAGCTGGCGTCGGCGAGCGCACGAAAGGTGCGCACAGTGCATTACGCCACGCGACGCGACGCGACGCGAAGGTGACGGGACAGAGCGCCCGCGGCCAAGCCACGCGGGCGGGATAGCGCCACCGTCAGCGCGAGGGAGCGGCGTCCGCAGCGACGCTCGTCGCAGCGTCGGGAGCGGTCTCAGCCTTGACCGAGTGTCCCTCACCGAGGGGCTCTACAGGAGCGAGGGGGCTTGACGCCGCGAGCAATCCAGATTCGACGGACGGCATGTCGGTGGGGGCCAGGACGTCAGGCGTGAAGAGCACGTTTGTGTCATCGTCGCTCTTCGGTGCGGGCCGGGAGAACCACCAGCCAGCTGCGCCTGTGAGGAGAAGGAACACAGCGAGCCCCAACCAGCGGGCGATCTTCGCTCCAACGACGATCAGCACGAAGTAGCCGATCAGTCCGACAAGGAACCTGAAGGCGCTCTCCTCGTTTCGCACAGGGTTTCGCATCGGCTACTTCTTCAGCAGCGACTTGAGGGCCGACCGTGCCTGCGGAGCGAGCGGGTCGTTCGGTGAGAGCTTGAGGAACGCACGAATCGCCTTGACCGCGATCTTCTTGTTGGCATCGGCATTCGAGAGCTGTGAGGCCTGGCTCGCGATCTGGCCGAGGCGGAACTGTGTCGTCGCGTCCTTAGGCTGAAGAACGGCGAGCTTCTCGTACGTAGCGACGGCGTTCTGCTCGGCCGTGGCGAGGCTCTGGAACGCTGCGCTCGACTGGGTCGACAACACCCCGCTCGCGGCATTTGAAATCGGATCGAGCAGGCTGCCCTGCGCTGCGTACGCCTTGCCGAGCGATGAGTTCGAGTCCGGGGCGAACGCAGGATTGACCGACTGGTAGTTGTAGAGCGACTGCGCGATCGCGTAGTTCGTCTCGTAGTTCGACGCCTGTCGCAGATAGAGGCCCGCGAGCTCCTCAACCGCTGCCGTGTCCTTCGGCTTCAGCGCGACGTAGCGCGACAGCGCGTTCGTTGCCTCGTCGAGGTTGTTCTTCTGCTCAAGGCCCGTTGCGTAGGCTCGCCACGCCTTCGGGTCGGTCGAGTTCTTCTGCGTCGCCTTCTCGAGCTTTGAGATGTTCGCGCCGGTGCTACCCGAACCCTGGAACATGTTCTGGAGCACGTCGTTGAGCCCGTTTGAGCCGGAACCGACACCGAAGAGTACGAAGCCGGCAGCAAAGAAGACAGCGAGCAGCACGAAGACCCACTTCGCATGGCGGCGCAGCCGGTTGAAGAAGAGCTGATCCTCCCATGACGGGGCGGCCTTCTTCTTGCGCTTGGGCTGTGCGACAGTCGGGCTTGCTACGCGAGCATTCGGGCCCGTGCGGTGCTTGCGGTGCTGTGTACCTCGTGCCACGAAGTCTCTCCTTGGCGGTAGCGGGTCGTGCCGTCGACGATAGTTTCGAGAATACGGTCAGGCGAGCCACCAAACACGGCGGCGACGATTGGATCTTCTACCGGATCGTACGGACTTCCGGCGATCGAGAGGACAGTGATGTCAGCGCGCGCTCCTGGCGCGAGTACCCCGACCTCGCCCGTGAGGTCGAGTGCGCGCGCCGCACCTGCGGTTGCGAGCTCCAGGGCGGCGGCCGCAGAGAGGGAGTCCGGGCGACGCTCCCGTCCTCGTGAGGCGTAGATCGCGGCACGCATCTCCTCCCACAGATCGAACGAGGGCGTGGATGCGGGCGAATCGGTGCCAAGGCCCACACGCATGTCGGCCGCGAGGAAGTCGGCGAGCGGAGCGACGCCGCAACCAAGCAACGCGTTCGACCGAGGACAGTGGGCGACGGGCACATCGAGTTCGGCCAGAAGCGCGACGTCGGTGTCGTCGACCTCGACGCAGTGTGCGCAGAGGAGTGTTGGTCCAAGAACGGACTCGAGCGTCTGCACGGCACGCTTCCCCGTGGGTGGAACCAGGATCGCCGCATTCGCCGCAAGCGGACCAGCGCCGGACTCAAGCCAGTCGTTCTCATTGGCGCTCTCGGCGAGATGGGTGCCAACAGGAAGCCCGAGACTCAACGCCCACTCATACACCGCGATGCTGCACGTGAACGGTGCGTGCGGGGAGACGCCCAATGTTACGAGCGGCGATGAGCCCGCCGCCTCCTGCTTCTGGGCAAGCTGGCTGGCGGCGCCGGCGGGGTCGCTGCCGAACACCTCGAGATAGACGATGGCGCGCAGACCAAGCCGTGCTGCAGCCACAGCTGCGGCGCCAGAGAAGCTGTAGTCGGCGGTGGTTGTAATTCCAGCTGTGAGACAGTCGGCGGCACCGCGGCAGGCGATCGCAACCATGTCGTCAAAGTCGAGCGCCCGCTTGCGGGTGATGTGGGTGCCCATCCACTGTCCAAAGGGTTCGCCATCCCCGAACCCGGCGTACACGGCGTACTCAAGGTGCGAGTGCGCGTTGACGAGCCCTGGAAGGATGATGGCGTTCTCGTAATGGCGCTCACCTCGTCCAGGTGAGACGTCGACGACACGACCGTCCTCCCACGTTACGCGCCCATCACGGATCGGAGCTCCGTCGGCGGGGATCACCCAGCCGGCGGAAAGCGAGTTCACGTCGTGGTGCCGGCCGACTCAGCCGCCGACCGGCGGTCGAGCCACCGCGAAACCCAGATCGAGGCTTCGAAGAGAATCGCGAGTGGAACCGTTTCGACGATCGTCGTCACGGGATCGACGCCAGGGAGCGCAACACCGACACACGCAACGATGAAGTAGCCGATCCGCCGATTCTTGCGCAGCTTCTCGGTGGTCATCACTCCCATGCGCGTCAGACCGACGACAAAGAGGGGAAGTTCGAAGACGATCGCCATCGCGAACAAGACGTGGATACAGAACGTCAGGAACGGCTTCGCCTGAATCTGGATGTCGTAGATGTCGTTGTCGTAGTTCGTCAGGAAGTGCTCGGCTGCGGGCAGTGCGACGAAGTAGCCGAATGTCACACCGGCAGCCATCAACAGGCCGGCGACGACCCCGAACACCCGTAGGAGCACGGCGTGACGCGGATCGAACGCCGGAATGAAGAACGCCCACGCCTGCCAGATGATGAACGGCAGGGCGAGCAGGAAGCCGAAGTAGATCGAGATCCAGAGCGACGTCATGAACGGCTCGCCGACGTTCAGGGTCGTGATCTTCTGGTGGTGGTCAGGCAGCGTGATCACAAGCCAGTGGATCAGGTGCTTGTGGATCGTGAAGCCCAGGATGATGCCGACCGCAAGGACGGCAATCACTACAAATAGGCGCTGACGCAGCTCGTCGAGATGCTCGACGAGCGTTGCCTCCTCGCCGTGGTCGAGACGGCGCGGAAGCCTAGGCCTCGGCGGCATGGACGCTTAGACGGTTTCGGAGTGCCGCTCGGGCTCGTCAGCGACGGGCGGTGCGGGCGGGGCCGGCGGCGTTGTGGCGACCGGGGTCTGGGCCGGAATCTGGGCCTGAGTCGTGTCCGGCTTGTTGTTGCTGACGGAGTCCTTGAACTCGCGCATTCCCGTGCCGAGCGAACGGCCGATCTCAGGAAGACGCTTGGCGCCGAAGAGCAGCAGAGCAAGCAGGAGGAGCAGAATGATTTCGGTAGGGCCGATGTTTGGCATGGGGGCCATCGTAGCAGGGCGAATCGTCCGTTTGGTTCAAGTCGCAGCATGCGAGAGTGTTAGGTCTCCCTACCGTTCGCGTTGGGGGACCGGCTACCATGGCGTCTCCCGTACGGCACCGACCAGACGGAGCCGGGGCAGAACGAAATGGCCATCGCCAAATCGGTCTGGCCTCCCCGACGGGACACTGGAGACGAGGAGAACAGAGTCGTGGCACTGCTCGAACTGAAGGATCTGCACGTTTCGCTCGAAGACGGCACCGAGATCGTCAAGGGCGTAAACCTGAAGGTGGACTCGAACGAAGTCCACGCGATCATGGGCCCGAACGGCTCCGGCAAGTCGACGCTCTCCTACGCGATCGCAGGTCACCCGGCCTACCAGATCACGCAGGGCCAGATCCTCCTCGACGGTGAAGACATCACCGAGACGGAAGCGGACGAGCGCGCCCAGAAGGGCCTCTTCCTTGCGTTCCAGTACCCGCACGCGATTCCGGGTGTCACGGTCACAAGCTTCCTGCGCAGTGCGATCAACGCCGTGCGCAAGGCAAAGAACGGCGGGGTCGAAAACCCGATCCCGGTTCCAGAGTTTCGGACGGAGCTCTTCGCGCAGATGGAGCGTCTCTCTGTGTCGCGCGAACTCGCGTCCCGCTATCTGAACGACGGATTCTCCGGCGGCGAAAAGAAGCGCGTCGAGATCCTGCAGATGGCGATGCTGAAGCCCCGCATTGCCGTGCTCGACGAGACTGACTCCGGTCTCGACATTGACGCTCTCCGCATCGTCGCGGGTGGTGTTCAGGAGCTGATCGGCCCCGACATGGGCGCACTCGTGATCACGCATTACCAGCGAATTCTCAACTACATCAAGCCCGACTTCGTGCACGTGTTCGTCGGCGGCAAGATCGTCGAAGAGGGCGGCCCTGAGCTCGCGAAGAAGCTCGAAGAGTCGGGCTACAAGGAATGGGAAGGGGTGCCGGCATGACCCAGACCGAAAACGAAATCGTCGAAGGGATCGGCTCCGACTACGCGATCAAGTACGGCTTCCATGTCGCGGAGGACTACTTCTTCAAGTCCGGCCGCGGACTTTCCCACGAGCTTGTCGATGCAATCTCGTCGCATAAGAACGAGCCCGACTGGATGCGGAAGTTCCGCCACAAGTCGCTCGACTACTTCAATGCGCGCGCGATGCCGAACTGGGGTGGCGCGCTCAGCGAGATCGACTTCGACAACATCTACTACTACATCCGCCCCACCGAGAAGCAGGCTGACTCGTGGGAGGATCTCCCGGCAGACATCAAGGACACCTGGGACAAGCTCGGGATTCCGGAGGCGGAGAAGAAGTACCTCGCCGGTGTCGGTGCCCAGTACGAGTCAGAGGTCGTCTACCACAAGCTGCAGCAATCGCTCACCGATCAGGGCGTGCTGTTCCTCGACATGGACTCGGGCTTGCGTGAGCACGAGGACATCATCAAGGAGCACATCGGCACGATCATTCCGCAGAACGACAACAAGTTCGCCGCGCTGAATAGCGCCGTGTGGTCGGGTGGCTCGTTCATCTATGTCCCGAAGGGCGTCCACATCGAGATGCCGCTCCAGGCGTACTTCCGGATCAACGCCGAGAACATGGGCCAGTTTGAGCGAACGCTGATCATCGTTGACGAGGGTGCCTACGTGCACTACGTCGAGGGCTGTACCGCCCCGATCTACTCGAGCGACTCGCTCCACTCTGCGGTTGTCGAGATCGTCGTCAAGAAGGGTGGCCGTTGCCGCTACACGACGATTCAGAACTGGTCGAACAACGTCTACAACCTCGTCACCAAGCGTGCGGTTGCACACGAGGACGCGACGATGGAATGGGTTGACGGCAACCTTGGATCGAAGTTGACGATGAAGTACCCAGCGATCTGGCTGGTCGGCGATCGTGCCCATGGCGAAGTGCTTTCGATTGCCTTTGCTGGCAAGGGGCAGCATCAGGACGCCGGTGGCAAGTGTGTCCACCAGGCGCCGAACACGACGTCCGTCATTACGTCGAAGTCGATCTCGAAAGACGGTGGCCGCGCTGGCTACCGCGGTTTGCTGGAGGTCGCACACGGCGCGAAGGGTGCGAAGTCGAAGGTGGTGTGCGATGCGCTGATCCTTGATGACGAATCGCGGTCGGACACCTATCCGACAATTCGCATCGACGAGAACGACGTAGACATCGGCCACGAGGCCACCGTGTCGAAGATCGGCGAGGAGCAGCTCTTCTATCTCATGTCACGCGGCCTGAGCGAAGCTGAGGCGAGCGCCATGGTTGTGTCGGGTTTCGTTGAGCCGATCACCAAGGAACTGCCGCTTGAGTACGCGGTGGAGATGAACCGGCTGATCCAGCTGCAGATGGAGGGTTCGGTTGGCTAACGCCGAGGCTGCAGCACGGTTCGCCGAGCTGCCGGTCCCGACGACCCACGAGGAGCCGTGGCGGTTCACTGATCTGCGCGGGTTCGATCCTGCGTCGTATCCGGTCCCGACCGAGGCTGTTGGCAGCGCCGCTGTGTCGGTGCTGCCTGACCTTGCGGTTGCGGCATCGGCTGAGGTGAATGAGGCGGGCATCACGATCCACGCCGACAACCTGCCTGCAGGCGTGCGCTTCGAACTCCTCGATGAGAGTGATCCGCGGCTGTACGGGCTCGTTGGCTGGACGGACAAGTTCACGGCGCACAACGCTGCGCTTTGGAAGCACGGGCTGCTTGTGCAGGTTGCGAAGGGCGTTGAGCTTGAGAAGCCGCTCTATGTGCGGGTCGCCAACTCGGTTCCGGGTGGCGCACTATTTTGGCGTCTCCTTGTGGTCGCTGAAGAGGCGTCGCGGTTCACATTGATCGAGGAGTACGCGTCGTCGACTCCCGATCTGCCGAGCTACACGAATGCTGCGATCGAGTTGTATGTCGAGCAGTCAGCCAAGCTTGAGTACGTGTCGGTGCAGAACCTCTCGCTTGAGACGTGGCATTTCGCCACCCACCATGCGCGCGTTGAGCGCGACGCCGAGCTCGACTGGGTCGCCGGCGGGTTCGGTTCGAAGCGCGGCAAGATTCGGATTCAGAACGACCTGAACGGCCCTGGTGCCACCTCGCGGGTCACCGGCGCGTACTTCGCTGACGGCGACCAGCACCTCGACTACGACACGTTCCAAGAGCACATCGCGCCGAACACCGAGAGCGACTTCGCGTTCAAGGGCGCGCTTCGTGAGTCGGCGAAGGCTGTGTGGCGCGGAATGATTCGTGTTGAGAAGGACGCCCAGAAGACGAACGCCTACCAGGAGAATCGCAACCTGCTCCTCTCCGACACGGCCCACGCAGACTCGATCCCGGGACTCGAGATCATGGCTAACGATGTCCGCTGCACCCATGGCGCGACGCTTGGCCGGGTCAATCGTGACGAGGTCTTCTACCTCATGGCTCGCGGGCTGTCGCGCGCAGAGGCAGAACGGCTGATCGTTCGCGGCTTCTTCCAGGACGTTCTCGACCGCATCGAGCTTGAGCCGGTACGCGAAGCTCTTGGTGCGGCGCTCGAGTCGCGCATTCCGCAGGCGATCTAGCCCTCGTTGAATTCGGGCTGCCAGGGGTCGGCGATCTGGTACAACGGGTCCAGGTCGTCCCCCAAAGTACGAAAGGCGTGACCGTCTGATGCCCGACAAGAATCCGCCCGACGACGTAGCTCCGCGTCTTTCACGTCGGCGCCTCCTCGCGGCCGCCGCAGCGACTGGTCTTGTCGCATCAACCGAAGGTGTCGCGCGCGCCGCGGAGTTCGCTGCTCCAACGACCGTCTCGCTCGGGACGCAGCCGAAGGGCCTGCCCGTCGGCCAGCATGTGTGGCCGTCGCTGAAGAACGACGCGGGTGGCAACCCGATCGACCCGAAGTACAACCGCCTGCTCTTCTTTGACGTTCTGAAGGCTCCGACAGTCGCGTCGGTGCGCACCCTTGAGGCGGCGCTCCGCACCGTTGAACGAACCTATCCCTGGAATGCATCGGGCGTGATGTTTACGGTCTCGTGGGGGCCGCACTACTTCGAGCGCGTGCTGAAGGTGGCAAGTCCGATTCCGCACCCGCAGCAGCTTTCTGACTTCGAGTATCCGATCTTCGACGGCTACGACGTGTGCATCCACCTCGCGAGCGACGACGAGAAGATCCTGGTTGCGATCCAGAACGCACTGACATCGGGCGCGTCGCTCAAAGGTGGCGCGAAAGCCGACCTGAGCAGCATCTTCCGCTGGCGCGAAACGCGCACAGGCTTTGCGGGCGACGGGATTCCGGCAGCTCACCAGACGAACGTGACGGGCATCCCCGCTGGTGGTGTGGTGCCTGCAAGCTCGCCGCTCTTCATGGGGTTCAAGTCGGGCTATGTGAAGAATCAGGCGACGGAAGAGAGTGTCACGATCACGACCGGGGACTTTGCCGGTGGGACGACGCAGCACGTCAGCTACATCCGGCTGAAGCTCGACCGCTGGTATTCCGGCATGTCACAGGCTCAACGCGTGCAGCTGATGTTCGGGCCGCAGATCACGCAGGATCAGGTGAATGCGTTCAAGGACGACCCGCAGAGCAAGCCGGAAGCCCTGAACAACGACGCCGTCACCTTCGGAATAGTTGGTCATGCGCAGGCGGCGGCGCGCGCTCGAACAACGTCAGGCCCGGTGATCATCCGCCGCGACTTCGACACGATCGACGGCGGGGTGGCTGGCCTCCACTTCGTCGCTGTACAGAAGTCGATCGACGACTTTGTGACGATGCGGCAGGCTATGAACGCGACGAATGCGCCACGCCTGAACCCTGCGATCACCGCCACGACGAACAACGGCATCAACGAGTTCATGTTTGTCCTCCGCCGTGCGAACTACATCGTGCCGCCGCGGGCGAAGCGCTCGTTCCCGCTGTTTGCGTACCAGGCGCAGGCGCTCAGCGCGTAGCGCCGAAGCCGCTACTCGTCTTCGTCGGGAAGAGCTTCTTGCACCTTGTTGGCCATGCGCCAGGCGTCTTCGTGCGAGACGGCAAAGCGGCCCCACTCGGCGCCTTCGAATTCGACGACTGCTGTGAGGCCGGTGCGGTAGATCGCGTCGAAATCTTTGCCCCCTCGGCGACGGGTGGTGCCGAGCATGATCACGCCGGGGATGCCGGTTCCGGGAGCACGGATGCCGCGTACCTCAGTCCAGCCGTTTTCGATCGCGCGGATCTCTTTGACGTTCGCGAGTGGCGCCCGCGGGTTGGAGCGGCGGCATGCACCGAGCCTCTCCAGCCACGACAGGCGAACGACAACGTCCGCACCTTCTACAACAAGAATCGCCACGCCGAAAGCCTAGAGATTCGGAGCTAGTTGCGAACGAGTGGCTTGTACTTGATCCGATGCGGTTCGAGTGCATCGGCGCCACGCGTCTCAGTTACCCACGCCGCGTAGTCGCTGAAGCCACCCTCAAACCACGTCACGACCGAGTCGCCTTCGAACGACAAGATGTGCGTAGCGACGCGGTCGAGGAACCACCGATCATGGGTGATCACGACGGCGCAGCCAGCGAAGTCGAGCAGCGCGTCTTCGAGTGCGCGGAGCGTGTCGACATCGAGATCGTTGGTCGGCTCGTCGAGCAGCAGCACGTTGCCGCCGCTGCGCAGGAGCTTCGCGAGGTGCACGCGGTTGCGCTCACCACCGGAGAGCATTCCCACAGGCTTCTGCTGGTCGCCACCGCGGAAGTTGAACCACGAGGTGTACTGGCGCGAGTTGATCTCCTTCTTCCCGAGCTCGATGATGTCGAGCCCGCCGCTGATCTCTTGCCACACCGTCTTCTTGGGGTCGAGATCGCCACGTGACTGATCGACATAGGCGAGCTGCACCGTGTCACCAAGGCGAATGTCGCCGGCGTCGGGCGTTTCCTGGCCCGCGATCATGCGGAAGAGGGTCGTCTTGCCGGCGCCGTTTGGCCCGATCACACCGACGATTCCGGCAGGCGGCAGGTTGAACGAGAGATCCTCAAAGAGCAGCCGGTCGCCGAAGCCCTTGGTGAGGCCCTTTGCCTGGATGACGACGTCGCCAAGGCGTGGGCCCGGCGGAATGTGAATCTCGACCTTGTCGAGCTTGATCTGCTGCTCGTCTGCGAGGAGCTTCTCGTAGGCGGAGAGGCGCGCCTTCGACTTTGCGTGGCGCGCTTTGGGGCTCATCTGTACCCACTCAAGCTCGCGCTCGAGCGTGCGACGGCGGGCCGACTCTTGCTTCTCCTCGAGTAGCAGGCGCTGCTGCTTTTGGACGAGCCATGAGGTGTAGTTGCCTTCGAACGGCAGACCCTTGCCACGGTCAATCTCAAGAATCCAGCCAGCGACGTTGTCGAGGAAGTACCGGTCATGGGTGACGGCGATAACTGCGCCCTTGTACTCGGCGAGGAAGCGCTCGAGCCAGTAGACGGATTCGGCATCAAGGTGGTTGGTGGGCTCGTCGAGCAGCAGCAGATCGGGTGACGAGAGCAGCAGCCGGCACAGTGCGACGCGGCGACGCTCACCACCCGAGAGCGACTCAATGTCGCGGTCGCCGTCGGGGAGCCGCAGCGCATCCATCGCGCGGTCGAGTGTCTGGTCGAGCGCCCAGATGTCGCGACGGTCGATCTCTTCCTGCACCTTTGCCTGCTCGGCGAGTAGCGCGTCGAAATCGACGTCGGGCTCGGCGAACTTGGCGGAGATCTCGTTGAAGCGGTCGAGAAGGTCGCGTTGCTCGCGCACCCCGTCCTCGACGTTCTCGCGCACGTTCTTCTTCGGGTCAAGCTCCGGCTCCTGGAGGAGCAGGCCGACCGTGCAGCCAGGCGTCAGCGTCGCCTCGCCGCTGGAGGTCTCCTCGAGGCCTGCCATGATCCGCAGGATCGTTGACTTACCCGCTCCGTTTGGCCCGAGCACGCCGATCTTCGCGCCCTTCAGGAACGACAAGGTGATGTCCTGCAGGATGTGCCGCTCGGCCCCGTAGAACTTGTTGACCTTGTACATCGAATACACGTACTCGCTCATAGGTTCCAATCTAGAGGCTGCGGGCCGGGCCTGCGCCGATGGCAGGCCCCATGAGGGCGGTACAGTAGTCGTGTGGCTGTGAGCGAGGTTTCAACGCTCGACGCGCACGCGTTGCGCGCCGACTTCCCGATCTTCGAGCAGGAGTTCCACGGACGCCCGCTGGCGTTCCTCGATTCGGCTGCGAGCGCGCAGAAGCCACGGCAGGTGCTCGACGCGATGACGCACTTCTACGAGACGTCGTATGCGAACGTGCACCGCGGTGTCTACGAGCTCGGCGAGCGGGCAACGATCGCGCTTGAGCTTGCGCGCGAGAAGGTGCGCGGGTTCGTTAATGCGCCAACGGAGCGCGAGATCATCTTTGTTCGGAACGCAACCGAGGCGATCAACCTTGTCGCGTACGCGTGGGGTCTTGCAAATCTGGGCCCCGGCGACACGGTGCTTGCCACCGAGCTTGAACATCACTCGAACTTTGTGCCGTGGCAGTCGATTGCCAACCGCACCGGTGCGCGCTTCGCTTTTATCCCTCTGGGAGAGAACGGCGAGCTCGATCTTGATGCGCTCGATTCGTTCACCGACGCGAACGTGAAGGTGGTCGCGACGGGGTACGTCTCGAACTCGCTCGGGACGATCAATGACGTTGGTCGCATCGCATCGTGGGCGCACGCGCACGGGGCCATCTGCTTCGTTGATGCGGCGCAGGCAGCACCACATCGGGCGATCGATGTGCAGACGCTCGGCGCCGACTTCATCGCCGTGTCGGGCCACAAGATGGTTGGGCCAAGCGGCATCGGCTTCCTTTGGGGTCGCTCAGAGCTTCTACACGCGACGCCACCGTTTCTCTACGGCGGCCACATGATCCGTCACGTCGGCGATCACGAGACCACATGGGCCGACCTTCCCGCGAAGTTCGAGGCTGGGACGGCACCAATGGCCGAAGCGGTTGGGCTTGGCGCTGCCGTCGACTACCTCTCGTCCGTGGGCCTCGACGCGATCGAAGCGCATGAGCATCGTCTCGCGGCATACGCCCTGGGTCTGCTCGGAGAGATGCCCGGAGTCGAGCTGTACGGGCCTCCCGCCGACAAGCGCGCCGGCATCGTGAGCTTCAACGTGTTCACACCAACGGGTGAGCTCGTCCATCCCCACGATGTGGCGCAGGTGCTCGACCTCGACGGTATTGCCATTCGTGCCGGACACCACTGCTGCCAGCCGTTGATGCGCAAGCTTGGTGTCAGCTCCACGAATCGCGCCAGTTTCTACCTCTACAACACGGCTGACGAGGTTGACCGGCTCGCTGCCGGGATCCGCCGAGCCCAGGAGATGTTCGCGTGAGCGAATTCGAACAGATGTATCGCGAAGTGATCCTCGATCACTACAAGAACCCCCGCAACCACGGAATGCTCGACCCGAACGACGCACATGCTGAGGGCCAGAACCCGCTGTGTGGTGACGAGGTCGCGATCTCGTTTCGGTTTGAGGCCGATGGCGAGACCGTCGCCGACGTCGGCTTCGAGGGACGCGGCTGCGCGATCTCGCAGGCGGCGACGTCGATGCTTACCGAACGCGTCCGCGGGAGGAAGATCAGCGAGCTCGCAGCGCTTCCGAAGGAGGAGCTGCTTGAGGAGATTGGGATTCCTCTTACCCCGGTGCGTATGAAGTGCGCGATCCTCGGCCTTGGTGTGATGAAGGTCGCCCTCCACCGCTCGAAGGGCACAGATCTGCCCGACGAGTGGGCTGGCCTAAACATCAGCTAGCGATGGGTGAGATCGTCGTTGGGCCGCTCTCGGAGCTGCCACCAGGTGAGGTGAAAGTCGTGTTCTCGGGTGTCGAGGCGATCGGCGTCTACAACTGCGACGGCGAGCTGCTTGCGATCGAGGATCGCTGCACCCACGACGACGGGCCTCTCTGTGAGGGCGACTGGGATCCGGAGGAGTGTGCGGTGTACTGCCCACGGCATGGCGCCAAGTTCGACCTACGGTCGGGCAAGGCGCTTACGTTGCCGGCGTTCAAGGCCGTGCAGACCTTCCCAGTGCATGTTGACGGCGACATCGTCAAAGTCACTGTCCCGTAGATGACGGCCGAGCCGGTCCGGTGCTGGCAGACCGCTGATCCGCTCTACCAGGTCTACCACGACGCTGAGTGGGGTCGCCCGATCGTTGACGAGCGGGGCGTGTTCGAGCGCCTCTGTCTGGAAGGGTTTCAGTCGGGCCTTTCGTGGCTGACGATCCTGCGTAAGCGCGAGGGGTTCCGTGCTGCCTTTGCCGGGTTTGATCCCGAGGCAGTGGCGCGATTTGGGGAACGCGACATCGAGCGGCTCCTCGGCGATGCGGGGATCGTCCGCCATCGCGGCAAGATCGAGGCGACGATTGCGAACGCGCGCGGGGTGCTCATGTTGCGCGAGGCAGGGACACCGCTTCATGAGGTGCTTTGGTCGCACGCACCCGACGGCGCTCGCCCCGGCCCCGCGTCGTGGGACGGTTGGCCGTCGGCAACCCCCGAGTCGACGTCTCTCTCAAAGACATTGAAGAAGGCAGGGTTCCGCTTTGTTGGGCCGACGACGGCGTACGCCGCAATGCAGGCCTGTGGCGTCGTAAACGACCACTTGCTCGCCTGTCACGTGCGTGACGCCGTCGAGCGTGATCGCGTCGCCGTTCTCGGTTAGCGAGGGCACGAAAGAAAGCCCGACATGTCCTCCGGTCGGCTCGCTACATTTTTTCCAACCGCGGAAAGGAGGTGGTCCGGTTCATGGAGTCTTCCAGTACGGGCAGTGGAGGTACGAGCTCGTAGGAGCGCGTCCCCGGAACCTGACGGGAACCGCTTAGCCAGCGTAGGGGAGTACGCGTTACCGCGCCGCTGATGCACCCAGCCGCTACCGGCATAGCCGTGAGTTGCATGGAGCGATCGGCCGGAAGCGCTCCTGCGAAATCTCAGCTCGTTTACCGGATTGAGGGCCGCCACAAGCGGCCCTCTTTCTTTGTGACGGCGCTTCCGACGAGATCCGGGCCTCGAGCGTTTTACGTTGCGTTTACGTTCGCCTTGCGTCCCGTTGGCGGACAGGAGAGAGAGTTTCAACACGCACGGGGCACGTGACGCCCGCTGCTCCCCTCTCCACGGAAAGGTTCCACGCCATGAAGAAGCTCGCTGCTGCACTCACGTTGGTCGCGGCTCTCGCGTTCAGCGCTGTCTCGTTCGCTGCCGATTCGCCGACGACGACCACCGCGACGGCACCCGCGAAGGGTGGCGCGGCAGGCAATGGCGCCCTTGCTGCCCATCTCGCGCAGATCCAGGATCGGGCAAGCAAGCTCTCCGCGAAGTGCGCTGCGCATCCGAACCCGAAGTGCACCGCCCGTAAGGCCGCGTTTGTCACAAAGCTGAACGACTTCGATGCGAAGCTCGCGACGCGCATCGCCGCGACGACGGGCCCGAAGAAGCTCGCGAAGCTCAACGAAGCGAAGACCGCCGTTGACTCGCTGATCAGCTCGCTCGGCTAAATCCTGCCGCGAGTGTTTGCCGGTACGAGGGCCCCGGAGACGGGGCTCTCGACGTTAAGCGGCGCTACTCGAAGTTCTTGAAGTAGCGGCTCGGTGTCGGGCCGCGCTGACCCTGGTACTTCGAGCCCAGCGCTCCGGAGCCATACGGCTTCGCTGCCGGCTCAACGAGCTGCATGAACGAGAGCTGGCCGATCTTCATCCCGTTGTAGATCGTGATCGGCAGGTTCGCGACGTTCGAAAGCTCAAGGGTCACATGGCCGTCGAAGCCGGGGTCGATGAACCCAGCGGTCGAGTGGATCAGTAGCCCGAGTCGTCCAAGCGAGCTCTTCCCTTCAAGTCGCGCCACGAGGTCGTCGGGCAGCGCCACGCGCTCAAGCGTCGACCCGAGGACGAACTCGCCGGGATGCAGGATGAACGGCTCGTCGTTGATCTCGACAAGCTCGGTGAGATCGGGCTGCTCTTCTTTGACGTCGATATAGGGGTAGAGGTTATTGCGGAAGACGCGGAAGAACCGGTCAACCCGGACATCGACGCTGGATGGCTGGAGCAGCGCGGGGTCGTACGGATCAATGACGATCCGGCCTTCGCCAATGAGTCGCTCAATGGTGCGATCAGGAAGAACCACGCTGCGATTCTCGCACGTCTGTGAGTAAGAGCGCGCAGCAGTCTCTCGACCCGCGCAACGCTCGCGCTCGGTAGGCTGCCTTCCGTGGCTGCAACACGCGCGATCGAGATGAAGACGACCCTTCCCGGCCCCCGGTCGAAGGCCGTTCTTGACCGGATCGCAGCCGCGGTTGCGGCGCCACTCGCAATCACCTTCCCACTCGTGATCGAGGATGGTCGGGGCGCGACGCTCACCGACCTCGACGGGAACACCTTCATCGATTTCACCGGCGGCATCGGGTGTCTCAACGTTGGGCACTCCCACGGCAAAGTCGTTGCGGCCGCGCAGGAGCAGCTCGACCACTTCGGCCACACCGACTTCACGGTCATCCCCTACGAGATTTACGCGACGTTGGCTGAGCGGCTGAACGCGCTCGCCCCCGTCCGTGGCACCGCCAAGTCCGCGTTCTTCAACGCCGGGACTGAGGCGGTTGAGAATGCAGTCAAGTTCGCTCGCGCCTACACAGGCCGCCAGGCGATCATCGCGTTTGAAGGCGCCTTCCACGGTCGGTCGATGATGTCGCTCTCGCTGACGTCGAAGACCCATCCGTACAAGGCGGGATTCGGCCCGTTCGCGCCTGAGGTCTACCGTGTGCCGTTCCCGTACGAGTATCGGGGCGTGTCGGCAGCAGCGGCACTCGCAGCGATCGAGAAGGCGATGCTCACACAGATCGCTGTCGAGAGCGTCGCCGCAATCATCTTCGAGCCGCAGCAGGGTGAGGGCGGGTTCGTCCCTGCGCCACAGGCGTTCGTGGAGGGGCTGCGCACGCTGTGCGACACCCACGGGATCGTCCTGATTGCCGATGAAGTGCAGAGCGGCTTCGGACGAACGGGCCGCATGTTTGCGATGGAGCACTACGGCATCGAGGCCGACCTCGTCACAGTTGCAAAGTCGATCGCCGCCGGCATGCCGCTCTCGGGTGTGATCGGAACCGCCGAGATCATGGACGCTCCCGGCCCGAGCGCGATCGGCGGCACCTACGTCGGCAACCCCGTCGCGCTTGCCGCTGCGGTCGCCGTGCTTGACGTGATCGAGGACGAGGATCTGCTTGCCCGGTCGACTGCCGTAGGTCAGACGATGCGTGAGCGGATGCTTGGCTGGCAGCAGCGTTTCCCGCAGATTGGGGACGTGCGTGGGCTCGGCTCGATGCTCGCGGTGGAGTTCGTTCGCGATCCGCACACCAAGGAGCCCGCCCCCGACATCGCGGCGAGGGTCGTTGATCTCGCCACCTCAAACGGGCTGCTGCTTCTGACGTGCGGCCTCTACGGCAACGTGATTCGTGTGCTGGTGCCGCTTGTGATCTCCGACGCTGAGCTTGACGAGGCGCTCGGCGTGTGGGAAGCCGCGCTCAGCACGGCGCTCGCCTGACCTCGCTTAGGGCTGCGCGATGACAGGCGCTGGCGAGCAACTCGCGGGGCGTTACGAGCTGCAGGAGTTGCTCGGTCAGGGCGGGATGGCAAAGGTCTACCGCGCCTATGACCACGATCTCGGCCGGCAGGTCGCGGTGAAGATTCTGGAGCCGCGGCTTCGCGATGACCCCGACGCGATCGAACGGTTCCGCGACGAGGCGCGACGGGTCGCGGGGCTCGTTCACAGAAATCTGGTGACGGTGATCGACCGCGGCACCGCGGGGCGGGACGAGTTCATCGTGCTCGAACTTGTCCCTGGCGAGACGCTCAAGGAGCTTGTGCGTCGGCGCGGCAGCCTGCTTCCGAACGAGGCGGTTGCGATCGCCCTTGATATCGCAGCCGGACTTGGGGCCGCCCACGAACGTGGCCTTGTGCATCGCGATGTCAAACCACACAACGTGCTGCTGCACACCTCGGGTGTTGCCAAGGTGACCGACTTCGGGGTTGCTGGCAGCGGGGCGTCGGGAGGGCGTCTCTTTGGAACGTGCGACTACCTCTCGCCTGAGCAGGTGCGTGGCGAGGAACTTGATGCGCGGGCCGACGTGTACGCGCTCGGCGCGGTGCTCTACGAGATCCTCTCGGGGTCAGTCGTCTTTCCGGGTACGACGTTCGACGAGGTGGCGGTGCGCCACGCCACGGAGGTCGCTCCCAACGTTCGTGTTCGGAGGCCCGCCGTCTCGCTTGAACTCTCAGCGGTCGTTGCCCGCGCACTTGAAAAGAGCCCGAGCAGGCGCTTCGCCACGATGGCCGAGTTCGCCGCCGCCCTTCGGAGCTGCCCGGAGGCCGCCGACGAGGACACGCTCGAGAGCGTCACAGCGCCCTCACGACGGCTTCGGATTGATTGGGCGATCGCGCTGCTGTCGGCGGGTGTGGTCGCCGCGATCGGGGTGATCGTGGCCGTCCTTGCCTCGGGCGGAAGCGACCTGCCAGGTGGCGGAACGACCGTTGTCATCGGGCGAACCTCCCCAATCGTCGCGACGGGTGCGTACGACCCATACGGCGATAACGACGAGCACGCGTCCTCCGCCGGGTTGGCGACGGATGGCGACGCCGCGACCGCGTGGCAGACATCCCACTACACGTTTCCGAATGGGGGGCTGGGCAAGCCGGGCGTCGGGCTGGTGATTGACGCGGGCTCGACCGTTGCCCTCCGTCGGCTGATCATCGTGACACCGACCCCGGGCTTCCGTGCCGTAATCCGTGTGGGCGACTCGCCGGACGCGTTTGAGGAAGACGACTCGGCAAGCTTTGTCGCCACCCGCACGACAACTGTCGAGTTGAACGGGCTGCGGGCGCGCTATTACCTCGTCTGGATCACCGCCGTTCCAGCCGCGGGTGTCGCGAAAATCGCTGAAGTCGGCTAGGAGCGGATCAGGCGCTAGTACTTGAGCGACGTTCGACGAGCGTGGCGCTCAAGCGCCAGGTCGACGAGACGCTCGAGCAGTGCGGCGTACGGCAGACCCGAGGCGGCGAAGAGCTTCGCGTAGACGCTCGTCGCGGTGAAGCCGGGAATCGTGTTTAGCTCATTCACAAGCACGGTTCCGTCGTTTCGCACAAACATGTCGGCGCGAGCCATGCCCTCGCATTCGGCCGCGATGAACGCCCGGATGGCGAGCTCTTGCACACGTGCGGTCTGATCCGCTGTGATCCGCGCCGGCACAACGAGGTCCATCCCGCCCTCGTCGTACTTGGCGGAGTAGTCGTACCACTCGGCTCCCGTGACGACAATCTCGCCCGGGAGAGACGCAATCGGCGATCGGTTCCCAAGCACGGAGACCTCAACCTCGATTCCCGGCACGAACTCTTCGACGATGATCTTGTCGTCGTGGGCGAATGCGAGCGCTACGGCTGCAGCGAACTCACCGTCATCGTGTGCCTTCGAGATCCCGACGGACGAGCCGAGGCGCGCTGGCTTCACGAACACCGGATAGCCAAACGGGTTCGCGGCTGACTCGCCTGAACGGAACGTCACATTCTCGGCAACCGGAATGCCCGCGTCGCGGAGCACCGCTTTGAAGAGATCTTTGTCCATGCAGACGGCTGACGCCGCGACGCCTGCGCCCACATACGGCACACCAGCAAGCTCTAGGAGGCCCTGCACCGTCCCGTCTTCCCCAAACGGGCCGTGGAGGACAGGGAACACGACCTCGACGTCACCGAGCGCCTCAGCCACCGAGCGGTTCGGCAGCCGCGTCAAGCCGGTGCCAAAGACCGCTGAGAGCGCCGACGGTTCGTTGCTCGTCAGCTCTGCTCGTCCGGGCCCGATGGCCCAGGAGCCGTCGCGGGCAATCTCGATCACTGTCACCGACGCACCCGATTCTTCGAGCGCCCGCACGACAGAGCGTGCCGATGCGATCGAGACGTCGTGCTCACTCGAACGCCCGCCCGCGATAACCGCGACGCGTCGGCCGTTCACGGTGTGGTGGTGGTGACTCCCGTCGTTGTGACGGGAGTGGTGGTGACGGGCGTTGTCGCGGGTGCCGTCGTGGTTGTCAGGGTGCCAACGGTGATCGTGACGATCGAACCTTGCTTGGCCGTTCCGCCGGGCGGCGACTCGGCCAGGATCAGACCGTTCTGACCCGATGTCGAAACGGCCTGGAAGACAACGGCCGGTTGGAAACCGGCAGCACGAAGCTGGTTGACCCCGTCGGTCTGGGAGAGACCCGTCACGTCGGGGACGTTCGCGAGCGCGGGACCCGTTGACACTGACAACGTCACACCCGATCCCGTCGCCGCCTTCGAGCCAGCCGGTGGATCCTGGGTGTAGACCGTTTCGGCTGGCTGCTCGGACGAGCCGTCCTGACGGATCACGACGAACCCATCGTTCTTCAACGCGGCGGAAGCCGTTGCAAAATCGGAGCCGACAACGTCAGGAACGAGAGCCGTCTTTGGTCCCTGCGACACGTTAATGCGCACCTTGGAACCCTTCACCGCCTGTTGGCCTGACGGTGGATCTTGGGCGATCACCGTTCCCGGAACGCCGGCCGAGTTGACCTCGTGAGGATCCGCGACGAGGCCGGCGTTTGTGAGCGCCGACACCGCCTGGTCAAGCGTGAAGCCCTTGACCGCCGGCACAGAGACCTTCGGCTTGCCCGTCGACACGAAGATTGTGACCGTCGAACCCTTCGCGACGCGGTCGTTCGGCGTGGGGTCCTGTTCAACCACTTCGCCCGCAGGAACCGTGTCGCTCGGCTCGAGCGTGACCTTGACGAGGAGGCCCTGGCCTTCAAGCTTGAAGGTCGCAAGATCCTTCTGCATCAGGCCGACGTCCATTACGGCGATCGGCTTGTTGGCGTTCAGCTGGTGCTGGATCCGGTCGTAGATCAGGTAGACCGCGACGGCGATCAGCAACGCACCAACGAGTCCGAGCACCCAGGGCCAAAGGGCCCGTCGTCGTCGCCTCTTCGCAGGCTCCGCGTAGTTGTAGAGGCCGGCCGGAGCGCGATAGCTCGGCGGTGCCGGAATCACGGGGCCCCCACCGGGTCGCACCACCATCGTTTCGGCGCCGGGCTCGACGGGTGCCATCACGTTGGTCATGGCGTCTTCGGTGCGTTGTGACACGCCGCCACCGCGCGCGATGCGGGCGAGATCCTCGTCCATCTCGTCTGCCGACTCGTAGCGTTGCGCTGGATCCTTCGCGAGTGCTCGCATCACGACGGCGTCGAGTTCATGCGGAACGCCCGGACGGCGGGCAGATGGAGGATCAGGGATCGCCGTCAGATGCTTCATCGCAATTTCAACGGGAGCTTCACCCGTGAATGGCACGTCGCCCGTGAGGAGCTCGTAGAGCACGATGCCGAGCGAGTACAGGTCGGATCGCGGATCGACAGCGCCCCCGCGTGCCTGCTCGGGCGAGAGGTACTGCGCTGTCCCGACAATCGAGCCAACCTCGGTCATCTGCGAAGCGCCGGAGCGGGCGATGCCGAAGTCAGTGACCTTCAGATGCCCCTTCTCGCTCACAACGATGTTGTGCGGCTTGATGTCGCGGTGAATGATTCCGTGGCGGTGCGCGAAGCCAAGCGCACTGAGAATCTGGCGGGCATAGTCGATCGCGACCGGAATCGGTGGTGGGCCGTTCCGCGTGATCAGCTCCTTGAGTGTGTATCCGCTCAGGTACTCCATCGCGATGTAGTAGGTGCCCTCGGCCTGGCCGCGTTCGAAGATCGAAACGATGTTCGGGTGCGAGAGCCCCGCGGCGTTTTGTGCCTCACGCCGGAAGCGCTCGACGAACTGCTCGTCGTTCGCGTGCCGGTCGTTCAGGAGCTTGAGCGCGACTTTGCGGCCGAGATCTTGATCCTCGGCGAGGTACACGTCGGCCATGCCACCAGCCCCGATCTTTTTCTGGATCAGGTACCGGCGGTCGAAAATCTGGTCGAGGAGTGGGTCGTTGGCCATAGGACTACGGATTCGTGTTCGACGGGGACGGGAGGATCGCCTGCATGATCGCCTTTGCGATCGGGGCGGAGACGGAGCCACCGAAGCCGTTCAGCTGACTCTCGACGACGACCGCGCCGGCAATGGTTGGATTCTCGGCAGGAGCAAAGAAGATAAACCAGGCGTCGTAGACGTGGTCGACCCCTGTCTCCGCGGTGCCAGTCTTCCCGCCGACAGTGACGCCGGGAATCTGCGCCCGGGTGCCTGTGCCCGCCTGGACGACCGCAACCATCATGTCGCGGATCGCCTGGGCCGTCTCGGGGCTCGTCGCCTGCCGGTAGGGCTCAGGCTTCACCTTCACGATCGTCGACCCATCAGCGCCGACGACCTCCTTCAACAGGTGGGGGCGCATGATCACGCCATCGTTTGCGATCGCGCCAGCCACCATCGCCATTTGGAGCGGCGTGACGAGCATCCGCTCCTGCCCGAACGCAAGACGGCCAGCGTCGATGTCGGTGTCGGGATTCTTCGGGGTGAAGAGCGTGCTGTGGTCGTACAGGCCCGACGCTGAGCGGGCCTCGCTCGGAGTTTCAAGGGGCGGCACCGAGTAGAAGCCGAACTTCCGGGCCTCTTCGAGGATCGCACCGCCGCCGAGCTTGAGGCCGATGTTGCAGAACACTGCGTTGATCGAGTGCTGGTAGGCGGTCACGAGGCTGACCTTCCCGTAACGCTCGGGGCCGTTTTGGTCGAGGGCATTCGAGACCTTCTTGCCGTACACGGTGCAGTACCCCGGGTCGATAAACGTTGAGCTCGGCGTGTACGTGCCGCTATCGAGTGCTGCTGCTGCGGTGATCGTCTTAAACGTCGATCCCGGTGGGTAGAGCCCCTGCGTCGCGCGGTTGAGCAGCGGCGCTGCAGGACTGCAGGGCGCCTTGGTTGCCTGGATTGCGGCATATCCCTTCGGCGTCTCGATCAGGTTCGGGTCGTATGTCGGGGTCGAGGCCATCGCGTAGATCCCACCCGTCTGTGGGTTCCAGGCAACGGCGGCACCGCACACCCCTTGCAGCATCGACTCGGCAACCTTCTGGGCCTTCACGTTCAGCGTCAGCACCACGTTGTTGCCGGTGATCGTCGTCCCCTTCAGCCGGTCGCCGAGCGTGGAGAAGATCGAACCGAGGTTTGCATCAGAGGCCGTGAGGTAGCTGTTGAGAGATCGCTCAAGGCCCGCCCGTGACCGGCTCTGGGTCGAGTAGCCAATCGCCTGCGACGCAAACCCGTGTGTCGGGTAGCGGCGGAAGAACAGCTTCTGGCCGCCAAGGGTCTGCGAGCTGTTCGTTGCGAGCACGGTCTTTCCATCGGCCGCGAGGATCAGACCGCGCTTGATCTCGAACTGCGCCACGCGCTGGATCTCGTTGTCCTGCCGGGTCGCGAGGCCGCTCGCAGCCCACGTCTGCCAGTAGGTGGTGCCGACGATCAAGGCGGCGAGGAGTACGAGTGCCGCAAGCGCGACAGCGGAGATCTGCCTGTTCACGTCAGTTCCTCGCGTTGGCGCGGTTGGAGATCAGGAGCAGCCCGGCGAGCAACACGAAGTTTGAGACGACCGATGACCCGCCGTAGGAGACAAAGGGGAGCGTGATGCCCGTGAGCGGAATGAGCCGTAGGACCCCGCCAACGATGATGAAGGTCTGGAGCGCGAAGCCGAACGTGAGGCCGGCCGCAAGCAGCTTCGAGAAGCCGTCGTCGGCCTGGATCGAGATCTTCATTCCTCGTGCGACAAAGACCATGAAGACGAGCAGCATCGCCGCGGCGCCGATCAGCCCGAGCTCCTGTGCGAGCGCCGAGTAGATGAAGTCGGTGTTGACGAACGGAATCAGCGGCGTGCCGGTCGTCGTTGAGAACGTTCCCTGGCCAAAGCCGGTGCCGGCAAAGCCGCCGTTGCCGATCGAGTAGAGCGACTTCACAAGCTGGTACGACTGACAGTCCTGCCGCAGGGCCGGCTGTCCGGTGAGCGGACAGAACACCGGCTTCGTGGTCCACGGCTGCAACCAGATGACCACGCGCTCGTGAACGTGCGGGATCTTCTCGTAGGCACCGAAGCCGCCGACAGCAAACAGGCCGACGCCGCCGAGGACGTACGAAAGCCGCGCTGTCGCGATGTAGAGCATCGAGAGGAAGATTCCGAAGTAGAGGAGAGCGGAACCAAGGTCGTTCGTCTCAACGAGGACGAGCATGCAGGCACCCCAGATCACAAGCAGCGGCCCGAGATCTTTCAGCCGTCCCTGGGCGAGAACTTCGCGCTTCCCCCGAAGGTAGGCGGCGAGAAAGACGATCAGGAAGATCTTCGCAATCTCGCCTGGCTGAAACGTGAAGCCGCCGATCGAGACCCACAGGCGCGCCCCGTTCACGGTCGTGCCGATGCCGGGAACGCGCGGAAGGAAGAGCAGGGCGATCGCTCCAACACCGAAGAGGTACTTGTACGACTCAAGGATCCGGTAGTCGCGTCGTAGGCCAACGAGCGTTGCCGCGAACAGCCCGACGCCGATCACGATCCACAGACCCTGCTTGAACGCGTCTGTTGGGCCGAGCCGATAGATCTCCGTCAGTCCGATTGCCGTCAATAGTCCGGCCATCGGGAGGAGCGCCGGGTCTGCCTCGGGCACGGTCGCCCGTGCGATCACATGCGCGGCGAGGTACAGCGCGAAGAAGAACGCGGCATACCCGAGCGACCCCCACGAAACGACCGATGAGCGTGCGATGTAGACGCTCGCGAAGCCAATCGCGGTGAGTGCCGCGACCGTGACAAGCGAGACGAGTTCACGATTCCGCTCGGTCAGCGCGCAAGCCCCCACACGACGAGTGCGACAACGACACCTGAAAGGGCGAGGACGACGAGCGCGGCGAGCGCCGTCTGGAGTGGGCCGGCACGCGGCTCCAGATCCTCGGCTCGGACGATCATGGTGTCGCCGGCACCCAGCAGATGCTCGGGCAGACGGGTTTCGCCATGAAGGGTGTCCTCATCCACGCTGGCGAGCACGTTCTCCTCGGTGGGGTCGTCGCCCTCGACAAGTTCGAAGACAACGGCGGTGATGTTGTCCTCCCCTCCGTTGTCATTCGCTGCGCGGATCAGCTCGCGCACCGCGGTTCGCGTGTCAGCGCGATGCTCTGCGAGCACCCTCCGAATCGTCTCGCTTCCAACCATCGTCGTGAGGCCGTCGGAGCACAGCAGGAAGAGGTCGCCCGAGCGTGCCGCGACTGTGAACGAGTCGACCTCGACCTCCGGCTCGGTACCGAGCGCGCGCGTAATCACCGACCGCTGCGGATGGATCTCAGCTTCGTCGGGGGTGAGCTCGCCACGCCGCACAAGCTCGGCAACGAGGGAGTGGTCGTCGGTGAGCTGGTGGAGGCGATCGTCGCGCAGCATGTAGGCCCGTGAGTCGCCGACATGGGCGATCGTGACGCCGCCGTTTGGCTGAACGTATGCGACGGTCATCGTGGTTCCCATGCCTTGCACGGCAATATCGATGCTGGCTCGGTAGTGGACGCGCGCGTTGGCGGCTTGCACGAGCGCGACAATGTGGCCCTCGTGCTGGATGCCGTGCGCGGAGCCACTGCGGAAGCCCTCTTCGAGTGTCGCGGCGGCGAGTGCGGAAGCGACCTCCCCCGCCTGGGCGCCGCCCATCCCGTCGGCGACGGCGAAGAGCGGCGGAGCGCAGATGAACGCGTCTTCGTTACTTCGACGTCGGCGCCCGGGGTGGGTCTCGCCGTGTCGGTGGCCGACCCTCACGCCTCGAACCGGAGGTCGGTCTCGCCGGTGCGGACGACATCTCCCGGAACAAGACGGTGAGCGCGGGTGATCTGGGTTCCGTTCACGAACGTCCCGTTGGTCGAGCCGAGATCTTCGGCGTAGACGCCGTCGCGGCGTGGCTCGAAGCGGGCGTGCCGTCCTGACGCGTATTCGTCGGAGGCGATCACGATGTCGTTGTTGGCAGAGCGGCCGACGAACACCGAGGTGGTGCCGATCGCGAACGTCGTGCCAGGAGTGATCGCCGGGCTCGTTGCGACGACGATGCGAGCGAGTTCGCGCGCGGTCGGCTGGGGGAGATACGCCGACGCCTGCTGCGGCGACAGGATCATCGATTCCTGTGGGAGACGCAGGTCGCGGGCAGCCGAACGGACGATCCGCCAGATGAAGACGTAGAGAAGGACGAGGAACGCGAGCTTCAGAACGAGGAGGGTCGTCTCGACCTGAGCTGAGGCGATCACGTCGAGGTCTGCTCCCGCGAGACGACGACATCCGTTGATCCGAGCACAAACCGCGTTCCTGGTTCGAGCTTCAGCCGCTGCACCTTGCCGTCGCTTGTCTCGATCCCGTTCGTTGAGCCGAGATCAACGAGCCAGTGGTCGTCGCCTTCGTGGACGATTTCGGCATGGCGCCGCGAGACGTTGGCGTCGGGGATCTGAATGTCGCAGTCGCTTGAGCGTCCGAGGACGACACGAGAGCCGGTCACCGCTCGTGTCGTTCCGGCGAACGCGAGCACGAGGCGCTCCACCGCGGGCGGTGTCGGAGCGACCGGTGCTGCCTCTCCGGGTTCGTGCAGAGGCGGCGGCTTGTAGATCATCGTCTCGCTCACCGCCGTTGATACCGGTGGGGCGGTCGATGCGGGGCGGTCGTCCGTTGGTGGCTGCACGAGACGGGTTGCGATACCGAATACCCCGAGGTCAAGCTCGTTGTCGGTCTCGAGCTTGACGTCTGGCGGGCCTGGCAGCACGTATCGCTCGCGGCGAGCGTGCTCGGCGAGGTAGTCGGTGAGCTCGCCACGAAGCGAGTTCTCGTATCCGGAGAACTGCTCGCG
This sequence comes from Actinomycetota bacterium, assembly GCA_009702325.1. Classification (GTDB taxonomy): domain Bacteria; phylum Actinomycetota; class Thermoleophilia; order Gaiellales; family Gaiellaceae; genus PALSA-600. Next base: position 174,502 of record WLID01000001.1, read on the forward strand.
ATCGGCGGTTGAGAGATACACCGTGTACTCGTTTGGCACGTACACGCGCGACACGCTCACGGTCTTGTGGTCATCCATCTCCTTGACCAGCTTGCGTGCGAGTTCAACGGGCTGGACGCTGCCACGGAAGGCGCGACCAAACACCCCTTCGAACAGGGACTCAATCTTGGCTTCGAGGGATCGGAGAACGCTCATGAGTAACCACCAGGGGAGCTAGAACCGGGCGTCTGGACGCCGATTTGGCTTCGCTCAGTGTAGAGGGGAGGGTGTCCGGAGCCGCTCAAGCGTGAGGGCAGCGGCACTGATCCACGCGGCGACGACCAGCGGGATCACTGTGGATGTGGGGGCAAGGAGTGTCGTAGCGGCAAGGAGCGCAGCGCCGTAGAAGACGGCTGGCCATGGTCCCTTCCTGCGCACGAGCGGGAGAGCCATCGCTGCGCCGGCAAGCACGACCGCCTCAGTGATGAGGGTCGGATGGACGGTCAAGAACTGCCAGATCGCCGAGGCCACCGCCCCCGGCCGATCGCTTCCGGCAATCCCGAGACCAAGCGGCGCTGGTTGATCGGTGAAGGGAAGCGTGCCGTGACGGAACCCAGCAACTGCAGCGGCCACGAGAACAGCCATGGCTGTTGTGTAGGCCTTGCGAGCGCGGCCGGGCACCGTCTGGACAAGGATCGGAGCGAGCGGCAGGAGCCCGACCGTGGCGAGGACAGGTCCAACGGCGAATGCCAGCCCGAACTTCGGCGAACGCCAGAAGAGAGCCAGCCATCCGAGCGCGACGAACGCGTAGGCGAGCGCAAGTCCCAGGGAGATGTTGGCGAGCGGAAACAGTGCTATGCCGAGCGCTGTCGCGAGCCCGGCCCTCGGGCGCAGGAAGGCCAATGCTGCGGCAGCGGCCGCGATTCCCGCAGGCCAGCTTGCGGGATAGAACGGAAGAGTCGCGGTGATCCAGCCCGTCCAGAGCGCGGCCAGGGCGGCGGGTGCCGCTCGACTGGCGAGCGCTGCCGGAGCAAGATCGATGGCTGCGGATGGGCGCACGCTCTTCGGTGCGGCAGCATGTCCCTTGCGGCGGCGTGGGAGGTTGCGGAGCTCGTCGGCGAGACTCTTCGCATCTGGTCGCCGTTCCGGACTCAGATCGAGCGCGCGGCCGATTGCGACGCGCAGCGCTTCAGGAAGGTCGGGCCGCATATCTTCGAGCGGAGGGGCACCCGATCGGATGCGCCGTGTCGTCTCGGCTGTTCCGCTGTCGCGGAATGGGTGGCGGCCCGCGAGCGACTCCCAAAGCATGACGCCAACGGCCCAGATGTCGGCTGCGGCGGTCGCGTTGTCGCCGCGGAGGCGCTCGGGTGAGACGTACGCGAGCGTTCCCGGAACATCACCGACGGCCGTCAAGGTGTCGAACTCGGCCATCTGCGCAAGGCCAAAGTCAAGGAGTCGGGCGTCGATCGTCGTGTTCTCAGCGAGGAGCACGTTCGCGGGCTTCACATCGCGATGGATGATTCCGCGGCTGTGCGCGTGTCCGAGCGCGTCGAGCAGCTGGCAGGCCACTTCGACGGCGCCGCGATCGTCAAGCTCGCCCGCTTGCATCGCCTCGCGCATCGTGCGGCCGGGGATGTACTCGTAGGCGATATAGACGTGGCTCGTGTCCCGCGAGAGGGAAAAGACGCGTTGACACCGGGGATGGCGGAGAGCGGCAGCCGCACGGGCCTCACGCTCGGCGCGAGCGCCGGCCTTCCCTTCCCGGGCGACCATCTTCAGTGCGACGTCAAGTCCGGTCTTCTCGTCCCGCGCAAGCCAGACGTGGCCCATCCCTCCCGACCCGAGGGGACGCAGCGCCCGGTACCGGCCGAGGATGAGTTCATGCGCAAGCGCAGACGAAGACACGCCGTTGCATCTACTTCACCGCAGCCTGAACTCCTTTGCGGGTGTGCAAAAGGCGGTAGGCTCTCAGACAGCCGATGGATATCGACGACGACGACATCCAGTTCGACTTCTTCGAGGACGAACCCGCAACCACCGAGACATCGGGGTCGCGCGTACGCATGCCCCGCCGCCAGGCCGATCGGCCACGCCGCCGTTCAGTCGGACCGCCGCGCGGCGGCGCACCGCTCCTGCGGCTCGTGCTGATGGTCGTCTTCGTGGTGTTCCTTGTCTTGCTCTTCGGGCTGCTCGTGCAGTCGTGCGCGTCACAGTCACGGCACGACGCCTACGCGCACTACATGTCGAAGGTCAGTGCGATCGCAGCCCAATCGGTAACGAGCGGGAAGTCAGTTGCGAACATCCTCACGACACCGGGCCTGTCGGTGACGCAGATCGAATCGAAGCTGCGCGGAATTGCCCAGGCAGAGCAGCAGAACGTGCTTGCCGCCGAGCATCTCAACCCGCCTGGGCGACTGCGCGAGATCAACCTGCATCTGATTGAAGCGCTCGAGCTTCGGGTGAGCGGCACAAACGGGCTCGCTGACACCTTCCAGAGCACTGCGAAAAATCAGACGTCGAGTGATTCGACACTGCTCGCAACCGAGGCCCAGCGGCTGCTTGCAAGTGACGTTGTGTGGGATGACCTGTTCAAGGGGCCCGCGATCGCTCAGTTCCAGAGCGACGGTGTGAGCGGGGTCAACGTCCCCGAGTCGCACTACATCGCGAGTGCCGACCTGGTGAGCGAGAAGTCGATGGGGCTCGTGCTTCAGCGCATCCGTGGCGCCTCGACCGGCGGGACGCCGACCGGTGTGCACGGCACAAACATTGTTGATGTGAAGGCCGAGCCTGGCGATCACGTTCTTGTCGCCGGCACGACAAACACGGTGACGGCCACCACAACACTTGCGTTCACCGTTGATGTCGCCGACTCGGGTGACTCGCAGGAGGTTCAGATTGCGGTCACGCTCACGATCGATCGCAGCTCCGCAGACGGTGGGCCGATCGTGAAGACGCAGACGATTGACGTGATCAACCCGGCGCAGACGGTGCCGGTCACGTTCACCGATCTTGGTCGTGTTCCGTTCGCGACCGCGACCACCGTTCGGGTCGACGTTGCGACCGTCCCGGGCGAGAAGAACCGGGCGAACAACTCGGCGCAGTTCCCAGTCATCTTCTCGCTGCCGTAACGCCCGTGCACGTCGGCGCCGCAACAGCAGCCGTCATTGCCACCGTCGGGCTTCTGGTCGGCTTCGGTGGTTTGGCACTCGCGTGGGCATCCTGGCTCAAGATCTCGCGGACGCGCGACGCGCAGAAGCATGTTCTCGGGGGAAACCGTCGCGACGTCATCGACTTTGCCGTGTCGCTGCAGACGAGGATCGACGATCTTCATCGGACGGTCGACGAGGTCGCTGCCGGCCTCGCTCGCCTCGATAGGCGCATCGACCAGAGCCTGACGAACGTCGCCGTCGTTCGCTATGACGCCTACGAGGACACCGGCGGGCACCAGTCTGCGTCGATGGCACTGCTCGATTCAACACGAACTGGTGTTGTGATTACCGCCATCACTGGGCGCGAGCACGCACGCATTTACGTGAAGGATCTTGAACGCGGCGTGTCGGCGATTCCGCTCTCGCCTGAAGAGAGCGATGCCGTCGAGCGCGCGATGGGTCGCTAGACCGACCAACCTGTTTCAGTTCGGAAACGGCGCGCGTCAACCGCCGGGTTGGGCGGTAAAGTGAGCGGTGCGTGCAACACGTCCTGGTCCTGAATGCCAGTTACGAGCCGCTCAACGTGTGCTCGCTTCGACGTGCGCACGTCCTACTGATCAAAGGCAAAGCTGAGGTCGTCGAAACACTCGAACGGCCACTTCGTGCTGCAGCAGGAACGTACCCATGGCCGCACGTGATTCGGCTGCTCACCTATGTTCGCGTTCCACGGATCGTGCAGCGTAAGATTTCGCGTCGGGCGCTCTTTGCACGTGACGGTTGGCGCTGCGTCTACTGCGGCACCGCCTCGGGGCGTCTCACGCTCGACCATGTGATTCCGCGTTCGCGTGGGGGTGGTTCCGAGTGGGAGAACGTCGTTACTTCCTGTGCTCCGTGCAACCTGCGCAAAGGGAACCGGCTGCCGCACGAGATCAACATGGTGCTCCCGCAGCCGCCTCGCGCGCCGGCGCCCGTGCTGTTTATTCGTCTTGCGACGCCGAAGATCCCGCAGCGGTGGGAGCATTACCTCGCGTTGTACGGCCAAGCACAGTCACAGCCGCCCGAAGCCGTTTCGCTCGCGGCCTAACCGGAGGCGCGCGGGAGGTCGGTCTGCTCCCAGTCTGACCACGAGCCGGGGTAGAGACGGCTGTCGCGCCCCGCGAGGTGCAGCTTGTGGAGGACGGCGCATGCGGTGATGCCTGATCCGCAGTAGGCGACGAGGTCGCCTACTCGGAAGGTCGGGGAGCGGCTCATTCCATGGTGCGTTCAGTGCGCCGGGGATGCGGCCAGGGTAGGCATCGACGGGGTTTGGTTCGCCGCGGTAACGCGGCGGGAGGCGTGCATCCACGATCACGTGGCGATCGAGTGTCTGTGCGAGCGCGTCACGAGCGATCACGTCGTCGTCGCGCTCGGCGGGAACGAACGTCGCCGCCGTGATGGGCTCCTCACCTTCCGCGAGCGGGCCACGCCATGCTGCGAGATCGATGACCCCACAGGCGTCATGCCCGAAGTGACGGAGTAGCCACCAGAGACGTTCCGCCCCTGCCATCGACCCGTAGGCGACGACGAACACGCCCTCGCCAATGCCTGCCCTACTCGCCGCTTCCGCAAACTGCTCGGCGGTGGGGAGCGGGTGGCGGCCTTCGCCCGTCCGGGTCAGGTCAGAGAGGTCGTGCGCGACGTCGAGAAACGAGGCGCCGGGGATATGGCCTGCGAGGTATTGCGCCTGCCCTAGGGCGGGGTCATCGAGGGCCCAGCGACAGTCGACAAACTGGTAGCGCACGCTCGCAGGCTAGTCGTTCCTTAGTCGATTGCGACCGAACGACGTTCGATGGCGACGACGTCGCGCCACACGCCGTTGAGGCGGCCGATGCGCTCTCTGACGCCGATCTGACGGAAGCCGCAGCGCTCGTGCAATGCGAGGGAGGCGACATTCTCGGGGAAGATGCCCGACTGGATCGTCCAGATGCCGGCGGCCTCGGTTGAGACGATCAGGCCTTCGAGGAGGAGTCGGCCTACGCCACGACCTTGCGCTTCGGGTGCGACGTAGACGCTGTGCTCGATGACGCCTGCGTAGGCGCAGCGGTCGGAGATCGGGCTGGTTGCGACCCAGCCGACGACTGTGTCATCGGCGAGTGCAACGAACCGGTGCTCGTTGAGGTGCACGGTGTCCCACGCCTCCCATGAGGGCACGTCGGTTTCGAATGTCGCGTCGCCGGTCGCGATGCCGGCGGCATAGATTCGGGCGACCTCCGACCAGTGTTCTGGCCGGAGGTCGCCCAAGGCGACGGGTGAAGCAGTCGTGTTCGTTACGTGGTCGGAACGGTCGCGATCGTCTCGAGAATCCGACCGGCGATCGCGTATGGATCACCCTGTGAGTTCGGGCGGCGATCTTCGAGGTAGCCCTTGTAGCCGTCGTTCACGAAGCTGTGCGGCACGCGAACCGACGCGCCGCGGTCGGCGACGCCGTAGCTGAACTTGTCGATCGACTGCGTCTCGTGGAGACCGGTGAGGCGCAGGTGGTTGTCCGGCCCATACACCGCGATGTGCTCGGCCTTGTACTTGTCGAACGCTGCCATCAGCGCTTCGAAGTACTCCTTGCCACCGACTTCACGCATGTGGGATGTCGAGAAGTTCGTGTGCATGCCGGAGCCGTTCCAGTCGACGTCCGCACCAAGCGGCTTGCAGTGCCAGTTGACATCGACGCTGTAGGTCTCGCAGAGACGCAGGAGTAGGTACCGGGCGACCCAGACTTCGTCGGCGGCACGCTTGGAGCCCTTGCCAAAGATCTGGAACTCCCACTGGCCCTTTGCCACTTCGGCGTTGATGCCCTCGTGGTTGATGCCAGCTTCGAGGCACAGGTCGATGTGCTGCTCGACGATCTCGCGAGCGATGTTGCCGACGTTCTTGAAACCGACGCCGGTGTAGTACTCGCCCTGCGGCGGCGGGAAGCCACCCTCGCCGGGGAAGCCAAGCGGAGCGCCATCCTGGTAGAGGAAGTACTCCTGCTCGAAGCCGAACCAGGTGCCGGGATCGTCTGGGATCGTGGCGCGGCTGTTGCTTGCGTGCGGCGTGCCGTCGGGGTTCATGACTTCGCACATCACGAGAACGCCGTTGTCGCGAGCCGGGTCAGGGAACGCTGCGACCGGCTGCAGCAGACAGTCCGAGTTGCCGCCGGGGGCCTGGCGGGTCGAGCTGCCGTCAAAATTCCATACGGGCAGATCTTCGAGCGCCGGGAAGGCGTCGTAGTCCGCAATCTTCGTCTTGCTGCGCAGGCCTGCAACGGGCTCATACCCGTCGAGCCAGATGTATTCGAGCTTGTACTTCGCCATTCGGTTCTCCTCCCGTCGCCAAAAAAGCAAACAAAAAAGCCCGACGCCCCACGTGGGTTGTCAGGCTTCGTCGCCTCGGATCCCCGCTCCAGGCGGAAGATCCTACGCGAAGGGTATAGGGGGTCCTGCGGACCCGTCAAATGCGACCGCGTCTAGAGGAACGTGCGGATCGATTCGCGGTCGACGCGAAGGCCGATCACGCGTGTTCCGCCGTCGATCTGCTCAATCGACTCGGCAGGAACGAGCCGCAGACGCCGCGGCAGAAACCCTGAGCGCACCGCGAGAGCGTCGGGCGTGTTTGGCGAGGAGCCGTACATCGGCGCCTCGACCTTGCCAATGACGCGACCCTTTGCGTCAGCGACGAGGTACCCAGCGGTGCGACGGAGATCGATGGCGATGGCGCTCATGCTTGCAACGCTAGTTCCCGATTGCTCGGAAATCCCCTTCAAGACGTAAGCATTTCGCAAGAGATGGCGTGATGGTCGCTCTGCGCCACATGCTTCGTTGGAATGACACCACCCTGGACGCTATGACGACCCAAGATCATGTGGCGCCGAGCACTCCGACTACGAGGCGCCGGGCTTCGCCGACATGACCCACCACGCTGCTGCGAGGGCGACGATGTAGGCGAGTGTGAGGAACATGACGGCGCGTGATTGCCATGGGCCTCGCGGTGTCTTCGTCCAGGCGTACGCCGCACCGATGGCGGCGAGCAGGACGAGGATGGTGCCGTTGCCGATTGCTGAGCCGATCTTGAGCCAGCGTTCTGTTTCAGGGACGTCGCCTGCGTGTTCTGCCCAGGTGCCGAAGATGATCAACAGCAGCCAGGTGGGTAGAGCGACGAAGAGGAGTGTCCGGAACGTGGCTGCGGCAAACAGTTCGGGGTTCTTGCCTGCTGCGCCAGAGCGGGAGAGCAGGAGTGCGGTGAGCACGGCTCCGAACAGGAGTGTTGCCGTGAGAACGTGGACGAAGATTGGGAGTGAGTCGCTCATTGGCCTGGCTTCCACACCATGAGTGCAAGGATGACGATCACGAGAACGCCGCTGCCCCAGTTGAGCGCGAGGCTCTTGGTGTCGCGGAGGCGGGCGTCGAGTTCGATGCTTGGCTGATCACCGGTGCTGGCGAGCTTTTCGGCAAGCAGCCGCGTTTCTTTGTCGGCTTTGCCGCCGATGCCGCCGGCCGCCATTGCTGCGACCCACAGGACGATTGCGAGGATGATCCACGCTGCGCTGAAGCGGAATTCGTCGTCGCGCGCGATGAGGCAAAGGCCGAGTGTGAGCGTGATGATTGCGCCAAGCCCTACGAGCGGCACGGCGAAGCGTGCGATGCCGAGAAGCGCGGCGATTTCGCTTGGCTTGCTGCGGCCACGTGCGAGAAGGCTGACGATTGCGGCGAGCACGCCACCACCGAGAAGCAGGAATGCCCCGGTGATGTGAAGGGCAAGGATCCATTCGTATGCGGCAACCACGATCGCGAAGCGTACCCTTCGGCGCGGATGGATGTGCGCGAACGACACCTGCGGCTGTTGACCGAGACGATCGAGGCAGTCAATTCGACGCTTGACCTTGAGGAAGTTCTGTCGCAGGTTGCGTCCAAGGTCGCGAACGCGCTGCATGCCGATGCGTGCTTTGTCTATCTCTACGACGATCGGGCGAATGAGCTCGTTCTGCGTGCAACGCACGGCACGAGTGTCGACGAGATGTCCCATCGTCCTCGGATGCGACCGGGTGAAGGCATCACTGGTTCGGCAGCGGCGCAGCGTGGCCCGGTGATGATCTCGGCGCAGGCCCATCTCGATCCGCGTTTCAAGAATTTCCCGAACCTGCCCGAGGATGAGTACGAGTCGATCTTGGCCGTGCCGATCCTTGCGCGCGGTGAACGGCTTGAAGGTGCTCTCAACGTTCGGACAAAGACTCCGTACGCGTTCACCGACGATGAGATCGAACTCTTGCTCGCGATCGCGGCGCAGGTCGCGCAATCGATTGAGCACGCGAAGCTGTACGCGGAAGCGCAACGGCGTGTGCAGGAGCTCGAGGCCCTCGCCCGCATCTCCGAAGCGGTGTCCGAATCGCTGTATCTGGAGGAGTCTCTCGAGGCGGTTGTGAAGACGACGATGGACGCGCTTTCGGCGACGGGGGCCGCGCTCGTGCTGGAGGATGGGAAGATCGCGTGGCCGGAAGGTCAGGCCGACGCGTATGCAATTCGGTCACCGCTCCGTTGGCGTGGTCGGACGATCGGCGAGCTCGTTGCTGATCGTGCGACGCCGTTCAGTGCAGAGGACGAGGAGATGCTCGCGTCGATCGCGCAGCATGCGGCGGTGGCACTTGAACATGGTCGCGCGGTTCTTCGCGGCGTGCTCGCCCAGGAGATCCATCACCGGGTGAAGAACAACTTGCAGACGGTGGCGTCGCTCCTGCGCCTGCAGGCACGCCAGCCTGGTGTCGATGCTCGGAAGGCGCTTGAGGATTCGGTCAATCGGATCCTCGCGATCGCCGCAGTCCACGAGGTGCTGACGGAGCGGCGCGACGACGACGCCGACCTTTCGGAGCTGCTGGAACGCCTTCGGGCAACCCTTGTACAGGGCGTCGGTGCGGGCCGGGAGGTCGATGCGAATCTTGCGCCGGTGTATCTCGCGGGGCAGCGAGCGACATCGCTCGCACTGATCTTCTCGGAGCTGCTTGGGAATGCGATTGAGCATGGCGGGCCGCACATCCGTGTCGATCTGACCGCTGAGGAAGGCGGGGCAGCGGCCCTGCTCACGGTGTCTGACGACGGGCCGGGGCTACCTACGACTCAGGTGGATGGCACGGGACTCTCGATTGTCCGCGCGTTGGTGCGGGACGAGCTCCGCGGCACGCTGGAGTTCATTTCGGGCACGGGGCCAGGCGACGCGGGCATGCGCGCCGAGGTTCGCTTTCCGTTGGGCTAGACCCGCCGCGACGACGCGGAGGGCCGGGTGCTATTCGCCCTGGGGAAGGAAACCGAAGTGGAAGTGGTCGCCGTGGGCTTCCACATCCAAGATCTGATCGTCGAGCAGCTCAGCGGCTGCGGGATCGAGGAAGACCCGGGCGCCGTCACGTTCGACGACAACGTCGCCGGCGGCTGGGCCGTCGGCTTCGTCCACCTGGATCTCGGCCTCGTCCTCGCCTTCGTCGATCGCGGTGAAGCGGAGACCGCCACCGTCCTCGCAGATCGGGCGGAGCGACTCGACGGCTTCGTCTGTGAGTTCAAGCATTCGGCAACCCTAGCGCGTGCGCGCGTCATCGTGCGGTTGTGGGCGGCACAGGGCGGCCCGCTCCTACACTTCGTCGGTGCGCATCCTGATCGCCGAAGACGAAACGATCATTCGCCTCGACTTGCGCGGCCTGCTCGAAAAGGCCGGGTACGAGGTTGTCGGCGAAGCGCGAGACGGTGAGGAGGCGGTTGCGATGGCGGCCGACCTTGAACCAGATCTCGCGATTATGGACGTGAAGATGCCGCGGCTTGATGGCATCGAAGCGGCGCGCCGGATCTTGGAGGCGCGACCGATCCCGGTCGTCATGCTGACGGCCTTCGGGCAGCCGGACCTTGTGGCGCGCGCGGTTGAGGTCGGGGTCTTCGGATATCTCGTGAAGCCATTCCGCGAGCAGGATGTCGTGCCGGCGATTGAGGCGGCGCGGGCGCGGTATGAGGAGCTCGCGGCGGTGCGTGGCGAGGTTGATTCGCTCAACGAGGCGCTGATCGCCCGGAAGGCGATCGAACGGGCGAAGGGGTTGCTGATGGAGAAGGAGAAGTTGACCGAGACCGACGCGTTTGCGCGTCTCCGGAAGGCAAGTCAGGTTTCCGGTCGCCCGTTGCGGGTGATCGCTGAGGCAGTTATCGCGACGTTGGAGGTTTCGTGAGTACGGCAATGCCGCCGCTTGAGCGGCTCGACACTGGATCCGGCACAGGGCTTGGTGACGCGTGGCGGGTGATCGTGTTGAACGACGACCACAACACGTTCGAGGGTGTCGCGTTCGCACTTGCCCAGACGATCCCGGGCGTTGATTACGACAAGGGAATGACGTTCGCGAATCAGATTCACGCGGCAGGCCAAGCGATCGTCTGGTCGGGACATCAGGAACTCGCGGAGCTCTACCACTCGGAGCTCGAGGCGAAGGGCCTGACTATGGCCCCGCTCGAGACCTAACGTGATGCGGAACGGCGTTCTCGTGCTCGCCGCGATCGTCGCCTGTGGCGCCTTCGTCAGCTTGGCACCGGGCTCAAGCCGGGCCAGCGCCGCGCTGCCCTGTCAGCTCGCGCTGGAGTTCGGCAGCCGCACGGGTGATCCGGGCAATCAGTTCCAGATCAACCTTGTGGTGGTTAACAAGGACTTCGTCACCTGTCGACTGACGGGGTTTCCGGCAGTCGAGTTGATTGGCCCGGTCGATCCTCTGCTCGGATCGATCTTCACCCTGCCTGAGCAGAGTGGCCGCTCGCAGGTGGTGGCGCTTCGCCCCGGCCAACGCGCCCACGCGGTGCTGACCGTCCTTCCGCCTGACCGCCAAAGCGCCCAATGGGCGCCTGGGTATGTGCGCGTTGTGGTGCAGACCGGTGCTGGCCCGAGCTTCGCAATGGCGTTGCCCTGGCGATTCGGTGCGGTGCTTCGGCAGGACGGTGCATCGCATCCCGGGACGTACATCGGCCCGCTAAGAAGCGGTGCAGGTTGAGCGACCCTAGGGCCGCGTTCGCCGACTAGTCCGCTTCCTGTTCAGCAAAGAGCGACTCCCAGCGCGCGAGTAGACCCTCAAGTTCGGTGCGTGCCGCCGTGTGATCGGCGAGCAGCTTCGTGTCCGACCAGTTTTCGGCGAGCTTCCGTTCGAGTTCGGCCACCCGGGCTTCGGCCTTTTCGATGTCGCGCTCAACGAGTTCGACCGGCGTCAGCTTCGGCTTGCCGGGCCGGCCTGTAGCGGGCTTCGCCACCTTCGCGGGCTTTGCCGCCACGGGAGGGCCAGCGTCCTCTTCACGGTCGCGATACTCAGCCCAGCCACCCATGTAGGTGTGGAGCTTCCCGTTTTCGAGGGCGATCAGCCGTCCTGAAACGGCATCGAGCAGGGCGCGGTCGTGGGTGACGAGGAGGACGGCACCCGGAAACGCGTCGAGCGCTGCTTCAAGCGATTCGCGACTTTCGAGATCGAGGTGGTTGGTCGGTTCGTCGAGGACGAGGAAGTTGGCACCGCTCGCGACGACGATTGCGAGCGCGAGGCGGCGTCGCTCACCGCCGGACAGCGCGGTGACGGGCTTCTCTTGCTCGTCGTAGCCGGAGAAGAGGAAGCGGCCGAGCAGGTTCTGAGCTTCAGGTCGACGCAATCCGGTTCCGGCGACGGCGGCGTCAAGGACCGTTCCGCGCTCGTCGAGTTCGGCCTCATGCTGTGAGAAGTAGGCGATCTCGACGTCGTGGCCGGTGCGGATCACGCCGGCAGTGGGCTGGCGGCGGCCGAGGATCGTTTCGAGCAGCGTTGTCTTGCCCGCGCCGTTGTGGCCGACAAGGGCGACGTGCTCGCCGCGCTCAATCGCGAACGAACCACCGGTGATCAACGTCTTGTCGCCCGCTGTGAGGGTGATGTTCTCGGCTTCAAGGACGACGCGGCCCGACCGCTTTGGCTTCAGAAACTCGAACCCGAGCGTCTTCCGCTCCTTCTTGGGAACCTCGACTCGCTCTTCCTTGAGACGATCGATCTGCTTCTGCTTCGACTGGGCCTGGCGCGCCTTCGTTGCCTTCGCACCGAAGCGGGTGACGAACCGTTCGAGGCGCTCGATCTCGTCGGCCTGCCGATCGGCGGTGCGCTGCAGGTGCTGTTGGCGTGCGGCCTCTTCACGCCGCCACACGTGCCACTTGCCGGGGAAATACGTTGACTTTCCGCCTTCGAGTTCGAGCACCGCGGTCGTAACCGCCTCGAGGAACCAGCGGTCATGGGCGACGAGGATGACTGCGGCATCGATCGTGCGCAGCATCTCTTCAAGCCACTCCATCGACTCGATGTCGAGATGGTTGGTGGGTTCGTCGAGCAGCAGAAGATCCGGCTGGGCGGCAAGGGCGCGTGCGAGCGACGCTCGGGTCAGCTCGCCGCCCGAGAACGTCGAGAGGGGCCGATCGAGATCGTCGTCGGTGAAGCCAAGCCCGCGCACAACAGCGCCGGCCCGCGACCGCCAGTCGTAGCCGCCAGCGTGTTCGAGCCGAGCCTGCGCCTCGGAGTAGCGGCGGAGCGTTGCAGGGTCGTGGGTGCCGCCCGCCATCGCCTGTTCGAGAGTTCGCAGCTCGTCTTCGATCGCCGCGAGGTCGGATGTTCCAGCGAGAACGTAGTCGCGCAGGGGGCGCGGGCTCGCCGCGGGCGGCCGCTGGTCGTGGAGCGCGACGCGTGCGCCCTTCTCCCACGCGAAGTCGCCCATGATCGACGCCTCACCTGCGATTCCGCGCAGCAGGGTGGTTTTGCCCGCCCCATTTCGTCCTGCGAGCGCTAGCCGGTCGCGTCGTTCAACCTTGAACGAAACCCCGTCAAACAGGGGGGAGCCTGACAGTTCTTTCCGGAGATTTGATGCGATTACGATGGCCATAGCGATTTGCCGCAACAATGAGGGTATGCGGCACGGTCTTCGTCGGAGAATGTTCTTCGCGAGCACGGGACTTGCCGCGCTCATCGGCGCTGCGTTCGTCATTCTGATCGTTGCGATCGTGAACCTGCGTTCCCAATCGCGGACGGAGCGCCACTCGGAGGAAGTGATCGCGACCGCGAACAAGCTGGAGAAGCTCGTGCTCGACCTTCAGACCGGCGCGCGTGGCTACGTGATCAGCCATCACGGCGTCTACCTCAAGCCGTGGCAGAACGCGAACGCCGCGTTCCCGGAGATCGCATCGAACCTGCTGAAGCTTGTGAAGTCGAACCCGACCCAGACCAAGCGGGCCAAGCGGATCATCGCGGGAATCAAAGACTACGAGGTCACCTGGGCCGACCTTGTCATTCTCACCGCTGCTGAGAATCCGTCGAAGGCCCGGGCGCTTGTCATCACGGGTGTCGGTGAGCAGAAGGTCGATCTGTTGCGGACGGAGTTCGACACCTTCGTTGCGGCCGAGCAGATGCAGTCGGACATGTTGCGGAAGAAGGCAGATCGTCAAGAGAACTACGCGATCGCATTCGGCGCGTTCGGGCTTGGTAGCTCACTGTTGCTGATTGGCGTCTTCGGTTTCTACGTTGCGTGGCGCGTGGTTGGACCGATTCGGCGCGTGGCCGGGGCGACGCAGCGGCTTGCGGCGGGTGACCTGACAGAACGCGTGCTCGAAGGCGGCCGCGACGAGATTGGTGAGCTTGGCCGGAACTTCAACCGCATGGCCGAGTCGATCGAGACGGCTCAGCACGAGCTTGCAGGGCAGAACAAAGACCTCGCACGTCTGACGACCGTGCTTCGCGGTGTGCTCGACTCGACGGTCGACGGCATCGCACTCACCGATCTCGAAGGCAACATCCAGATCGTCAACCGGCCGTTGCAGCGTTTCGTGGACGAACTCGGCTTAGAGCAGGACGGCAACGTCGTCTCCCAGCTCCTTTCGGCCCGCGAGAAGCTCCGCGACCCTGAGAACTTCCAAGAGCTGATGGAACGGCTGCGCGAGCATCCCGACGAGCCATCCGCCGATGAGTTTGAGTTTGTCGACCCGTATCGCGTGTTCGTCGAATTCACGGCGCCGGTGCTCACCGATGAGGGCGAACTGCTCGGGCGCATCTGGACGCTCCGGGAGGTTACGCAGGAGCGAGAACTCGACCGTCTCAAGGATGAGTTTGTTGCGACCGTCTCGCGCGAGCTTCGTACCCCACTGACGTCGATGATGGGCTTCCTGGAGATGCTGCGCGAGGGCGAGGCAGGGAGCCTGACGCCAGAGCAATCACGGTTCCTCGGAATCGTCTACCGGAGCTCCGAGCGGCTCCAGCGGCTCGTCGGCGATCTGCTCTTCGTCGCGCGACTCGACGCGAGCGGGCTTCAGCTTCACCTTGAGGACGGTGTGCGGCTTGACGAAGTGGTCACTGACTCGATCGAGTCGTCGTCGGCGCTTGCCCGATCGAAAGACATCGAGCTCACGTTCGACTGTGCCGAGGCGAACGGCGTGGCAGTCCGTGGCGATAAGGAGCGCTTGGCACAGGTGACAGCCAACTTGCTCTCGAACGCGTTGAAGTTCACACCGAGCGGCGGCAAGGTTGCCGCACGCGTGTTCGTCGACGGTGAGGATGGAGTGCTCGAGATCGAAGACACGGGCATCGGTATTCCTGAGGCAGAACAGGAGCGGCTCTTCTCCCGCTTCTTCCGGTCGTCGACCGCCACCAATCAGGCGATCCCAGGCACTGGTCTCGGCCTCGCGATCGCGCGGGCGATTGCCGAGGCACACGGCGGCTCAATCACCGTCAAGTCGCGGGTTGGTGAGGGAACGTGCTTCCGGGTTGTCATCCCGCTGTGAGCCGCGACCTGCGGGAGTAACGCGACCTGCGGGAGTAAGCAGTCCGAGGCAGGACTCTGCCGGTATCGTCGAATCGGAAAGCAGGTGCCAAGAGGTGGCCCTTGCAGGATTCGACGAGGGAGTGAGCACGTGAAGATCGCCGTAGCGTTTGACCATCGCGGAGTCCATCTGCGCGAAGCGGTACTTGAAGTGTTGGCCGGACACGAAGTCATCGACTTCGGCACGCACAACGACGAGGTTCGCGTGGACTATCCCGACAAGGCTCGGGAAGTCGGCGAGGCGATCCAGCGCGGCGATGCAGAGCGCGGAATCCTCGTCTGCGGCTCCGGTGTTGGCGCCTCGATTGCCGCGTGCAAGCTCACGGGTATTCGTGCCGCGATCTGCCACGACCCGTACAGCGCCCATCAGGGCGTCGAACACGATGATCTCAACGTGCTGTGTCTCGGCTCGGAGATCATCGGTCCGTCCGTCGCACGCGAGCTCGTCGCGGCGTATCTCGGGGCTACCTTCGATGGCGGGGAGCGCTACGTTGCTCGACTTGACAAGGTCGCGGCCATGGAGCGGCGCCTCGGCACATGACCCGTTCGGTCTCCCTCCATCGATAGTGCCGTCGTGAGGGGAACGCTTGTGGGTCGCGCGTCGTTAACCCAAGAGAGTCTCCTCACACGAAGAAGGTGGTAGCCATGTCACGGCTCACAGATCTCTCGGAACGTGGTCAATCAGTTTGGGTCGATCTCCTGTCGCGCGACTTCGTTTCGTCGGGACGGCTCGCGGAACTCGTTGAAGACCATGGCGTTACGGGTCTGACGTCGAACCCGGCGATCTTCCAAGCTGCCATCTCGGGATCCGCCGCCTACGACGCACAGCTCGCTGACCTCCTCGCGAACGGCGCCGATGAGAGGGACGCGTTTTTCGCGCTCGCCGTTGACGATGTCGTCGCCGCCTGCGATGTCTTGCGGCCGGTGTTCGACGCGCGCGGAGGCGATGACGGCTTCGTCTCGCTCGAAGTCGACCCAGGGCTCGCCTACGACACCGACGGAACCATCCGTCAAGCACTCGAGCTCGCACAACGTGTTGGTCGGCCGAATCTGATGGTGAAGATTCCCGCGACAGAAGCGGGGCTCCCCGCTATCGAAGAGGCGATCGCGCACGGTATCTCGATCAACGTCACGCTGATCTTCTCGCTCGACCGGTACGCGGCAGTGGTCGAGGCGTACCTCCGCGGCCTTGAGCGCCTCGTGGCGAGCGGCGGCGACCCCTCGACGCTGCGGTCAGTGGCATCGTTCTTCATCAGTCGCGTCGATACCGAGGTTGATCGGCGTCTCGCAGACTGCGGGCGCAGCGACCTCGCGGGGAAGCTTGCCGTGGCCAACGCGAAGCTTGCCTATCGCCACTTCGCACAGACCTTCACGGGGCCACGTTGGGAAGCGCTCGCGACCGCCGGAGCCGTGTCGCAACGGCCGCTCTGGGCGTCGACATCGACGAAGAACCCGGCATACCGCGACACGCTCTACGTCGAAGAGCTTGTTGGCCCAAATACGGTCGACACGATGCCCGTCGAAACAATCGCCGCCTTCGAAGACCACGGCGCCGTTCGTGGTGACACCATCCTTGAAGGATGGGATGAGGCGGATGCGATCTTTGCCGCGATCGCCTCAGCAGGAGTCGACATTGCAGATGCGACCCACGCACTTGAGCTCGACGGCGTCAAGAAGTTCTCGGATGCGTTCGACGCCTTGCTTGACGTGATTCGATCGCGGCGCGGAGAGCTGTCGCCCGCGTGAGCTCTCGCGACCTTTCTGCAGCCGAGATCGTTGAGCGCATCTGGGCCCGCGACCCAATGCTTTGGACGGGGCACGACGAGGCGCGGTGGCTTGGCTGGCTCGATGAGCCGAAGCGTGGCGAGCAGGAGATCGAGACGCTTGCTTCGTTCACGGACGGTCTCGCGGGCCTCGTCGATCATGTCGTTCTGCTCGGGATGGGCGGGTCGTCGCTTGCGCCTGAGGTGCTGCGTGTCGCGTTCGACGCCTCACACTTCCATGTGCTCGACACGACGCACCCGCGTGCGATCAACGCGCTTGAGGCGCGCATCGACCCTGCTCGGACGCTGTTTGTCGTAGCGTCGAAGTCAGGTTCGACGCTCGAGACACGGGCCCACGCGGAGTACTTCTGGTCGCGCGCCCCACACGGCGACCACTGGATCGCGATCACCGACCCGGGCTCCGATCTTGAGCGGCTCGCACACGAGCGATCGTTCCGTGCTGTCTTCTCCGGCGAACCGACGGTCGGTGGCCGCTATTCGGCGCTCTCCCCGTTTGGGCTCGTGCCCGCAGCATTGATGGGCGTTGACCTCACGCGCCTCCTGGCCCGTGCGCGCGAGATGAGCGACGCAGCACGAGGCACTGTGGGCAATCCCGCCCTCGACCTTGGACTTGCCCTCGGCGAAGGGTGGCGGGAGGGGCGCGACAAGGTCTGCATCGATCCTGTCCCTGGCGCGTTCGGACTCTGGGTTGAACAGCTGATTGCGGAATCGACCGGGAAGCTGAATAAGGGGCTGATCCCTGCACCCGGCGTCGCTGGGGTGGGGGCCGATCGGCAACGGCACGCGGTGGCGCTCGCCGATCCGTACGAGCTCGGCCAGGAGTTCTTCAAGTGGGAGTTCGCGACCGCGGTCGCTGGAGCAATCCTTGGCATCAACCCGTTCGACCAGCCCGACGTTCAAGCGTCGAAAGATCGGACAAACGAGGTGTTGAAGGCCGGCGATGCGGCGCTTGAGAGCGAGGGGTCGATCGAGGAGCTTATGGCCCAGGCGCGCCCAGGGGACTACATCGTCCTGCAGGCATTCGTTGATGCCTCAGAGAGCGTGACCGAGCGCCTCTGGGTGACCGCCCAGAGTCTCGAGCGGTCGACCGGCTGTGTCGCGACGGTGGGAATCGGGCCACGCTACCTCCACTCGACGGGACAGCTTCACAAGGGTGGCCCCAACACCGGCCTGTTTCTGCAGGTTGTCGATGACGTTGGTGAGGAGCTCCCGATTCCCGGCATGCCGTTCGGATTTGGCCGCCTCATTCGGGCGCAGGCGGCAGGCGACTTCGCATCTCTCAAGGAGCGTGGGCGACGTGTCGCGCGCGTCCGCCTCGAAGACCTCAAGGAGGTCACATGAAGCTGGGAATGATCGGACTTGGACGGATGGGCGGCCGCATGGCCGAACGCCTCCGACGTGCGGGTCACGAGGTGGCGACGTTCGATCCGAGCGTCGACTCGACCGCCTCGTCGATTGCTGACCTTGCATCGCAGCTCGCGAGCCCCCGGATCTTCTGGCTGATGGTTCCCTCGGGGAAGATCACGGAAAGCTCGTTCGCCGAGGTGCTCGCTGCCGCCTCACCAGGCGACATCGTGATCGACGGCGGCAATTCAAATTTTCACGACTCGCAAGCTCGCGCCGCGGTTGCGGCTGAGCAGGGAGTGGCGTTCATTGATGCCGGCGTGTCGGGAGGCGTGTGGGGATTGGACAACGGTTACTGCCTGATGGTCGGTGGAGACGCGGAGGCCGTCGAAGCGGTCGAGCCGATCTTTCGTGACCTCGCACCCGCCGACGGGTACGCGCACGTCGGTGAGGCCGGTGCCGGGCACTTCGCGAAGATGGTTCACAACGGCATCGAATACGGGCTGATGCAGGCCTACGCCGAAGGGTTTGAGGTGCTTCGCAAGTCGGAGTTCGACTTCGACCTTCAGGAGCTCGCCGGGATCTGGCGTCACGGATCGGTCGTACGCTCGTGGCTGCTGGAGCTCCTTCACGACGCCTTCGCACAAGAAGGGTCGGGGCTCGATCGGATCAGGGGGTACGTCGAAGATTCAGGTGAGGGACGCTGGACGATCGCGGAGGCGATCGCCGAAGACGTTCCGGTACCCGTGATCTCCGCCGCTCTCTTTGCCCGGTTCGCTTCGCGCGATGATGAGGCGTTCGCTGCCAAGGTCAACGCCGCGCTCCGCGCCCAGTTCGGTGGTCATGCGGTGGCGTCGAACGACGAGCAACGTTGATGGGCATTCACGCCGACGAGAATCCGCTGCTCGACGGCCTGGATCTTGGTCGCAGACCTGAGTCGTGCGCACTCGTCATCTTCGGCGCGTCAGGAGATCTGACGCAGCGCAAGCTCATGCCGGCGCTCTACGCACTCGCTGTCCGGGGGCTACTTCCTGAGCACTTCGTTGTGATCGGTGCCGCCCGCACACCGGGCACCGACGAGGCGTTTCGCAATCGGATGCGTGACGCGATCAAGAAGTACGCCCGCGACCCGTTCCGCGAAGACGTGTGGGAACGACTTGCCTCGGGAATGCGGTACGCCGCCCTCGACTTCTCCGATGAAACGAGCGAGAACTCCCTCGTTCGTATCCTCTCGACGGTTGACGCCGAACACGGGACGCTCGGGAACCGCGTCTACTACTTCGCGGTACCTCCGAACGCGATCGGGACTCTCGTGGGAGAGCTCGCTGAGCGCCGCACTACCGAGGGGTGGGTGCGGCTGATCATCGAGAAGCCGTTTGGCAATGACCTTGCGTCAGCGCGTGCGCTGAACGAGTTGATCGCCGACCGCTTCTCGGAGCGCGAGGTGTATCGCATCGACCACTACCTCGGCAAAGAGACGGTCCAGAACATGCTCGCGTTGCGGTTCGCGAACGGCATCTTTGAGCCGATCTGGAATCGGCAGTTCGTCGACCATGTGCAGATCACGGTTGCCGAGTCGATTGGGATTGAGAGTCGTGGCTCGTTTTACGAGCACACGGGTGCGATCCGAGACATCTTCCAAAACCATCTCCTGCAGCTTGTTGCGATCACTGCGATGGAACCGCCAAGCGACTTCACCGCAGACTCCGTGCGAAACGAGAAGGTCAAGGTGCTGCGTTCGCTGCACACGCCCGATCCAAACGCGGTCGTGCGCGGACAGTACGGCCGCGGTTTCGTTGAGGGAATGGAGGTTCCTGGGTATCGCGAAGAGGACGGTGTCGACCCGGGGTCGATGACCGAGACATACGTGGCCGCGAAGCTGTTCGTCGACAACTGGCGGTGGGCCGACACACCGTTCTATGTGCGTATGGGCAAGCGACTTGGCCGGCGAGAGACGACCGTGGCGATCCAGTTCAAGCGCGCCCCGCACCCGCCCTTTGCGGAGGCGACCTCAGACAGCCTCCGCCCCAACGTGCTGCTGATTCACGTTCAGCCCGACGAGGGCATGTCGCTCGCGATTGGCGCGAAGGTGCCTGGGCAGGGAATGTCGCTCCGCACCGTCCACATGGACTTCTTGTATGGAAGCGCGTTTCGTGAGGGGCTGCCCGAGGCGTATGAGCGGCTGATCCTCGATGCGATGCTCGGTGACGCGACGCTCTTCACCCGGTCGGACGAGATCGAAGAGCAATGGGCGCTCGTCGACGCAATTACGTCTGCGTGGGAGCGCGACCGCACGGCGTTTCCGAACTATGCGGCGGGAACATGGGGTCCGCCCTCCGCCGACGAGTTGCTGCACCGTGACGGCCGCTCTTGGCGTCGGCATTGATCGCCGTCGGACGATGAGCGCCTTGCTTCACCACGACACCTGGTCTGGCGAAGACGTGACGGTGTCAGAGATTGAGCGTGAGCTTCAACGGCTGCGGAACTCCTCGGCGACACCAACAGGAGCGATGCATCTGCGGACGAGCGTGCTGACACACCTTGTATGGGCGCCGCAGCAGTGGCTGGGGGAGGCAGAGGAGACGCTGCAGGGGCTCGCCGAGGGGCACCCCTCTCGCACGATCATCCTCACTCCGGCGCCCACCGCCGAGGCGAGCGGGATCGACGCGCACCTTGCGCTCCGATCGTTCGCCGCCGGCCAACACGCGGTCTACTCCGAGGTGATCACGTTGACGTTGCGAGGTTCGACCGCACTCGCCCCGGCGTCGAGCGTTCTGCCACTCCTGATCTCCGATCTGCCGGTGTTTCTCCGCTGGCGTGGCCGCCCTGATTTTGGCGGGCGACCGTGGCGGCAGCTTGTCGGCGTTGCAGACCGGGTCGTCATCGACAGCGGCGAGTGGGACGAGCTTCGCATGGCCGAGCTTGCGCGCGAGTTCAGCCACACGGCCGTCTCCGACATCGCATGGGCGCGGACGCTTGAGTGGCGTCGGACGCTCGCAGCCTGTTGGCCGGCAATTACCGAACAAGAGATCCGAATCGCCGGGCCAACCGGCGACGCTGAGCTCTTGCGTGGATGGCTTGTCTCACGCTTGCAGCGTGGGGTCAGGGCTGTCGGTGTCGAGGAGCAGCTCTCGGTGGCGCTCGATGGGGTGCCGGTAGATCCGCCGATACGACTTGCCTATACCTCGAGCGAGCGGCTCTCGGCCGAGCTCGACCGCTTTGGCCGCGATCCCGTCTACGAAGAGGCTGTGCGAGCGGCTGAGGCTTAGCGCGCGTCGAGCTCAGCGACGATGAGGTCGTGCAGCGATCCGTTCGAGCTCAGAAACGACTGTCGGTGCCCGGGCCGCTCCCCTGCGAGCGTCGAGCAACGCCCTCCAGCCTCCTCGACAAGAAGCTGCACGGCGGCGAAATCCCAGAGGGCGAGTTCGCGCTCCCCTGCAAAATCGACGGCTCCTTGTGCGACGAGGCAGTGCTGCCAGAAATCGCCGAAGCCACGCTCCGTCCATGTACGTGCGGTCACGCTTCGCCAGGCGTCGCTCATGTCGCTCGATGATGTCGTTGACGACACTGCGTCTTCAACTCGCGTCACATGCGACACGTGGCACAGCTCGCCGTTTGCGAACGTGCCGGCGCCACGTGAGGCCCACCAACGCTGTCCGAGTGCGGGTGCCGAAACAACGGCAACCTGGAGCTCGCCTTCAACCTCGAGTGCGAGCAGCGTGGCCCACACGGGAACGCCGCGGACGTAGTTGCGCGTGCCGTCGATCGGATCGACGATCCAGCGCCGCGCAACGTCGCCGTCGTCGCCGAACTCTTCGCCGAACACCCCTTCGCGTCGGCCGGATGCGGCGACAAGTCGCCGGATCGCCTCCTCTGCGCCCTTGTCAGACTCCGAAACGGGTGTCAGGTCGGGCTTCGTCTCGATTCGAAGATCGGTTGCACGGAAACGGGGCA
The DNA here is from genome assembly GCA_009702325.1 of Actinomycetota bacterium. Classification (GTDB taxonomy): domain Bacteria; phylum Actinomycetota; class Thermoleophilia; order Gaiellales; family Gaiellaceae; genus PALSA-600. The sequence goes on from WLID01000001.1 coordinate 196,540, forward strand.
GCGTGATCGCGTCCGCCGCATCTGCGAGGTCGTGAGCAAAGCGAAGGTCGGCTTCGAGGTTCATGGTGCGACGGTAGCCGACAGCGCCGCTTCGAGTGCCGCAGCTGCGGCGAGGACGAGCTCATCGCTCCCGGGCCGCCCCACGATCTGAATCGAGTGAGGCGAACCACCGACACCAACGCCGCATGGCAGTGCGATCGCGGGCCAACCAAGCACGTCGAACGGGTAGGTGAACCGCACGACGCTGTCGCGCACCTCAAGCTCGTCGACGTCCGATGCAGGGGCTGGGAAGGCGAGTGTCGGCGTGACGAGAACGTCGGCGCTACCGAGCACGGTGAGGGCTCGCTCGGCGTATCGCTCGCGCTCGGAGCGCGCGAGGGTTGCCTCAGCCTCGGAGACGCCAAGGCACCGTTCGATCTTGATGCCAATCGACTCGCCGTAGAGCTCGCCAAACTCGGCGTAGAGATCACGGTGAACATCGGCGATCTCTTGCTGGAAGGCTGGAAGTGTCCCGATCGGTTCGGGGAAGTCAACAGGGGTTACGACCCCGAGGAGCGATGCGGCATGCGCGACGCGCTCACGGATCAGCGGATCGGCGAGCTCCGTCCAGGCCAGGGCAACCTTGAGTGAACCAAGCGCGACGTGGGTGCTCCACGCCCGCTCTGGCACAAGTAGGCGCATCGCTGTGACACAGCCATCGACGTCGCGGGCCATCGGCCCAGCATGGTCGAAGCTTGCCGCGAGCGGGAACACCCCGTCCATCGCCACCAGGCCAAAGGTTGGCTTGAACCCGACGATGCCGCAGCAGGCCGCCGGGATCCGGATCGAGCCGCCTGTGTCGGTTCCAAGCGCGAGGTCGGCATGGCCGCCCGCGAGCGCGGCGGCCGAACCGCCACTCGAGCCGCCTGAGCTTCGACCTGGAGCGGCTGGATTCGGGACCGTCCCATAGTGGTCGTTTTGGGAGGTGATGCCGTAGGCGAACTCGTGCAAGTTCGTCTTCCCGACCATCACATAACCCGCCTGCTCGAGACGGGTGACCGCACTTGCAGACACCGTCGGAACGTGTTCGGCGAAGACAGCCGAACCGTAGGTGGAGCGCACCCCCGCCGTGTCGAACAGATCTTTGACCGCAAGCCGCCGTCCCGGCGCCACCGGCGTCGCGGGGTCGCACTGCGTGATGAAGATGCCGGGCGGGACAGGCTCCATTACCGGCTGCTCCGCCCGCGTGAAGGCGTCAGGAGAGCCAGAGGTAGGCACAACCTACGCCGAACGTTCCACCGAAGAGCACGAGGAACAGCGTAAAGAGGCCGAGGCCGAACCGAACGTTCTTACGGTCGAGTTCTGGCGTCGTCTCGACCGGGTCGTGCAGCGAGTCCGGAGCCTGGCTCACAGGATCACCACGTCGATGGCCATCGCCACAAAGAGCAGCGCGAGGTAGATCATCGAATAGTGGAAGAGGCTCACGGCTCGCTCACGAATCGGGTCACGGCGCAGGCGTAGGGCGTAGACCATGAACACGCCGCCAAGCAGCAACGCGAGCCCGCCGTAGACGAGTCCGAAGACACCGAATGCAACTGGTACAAGCGTGAGCCCAAGCATCACCCACGAGTACCGAACGATCTGGCGGGTCGTCTCCTCATCACCCTTCGCCACCGGCAGCATCGGAACATTTGCGGCGGCGTAGTGCTCCTTGATCATCAGCGCGAGCGCCCAGAAGTGCGGCGGGGTCCAGATGAAGACGATCAGGAACATCACGATCGCGGCCCAGCCGATGTGCCCTGAGGTGCCGGCATACCCGACGAGGGGCGGGACGGCGCCTGCCGCTCCGCCGATCACGATGTTCTGATGCGTCGAGCGCTTGAGCCAGCGGGTGTAGACGAAGACGTAGAAGAGGTTGCCGGCAAGGGCGAGGGTCGCCGTTGGCAGATTGACAAGCGCGTCAAGCAGCACCCATGAGAGCGCCGAGAGCGCGAGGCCGAACTCAAGTGCAGACTCGGGCGAAACGCGGCCTGCAGCAACGGGCCGTGCGGCAGTGCGCTCACCCATCAGCGGGTCGATGTCGCGGTCGAGGTAGTGGTTCAGGGCACCCGAGCCACCGCAGGCGAGCGCGAGGCCGACCATCGTGAGCACGAAGATGCTTGCGCGCGGAACGCCGTCCGCTCCGACGAACGTTGCTGCCGCGCCGGTGAGGAGCAGCAGGCTCATGACCCGCGGCTTTGTCAGCTCAACGTAGTCCGAAACGCTGCCGTGGCTTGAGTCACGGGCTGTGCGGAAGCTGAGGGCGCAGACATAGACCGCGGCTGCGAATGCGACCGATGCGGCGGCGAGGTGAACGCTCTTCGTTGTCAGCAACGCGGCGAGTCCGAATGTCGCGAGCGCAAAGATCGCGCCCGAGAACAGTCGACGCGCCGAGATCCAGGCGATGATCGCGAGCGCTGCGAGCGGCGGCAACGCTACGGCCGCAAGGACGCTGTGGGTTGTTCCCCAATCAGCTGCTCCTGACACAACCGCGAGGCCGGTTGCCGCAACCGCGAAGACCGCGGTGAGACGGCCGAAAAGGCCGACGACTTCCGGATCGCTTCTTACTTCCACCGCTCAGCCTCCAAGCGCCGACGAACGTCGCGCAGTGGGCGTGCATTCGAGATGTAGGGGAGGCGATCGAAATTCCATGCTGGTGGCGGTGAGGTCGTGTACCACTCGAGCGTATCTGCGAGCCACGGGTCGTTCGATGCCCGGCGTCCCGAACGTGCCGTGATCACAACGTTCAGCACGAAGACGAGCATGCCCACTGCCATCAAGAACGATCCGACGGTGGAGATCACGTTGTAGACCTCCCAGATGCCGCCCGGCCGATAGGTGTAGACCCTCCGGGGCATTCCGAGCAGTCCGAGAAAGTGCTGCGGCAGGAACGTCACGTTGAAGCCGATCAGCACCAGTGCGAAGTGGAGCTTCCCGAGCCGCTCGTCGAGCAGCCGCCCGAACATCTTCGGCCACCAGTAGTAGAGGCCAGCGAAGACCGCGAACATCGAGCCACCGAAGAGCACGTAGTGCAGATGTGCGACCACGAAGTAGGTGTCAGTGAGCTGCCAGTCAATGGGGAACGCGGCGAGGAAGATGCCGGACAGTCCACCGAGCGTGAAGACGCCGATGAACCCGAGCGACCAGAGCATTGGCGTGTCGAACGAGATGTTCCCGCGCCAGAGCGTTGCGAGCCAGTTGAAGATCTTCACGCCTGTCGGGACGGCAATCACCATCGAGCTCAACATGAAGAACGAGTCGAGCCCGACGGGAAGCCCGGTTGAGAACATGTGGTGGGCCCACACAAGCAGCGAGAAGAACGCGATCCCGACGGTCGAGTAGGCAACCGCCTTGTAGCCAAAGATCGGCTTGCGGGCAAACACCGGAATGATCTCCGAAATGATCCCCATCGCGGGCAGGATCATGATGTAGACCTCGGGATGCCCGAAGAACCAGAACACGTGCTGGTACAGGATCGGGCTGCCACCGTGGACCGGATCGAAGAAGTGCGTCCCCCACTGTCGGTCGAGCAACATCATCGTCAGCCCTGCCGAGAGCGTCGGCAGCACGATCACAAGCAGCCACGCGTAGGTGAGGATCGCCCAGATAAAGAGCGGGATGCGCGTCCAGGTCATGCCCGAGGTGCGCATGTTGTGGATCGTCACGATGAAGTTGATTGCTCCGACGAGCGACGAGATCGACAGGATGTGGAGGCCGAGGATCCAGAAGTCCTCGCCGTGCCCGGGCATATGCAGGGTCGAGAGCGGAACGTATGACGTCCAGCCGCCTTGTGCTGCGCCATGGCCCGCCCAGAAGCTCGAGAGCAAGACGATGCCGCCAAGCAGGAAGAGCCAGTAGGAGAGAGCGTTCAGACGCGGGAACGCCATGTCACGGGCGCCAATCATCAACGGGACAAGGAAGTTTCCGAAACCGGCAAGGATCGGGACGATGACGAGGAAGATCATCGTCGTTCCGTGGATCGTGAGTACCTGGTTGTACGAGCCGCGCGTGAGGAAGTTCTCGTTGGGGGTCGCGAGCTGTGCGCGCATCAGCAGCGCGAGGACGCCACCGACGGCGAAGAAGCCGAGGGTCGTCCAGATGTAGAGCAGGCCCACGCGCTTGTGGTCGACGGTCGTGAGCCAGGCGGTGATCCGCCCCGCACGCCAGTCGGAGCCAAATCGCTGTCGGGCCGCGGACGGGTGATGGTTAGCTTTGGAAGCCATTGGCCTTTTGCTTCGGCAGTGTCTTTGTGTAGGCGATCAATGCATCGATCTGTTCGGGCGACCAGTTCTCGCCGACGGCGGGCATCTGGCGGAGGCCGTGACGCACGAGGTTCTCGATTCCGTCGCGGTCGCGCAGCAGCGGGTTGCCGCCAAGCGCAGGCCCAACGTAGGTCTCGTTCAGGCGGTGACAGGATGAACAGACGCCTTGCCATTCTTCCTTGCCGACATCAAGGCCGCCGGGTGCAGCTGCCCGTGCCGCGATAAACGCTTCGTACTCGGCGCGCGGGACGACTTTGACCGTCGCATCCATCAGTGCGTGCTGGATCCCGCAGAGTTCCGCGCAACGCGCCACGTAGGTGCCGATCGGCGCCTGGAACCACGAGTGGTTGGTTTGGCCCGGGATGGCGTCGGTCTTGCCACCAAGTTCCGGGACCCACCAGCTGTGGTTCACCTCGGACGCGGGTGCAGTGATGTTCTCGTGCACGACGTCGCCCGCGGGCGCGATCATCGTCCCGATCGAGACAGCACCGTTCGGATAGCGGAACAGCCAGTAGAACTGGTGACCCTCGACGGTGATCGTCGTTTGGTTTGCAGCCGCGGCAGGCGGCGCATCGTTGATTCCCGGGAGCTTGTAGAAGATGTAGCCGCAGATGGCGGTGAGCATGACCACCGGCACAACCGTCCAGAGGATTTCGAGGCGGGTCGAGCCATGGATCTGTGGTCCTTCCTGGGTTCGGTCGCGCTTGCCGCGCCGATATCGAGTGATCAGCACGAGGAGCGCGCCCTCGACGATCACGAAGACCACGCCCACGAAGATCATCACGAACACGTACGCGTCACGAATGCGGTGCGCGTTCGGCGAATGGGCAGGCGGAGGCAGCAGTCCGCCGTTTCCCGCAAACGCAGTCGCAGCGGGCACCAGCAGGACCGCGACTACTGCGAGTGCGACTACGGCAGCTCTCCGACCCACGCCAGCTGGCATCGTATAGGCGTGGAGACAACGACGCGCCTAGAGCTGCCCGAGTACGTGGCCCGACCATTCGACGTCTACGTCAATGGGATCTTGCAAACCGAGGGGACCGACTACACGGTCGATGACGAGCGCGCTCTGCTCTTTCCGCGCGAGCTGGAGCAGGAGGGGAAGCTCGGACTGATGCGCTGGCTCTCGATCTTCCTCGGAATCGCTGGCACGTACCGCAAGAACGAGTCAGTTGACGTGGCGTGCTCGGTCAACGGGAAGCCCGTGGTCGCGAGCCTCACGTCGAAGGCGTCGCACGCCGCGTTTCCGCAGCAAGGCTGATCGGATGCTCGTCCGGCCCGGGTGCGCGGGCGACCGGTGGCGTCAATGAGGGCTCTTCGCCAGGTTGTGCGGCGTATCGGGAGCGAGAACCTCAGCGTTCTTGAGACGAGCTCGGCCCGCGCTGCCGCGCTGCTCGTGGGGCTGCTTGGCATCTCCGTTGCGATGCGCACGACCGATCTCGGCGGCGCGTTCTGGATCGACGAGGGGATTTCGGTTGGTATCGCGCACCACGCGTTCACGACGATCCCGCAGGTTCTGCACCAAGACGGCGCACCGCCGCTCTACTACCTCCTGCTTCATGCGTGGATCGGCGTGTTCGGCGACTCGGAGGCTGCGACCCATGCGCTCTCCCTGACCTTTGCGCTTGCGTGTGTTCCGCTTGCCTACTGGGTCGGTCTGCCGGTGTTCGGGCGCGCAGTCGGCTTGGTCGCCGCGACGCTTGCAGCCCTCGATCCATATCTGACCTACTACGGGCAGGAGACGCGGATGTACACGCTCGCCGCGGGCCTGTCGTTTCTCGTGACCGGCGCATACATTCGCGGGATCGTTCTGCGGCGGCGACGGTGGCTGCCTGTTCTTGCTCTCGCGATTGATGCGATCGTGCTCACCCACAACTGGGGCCTCTTTCTCGCCATCGGGTTTGGGGTTGCAACGGTTGTGTTCGCGCGTGACCGCCTGCGCTGGGATGGAGCCCTTGTGGCGCTCGGTGCGGCAGTGGTGTACGCGCCGTGGCTCCCGACGCTGCTGAAGCAGGCTGCGCACACCGGGGCCCCGTGGACGACCAGCCCGAACCTTCACGCCCTCGTTCTTGCACCGGGCGCGGTGCTCGCGGGCGATGGGCCGTTGATGGCATTCGCAGTGGCGGGGTGCGCGGGACTTGCGCTTCTCGCACGAGCCGGAGGCCCGTCGCGCGATGTGGTTCGGCTGCTCGCCGTGGCGGGCGCTGTCACGATCCTGGTGGCGTGGACAGGCTCGCAGTTCACGCCAGCATGGACGGGGCGCTACCTCGGCGTGATCGCCGGACCGCTGTTGCTGTTGGCCGCCGCGGGCTTCGTGAAGGTTGGGCGACCTGGCCTCGTGTCATTCATCCTCGTGCTGTTTCTTTGGGGAGGCTTCTCCGTCAAGGACGAGAAGTCGAACGCGAAGCAGATTGCTCGCGCGGTCTCAGCCGAGCTTCGCCCGGGCGACCTGATCGTGACGACCCATCCAGAACAGACTCCGGTGCTTCGGTACTACTTCGGACCTCAATACCGCTATCTGACAACGCTTGGGCCGGTTGCAGACCCGAGGGTGATGGATTGGAGAGACGCGCTCAAGCATCTGAAAGCTGCGACACCTTCCCAGGATCTCGCGATCCTTGGTGATGTCCCAGTCGGGCGGCGGTTCGTTGTCGTCACTCCGGTCTTTCGCGACTACCACGCGTGGGATGCGCCCTGGACAAAGCTCGTGTACGGGACATCGGCGCGGTGGCTTGCCGCCATCGAGGCCGATCGGCGCTTTCGCAGGGTCGCTGTGATTCAGACCGACGAGATTGCCCGCAAGAAGAACTACTGGAAGCCACTCCAAGCGTTTGTTTTCGTTCGTTCGTCTAGCATCCCTGGCGCGGTAGGGGGCGACACTTCGAGATGAGCGATGACTCCAATATCGGGGGGCGCACGATCGTCCTCGGCGGTGGACCTGCCGGTCTAACCGCGGCGTACCTGCTGACGAAGGTCGGCCGGGACGTGACTGTGCTTGAGGCCGAGGCGCAGCTGGGTGGTCTCGCAAAGACCGTCGAACGTGATGGGTATCGCTTCGACCTGGGTGGGCACCGCTTCTTCACGAAGTCGGTTGAGGTTGACACGCTTTGGCACGAAGTGCTCGGCGACGAGTTCCTGAAGCGACCCCGTATGTCGCGCATCTATTGGAACAACCGGTATCTCGACTACCCGCTGCGTGGGCCCGATGTGATCAAGAAGCTCGGCCCGGTGGAGCTCACACGTTGCATCGCCTCGTACGCGCGGGCCGCACTGTTGCCGAAGCGGCGTGAGGAGTCGTTTGAAGATTGGGTTTCAAACCGCTTTGGCCGTCGACTGTTCCAGCTGTTTTTCAAGTCGTACACCGAGAAGGTGTGGGGTGTGTCGACGACCGAGATCCGCGCCGAATGGGCAGCGCAGCGGATCAAGGGCCTGTCGTTCTTCTCAGCTGCGAAGGCGGCGTTCTTTGGGAACAAGGGGAACAAGGTCAAGAGTCTGATCGGCGAGTTCAACTATCCGCGGTTCGGCCCCGGCCAGATGTGGGATGCGATGGCAGGTGCGATCGAGAAGGCAAACGGTGACGTGCTGCTCGAGTCGCCCGTGACCGCGATCGACATTGAGGCAGGCCGCATCGTGTCGGTTGAGACGCCGACCGGTTCGTACGCCAACCCGGACTACGTGATCTCGTCGCTGCCGCTGCGCGAGATGGTCGCGATGGCACGACCGGCCTCACCAGCCGACGTCGTCGAGGCAGCGCGCGGGCTGCGGTATCGCGACTTCCTGACGGTCGCCCTCGTCGTTGACGGGGAGGATCTCTTCCCTGACAACTGGATCTACATTCATGAGCCGGCGGTGCAGGTCGGCCGGATCCAGAACTACCGCTCGTGGAGCCCGTGGATGGTTCCCGACCCGACAAAGGCCTGCGTTGGCCTTGAGTACTTCTGCTTCGAGGGCGACGAGCTCTGGGCGAGCGATGACGACGCTCTCGTCGAGCTTGCGGCGGCGGAGCTTGAACAGCTCGGGCTCTGCCCGCGTAGCAAGGTGGAACGTGGGTTTGTGACGCGCGTGCCGAAGGCCTACCCGATCTACGACGTCGACTACGCGGAGCGGGTCGAGACGATTCGAGCATGGCTCGCAACGATCGAGAATCTGCAGCAGGTCGGCCGCAACGGACTTCATCGGTACAACAACTCGGATCATTCGATGCTGACCGCGATGCGCGCGGTGGACAACCTCCTTGCGGGAGCCCACCACGACATCTGGGAGGTCAACGCCGAGAGCGTCTACCACGAGACCGACGAGGCAGACGAGCAGCCCTACCGGGCGGCCCCGATTACACCGGCGCTCCAGGCCGAGCTTGACGCTGTTGCGGAGGACGAGGATCCCACCTCGAACGCTCCGACTGCGGCCACCCACAGCTAACGCTTCGGGTTTTCTCGGAGTCGGGTGGGTCAGGCTGCGGCTACCCTTGCGTCATGCCGCTTGGGCGCGCACGCGGATTTCTGGCTGGTCGCGGCTTGTTGCTGCTGCCTGTTGCTGCGCTCGCCGTGCATCAGTTGCGCTACCTCCTCGGGTATGGCTCGTCGGCGGGTCAGGCCCTGGCCGCGCAGGGCCACGGGTATGTGAACTCGCTCGCGCCGTGGCTCGCGCTGCTCCTCGCCTTCGCTATCGGGAGCGGGATCCTGCGGATCTCGGCAGGCCTCCACGGTGTCGCGACGCCGACCCGCCGAGCATTCACCGCGGTGTGGGCCGCTTCGACGGTCGCTCTCATCGGTCTGTACGTCGTGCAAGAGACGCTTGAGGAGTACGTCGCGTCGGGGCACCCGTCCGGATTCACGGGCGTGTTTGGCCATGGCGGCTGGTGGGCGCTTGTCCTGGCCCTGGCATTCGGCGCCGTTATTGCCGCCTCTGTTGGGCTCGTCGACGACCTCGTTGAGTTTGCTGTGCGGTCGCGGGCCTCACGGGTGTGGTGGGCGATTTCCGTGCGCCACGCCTTCGTCGAAGGTACGCGGGTACTCGCCGGCGTCGCGTTTGGCTGGCAGGGCCGCGGCCCGCCCGCGCAGTCGATTTTCGCGGCCTAGTCGAGCTTCGCTCCGCGGGCCGCCCGGACGCCACTCACCCGAGTGGCGCCTCCTCTATCCGACCCGAAAGGAGTGCCTCATGCGCAAATTCGCATGCGTCGTTGCCGCACTTGGTGCGCTTGCCACCGTTGGTTCCGCGTTCGCCGGACCGACACTTACCCAGAAGACCGCGTCGTACACGGTCACGTTGTCGCTTGGCTCAAAGGAGCCGATGTATACGCCGGCCGAAGCGAAGGCGAAGCACCTGAAGAGCGGCGAGGTGATGGTTGGCGGCTCAATGGCGATGGACATGAGCTCAGGAATGGGGGGAGCTGTTCGCCACCTTGAGGTGCACATCACGTCGAATGCCACCGGCAAGTCAGTGACGACCGTGATGCCGAAGATCGCGATCACGGATAAGACCGCGAAAGGAATGGCCGACCTACTGACTGTCGTGAAGATGAAGGGGGTTGGGGAGCCCGCCTCTGACATCCATTTCGGCAACAACGTGGACATCCACGTTGGGCACAGCTACACGGTTGCGGTTGGTGTCGGCGGCGAGAAGGCCACGTTCCAGTTCACCGCCTCGTAGCGTGCGCCGAGCCGTCTTCACCTGCCTCCTTCTGGCGCTTGTTGGCGCTCCGTCGGCGCTTGCCCATGGCAGGACAGCGACGGTTGCGCTCGACTATCGACTGACACTCGACGCACCGTCGGCGGCGCTCACAGGTGTCCACCTTCGGATCCTCGACGGTGATCGCGCACTCCAGGTGACGGCCGACCCAGGTGTCGCTGTCCTGATTCGGGGTGTGCTTCGTGAACCGCTGCTGCGAATCGACGACACAGGCGTCTGGGCGAATGCAGCCTCACCCACGGCAACTGCCGACAAGGTCGTTGCACCTGGTCGGTCGGGCTGGGTGCGCCTATCGACCGGGCGAACGATCTCGTGGCACGAGCATCGGCTGCAGCCGCCTCGCGTCTCGACGCCAGGGCCGGCGGGGCGATTCGTGATTCCCGTCGAGGTGAGTGGTCGCGCAACAACGGTCGGCGGCAGCTTCGAACGGGTCGCACGACCGTCGGGGGTGGTGTGGCTCCTGTGCGCCGCGATGACCGCGGTCGGCCTCGCGGGCCTAGTCCGAGCACGGCGCGGCCTGCGTGACCTCGTGGTCGTGATCCTTGGCACGGGTGGCGGTGCTGCTGCGCTCATCGCCGTGACGACGTTCGCCGCTCGGGATGCGCCGACGGGCGGCGTCAGCTGGCTGCAGATTGGGTCGGGTGTCGTGATCGGAGCTGTTCTCGTCGTGCTGCTTCTGCGGTCGGCAGGGCGCCGACGCGTGCATGTCGCAGGGGTGATCGGGGCAATCGCGGTCGCTGCATCTCTCGGCTCGTTGCCAGTCTTCTGGCACGGCAATGTGATCTCGGCATTGCCCGGAACCGCCGCCAGGATCATGTGTCTCGTGGCGATCGTCGCCGGCGGAATTGCTGCCGTGCTCAGCTTCATAGGCGACTCCCCGACCCCCCATGCGTCGCAACGTCAACGAGCGAACGCGCCGCGGCTCCGTGGGGGAAGGACGTGATCGCGGTGCTCGCTGCAGTTGCCCTCGGCGGAGATCCCGCCGTCGTTCCGACTCGGATCGGCAGCGGCGCACGCTTCCGCCCGGCGGCCCAGACAACCGCCACCCCGAGCTATCTCTGCGTGAGCAGTCGTTCGCACTTCCGTGTCCACCTCGAGCTCTTTGCCGAAGGCAGGGCGCTCGTCGTTCCTTCCGATATCGGCCGTCGATCGGCCACATGCGTCGCCGAGGTTCGGACGGTGGCGCCCGGCGGGATCGTCCAGGTTGGTCGCGCGGGACTCACCGTCGGTGACCTCTTCCGCGTGTGGGGCCAGCGGCTCGCGCCGAACCGGCTCCTCGCGTTTGTCGGCGCGGTGCGCGTCTATGTCGCCGGTCACCGCGTGCCAGGTGATGTGCGAACGGTGGAGCTCACTCCAAATGCACAGATCGTGCTTGAGGTTGGGCCGTTGATCCCGCCACACAGCTTCTTCCTCTTCCCGAAAGGATCGTGATGCACCGTCTCTGCCGGCTCATTCCCCTTGGCGTCGTCGCGGCGATTGCGGTCATGCTCGTCACGGGCTGTGGAGGGTCGTCGAGTTCGTCGTTCCCCACGATCGGCGCGGCCAAGACCTACTCGATCGCGGACTTCGCACCTGCCGTCGTTCCGGTTGCAGGCAAGCCAACCACGGTGTCGTTTGGGATCGAGCAGCCCGATGGGGCGCTGATGAAGAAGTTCAAGACAGGTTCGGGTCCCCACACGGGGATCCACCTGATCTTCGTTCGATCAGACCTTGGGTACCTGATTCACGTCCATCCGCCTGTCGGGGCCGATGGCAAGCTCGCGATCCCTGTGACGTTCCCGGCCCCTGGCCGCTACCGCGTCGTCGTCGATGTCTACCCCGCCGATGCGCGGACGCAGCCGAACTTCCAACTGTTCCGCACGATCACGGTACGCGGGGCTGCGGCACCAACTGTCCTTCCAGCTCCCGGTGGGTCGGTCACCGTGTCCGGGTACCGGTTCACGATGGAACACGCCGCGAAACTCAAGGCGATCCAGGCCGGCTATCTGAAGATCGCGGTGACGGGGCCTGATGGAAAGCCGGCGACGATCACGCCGTGGCTCGGCGCGCTCGCCCACGCAATCTTCTTCCGTAAGGGCACGCTCGACTACTTCCACACCCACGTCTGTGCACCCGGGGCGGACGGCTGCACGTCAATCCTCGGTGGAGCCAACGTCACCGGCAAGCAGACGACACCGGGGGTGCTTGACGTCGGAGTGCTCGTTCCCGCCGGCGGTACTTGGCGGCTCTTTCTGCAATGCGAGATCGACGGTCACGTGCTGACCGCCCCGTTCACCATCCCCGTCACGCCATGAGAGGAGTTCGATCCATGAGTTCTGCACCCCGAGTTCCCGTTGTCGTTGCAGCAATGTTCGCTGCACTGATTGTCGCGGCCGCCGCTTCAGCGCACGCCGTCATTAGCCCCTTGACCGCGAAGGCCAACGACCTTGGCTATTTCACGTTGGCAGTGCCAACCGAAGCAGAGGGTGCGACGACGACGAAGATCGTCCTCACCGTCCCCGAAGGCTTCGCCATCGACTCGTTTGAGCCAGCAGCTGGCTGGAAGCGAGCGGTCGAGGCGACGGGTTCAGGTGAGGAGGCAGTTGTGCAGAAGGTGACGTGGACGGGTGGAGCGGTGCCGACAGGTGAAGACTCGGTGTTTGGCTTCCTGGCCTCGCCTGAGTCGACCGGCACCTACACCTTCCAGGTTGAACAGACGTACTCGGATGGGACTGTCGTCGACTGGAATGGCGCCGTCGGCTCCGACGACCCGGCGCCCGTCATCTCCGCCGTGACCTCGCTCGGCGGCGGAGGCGGTAGCTCGAGTAACACGCTCGACATCATCGCCATCGTCCTTGGTGCTTTCGGCCTCGTTGCTGGTGCCGTGGCGATTGCCTCACGTGGAGGACGTTCGCTCGCGTGAGCCGCTGCCGTCGCATCACGGCATGGTTGGCCGTTGCTGCGGTTGCCTTGGCCTGCCCGCTGGCGGCATCGGCGCACGCGTATCTCGTGCGAACGGTGCCGTCGGCGAGCGGACTTGTAGGTGGATCGCCGACCTCGGTGCAGCTCACGTTCGATGAGGTGGTTGAACCCCGCTTTGCGATCGTGTCGGTGACCGACGCGCAAGGTTCGCAGGAGGTTGTGGGGAAGCCCACCAGGTCAACCACCGACCCGCGAACGATCGTCGTGCCGATCAGGCACGTGGACGAAGGGTGGTACCTCGTCTACTGGCGCGCGATCTCCGCCGACGGTCATCCGGTGCGTGGAGCGTTCACCTTCGCCGTAGGGCCAAACCCGGGCCCCGCACCACAGTTCGCGGTGCCATCGGTGTCGGAGTCTGTCGCGACACCTGGCCTTGTCGGGTTTCGCACCGTGGTTTTCCTAGCCGTCTTGCTGGCGGTCGGACTCTTTGTCTTTCGGGTAGTCCTGCTGCGTCCCCTTGCGGCCCGACTACCCGATGTGTCGTTCCGATCGGTTGACCGAGCGATTGTGATCGCCACCGCCGTCGGCCTTGCGGCAACACCGCTCTACGTTGATGTTGCAACCGCTCGATTCGCCCTCCGCTCACCTTTCGACCTCGGGGCGGTGCTGCCGCTTGTGCATGTGTCGGCGTTTGGACGTGCGTTCCTTGACCTCGAGATCGCGCTCGCACTCTTCGCGGTCGCTGCAGGTGCAGCGCTGTGGGTCGATCGTTCCGGGCGGTCGCAGCGAACGATCGCTGAACTTCTTGCCACCGCCGGTGCTCTCGTTGGCGCGGTAGCGCTCCTGCTGATCCCTGGTGCTGCGGGTCATGCCGCGCAGACTGCCCCGCGTGCGGTCGCGCTCGGCCTTGACTGGCTTCACCTCGCGACGGCAGCGCTTTGGCTCGGGGGACTCGTTGGCCTCATGGTGCTTGCGATCGGTCTCGGAATTGAGCACCGCCGTGAAGGGCTTGCGTCGATCGTCCCACGATTCTCCGCGGTCGCGCTTCCGTCCGTCGTTGTGCTGCTCGCGAGCGGCGTGTGGTCTTCGGTGCTGCATCTCCCAACGCTGGGCGCGCTCTGGCAGACCTCCTACGGTCAGACGATCATCGTCAAGGCGGCACTGCTTCTGATCGCCGTCGTCGCTGCGGCCTGCAACCTGCTGCGCGTGCGGCCTCGCCTTCGCTCCCATACGGTCGGCAGAGAGGTGATCCTGCTGCGCCGTCTCGTGGGTCTTGAGACGGTTGTCGTCATCGGTGCGGTCGTGGGCGCCTCGCTCCTCACGAGCCTTGCGCCGCCTGCGAAGGCGCTGGCACTCGAGTCGAAAGCGCTCGCGCGTGTTGGCCCGGGCGAGGTGGCGCACACAGTGAAGACTGGGGGATACACGCTACGTTTCGTCGCTGCCCCAAATCGCGCTGCCGTTCCAAACGCATTCACAGTTGACGTGTCACGGAACGGAACACCGGTGCGGGATGCCGCGGTGAAACTGTCGTTCACCATGCTTGACATGGAAATGGGCGAGCAGCAGTACGTCCTGACCGAATCGGCAGCGGGGCGGTATACCCGGACCGCGCCGGCACTCGTAATGGTTGGCCACTGGGCGCTCAACTTCACGATTACGCCTCGGGGCGGCCGGTCGTTTGGCGCCCTCATCGTTGATCGGGCAGGTGGCTGATGCGCGGCCACGTCGGACTCCTTCTGCTCGCCGGTATCGTCGCTCTCGTGGCGGGCTCGGTCGCGATGCTTGTGGCCATCTCGCTGCTTCGGAGTGCACTTGGCTAGACGTCTCTTCACACCCCTCGCTCTGCTTGCCGTGATCGCGGCGGTAGCTCTTGTCGCCCCAGGCGCGGCGCGCTCGGATGGCGATCCGGCAAGCGACTACCTCCTCGGCTCAGACGTCTTCCTGCCGTTCGACCTGAAGATCGACGAGGCGGACACTGCAGCTCTCAAGGGGCTGCTTGCGAACGCCGCCAAGAAAGGCTTGGAGTTGAAAGTCGCGGTCATCGGTACGCGCTACGACCTTGGGGCGGTGCCAAGCCTCTTCGGCAAACCCCAAACCTACGCCCACTTCCTTGCCCAAGAGCTCTTCTACTACATGAAGCGAGAGCTGATCGTGGTGATGCCAAACGGCTACGGGCTCTACTCGGTGAAGGGCGTCCCGGCCGCCGACAAGGCGGCGATCGAAAAGCTCACGCCGCCCGGAGATGCGGAAGGTGCGACGCTCGTGCGCGCAGCCTCCGACGCCGTGCGGGCGGTAGCGGCGGCGCACGGCCTGACGCTTTCGGTTGATGCAACCGGCGGGGCTGGCTCGCACACGATGCGCGACCGGCTTCTCATCGCGGGAGGCGCGCTGCTTGCCGCCGCACTCGCCGTGAGTGGAACTCTCATCCGTCGACGTCTCAAGAGGAGGGATGCGTGAGGCGCGCTTTCATGGGTTGTCTGTTGGTTGGGTGCGTGGTCGCATTGGCTGGCTGCGGCAGCAAGCCGAAGCCGGAGTTCGTCGGCACAGCGCTCGATCCGCCGCCTGCCGCCCCCAATTTCGCGTTGCACGATGAGCGCGGCAACGTCGTCACGATGGCCGCGAATCTCGGACACCCGGTTGTCGTTGCCTTTCTCTACACCGAGTGCCCCGACGTCTGCCCGCTGATCGCCCAGAACCTCAATCAGGCTCTGAAGCAGCAAGCTGCAAAGGACGCGGGTCTCACCGTGGTTGGCATCTCCGTCGACCCGAGAAACGACACGCGGGCGGCAGTTGCCCAGTACGTCGAGGTGCACCAACTCGTCTCTCGCTTTACGTACGCGATCGGCAGCCGCGCCGAACTTCTGCCGGTCTGGCAGGGCTACCACGTAGCCGTCACACCTGGAGCCTCTGGCACCGTCACGCACTCGGCCTTCGAGTTGCTGATCGATGCCAAAGGTCGCGAGCGCGCTGTGTATGGATCGGATGTCACGGCAGCCCAGGTGCTCCACGACCTCGCTGAGCTCTCGAAAGGAGCCTGAGTATGGGTAAGAACTCCCACATGAAATCTGCGCGGCGCACGACGTCGACCCCTCCGCCATCCGCTGCCGCACGTGCCGCAGAGATGAAGCGGAAGGTGTTCACGTTCACGTTGATCGGGGCGATCATCGCGATCGTCGTTGTCGGGGTGATCATCGCAACCCAGAGTTCGACGACCGCTCCGAAGGCGAGCGGCACGATCTCGTCGGCCGATGCGTCGGCTCCCGCTTCGCTGATCAAGGCGGCGCAGGAAGTTGGGTTTGCTCCGAGGGTTGAGCCGGGAACAGGTCTTGTAGAAGACAAGCCCGCATCGGCTGGACAGCCGCCGTCAAGCACCGAGATGCTCGCGGTTGGGACGACAGCCCCGGACTTCACGTTGAAGACCCCAATCGGCGATTCGGTGAGCCTCGCCTCGTTCAAGGGCAAGGCTGTCCTTGTTGAGTTCTTCGCGACGTGGTGTCCGCATTGCGATGCGAACCAGCCGTACATCGAAACGCTCTACGCGTCGCTACCCAAATCCCAAGTCGCATTTGTTGCCATCAACGCCGACGGAGAGACAGCCCCAAGCGTCTACGCCTACCACGTGTACTACGGCATGACCTACCCGGCGCTCCTCGATCCGAGCTCCAAGGCGGGATCGTTTACGAGTCCCGGTGCCGCGGGCCCGGTGACCACGGCGTACCGCGTCCAGTACTTCCCGACCTTCTACATCGTCGATGCGGCAGGGAAGATCGCGTGGCGCGGCGATGGTGAACAGCCAACCGCGCTTCTCAAGCAGGAGCTGTTGAAGGCGGCCGGTGCCTGATCGGATGCTCCCGGTTGTCGGGTTTGGCATCCGGATGGTGGCGGCGGGTGTCTGGCTCACGGCCGGTCTCGCGAAGCTCGCAGACCTCGGACACTTCAAGGAGCAGGTCGGAAAGTACGACCTGCTCCCGCACATTGTGGTGGCGCCATTTGCCTACGGGCTACCGTTCCTTGAGACGGGAATCGGCCTGTACCTCCTGGTCGGCCTGCTCATCCGCGGAACCGCGCTCGTCTCCACGGCGTTGATGGTCGTCTTCCTGATTGCCCAGGGGCAGGCATGGGCACGAGGGCTGCAGCTCGACTGCGGCTGCTTCGGGTCGCTTGCTCCGCAGAAGGCGTCACACGTTGGTCTCTGGACGATGTTGCGCGATGTTGCGCTCGGACTTCCCGGCCTGGTGCTCGTGTTCGCGCCTGCCCGGCTGTGGTCGCTTGACGCACGACTCTTTCGTCTTCCCGATCGCTTCGCCCGGAGCGAACCCACGGCGTGAGCGTGTTTCGTCCGTATGCCGTCGTCGACGGTCCGCGCGGGCAGCTGTGGGAGATCTATGTGTCGCGTGTGCCGCCACCACAGTGGCGGCGGCCTGTCCGCGTCCAGCGTGAGCGCTTCGGCCGCTTTGCACCGCTGATCGCGTTGCCGCAGATGATCGTCAATCGTCTGTTTTGGCCGTTCGCGGCCATACCGGTCGCCGTCGTGACGGGAATGCGTTCAACCACCGTGCGGGTTGAGGCGATGACCCATCTTCCCCAGCGGGAGATCTACCTCTGGACGACAACGCGCGGCCGCGAGCGGTATGTCGCCGACTCGATCGCTGCGGGACTCCGTGTTGGCTCGATCGCCGAACCAGCTGGGGCGCGCTACCACGGGACAGCCGAATCGAGGGGCTTGATTCGCGCTCCCGCCGGCCCGCCTGATCCCCGAGCCTGATACCCCTAGCCGGTCTAGGCGGGGTACCGTAGGTTCGATGCCTGGACCACGTGCTGCCTTCTCTCCGCGCGAAACCGTCGTGCGCCCTGAAGACCCGGAAGTTCGGCGGGCAAATCTGCGGAGGGTTGGTCGACTGTTCCGGGCCTACTGGGACAAGCTCGGCATCGTTGCGGTGCTGATCGTGCTCTCCTCCGCGCTCGGCGTCGTCTCGCCGTTCTTGCTGCGCTCAATCCTGAACGACGCGTTCGACACGAAGACGCATCCGCCGTCGGTACACCTCGGTCTGCTGTCGGCGCTTGTCGGAGGGATGATTGCGATCTCGGTGATCTCAAGTGTCGTCGGAGTGATCCAGTCGTACCTCTCGACCGAGGTCGGTCAGAGCGTGATGCACGATCTGCGCACGTCGGTGTACCGGCATCTACAGCGACTCTCGCTCGCGTTCTTCACGAAGACGCGCACAGGCGAGGTTCAGAGCCGCATCGCCAACGACATCGGCGGTGTCGACAATGTGCTGACCTCGACGGCAACATCGGTGATGTCGACCGTGACGACGGTGCTTGCGACGGTGATCGCAATGTTCTTGCTCGAGTGGCGTCTGTCGCTCGTTGCGCTGGGTCTGCTCCCGATCTTCGTCGTGATGGCCCGGCGCGTGGGTGAGCAGCGGCGGAAGATTACGACCGTCCGTCAACAGTCGATGGCGGATATCGCGGCGCTCGTGCAGGAGTCGCTCTCCGTGTCGGGGATCCTCCTCGGAAAGACGATGGGTCGATCTGCGGAGCTCGCTCAACGGTTCGACGGTGAGTCGCAGCGGCTCGCCCATCTGGAGGTGCGCAGCCGTATGGCGGGCCGGTGGATGATGTCGTCGATCGGCATGGCGTTCGCGATCATGCCTGCCGCGGTCTACTGGTTTGGCGGCTACGCCGACGCTCGTGGTTTCGCGACGATCGACATCGGGACCCTGGTCGCGTTCACGACACTGCAGACACGACTGTTCGCGCCGGTTGGCAGTCTCTTCAGCATTTCGATCGATGTGCAGAGCTCGCTCGCCCTGTTCGATCGGGTCTTCGAGTATCTCGACGAGCCAATCGATATTGAAGAAGGAACGAAGACGCTCGACACCGTTCGCGGTGACGTCACGTTCGAGAACGTGTGGTTCCGCTACGGCGATGGGCCTTGGGCACTCTCGGCGATCGATTTGAAGATTCCGGCAGGAACGACGACGGCGATCGTGGGCGAGACCGGTGCCGGGAAGACAACGATCGGGTACCTGGTGTCGCGCCTCTACGACGTGAGCGACGGTGCAGTGAAGGTGGACGGCATCGACCTGCGCGAGCTCACCTTCGATGCGCTCGCCGACACGATCGGCGTTGTGTCACAGGAGACGTATCTGTTCAACGCAACCGTGCGCGAGAATCTGCGGTTCGCGAAGCCCGACGCGACGGACGAGGAAGTGGAGGAGGCGGCGAAGGCAGCCCAGATCCACCCGCTGATCGTCTCGCTGCCCGAGGGCTACGAAACGAAAGTTGGCGAGCGGGGCTATCGCTTCTCGGGAGGTGAGAAGCAGCGGATTGCAATCGCGCGTGCCGTGCTTCGCAACCCGCCAATCTTGGTGCTTGATGAGGCGACCTCAGCGCTCGATACGCAGACCGAACGAGCCGTGCAGGAGGCGCTTGCCGGGCTCGTCCGTGGACGCACAACGATCGCGATCGCCCATCGGCTGTCGACCATTCGTGATGCCGACCAGATCGTCGTGCTCGATGGCGGCACGATCGCCGAGCTGGGAACGCACGACGAGCTCGTTGCTCTGGGCGGGAAGTATGCGGCGCTCGTTGCCCGCGATGCCGATTCGCTCAGCGCCGTGTAGCGCTGCGTCAGATCAGCAGGAGAGCTTCTTGTTGGTCTTCGCGTCGGCGCACGTCACGCCGGTTGTCGACCACTTAAATCCGGAGATGGCCCCGCCTTTGACGGTCTTGTAGGCGACCTTCACGTAGTAGATGCCGATCTCGCGCGCACGATCGATCTTCCAGTGCGCCTGGCATGTCGCCTTGAGCGCACTGACCGAAGGGAGGTTGCAGTGAACCTTGGTGAACACCATCCCCGACACCTGCTTGCCGAGCTTTGCCTGCATCTGCCCTTTCAGCTCGCCTGCGAGGACTGCTGCTTCCGCGTTCGGCCCGACACGGAGCGAGGCGCTCGCGAACGCTGGGATCGCAAGGGTGGCGGCGAGAGCTATGAGAGCAACGAGGCGACGCATGAACACTCCTTCATGGAAGGCGCAGGGCGGACACAGATGATGGTAGAGGGGGATTTCGCCGAGACAACCCCACCGTCGCGATTCTTAGAGGATCTTCACACTGTGTGTCCGCGAGTACTGGAAATTTGTCTAGTTCACACGGGTCAGAGGCAATAGGATCGATGTGTGACCGCGGTACCGGTCTACTCGGGGGCATTTGGCAAGGCGCAGGCCGAGCGGCTCCTGTGGCGGGCGGGTTTCGGTGCGCGCCAAGGCGAGGCCGGCACTCTCTCGAAGCTGGGGTTGAAGGCGGCGGTGGCGTCGCTTGTGCAGCCTGCTTCGACGGAGCTCGTTGGTCCTGCGCCGGTTGACGAGAAGGGTCGCGCGATTTCGCCGAACGACGCGTATGGCCACGATCACCTCTGGTTTCTCGACCGCATGGTGCGCACGAGGGCTCCGCTTGTTGAACGTATGACGCTTGCATGGCACGACTGGTTCGCGACCTCCAACGCGGCAGTTGCCTCGCAGCAGCTGATGCTTAACCAAAACCAGCTGTTTCGGCAGTACGCGCTCGGCTCGTTCTCTGACCTGCTGATGGCGGTCACGCAAGATCCGGCGATGCTCGTGTGGCTCAACGGCAACCAGAACACGAAGGGGAAGCCGAATGAGAACTACGGGCGCGAGCTGATGGAGCTCTTCACGCTTGGCGCGAACCGGGGGGCGTACACCGAGACGGATGTGCGGGAGCAGGCGCGGGCCCTGACGGGCTGGACTGGCTCCGCCTCACGTGGGGTTGCGAGCTTCGTCTACAACGCTGCGCTCCACGACACCGGAACGAAGACGATCTTCGGTAAGCCGGGTAATTACGCGTGGCAGGACGCGGTCAACCTGTGTCTCACGCATCCGTCGCATCCGTCGTTCTTCGTGTCGAAGCTGTGGAGCTACTTCGTGCCGACGCCACCCGACGCCTCAACACTCACAGCGCTTCAGGAGGTCTACGCGGCGCGCCAGATTGCGCCCGTCGTGACAGCGATTCTGCAGCACCCCGACTTCTACAACGGGCCGCGCATGACAAAGCCCCCGATCGTCTTCAACGCTGGCCTGATGCGGTTGCGTGGCATGTCGGTGACCACGTCGCAGTGGTGGTCGCTTGGGAAGGCCGCCGGGCAGCAGCTCTTCTATCCGCCGGATGTGTCCGGCTGGGACGATTCGAAGTGGCTCGACACCGGCACGTTCCGTGCCCGATGGTTCATCGCGACGCTCGTGCAGGGCGGCGGTGCACCCACCGACTCACCGTCGGATCCGGCGAAGCTTGTTAAGCGGGCGTCACAGTTTTGGGGCTTTCCGACGTTGACCGACCGAACCTCGACCCTCGTGCTGGCGTTCGCGAAGGCGCAGTTGAAGCGGGGCAACGCACCGGCACTCGTCGAGACAGCGCTCCGGCGCCTGATCGCGACCTCCCCCGACCTGCAGACCGCATGAGCTGCGACGACTGCACCCGGAGCAACCGCTCCCGCCGCGCTGTGGCCGAGGCCGGGTACGGGCTGCCCGAGATTGAGCCTGGCATGCCAATGCCGGCAGGCACCGGGCTCACGCGCCGGGCGTTTGTGTCAAAGACGGCGGGGCTTGCACTGGCGGTGTACGGGGGCGCCCCGCTCGTTGCTCAGGCGTTTGACGAGGGCATCGCAAACGCGTCCGAGGCGGCAGCCGCATCGGGACGGGTGCTGGTGTCGGTCTTCCTGGCTGGCGGGATCGATTCGCTGTCTGTCCTCTTCCCTGCTGGCGAGCAGAACTACTACAGCCTGCGACCGACGCTCGCGCTCGGCCAGGGGACCGGCATTCAGTACACGGGTGACCCGCGTTTGCGGTGGAATCAGGCCGCCTCAGGCCTTGCGACCTTGCACGGCGAAGGCAAGGTCTCGGTGCTGCCTGCGATTGGGTACGCGAACTCCGACCAGTCGCACTTCACCTCAAGGCACTACTGGGAGGTCGGGGCGACCGACCCGACCCTGCGCACCGGATGGCTCGGCCGATTCTTGGATTACGCAGGCACCATCGACAACCCGTTGCAGGGGCTCTGCCTCGACACCGCGTTGCAGCCTTCGCTTGCGACAACGAAGGTGCCGGTGGCGACGATCCAGGCCGCTGATCAGTACACGTTCTCGTACACGGGGCTCCCCAGCCATCCGCTCGAGAGTTCGATCTTCCAAGAGGCAGCCAACCTCGGTGCGGCGCACGCGAACTCCGCCGACGTCGGCCTTCGCACAGCAGGAAAGATCGCCCTCAATTCGCATGAACTCGCTCACAGCCTCAATCCGTTTGGCTACGGCTTCAAGACGCCGGTTGCCTACCCCGCGTCGAGCGACTCGTTCCCGCATCGACTCGCGAGCCTTGCGGCGATGATCGCGACAGGTCTGCCGTTGAAGGCGGTGTCGATCACGGCGCCAGGCTCCTACGACACGCACGCGACACAGGCTGCGTCGCTCAACAAGAACCTCCAGCTGACCTCGGACTCGCTGCTTGCGTTCCAGCGCGATCTTGAAGCACGCGGCGTCGCAGACCGCGTCCTCGTTCATGTGTGGTCAGAGTTCGGGCGCCGCGTCGCCGAGAATGGCTCGCAAGGAACCGATCACGGCTCGGCAGGCCTTGGCTTCTTGATCGGCACGCAGGTCAACGGCAAGCAGCTCGGCGCCTATCCAGGGCTCTCGGCCGGAGGCGTCAACAGCTCCGGCAACCTGAACCCGACGGCCGACTTCCGGGCGATCTACGCATCGATCTTTGAGCAGTGGTTCGGGGTCGACTCGAACCGGTTCCTGCCAAACGTCGCGGCGTATGAGCGGCCGATACTCCTCAAGTCGTGAAGGTGATCGTTGCAGTCGCGCTCCTCGCGCTGATGCTCGTGTACATGGCGCGTGCCGCGCCACCAGCACCAACCCGCGTGCAGGTGACAGCGAAGGAGTTCACCTACGTGGTCTCACGCCACTCGGTGCATGCGGGCAGAGCGATCGTTGAACTTGTCAACTTTGGTGAAGATCCTCACGATCTCAAGTTGCAGCGGATCGGTGGAGGGCGGATCTGGAAGACGCCCGACGTGCTGCCCGGCGCGTACTTCGACGTTGAGGTCACGCTCGTCAAGGGGCGCTATCGCCTGTGGTGCGGTATCGCCGACCACAACGAGCGCGGAATGCACGCGCTCCTTGTGGTCACCTAAGCCCGAAACGGGAAACCGCCGACGGCCCCCTGTTGATACCAAGAGGCCGCCGGCGGCGGTGGGTACAGGAGGGGCCGACCTACATCAGGAACGGTGTAACTGCGGCGGTCGCCTGAGCGGCCGTGAGCACCTTCGGCAGATCCGGAGCCGGCACGATCGAACCGGAGCCGATGTTCGTGAGGACGCTCAGATGGCGTGACTCACACGCGCCGATCTCGGCCGCAACACCCTTGAGCTCGTTGCTCTTGAGCGCGGTGACCGCACCCATGTAGGCGCCAACGAAAGCGGTCTCGAGCGCCTCGCCGAGCATGCCGATGCTCTTGCGCGATGCGAAAGAGCCGGCCGGGTACTTGAACTTCAGACCCGACGGGGCTGCCGAACCGAGCACACCCTTGAGGGCGGCGTAGTGCGCCTTCTCGTTCTGCAGAGCACCGACGAGGTACGCGGCCTCGTCGCCCTTCAGCTTCTTCGACGCAATTGCCTGGGTGTAGAAGTCGATCGCGAGCAGCTCAGCCGTCGCAGCCAGCTTCGCGATGTCGGTGTCGCCCGTTGCCGAGGCGCCGAAGGCAGTGCCCTGGGCGAGCGAAAGAACCGTGCCGCCAGCGACGAGTGCGACGCCGCCCTTGAAGCCGCGGGAAAGGAACTGTGCGCGGGATGTTTCGATCATGGTCGTAATTCCTCCTGAGTGACGGGGTGCAGTGGTGTGGACTCGTCTCATCGGCGCGCGTTGCTTCGATGAGTCGGTGCGTATTCGTCGGCTCCGGGAATCCGGTTCGGTCCGGATCAACATTTCTTTTCGCGGCCGGTCCGAACCGCTTGGTGACGGTGAGCGAACTAGGTGCGTGATGCCGATTGCACGCCCCCGACTGGTAGCTTCATCCCGACGCTCGGGAAGGACACGCACGCTGCCTCGCGATCTCGCTCACCTCTCAGACGAAGCAGTTGTCGCGCTTGCCGGACGTTCCGACGAGTCGGCCCTGGCCGAGCTCTACGACCGCTACGGGCGTGCCGCCTACGGACTCGCATACCGGGTGCTTCGCGACGAGTCGCTCGCGGAGGACGCGGTGCAGGAGGCGTTCCTCGCGGTCTGGCGTGGCGCCCACCACTTCCTGCCGGAGAAGGCCAAGGCGAGCACCTGGATCCTCACGCTTGTCCATCGACGTGCCGTCGATCTCGTGCGGCGCGAACAGCGGCGCCGCACCGATCCGATTGACGATCATGACGCGGCAACACCCGATGGGTCGGCGGAGGACGTTGCGTGGCTGCGGCTCGAACGCGAGCGGGTCCAGGCGGCACTGAAGCAGCTCCCCGACCAGCAGCGCGAGGCGATCGAGCTCGCGTACTACGGAGGTTTCACTCAATCCGAGCTTGCCGAACGACTCGGCGAACCGCTCGGCACCATCAAGAGCAGAATGTTTGCGGGCCTCGCACGGCTACGTGAGCTGCTCGACAATCCCGCCCAGGGAGAGCCATGGAAAGCCAGCCACTCCACGATCTGACACCCGCGTACGCGCTCGACGCCCTCTCGCCTGAGGAGGTCGAGGCGTATGAGGCGCACCTCGCGCACTGTGAGCAGTGTCGGGAGGAGCTCGCCCAGTTCCAAGGTGCAGCTGAGGCCCTCGCCTACGCGGCGGGGCCAGAGCCTGCTCCAAGCTCTGACCTGCGCGAGCGGATCCTCGATGCCGCCCGCGCGGAACGCTCGAACGTGGTGCCGCTACGTTCGCGGTGGACGGCACCTGTCGCTGCGCTTGCGGCCGTTGCGGCATGCGCAGCGATCGGACTTCTCGCCTGGAACGTCTCGCTTCGCCAGCAGCTTGGTGACGCCAAGTCTGCGATGCGCGGGGTGCCGGTGAGTGGCGCCCGAGGCTCTGTTGTCGTCGGGTATTCGGGGACGGGGGCGCTTGTGCTCTCCGACCTTCGCGCGGCCCCGGCCGGAAAGACGTACGAGGCTTGGGTGATTGCCGACGGCAAGGCGACGCGGGCCGGCGTGTTTGCGGGCGGCAGCGGGACGATTGTGATCACGCTTGACCACGCGGTTCCCGCCGGCGCGATCGTCGCGGTCACCGTCGAGCAGGCTGGTGGAGTCGAGCAACCCACCCAGACGCCCTTCATTACTTCACAACCCGTTTAGCAACTTCTTATCCCGCAGCTGGTCGTGCCGCGGTACAACGCGAGCATGAACCGATACCGGCTCCTCCTTCCCCTCGCAGCAATCTCGGCGACGTCACTGCTCGTCGGCTTTACGACCGCGCAGGCGACCTCGTCGCACAGCTCGAACGGCACTGCTGTTGCAGCCTCACCAGCGACGGCACTGCAGAACGCGTTTGTGTCGGTGTACAAGCGCGTCAGCAAGTCGGTTGTGCAGATCGAAAATAGCTCCGGCCTTGGGTCGGGCATCGTCTTCGACAAGAAGGGCAACATCGTCACGAACTACCACGTCGTCAGCGGGTCGACGACGTTCACTGTGACGACGTCCTCTGGCCGTCAGCTCAAGGGAACGCTCGTTGGCACGTTTCCTGAAGATGACTTGGCGGTGATCCACGTCGCCGGCGCGAACCTCGCCCCTGCGGCCTTCGCCGACTCATCAAAGCTTGAAGTGGGTGACATCGCGATGGCGATTGGCAACCCGTTGGGCCTGCAGTCGAGCTTCACGGAAGGTGTCGTGAGTGCACTCGGACGAAACGAGCCTGAAGGCAACGGGTACGTCTTGAGGAACGCGATCCAGACGAGCGCGGCAATCAACCCGGGCAACTCCGGCGGGGCGCTCGTTGACATCGAAGGTCGCGTGATCGGCATCCCAACGCTCGCAGCCTCTGATCCACAGCTTGGCGGCGCTGCCGCAGGCATCGGCTTTGCGATCCCAAGCAGTGATGTCGTGGATATCGCGAAGCAGATCATTCAGAACGGCCATGTCGTCAACTCAAATCGCGCTTACCTCGGCATCCAGGTTGGGGATACGGGCGCAGGCGTGTACGTGGGTGCCGTCACCGCTGGCGGCCCTGCTGCGAAGGCTGGCCTCGTCGTCGGTGACGTGATCACGTCGGTCAATGGCAAGGCGACGGCGAGCTCCGACGAGCTTGGCACCGTGCTCGCTGGCCTCAAGCCACTCCAGACGGTGACCGTGAAAGTGACGCACCAGAGCGGCGCGACAGCTGCGGTGCGTGTGACGCTCGGTGAGTACCCAGGCGCGTCAGGGTAGGCCGGCCTCGGCGTTGCACTAATGCAGTTTGGGGGGACGGGTCACCTACGGCCCGTCCCTTCTGCCGCCCGCCGTACGCGATCAACGGCTGCGGCGGGTTCGGCACCGAGTGCGGCGAGGAGATCGGTGGCAAGCGAACGAATCTGGCCGATCAGCACGTCGACCGCAAAGCCGGGCCGTTCGTCGAGGGCGCGGCTTGCGCCCTCTGCTGCTTGGAGCACGAGTGCTTCCGCGGCAGCGCCACCGTCGGGGCCCGCGAGTTCCGCCGCCACCAGCCTGAGGGCTCCGGCAAGGTCACGGATCGCGCTTTCGATATGTGGCGGCGGGGGAGGGCCGAGCTCCACCGCTCTAACCGCTGCACGGGCAAGCACACGCACGTTGCGGATCGTTAGGTCGAGGTGTGGCGCCGCTCGAGCGTAACGACGCACTGCGGCACGGTCGTGCCAGTGCGACGGCGAAATGCGGGCGATCTCCCGAGCGGAGACGATCGCATCCATCAACCGGGTGGAGAGCGCATCGAGGCTACGGGCCCGGTTCAGCGCGCGCAGGGCGCCGGCAGCATCCTGCTCGGCGAGCGCCGTTGCGACATCCTCAAGCGTTGCCGCTGCCTGTGTGATCACCGGTCGCGCCGCTCGTTCGACAAGACGCACTGGGTCGCGCGGTGCCACCACGAGCACGAGCAGCCCAATCGCACCGCCAACCAGGGCGTCGACGAACCGCGTTGGTACGAACCCGGCCCCGCTTGGGGGCATCACGGTCCCGACCAGCGTGGCCGAGGTTGCGGCCTGGCTCACGGCGAGCGGTCCTCCGCCGAGCAAGATGGCGCCTGCCATTGCCAGCAAAACGACGAGCGCGACCGAACCGGGGCTCGATCCCATCACCGAGATCAGCGCGTCGCCAACGGCGATGCCGACGGCGACCCCGAGCACCATCTCGACGGTTCGCCGCGAGCGCGTTCCCGGTGCGAGCCCTAAGACGACGAGCGCTGCGACGGGTGCAAAGAAGCCGTTGTGGTGACCGAGAACGTCCCGCGCGACGAACCAGGAGATTCCCGCTCCCGTTGCGGTCTGCAGCATCGATCCGGCCGAGCTGCGCAGTACACGGACGCGTGTGGAGAACGATCCGGTCGCGACGAGACTACGGAGTGAGGCTTTGAGGGGGCGTCGGTCGCCCGCGCGCGTCAAAGGAGGTCGCGTCGGAATCTACTGCGGGCCCATGCCCGGCTCGTTGTACGACGCCGGCGTTCCTTCAGGACCCTTGTCGCGGTAGGCGTCACGGAATGCTGTGAAGGCGGCTTCGTCATACCGCGGGCAGACCGCCACGTGGCCGATGCCGTAATACCCCTTTTGGTAGTACCGCGTCGGATCGCCTGTCCAGGCGGTGAGTGCGACCTTCGATCCCAACCCGGCGATCGGTGTGCCAAACATTCCGGTCGGCTTCTCGTTGTAGAACGCCTCGAGCTGGTCGACGGTTGAGGACGAGACCTGCGGCCCCCACCAGAGAGCGACCGCGCCATGCTCCTCGTTGTGGACGACCTGGCGTGGATTGACGGCTGTGCGATAGAAGCCCCAGACTGCCCACGCGGCGTAGTGTCCGCCTGCTGCGGGTGGGAACGTGCTCCAGTGCGTCGGTGAGGTCAGCGTCGGAAGATCGTTGTGGAAGTTCTGGCGATCCTTGGGCGGATACGGCTTGACGTCGCGGAGCGTGCAGCCCGCGGCCGTCATCGTCTGCTTCAACGCGACGGCGTCGACCTTCTTCGACCCACCGAGGGTCGACATGATCACAACCGCGACGATCGCCAGGATGCCAACGGCTGCCGCGAGGAAGCCCCACAGCGGGATCGCGTCAAGCGGCGAGCTACTCCCCGCTTTCGAGTCGCGACGCTTCGGGCCCTGTGTGGGGGGCGCAGGAGTTCGTGTCTTCTTCGCCATCGAGCAAACAGGATAGAGAGCGCGACCGGCTGTCGCTCGGAGTCACCGTAAGGAATCCGTAACCAACGTCGGCTACACCAGAGGTGTGCACGAAAACGAACAGCGTCCGCGAGAGATTCCGCGTGAGCACCTTGGGGGGCGGCCGATCGGCCGCTACGGCTTCCTGGGTGTGCTCGGTGCCGGGGCGGCATCCGTCGTGTGGGGCGGGCCGATCTCGCGAACCCTGAGCCGTGTGATCAATCCGGTTGCCGATTCGACGGGGCTTTCGAAGGTTATTCCGACGTCGGGTTGGAGGATCTACACCGTTGCGTCGACGATGCCGAAGTTTGATCCGGCAACGTGGCGCCTGACTGTCGGAGGTCTCGTCGAAACACCCGTAAGCCTTTCGTACGCCGACCTCATGGAGATGTCTCGCGCCGAACAGGTTTCGACGTTTCACTGCGTAACCGGGTGGGTCGTCAAGGACGTTCACTGGGCAGGAGTGCGACTCCACGAGGTGCTTGAACGAGCGAAGCCGGCGAGCGGTGCCACGGCCTTGCGTTTCGTTTCGAGCGAGCAACCATACGACGATTCGCTCACACGGGCCCAGGCCGCGTTGCCCGACGTGTTGCTTGCCTACGAGATGGATGGCCTACCGATCAAGCGTGAGCATGGCGCCCCGCTCCGCCTCGTGATTCCCGACATGTACGGCTACAAGAGCGTCAAGTGGGTCTCACAGATCACGCTCGAAGGTGTCGCGCGCGACGGGTACTGGGAGCAGCGTGGGTACGACCGCGACGCGTGGGTCGGATCGAACGATTCACGCTGACCGAGCGGGCACTGCACTGGGTTCATGCCGTCGCGTTCTTTGCGATGTTGCTCACGGGCCTTGCGCTGTATCTCCCGGCCCTCGAAACAGCGATCGGCCGCCGCGGGCTTGTGAAGTCAACGCACCTCTGGTCCGCGATCGCATGGGGCGCGGCGCTCGTAATCGTGGTGCTCGTTGGGAACCGAAGGGCACTTCGTCGTACAGCCCAGGAGCTCGACAACTTCGATCGCGACGACCTGCGTTTTCTGACAGGACGTTCGGGCGCACCGCAAGGGCGATTCAACGGTGGGCAGAAGGTAAACGCAATCCTGACCGTCGCGTTCGCACTGCTGTTCGCCGTCTCGGGCGTGTTGCTGTGGCTGGGTGAGCGCGACACTCGCTTTCGCTTCGACGGCACGGTCTTTCTGCACGACGCGCTGATGTGGGTGTCGCTCGTGCTCCTCATCGGGCACCTCTACTTGGCGGTGATCAATCCGCGCACCCGCCACGCGCTCGCCGGAATCACGGAAGGGTCAGTGCGCGAGGATTGGGCCCGCGAGCATCACGCCAAGTGGGTTGACGCACCTGCCGTCGCCCCGCCTGAAGGGGTCGCGACGCCCGAGCGTTCGCCGGTCTAGGTGGCCGCCTGCTTGCGGAGGGTCGATTCGCGAGGACAATGGTTTTCGTGACGCCCGCTTCCCAGACAACAGTGCTCGTTGTCGATGACGAGCCGCTTGTCCGTGATGTGGTCGCCCGGTACCTGCAGCGGGAGGGATTTCGCACGCTGGTCGCAGGGGATGGAGACACGGCGCGACAGCTGATCGAGGCCGAGGAGCCTGGCCTTGTGGTGCTCGACGTGATGATGCCCGGCGTCGACGGACTCACGTTGTGTCGGTGGATTCGCGAGCGTTCCGATACGCCCGTGATCTTGTTGACGGCGCTCGGCGAGGAGGCGGATCGGATCGTCGGCCTCGAGCTTGGTGCCGATGACTACGTCACCAAACCTTTCTCCCCACGTGAGCTCGCCGTGCGGGCGAAAACGGTGCTGCGTCGCACCGGTGTCGTGCCGAAGGCCGGCCTGACGATCACCTTCGGCGACGTTCTCCTCGATGTTGATAAGCGGGCGGTGACAAAGGGCGACGACGACGTTCGTCTGACGGTGCGCGAGTTCGACCTCCTCGTCTTTCTCGCGACCAATCCGGGCAAAGTGTTTTCGCGTTCGCACTTGCTCGCGCGTGTGTGGGGTGACGAGTTTTCGCTGGATGCGGCAACCGTGACGGTTCATGTCCGGCGACTGCGGGAGAAGGTTGAGGCCGACCCGTCCGTGCCCAAGCACCTCGAAACCGTGTGGGGTGTCGGCTACAGGTTCGTGCCATGATCGGCACCGCGTTCGCCCTTGCCGTGGCGACTCTCGTTGCGGGCGTCGTGCTCGCGTTCGCGCTGCGGTTGCTCCCCACCGTGCGCCTGCAGGTGACGGGGTTGGCGCTGGTCGCCGTGGGTCTGCCGCTCGGCGTTGTCCTCGCCTCCGGGTGGGTGATGTTTCACATGGGCGACGACGTCAAGATCTTGGCCGTCTCCTCTGCCGCGGCATTGTCGGCGATCGTCGCCGGTTTGATGCTCGCGCGGTTCATCGTCTCCCCGATCGATCGTTTGCGCGAGACCTCCGCCCAGATCGCCTCGGGTGATCTAGGCGTGCGGGCGTCCGAAGCGGGTCCAGCAGAGCTCGCCGAGCTTGGTCGTTCGTTCAACTCCATGGCCGGCTCGCTTGAGGAGCTGTTCGACGCGCGGCGCCAGCTCGTTGCGTGGGCAAGCCACGATCTCCGCACTCCTCTCACAGCCATGCAGGCCTCGTTGGAAGCCCTCGAAGATGGGCTTGTCGACCCGAAGGAATACGTTCCCGCACTCCACGCACAGGTGCGTCTGCTCTCGGGCATCGTCGATGACCTCTTCGAGCTCGCCCGAATCGATGCGGGCGTTCTCGCGATCGTCACGCAGAACGTCGTACTCGACGAGCTCGTTTCGGGCTGTCTCGAGGGTCTCGCGCCGGAGGCGGCGTCGCGCGGTGTTCGCCTCGGGGCCGAACTTGGGCAGACGCTCCCGCCGGTGGAATGTGCGCCAGAGAAGATCGAGCGGGTGCTCTACAACCTCCTCACCAATGCTCTTCGCCACACACCGCCCGACGGATCGGTCGTGGTGACGGCGAAGGCAGACGGCGATCGTGTCGAAATCGCCGTCGAAGATACGGGTGAGGGCATTGCGCCTGAACGCGCAGAGCGGATCTTCGATCGCTTCTGGAAGGCCGACGCGTCTCGTCGCCCAGGCGGGTCGGGCCTTGGATTGGCCATTGCGCGTGGTCTGATCGACGCCCACGGCGGTCGCATCTGGGCCGAGGCTCGACGAGAGGGCGGAACCCGCGTCGTCTTCACGCTGCCGGTCGCGCAAGCTCGCCCTTAAACGCAAAGCGCGCCGGAGTCGCTCCCGAAGGACGACCCCGACGCGCTGTGCAGTGCAAGAACCTACGCCGGCTGCTGCGTCTTGCGCAGGTACGGCTTGATCGTCTCGTAGCCCGGGAAGCGCTCTGCGGCTTCGTCGTTCGAGACGGCGGTCGTGATGATCACGTCCTCGCCCTGGCGCCAGTCGGCGGGCGTTGCGACCTTGTGCTTCGCGGTCAGCTGCAGTGAGTCGATCACGCGCAGGATCTCGTTGAAGTCGCGGCCGGTTGCCGCCGGGTAGGTCAGCGTGAGCTTGACCTTCTTGTCCGGGCCGACGACGAAGACCGAACGGACGGTCATCGTGTCGTTGGCATTCGGGTGGATCATGCCGTAGAGGTTTGCGACCGTGCGATCAGGGTCAGCAATCAACGGGTAGTTGAGCTTGTTGCCCGTGACGTCCTCGATGTCCTGCGCCCAAGCCTCGTGCTTGTCGAGCGGGTCAACGGAGATCGCAATCACCTTGGTGTTGCGCTTCTCGAATTCGGGCTTGAGACCGGCAACGCGGCCAAGCTCAGTGGTGCAGACCGGCGTGAAGTCGGCCGGGTGCGAGAACAAGATGCCCCAGCCGTCGCCGAGGTACTGATGGAAGTTGATGGTGCCTTCGGTTGTCTCCGCCGTGAAGTCCGGAGCCTCGTCGCCGAGCTGAATCGCCACGAATGGCCTCCTCTTGAATGTGTCGTTCGTTGACGTGCGGTGGTGCTTCTCGGCGGGGCCACCGAGAAAGGTGGATAGCTGTATTGAAGCCGAATTCTATCACTATGGAAAGTAAAGCCTTAGATACCTCGTATATGGCTGGCTTCTATTTGGAGGCGTCGTCCTCAACTCCGGCTGTGGCTGACCGACTACCCACGCTGCCGGGTCACCTCCCGGCAACAACATTCAGTC
The DNA here is from genome assembly GCA_009702325.1 of Actinomycetota bacterium. Classification (GTDB taxonomy): domain Bacteria; phylum Actinomycetota; class Thermoleophilia; order Gaiellales; family Gaiellaceae; genus PALSA-600. Next base: position 228,912 of record WLID01000001.1, read on the forward strand.
AGTTCGTGACCGGGGAGGGTCTCACAGAAATGACGTTGCTGAAGATCATTAGGGATCTTTCGCTCGCGCAGAAGGTCGCCGCGTTGGTCGGTGTCGTGAGCGTCGTGTATCTCGTAGCGCTTGGTGTTGGAGTCGTAAGTATCGGTTCGGTCGTCTCGACGGTGCAGCGCGACTCAAAGATCTCCTCCGCTGCGCATGCCGCCGCATCAGCGGCCTACAACATGCGGATCTCGCAGGCACAGAACGTGTTGATCGAGGGGCATATCCGCAACCCAGACGGTTCCGACATGCACACGGGCGATATCGCTGCGTTCGGCGAACGCCTCTCGACGCTGTTCTCGCTGGCGTCGGCGGCCGACGCCGAGAAGATCAAGACGGCGTTCGACGCCTGGGCAGACACCGATCGCCGTGTGGCTGCACTCACCGCCGCCGGAAACCAGGCGGGTGCGACACGGCTGCTGAATACACAGGCGAACGTCGAGGGTGACACGCTCGCAGTGGCGTTGAGCGACTACGGCGATGCCGCCGCCACGCATGGCATCACGTCGGGCAACGCCACGAAGACGAACGCTCAGATCGGGATCGCGGTGCTGACGCTGCTTGCCCTGCTCGTGGCGGCCGCCGCGACGTTCTTCCTCTCGCGTCAGCTGCGGTCTGTGGCCCAAGCGATCCTTGCAGGTCTGCGCAGCCTCGAGCAGCGTGACGCATCCGACCTCCGTGCCGGCCTCGAGCGGGTGGCGGGGGGTGACCTCACGAAGGAGGTCGTCTCGGTCACGCCGCCGCTTGACCCCGCGGGCAACGACGAGCTTGGCCAGATCGCAGAGGCGGTCAACGGGATTCGTCAAAGCACGGTCGCGTCGATCGAGGCCTACAACGAGACCCGCGTCAAGCTGGCTGGCATCCTGGGCCGCGTGCAGGACGCGTCGACCTCCGTGTCGTCGGCCTCACGACAGATGGCATCAACCTCGGAAGAGGCCGGTCGTGCGGTGACAGAGATCGCGGATGCGGTGTCGGATGTCGCCTCGGGTGCGGAACGCCAGGTGCGAATGGTCGAGGAGGCTCGGTCGGCAGCCGAGCACACCGCTGAGCAGGCGGGGCACGCCCGGGATGTTGCGCTCGAAGGTGTGACCGCAGCCCGTCAGGCGTCGCTTGCGATGGAAGCCGTGCATGAGGCGACCGATTCAGTCACCAAGGCAATCCACGAGTTGGCTGCAAAGTCGGTCGAGATCGGTGGCATCGTCCAGACGATCACGGGGATCGCATCGCAGACGAACCTGCTCGCGCTCAACGCGGCGATCGAGGCGGCCCGCGCGGGCGAGCAAGGTCGTGGTTTCGCAGTTGTTGCCGAGGAAGTGCGCAAGCTTGCCGAGGAGTCGCAGTCGGCAGCGACGCAGATCTCAACCCTGATCGACGAGATCCAGGCGGAGACGAAGAAGACCGTGTCTGTCGTCGAAGACGGTGCGAAGCGGACAGCCGATGGCGTTGCAGTCGTTGAGCAGACGCGCGAGGCGTTCATTCAGATCGGTGAGCAGGTCGAGAATGTCACCGAGCGGATCGGCCTGATCGTTACAGCGACCGCCGAAGTTGCAGCGGTCGCGGAGCAGTCGTCGGCCTCAACCGAAGAGGTCTCGGCCTCGACGGAGGAGACGTCGGCCTCGGCGCAGGAGATCGCGGCATCGGCACAGGAGCTGGCGGCGACTGCCGAGGAGCTCCACGGCCTCGTGGCAGCGTTCAAGCTCGCCGCCTAGCTCACGCGTTCAAGACACGGCCGGCCGGCCCTTCTGGACCCTCCCCCAGAAGTGTCGGCCGGCTCGCTTCGATCTAGCGTGCGCGGAAGCGGTAGTGCGACACGAGCCATTCCTGACCGTCGCGGAAACCCCAAAGCTCCGCGCATGCAAGGAAGAACACACGCCAGTTAGCGAACCAGGCACGCGCACGTGAGGCGCCGTAGGTTTCGGCGAGCACCGCCATGATCTCGTCGCGATTTGCGTCCATGCGCTCAAGCCAGGCCTCCGCGGTGCGCGCGTATTCGCTGCCCGAGTGGCGCCAGTGATCTTCGAGAATCAGGTCGCGCTGGAAGTGGAGGAGAAGGTCGTCGCTCGGCATCGTCCCCGCGGTGAAGAATTTGCGGGCCATCCAGCCGGAGTCGTAGGTGTAGGCGTACTGGCGGTGGGTGAAGATGTGGCAGAAGAACGCGCCATTTGGCGCGAGCCACGCGGCGATCTTCCCGAGCAGCTGCTCGTAGTTGCGCATGTGCTCAAGCATCTCAACCGACACGATGCGGTCGAACTGGCGGTCGAGCGTCAGGTGGTTGACATCGGCGGTGAGGACTTCGACGTTCGGGTAGCGGCGCGCCTCAATATGGGCTCGCTGCGTTGACGAGTTCGATACCGCGAGGATCTGTGAGGCGGGGAATCGCTCGGCGAGATAACCGGTGAGTGAGCCCCAGCCGCACCCGAGGTCGAGAATGGTCATGCCGTCTTCGATCCCGGCACGCTTGGCGTAGAGAGCGAGCATCGCGTCTTCGGCTTCGGCGAGCGTTGTCACACCCGTCGGCCAGACGCATGAGCTGTACTTCAGACGTGGGCCGAGGATGAGCTCGAAGAGCCGGGCGGGAACTTCGTAGTGCTGCTCATTCGCCTTTGCGACCTCTTCGGCGATCACTGACTCGCGTAGCCGCTCGATCAAGGCCCGATTGCCGTCCAGCCCCTTGCGGCGTTCGGAGCGCAAACGGAGTCGGCAGTTGAAGCGGATTCCCGCGCGGAGGAACGCATCGGGCACGCGCCCCGTCTCGACGATCCGATCGATCACCTTCGGGCCGATCATGGCTTCGATCCTGCGCGTCGTGGGAACCATGGGATGAACGCGCTCGTCTCGGCTTGGTAGCGACGGTAGTCATCACCGCGGCTACGGAGCGACGCGGCTTCCGCGGGCGGAATTCCCGTGACGAACAAGACGAGAACGAGGATGATCACGTACGAGCCGAACCCGAGCCAGCCCCACGGCGCCGAAACCGCGACGAGCCCGTATGCGAGCCACGTGAGCGTCTGGAAGAAGTAGTTCGGGTGACGTGAGAGCGACCAGAGGCCGTAGCGCATCGTCTTGCCCTTGTTGGCCGGATTGGCTTTGAACTGTGCGAGCTGGCGGTCGGCGAGCGCCTCACCCGCGGCCGCGACGATCCAGATCGCGATGCCGATCCACGCGACCGTTTGCAGGCCGTGGTGGCGGTCGAACGTTGCGAGGAGGAACGGGAGCGAGAGGACGAGGGCGATTGCCGCCTGCGCTTGGTAGAAGATCGCGAAGGTCAGCTGCTCTCGGCCCTTCTCGGCCCAGCGAGCGCGGAGGTCGCGATACCGGGAGTCTTCGCCACGCCCGATGCGCGAGACGACGACGGCGGCGAGGCGGAGGTTTTCGATTCCGCCCATGAGCGCGATTGCGACGCGATGGGCGACATCGCCGGGGCCGAGAATTGCGTAGAGCACGGCGAGTCCGGCCACCGCTCCCGCCCAGCCAGCATCAACCGCGGTGGCGTCACGGGTGCGCCGCTGCCACAGATACAGCGCTCCGAGGAGTGCTGCAGCGAAGGCCCAGCCGACCAGAAAGAGCGGTAGGCGGTGTTCGATCACGCGACCTTGCGTTCCTAGGGGTACCACGCATGATTCGGCGCCCCAAACGGCTCGCGGAGCGCCTCGACCGCAGCCTCAAAGGTCTTAGTGAGCTCGCGTGCGCCGGCGATCGTTGGCTTAGCGGTGGCAACCTCGATTGGCTCGCCAACGATGAGGCGGATCTTCGGCAGGCCAAGCTTGAACTTCGCGGGTCGTAGCGCCCGTTCGCTGCCGATGATCGCAACAGGAATCACCGTTGCTCCGGTGCGGAGGGCGAGCTTTGCAGCCCCGCGATGCCACGGCCGCTCCCGAAAGGGAAGGCAGGTGCCCTGCGGGAAGATCCCAAGGACGTGTCCGTCGCGCAGCAGCTGCTCTCCGCGCGTGAACGCGCTGAGGTCGCCGGTGCCGCGTTCGACGGGGAACGTCCCGAAAGCGTTCATGATCCACCGCAACGGTGCGATGCCAAAGAGCTCGGCCTTCGCCATGTATCGAACAGGCCGTGGTGTGACGAGCGCCAGAAACCACGGGTCGATGAGCGACTCGTGATTGGCAATCAGGAGCACGGGGCCCGAGGTTGGAACGCGTTCAGCACCGTCGATTGAGATGCGGTACACCGTGCGCGCCCATGGCCGGAAGCCGATGCGTTCGAGGAAGGTGTAGAGAGGGGGGCGCTTCATTCGAATGGTCTCCTTAGGGTGAGCTGTACATTGCGGAGCGCCCGGGTTCGAAATGCCGCCTCGCAAAACGTCAGATAGAAGTGCCACGTCCGCACAAAACGCTCGTCGTACCCGAGCTCGCGGATCTCGTCGAGCTTGGCGTCGAACTGCTCACGCCACCGCTTGAGTGTCTCAGCGTAGTGGGGTCCGATCTCATGCACCTCGGAGAGCAGGAGCGATGACGAGCGTGTCGCCGCTGCGGCGAGCGCTGAAAGCGACGGGATCAGGCAGCCGGGAAAGATGTATTGCTCGATCCAATCGGGTGCCTTGCGGTAGCGGTCGTAGCGGTTGTCCGGCACGAGAATCGTCTGGACGCAGGCGCGGCCGCCCGGAATGAGCAGGCGATCAATCGCCGCGAAGTAGGTCGGAAACTGCTTCTCGCCGATCGCTTCGAGCATCTCGATCGATGCGACGCGCGTGTAGGAGCCCTGATGGACGCGGTAATCCTCTTCGACGATCGTGATGCGGTCGGCGATGCCGGCCTCAGCGATGCGGTGGCGGGCGAACTTCGCCTGCTCGGCCGAGAGCGTCAGGCCGGTGACCCGGCAGCCGTACTCGGTTGCGGCAAGGAGGGCAAACCCGCCCCACCCGCAGCCGATTTCGAGCACGTGGTCGTCGGGGCCGAGCTCAAGCTCGTCACAGATGCGGCGGTACTTTCGCCGCTGTGCGTCGGCGAGCGTGTCGTCGGGTGAGGCGAAGATGCCGCATGAGTACGTCATTGTCTCATCGAGCATCCGCTCGAAGAGGTCGTTGCCGAGGTCGTAGTGGTAGGCGATGTTGTGCCGTGCCCGCAGCAGGCCGTTGCGTCGGTTCGGCCGTGGCCGAGCGTCGAGGATCCGGCGGATCGTTCCGTGGCGACGGTTCGCGGCTTCGGCGTTGCGCAGCAGCAGCTCAAAGAGGGCCGGGAGGTCTGACGTATCCCACTCGCCTGCCGTGTACGACTCGCCAAACCCGACCTTGCCGCGTGTTGCAAGCCGTCGAAACAGCGTGTCGGAGTGCACCTGGATATCCGCGACGGGCCCATGGCCAAACTCTCGTGTCGACCCGTCGGGAAGCGTCACCGCAAGGGTGCCGCCATCGAGGTGCCCGAGGGCCCGGTCGAGCAACGTGACCGCGATCCATTCGGCGAGTGGAAGCCGACCTGCTCCGGGCTCGCGTCGAAGTGCTGCGCGCGAGCTCACGGTCGTGCCGAACCCTTGCCCGGCTCGAACGGCGGCTTATGGTGGAACGGCACGCGCTTCAGCCACAACCGGAGTGCCTGCCAGTGGATCAGGGCGATCACCTGTACCGGCATCAGGGGATAGCGCAGAAGAGTTCGGATCACCGACCCGTTGGTGAGCTCGCGACGTCGCCCATGCAGCACGGCGGTGAGGGGACGCTCCCCTGCTCCATCCCGGAGGTGCATGCGGGCCCACACTTCGTCGCCTGGCTGCGAGAAGGCGTACTCGTAGCTCCCCTCGACGGGGAAGAACGGCGAAACATGCAAGCGCTTCTCGTGTTCGTAGCGGAGCGTTGGGCCGTGCAGCACTTCCGGGAGCCGCTCACCGAACGTGTTGTTCAGCTCCGACACCATGCAGACGAGCTCCCACTGGTCAGGATTGTCGCTTGCCCGGCGGTAGCACCAGTAGAACGAAACGGGGTTGAAGACGTACCCGAACACGCGTAGCTGGGTGAGCATGAGCACGCGTTCGATCGTCGGATCGCCGACGAAGTCGATGACGGCACGTTTGATCGGCTTGTCGCCGTCGAAGTGGTCGCGATCACGAAACGTGATGAGGTTGCGGCGGTTGACCGAGACGAGACGAAGGCGCTGATCGAGCGCCGGGAGCTCGTCGAGATCGAGGAGCCAGTACGAGATCGGGTAGGTGAACGAGTGATGTTTCGGCTCGCGCCGTGAGTGCATCAACGTTCCTTCGTAGAGCGCGGAGGTCACCATTCGACCCCCAGCGCGGCGGCGGCACGAACGCCAGACGCAAGCCCCGCCTCGTGGAAGCCGTTCCCCATGTGGGCTCCGGCGTAGAACGTCCCTCGCTCACCTGAGAGGGCGGCCAGGGCGTGCTGTGCGTCGATCGTTCCCACCGTAAACAGCGGGTGGGCATAGGAGAACCGCGCGAGCACGTGGGCTTCGGGGATCTCTTCGTTCAGAGTGACACAGTAGTCGCGGGTGCTTTCAAGCCGCTGAAGCCGATTGAGGTAGTAGGTCAGCGTTGGCGCGCCGTCGTTTCCCATGCGGTAGTTCCAGGATCCTCGTGCCGCCTTCGTGCGCGGGAGGAGGGACGCGTCGGTGTGGAGGATGGTCTCGTTCACCGTGTAGGCAAATGCGCCGAGGATCGCCCGTTCTGCATCCGATGGATCTTCGAGCAGGGCGAGCGCTTCGTCGGCGTGGGTGGCGATGACGACGCGATCGAAGCGATGGGTCAACCCATCGGGTGTGCGAACGTCGACCCCGCCTTCGCTTCGCGCGATCGAGCGGACTCCCTGGTTCAGCCGCGCCCCGTTTGGCAGGGTGGCGACCACGGCATCGACGTAGGTCTTGCTGCCGCCTGTCACCGTTCGCCACGCGAACCGCCCGAACCCGAGCATGCCGTGGTTGTCGTAGAAGCGGATCGCGTACGCGGCCGGGAACTCGAGCGCTCGTCCAGGCGCCGTCGACCAAAGAGCCGAGGTGAGCGGGATCAGAAAGTGATTACGGAACGCGCTCGAGTAGCCGTGAGCATCGAGGTATTCGCCGAGCGATTGGCTCTCCCAGTCGGCCTCCTCGAGCGTGCGTCCTGCGGTACGGAGCCATCGCCCGATCTCCCAGAGCAGCTTGTAGTGGGCTGGACGCACGAGGTTGCGACGTTGCGCAAATGGGCGTCGACCCGAGTACTCGAGCCCACAGGAGTCACAGACGACAGAGAACGACATCTCCGCCTCTTGCGTCTCGACCCCAAGCTCAGTGAAGAGTCGAGTGAGCAGCGGGTAGTTGCGGAGGTTGTGGACGAGGAACCCGGTGTCGAGCGTGAGGCCGTCGTAGGTCACCGTGTTCGCGTGCCCGCCAGGGCGCGCATCCTGTTCAAACAACTCGACGTCGTGCGCTTTCGCAAGCACGTATGCCGCGCCCAGACCGGCAACGCCGGAGCCGATGACTGCTACCCGCACGACGTACCTTCGTTTAAGTGCAAAGATTGGTTCGGCATGACGTTGACGACACCGGAGCCGTTGCTGCTTCCTCCCGATCCAGACGACGAGCCGGAGGTCGCGAAGGTCGGCACGGTGCGCGCGCACACGAGTCGCCTGTCGCAGGTCGTCACGCTCGTCGCGATCATCGTGCCGCTGCTTGGCGTCGCGATGGCGATGGGGCTGCTGTGGAACATTGCGTTCCATTGGAGCGACGTGGCGATCATGGTCGGAATGTACGTTGTGTGTGCGTTCGGGACGACGATCGGGTTCCACCGCTACTTCACGCACAAGGGCTTTGATGCGCATCCGTCGGTGAAGGCAACCCTCGCGATCCTCGGGTGCATGACGATGCAGGGCCCGATCACGCAGTGGGTAACAGACCACCGCAAGCACCACGCGTTCTCTGACAAGGAGGGCGACCCGCACTCACCGCACGTCGGTCATGGCGATGGCGCCTGGGGTGTGTTTCGCGGATTCGTGCACTCCCATATCGGCTGGATGTTCTCGAACATGGGGATGGAGCAGGGGATGCTCTACGGCCGCGATCTCTATGAGGACAAGATGATTCGATGGATCGATCGTCTCTACCTCGTGTGGGTCGCGCTCACCCTCGGAATTCCGTTCCTGATCGGATACGCGATCGGCGGAGTTGATCGCGGCGTTGAGGCGATGGTGTGGGGTGGCCTCGTGCGCATCTTCCTCTACCAGCACGCCACGTTTAGCGTCAACTCGATCTGCCACATGTGGGGCGCATCGGATTACCGCTCGCGAGACGAGTCACGCAATAACCGACTTGTGGCCTACCTCGTGTTCGGGGAGGGGTGGCACAACAACCATCACGCGTTCCCCGCGTCTGCGCGTCATGGTCTCCACCGCGGCCAGATCGACATGTCGTGGATGGTGATTCGCGGCCTCGAGAAGATCGGCCTCGTGTCGAACGTGCGGGTACCCGATGCTGCTCAGCTTGAGCGGCGTCGGATGATCAGACCGTCGTAGAGGCCGCGAAGGCGTCGATACGCTCGCCGAGAAGCTCGGCCCAGCGACGCGCACGTGGGAACGGGAAGGGCTTGCCGTTTGGGGCTCGCAGGGCGATCGGATGGACTGCGCCGGGAATCAACGTGTAGGTGCCCGGAACGCCAAGTGCCTGGGCGCGCTCGAACCCCCGACGGGAACTTGCCGCAGACACGCCGGGAATTCCGGGAAGCCATCGGTCGAGCGATCCGTGGAGAACATCGAGCCGACGGCCAACGAGCGTGTCGATCGGCATGCGATCGGGGATCCATGGGGCAAGTCCCACGAGTCCTTCGACACCGGGTGCGTCAACTGCGCCGATCCCGACCGCACCACCCATGGAGAAGCCAACGAGAAGCGTTCTGTCGGCTCCCGTTTCGGCGATTGCGGCCCGAGCATCGTCGATACACCAGTCGAGCCTCCGCCATGACTTGATGCGGTACCGCACCTCCGCAAACCGCAGCGTCGAGTGTTGCGGCGCAAGCCGTTCGACGAGCCACTCGAGGGAGGCGCTCCATGTGCCCTCAACCTCGCCGCCTTGACCACCGTTGATGCAGACGACAGCGAGCGACGACGGGGCATTTGTGAGGCGCATCTCAGCGCCGGTTTGGAGGGTGACGATCTGGCTCATGGCACGACTGTTTCGTAGGCGGGCGGCGATCGGTTTGGTGCGACTTCGCACCACACGGCCGCCCGCCCAGTTACCGTAGCGGTATGGCAGATAACGCCGAAGTGATCGGTCGCGCCGCCGGGAAGCTCGTTCGGACGGCCGGACTGTTCGCCAAGAAGAAGCTGGAAGACCTCGCTGCACCGTCGCCGACGCCGACGCAGGCACCTCCAGCTCAGCCTGCGCCGCCCGCCCAACCGGCTCCTGCGCAGCCCGTTGCTGCGCCCTCACCGGTTCAGCCGGCTCCTGCGCAGCCCGCAGCGCCACCGCAGGCTGTGCCCGTGCAACCACAGCCTGTGCAACCACAGCCTGTGCAACCACCGCCTGTCGCACCGCAACCTGTCACATCGCAACATGTCGCGCCGCCAAACGCTGCAGCGGCCGCCGCCCCAGTTCGCCGTCGGAAGAAGCGGAAGGTGCGGCCTGCGCCGATGCTGCACGAGCTTCCTTCGACCGGGCTCGCCTACCGCGCTGCCTGGATGCTCTGGCTCGGCGCGGTCGTCGCAATCATCCTGACGATCGTGAACATCGATGTCGCGATCGGCCCTCCCGGCCCCCGCGCCGTCGTGCAGTTCATCCTCGCTGCAGTCTTTCTGGCCGCGGGGTACGCCTTCACCACTGACATCTGGCGGTTCAGACAGCTCGCGGTTGCGCGGATGTTGCGCTCGCGCCGTTTGGGCTTTATCCCTCGTCGCGAGGGGCGAATGGCGCACAAGGTGTTGCGCGAATTCGTGACGCTCTTCGCGATCATCTTCCTCGCCCTGTCGCTTTTCGATCTCCTCCGCGGGATCAACGGCATCCGCTAGCGCGTTCGCGCGGCCTCATCGCTGTCTCATGAGGGGCGGCGATCGTTGGGTGGGTTCCAACCACTCCCCAACGAGGAACCGTTTGAAAGGAGGCCGGCATGATGCCGACCAAGCAGACCCTCGCAGCCGGTGTTGCTGCACTCCTCACCCTTGGTGCCGCAGGAGTCGCTCAAGGCGCGACGCCTGCCGCCTCGACCGCCGGCAAGAAGCTCTTCATCGCAACGTGCGGTTCGTGCCATGCATTCAAGCCCGCGAACACCAAGGGCAAGCTCGCTCCTGATCTCACATCGTCTCACCAGGGGCTTGCCTCAATCGTGAACCAGATCACCTATGGCGGCGACGGGATGCCCGGTTTCAAGGCTCTTGGCAAGACGAAGATCAACCAGATCGCCACCTACTTCTGGATTCAGACCGGCAAGTCGGCCGGGGGTGGAGACGACTAGCGCTTCGAGATCGCCCTTCGGGGCGATGCGGCGCCGCGGGTGCGGCGGGGAGAGGCCTCGCCGCCCCCGCCGGCCGCCTGCTCGACGCGCCCCGGCGTAGGCTTCCGTCATGTCCGAACGCGATCCCCGATATGCCGGCCCATGGAACGCCGAAGCGGTGTCGTTATTCCTTGATGAGACAGCCGTTCCGATCCGACTTGCAGCCGTCGCTCCGTCGGGGTGGCCGATCATCGTCTCGCTGTGGTTCCTTCGCGACGGTGACTCGCTTGTCTGTGCGACCCAACGGGCGGCATCCGTCGTCGCGACGCTCGCCGCCGAAGGGCGATGTGCCTTCGAGGTTTCGGTCAACGATCCGCCGTACCGCGGAGTACGGGGTCGGGCGACCGTCTCACTCGAACCCGATCGCGACCTCTTGGTGCTTCGGCGACTTGTCGAGCGATACCTCGGCTCGGCCGACGGCACGTTCGCCACGTGGCTTCTTGGACGAGAGACACCCGAGGTTGCGATTCGCCTGATCCCCACCGAGGTCACGTCGTGGGACTTCAGCAGCCGCATGACCTGATGCGTCAAGGCGCAAGAGTTTCGTAAGTAGTGCCCCGTACAACCTCCTTCGTCCTACCCTGACGAAAGGAGCACGATGAAGCGGTTCACGATGCTGACGGTCGTCGTCGCGGCGCTCGCCACCGGCGCGTCCTCGGCGCTCGCGGCACCTCATGCGTCACAGCCTGTGGCGAAGTGGATGTCTCCGACGAAGCTCGGTGATGTTGTCGCGACGCCGATGCATCTTGCGGCTTACACGTGGAATAAGGAGAACGACGGCAAGGTGCATTGCACCGGGTCGTGTGCCATGAAGTGGCCACCGATCACTGTCAAGCACGGAACGATGGTCGAGAAGCACATCATGGGATTGATGGGCACCTTCGGCACGATCATGCGCCCCGATGGTTCGGAGCAGGTGACCTGGAACGGGCACCCGCTCTACACCTACCACGGCGACACGGCGAAGACGATCTTGTGTAACGGCGTCGACGGTTGGTTCGTCGTTAAGGCCTAGCGCTGCCAGCGGGGGTCGCGTCGCGTTCGGTGTCCGGGGCGCGACCCCCGCAAGGCGTAAGCTGCGACGAATGGTCGTCGCAGCCGCGATCAGCGATGTCGTTCAGGTCCCGCTGTGGCTCGATCTGCTCGCCGTGTTTTCGGGCGCGGTGCTTGGGGCGGTGTTTGCGGTACGAAACCACTTCGACCTTGCCGGGGTGCTGGCGCTCGCGATGGTCACCGGCTTTGGCGGCGGTGTGATCCGCGACGTACTGCTGAACCAGCGGCCGGTTGCGTTTCAACACAACGCATATGTCGTGACTGCGATCGCAGCTGCTCTCGCAGGCTTCTTCTTCGCAACCCATATCGAGCGGCTGGAACTCCCTCTCAGCGTCCTCGACGCGGTGACCTTGGCGATGTACGCCACGGTCGGTGTCAGCAAGGCGCTCTCCAATCACATCGCTGTTGTTCCCGCAATTCTGATCGGCGTTGTCGCCGCGGTCTCGGGTGGCGTGTTGCGCGACGTGTTCGTCGCTCGTGTCCCCGAGATCTTCACGCCCGGCACCCTCTATGCGATCCCGGCCGTGATCGGCACGACGATCTTTGCGGGACTCCACGGCGCCGGGGTTGGGCTTGGCACGAATGCGCCCGTGGCTGTTTCGGTGATTGTCGTGATCCGCCTTGCCGCCTACCGCTTTGGCGTCCGAGGCCCCCGACCGGTCGATGCTACGGCAGTTGTGTGGAAGCGGGCGCGCGCCGCCCGCATACGGCCTCGGCGTCAGCGGTAAAGAGCCGGTAAAACCGCGCGCGGTTCTCGGCCATCTCGGGAACAATGGCCCGATGGGTCCCGCCATATTGAGACGTGCCGTCCTGGGCGCGGCCCTCCTGACGATGCTGGTGAGCATCATTGGGGGCGCTGCTGCGGGCACCCCCCGTTCAACGTCAATCGTGCCCGACGCCGACAACCCGGTTCTCGGCGTCGTGCCGCCGGTGAACACCCCGGGCAACCCGAGCTCGCTCGGTGCGACGGCCCCGCTTGCCCTCACCTACCACGGCGGGCTCGTCATGCACTCGACCACGATCTACTCGATCTTCTGGGTGCCGTCGGGCTACACCGTCGATGCGACGTACAAGAGTTTGATCGACCAGTACCTCACCGACACGGTGGCTGCGAACGGCACGACCGGGAACCTCTACTCGACGATGCCGCAGTACACAGACAACACTGCGAACGCGGCCTACGACCTCCATATCGGCGGCTCGGTGATCGACACCACCGACTTCCCCGCGAACGACTGCCACCCGACGACACCGGCGAACTACATTCCCGCAAAGGTCGCGGCGTGCGTCACCGACGCGCAGATCATCAGCGAGATCCGGTCGGTGATGATCTGCGCAGTCGTGGACTGCGAGCGAGAGCAAGCTCTACGTCCTCTTCACGCCGCGGAACGTGGGATCGTGCGTCACGAGCTCGAGCTCGCAATGCGCGTTCACCGTCTTCTGCGGCTACCACTCTGACGACGTCGGTCATCTCATCTACGCGAACATGCCCTACGACGCGTGGCAGAGCTCATGCAACGTGGGACAGCAGCCAAACGGTGGGGAGGGCGACTCCACGATCAACGTTCTGAGCCACGAGCTCGCCGAGGCGATCACCGATCCGCACGGTGACGCCTGGTACGACTCAAATGGCGACGAGAACGGCGACAAGTGCGCGTGGTACTGGGGCACGACGGGTAATAGCGTCAACCTCCTTCCCGGCAGCGTTGGCGCCCATTACACCCAGACCGTCAACGGTCACCACTACTTCGCGCAGCTCGAATGGAGCCAGCTCAACGTGCCGCCGGGCTCAAACACCGCCACCGACGGGTGTGTCGCCGAGATGAACACGGTTCGGGCGGCGTCGGCCACAACCCAAGTTGCTCAGCTCTCCTTCAGCGGTTCCGCGAACCCGCAGGGAACAGCGTCGACGGCCCACTTCGAGTACGGACTCACTGCGGGGTACGGCTCCTCGACCTCGACGACGAGCATCGGCTCGGGGGGACAGCCGGTGGCCGTGTCGGCGGTCGTGCCTGGTCTATCGCCCGGAACGACCTACCACTATCGGCTCGCAGTCGTCTCCGGCTCAGGAGGCTCGGCAGTGACCGCCTACTCCGCCGACCAGACCGCAACGACGACTGCCGCAGGCGCCGGGACAGCAACACACCTTTCGATCTCTGGCGGCCCGTTCGTTGGCGGCAGCGGAGCGGCCGTCACCGTAACGGCTCTCGACGGCGCAAACGCCGTTGCAACCGGTTTCACAGGGACCGTTACGCTGACGAGCAGCGACGGCTCTGCCACATTGCCGTCGGCGTACACCTTCGTTGGCGGCGATGCGGGCGTTCATGCCTTTACGGTCACCCTGCGCACGCTGGGCACGACAACGATTACCGCGACAGACGCGACGACCGGCGTCGTGGGCAGCACGTCGGTCTCCGTCGCTGCGGGGCCCGCAACGCATCTGACGGTGACAATGTCACCCGGGACGGTGCAGACGGGGGTCAGCTCGACGGCGACCGTCACGGCCCTCGACGCGAACGGCAATGTTGCGACGTCCTATCGGGGCACTGTCCATGTCACGAGCAGCGACACGTCGGCGACGCTGCCCGCGAACTACACGTTTGTGTCGGGCGACAACGGGGTGCATCAGCTGACGGTGACGCCGACAACGGTGGGAACGCAGACGGTCACCGTGACGGACATCGCGACCCCTTCGATCACCGGGTCAGGTGCAGTCACGGTCACCGCGCCGCCCGCACCGAGCGGTGGAGGTGGCGGCGGCGGCGGGGGCGGTGGGCCGCCCAACATCGCCATCACGATTGGTCCGACCTCAGCAGTGGGCGGCGTCGGCACAGGCTTCACGTTGCGGGTGGGGGTTGCGAACAACTCGACGAGCGGGGCGAACACAACAGCCCTCAACATCACGCTCAACGGCTTGAGCTTCGTGTCGGGCCAGACCGACCGGGGCCCCGGGTGCACACCTACGGCGACGGGAGCGACCTGCGATCTTGACTTCTTCCCGGGCGGACTTACCTCGCAGGTGCTGATCGGTGTAACCGTCACGTCCGCGACGCCATCGGCGACGGCGACATTCGTCACAAGCCCGGGCGACTCCGACCTCACCGACAACACCGCCACCTGGGTGGTGCAGCAAGCACAGGCAACACCCGTCATCCAGACGGGAAGTGTGACGACGACCTCACCACCGCAACGCGTTGTCGCTACGAGCACGGTGGTCGCACCCACACTCGCCGTGAGCACAACGAAGCTCGTCACCACGGTGGGCGGCACCGAGACGTTGAACGTGTCCCTGAAGACGACGAAGAGCGCGAAGCTCACCTTTACGCTCGTGAATGCAAAGGGCAAGACGATCCGAGCTGGTCGGTGTCGGCGGCGAACGCCGGATCAACGGTGGCTCTCAGGATCCCTGCTGCCGCGAAGAACGCCGGCAAAGTGACGCTCAAGGTCGCAGCGACCGCGAACGGTAAGACGACGAAGACGTCGTCAGCTGTGCGTGTCTAGCCGCTAGCCGTTCTGAGAAAACCGCACGAGCGCGGCGAGCAGCGGCTGGAGCTCTCGACCGCGGTCGGTGAGGCTGTACTCCACCCGTGGTGGGCGCGCGTCGACGACCCGACGCTGCAAGATCCCGGCCTCTTCAAGCTCCACGAGCCGGGCCGCCAGCGTTGCCGGCGGGACGGTGCCGAGCGCCTGCTGGAACTCGTTGAAACGAGTTGCGCCTTCGTGCGATGCCCAGAGGATCGAAACGGCAAAGCGCCGCTCGAGGAGGCCCGCCGCGCGGCGGACCTCCTCGGGCACCGGAGTGCACTTACGACAACGCATGGGCCTGCGTTTGCGCGGGCTCGAGTGCCAGCGCGAACACTTCGTCGAGGCTCATGACCGGATGGAAGGTCATGACGCTCCGCACGTCTTCGGGGACATCGTCGAGGTCACCGCGATTACGCTCGGGGACGATCACGTCGGTCAGGCCAGCTGCGTGCGCGGCAAGCACCTTCTGCTTGAGACCGCCGATTGGAAGGACGCGTCCTTGCAGCGTCACCTCGCCGGTCATGCCGACCGTGTGTCGAACCGGCCGGCCGGTGAGGAGCGACGCGAGTGCCGTCGACATCGTGATGCCAGCACTTGGCCCGTCTTTCGGGATCGCGCCCGCGGGCACGTGCAGGTGGAAGCTTGCGTTCTCGAACAACGACTCGTCGATGCCGAGGTCGCTCGCGTGCCCGCGGATGTAGGAGAGCGCGATACGCGCCGATTCCTTCATCACGTCGCCGAGCTGCCCCGTCAACACGAGCCCCTCGTTGCCGGTCATTCGGGTTGCCTCGATGAACAGCACGTCACCGCCTGTACCCGTCACTGCGAGCCCGGTTGCGACGCCGGGAACCGCGGTGCGTTCAGCTGACTCCTGGAAGAACTTCTGGCGGCCGAGGGCCGTGCGGACGCGCGCCTCGTCGACTGTGACAGGTGTCTCGACCGTGTTTGTCGCAATGGCCGTCGCGGTCTTTCGAAGCACGGTTCCGAGCTCACGCTCAAGCTGTCGGACGCCCGACTCGCGGGTGTACTGCGTGACGACGAGTTCGAGCGTCGGATCGTCGACGGTGATCTCGTTGTCGCGGAGACCGGCGCGATCCCGCTGGCGTGGCCAGAGGTAGCCCTTGGCGATCGCGACCTTCTCATCAACGGTGTACCCGTCGAAGCGGATTACTTCCATCCGGTCGAGCAGCGGTCCTGGGATCGAATCGGCGACGTTCGCGGTTGCGATGAAGATGACCTCGGAGAGGTCAAGTTCGACGTCGAGGTAGTGGTCGCGGAACGAGTGGTTCTGGGCCGGGTCGAGCACTTCGAGCAACGCCGCCGACGGGTCACCCCGATAGTCGGAGCCGACCTTGTCGACCTCGTCGAGGAGGATCACGGGGTTCATCGTCTTCGCGTCACGCAGGGCACGAACCAATCGGCCAGGCATGGCGCCGATGTAGGTGCGGCGATGGCCGCGGATCTCCGCCTCGTCGTGGACACCGCCGAGCGACATCCGAACGAACTCGCGGTTCAGCGAACGTGCGATCGACTCGCCGATCGACGTCTTGCCGGTGCCGGGAGGGCCGATCAGCGTCAGGATTGCGCCTGACCGGCGATCCTCGGCGATCCCGCGCTCCTGGCGCAGCTTGCGGACGGCGAGGTACTCGACGATGCGATCTTTGACGTCCTTCAAGCCGGCGTGGTCGGTATCGAGGACCTCGCGGGCATACACGGGGTCGAGGCGCTCCTCCGACCGCTTGCCCCACGGAACGGCGAGCAGCCAGTCGAGGTAGTTGCGGATCATCGACGATTCGGAGCTCGCTTCGCCTGCTCGTTCGAGCCGGTCTGCCTCGCGGTTCGCCTGCTCGCGTACCTCGTCGGGCATCGCGCTTTCTTCGATGCGGGCCCGGTAGTCGCCGGCGACGCTTGTGTCGTCCTCGCCGAGCTCTTTACGGATCGACTCCATCTGGCGGCGCAGGATGTACTCCCGCTGCTGCTTCTGGGCACCCGACTCGACGTCTTCGCGAATGCGTCGCCGAACCTGCAGCTCGGCGAGCCGGTCGCGCTGGAGGCGAACCGACAGCTCGAGTCGGTCGACGACATCGATCGCCTCAAGCACGGCGATCTTCTCCTCGTACGAGATATCGGGTGCGTACGCGATCGTGTCGGCGAGCGAGCCGATGTCCTTGATCGCGCGCAGGAACTGCGAAATCCGCTCGTCGGCGCCGCGAAGCTCGAGGATCTCCTCGACTGTCGCGCGGTATTCGCGCTCAAGCTCGATCGTCTTGACACGGGCTGGCTCTTCGTCGGGTCGCTCGTCGACCTCGACGCGCAGCTGTCCCTGAGTATCGGTGTGGGCGACGCCGGCGATGCCGCGATGCAGGCCGGTGAGGGTGACTGCGCGCGCGCCACCTGGGAGCCGGACGGTCTCGCCGACTTCGGCGACGGTTCCGACCTTGGCATATTCGCCTTCGTGTCGAGGAACAAGCAGTACACGTTCCTCGTCGCCGACTTCGATGTTGAGCGTGACGCTCATGGATGGGAAGACGACGATGTCGTCAAGTGGGACTAGGAGCAATGTGCTCACGCGATTTCACCTCTTCGTTGTCGCGGCTACGGTGCAAGTAGCAACTACAACTGTTGTAGCGCACCAGATATTCCTGGCGTCGAGGAATGTGCCGCGAAAACACCTGCGCCCGGCAGAGCCGGGCGCAGGGAGTTCCGTGGTTGCGCGGGCGCGCTTACTCGCAGGTCTCGGTCTCTTCGGAGCAGACGACCGCCTTGGTGACGATCTTGCCGACGCTGCTGCCAGACGAGCCGCTGCTCTTCGCGGTGCCGGTCGTTTCCGCCTTGACGACGACGAAGATCGATTTGCCCTTGCCGAGTGTGATGGGATCCCACATCGTGTACTTGGCGGGCTTCAGCAGGACAACGACCGTCTGGGTCTGACCCGGCTTGAGGGTCGGAGTCTTGACGGTGCTGAGGCCACTGCCAGAGATCTGGAAGGCGTGAGGCTTCTTGCCCTGGTTGATCGCCTTGAACGCTGTTGCGCCCTGCACGAGGTTCGTGTTGCTGAGCTGGAGTCCCTTGTCGGAGAGCACCACCGTCACGTTGACCGTGCTTGTCGACTTTGAGACATTGGCGAGCGCCACACCAGCGCCCGCGAGCGCGGCGGTGACGACGAGAATAAGACTGCTACGCACGAGCCTGCCGGGCCCGAGCGTGCGGTGAGAAGATCGGATTCGGGACATGTGAGTGATGGTAGCTCGCATGTGTGAGCATTCCGCTGGCGAAGGATCGCCTACTCGCAGTGGGCGAGCAGGTCGTTCCAGTCGGCATCGACCTGCGACTGGATCTCTTCAACATGGCTGCGATGTTCGGGTTTCAGCAGGTGCGCGAACCGCGATTGATGTTCGAGCCACTTCTCGATCGGCAGCGGGTGCTCGGGCCGGTAATTGAGGTTGTAGATGCCGTCTACGACCTCGTAGAGCGGCCAGAAGTGGGTGTCGACGGCGGTATCGAGCATCGTCTTTGTGGTGCGAGGATCGTGACCCCACCCGACGGGGCAGTCGGTGAGCACGTTGAGGAAGGAGGGGCCTTGCACGGCGGCTGCCTTCTCGACCTTGCGGCTGAGGTCGTCCCAATGCGAGGCGGTTGCCTGGGCGACGTACGGGATGTGGTGGGCGACCGCGATCGCGGTCATGTCCTTGCGGCGCTGCGCCTTTCCGAAGCTCTCGGCGCCGGGCGGGCTCGTGGTGGTGCGGCCGCCGAAGGGGGTGGCGCCTGAGCGTTGGACACCCGTGTTCATGTACGCCTCGTTGTCGTAACAGACAAAGAGGAACTTGTGGCCGCGCTCGAGCGCTCCCGAGAGCGCCTGCAGCCCGATGTCGTAGGTGCCGCCGTCACCTGCGAAGGCGACGATGGAGATCTCCTGATCATCAGGCAACGCGCCGCGGCGGCGGAGTGCGCGTTGGGCGCTTTCGATTCCGCTCGCGACCGCTGCGGTGTTTTCGAACGCGACATGCAGCCACGGGACGTTCCAGGCTGTTGTCGGATAGCGCGTCGTCGCGACTTCGAGGCAGCCCGTCGCGTTGACGATCACCGCTGGCCCGGGCAGCGAGCTGAGGACGGTGCGAACGACGACGGGAATGCCACAGCCTTGGCAGAGCGAGTGCCCACCTCGGAGCGGTGGAACCCCGTGCTCGTTCTCAACCAGGCGCTTTAGGCGGGCCATGTTCGCTCCCGGACGCCGAAGTGGGCTGGGGTGCCGCCGCCGAAGATAGTGCGCACGTTGCTCAGGCGCCAAGCAACGCCGCGCTCGCAGCGTTCAACGATCCGCTCTGCCGGCCCCATTGAGTGGAGTGCACGGCGACACAGGATCTTGTGTCGCCAAGCCCTCCTAAGAAGTCAACGTCAATAGATTGGAACAGGCCTCTCCGCAGCTAGGGCGTCGTCATTTGGCGTTCGCTAGCTCTTGACGATCCACTTCTCGCCGGCGCGGAGGCGGCGCTCGAGCTGGTCGATCGTCGCTTCGGCGACCTTGCGCACACCCGACAGGCGGTTGAGTTCCGCGTTGACGGCGGCGTGCGTCATGCCAGTTCGGCGGACGAGCTCACGCGCGATCGCGGCATTCTCGTCGCGTAAGTAGAGCTTCTGCTCTCGCCGTGTGAGCCCGCCGCCCTCAGCGTCGTCCAACGCGCCGGTGTCGCCTGAGAGTGGGGGTGGAGGCCCGAGAGTGAGCTCGACGTCAAGGCTGCCACCCAGGTCATCAGGCTCGTCGAGGTCGTCGTAGACCAGATCGGCGTGATCGTCCGCACCGGTCGCAACGGCGGAGATGACCGCGAAGAGCGACATCTGCTCCTCCTCCGATGGCACCTCATCGAGGACGCCCTCGTCTTCCTTCCTCTCAAACGGCACCTCGAGACCATCACGCCGCAACGAATGGCGGCGTTGCTCGGCAATGCGCGCAGCCAAGATGCGTAGGCGCGCGTCATCAGGGATATAGAGCCATGCGCGCTGCTTCGGAACGCCACGTGTCCAACGCACAAGGCGCCCAACCGCCTGCCGAAAAAAGAGCTCGGTCGAGGTGGTTGTCGCATAGACGCCCACACGGAGACGCGGAATATCGACCCCCTCCGAGACCATGCGGACGGCAACCAGCCACGGCTCGTTGCTCGTTGAAAAGGCGGCGATGCCCCCAGAGGCGTCGGGATCGTCTGAGGTCACGACTCGCGCGGTTGTTCCAAAGCGGGTGCGCAGGATGTCGGCGATGCCCCGCGCATGATCCTGGTCGATCGCAATCACAAGCCCACCCGCGTTTGGCTGCTCCTTCCGCACCTCCATGAGCCGTGCGTTCGCAGCACGGAGAACCGTGGGAAGCCAGTCGCCCTCCAGCGAAAGCGCCGTCCGCAGACGCTGGCTTGCGCGCGTGTTGGAGAGCTGGTCGTCAAACGACGCCGAATGCATTGAGCCGTCGGGGGCCGACCACTCCATGTGGCCATTCGTTCGGGGGAAATAGACAGGGCGAACGACCCGCCTGTCGCGAAGGGCGTCTCCGTACCCGTACTCGTAGTCCGGTACCGCTTCGTCACCGCGGTAGGCGATAAACGGGATCGCCTGGGTGTCAGAGCGAAACGGTGTTCCCGAGAGAGCAAGGCGCTTGCGCGCATCGGCGAACGCCTCGGCAATCGCCGCACCCCACGCGCGTTCCTCGGCCGCATGGTGCAACTCGTCGAACACAACGAACGCGCCGCGCGAGAGGCGAGCGAGCACAGCTGCGCTTGAGGCGACCTGCTGGTACGACGTCACGATCCCATGCATGTCTGACGGGAGCCGACCATCGGCCGCCGACCACGACGGGTCGAGGTGGAGGGAGAATCGCGCAGCGGCTTCGGCCCACTGAATCTTCAGATGCGCTGTTGGCGCAACGATCACCAGGCGTGACGGTTCGACGGCGAGCTCGTGTCGGGCCACCGTGAGGGCGAACGTTGTCTTGCCGGCGCCCGGTGTTGCGACCGCGAGAAAGTCGCGTCGATCCGCCTCGACAAACTGGTCGAGGGCGGCCTTCTGCCAGGGTCGGAGACGTACGGTGCGAGTCATGGAATGTCGGGCGCGACGGCCCCGCTGGAGGAGATCCAACGGTCGGCGCCTGCTGCCGACGATACCGCCCGCGCCTGTCGACGCGGCGGCGCCGAATCCCGTACAACACCAGCATGGGATCGGAGACAGAGTCCGCACGACGGCTGCTCACCGGCTGGGGACGGACAGCGCCTTCCGCGGCCGAGGTGATTCGACCTGCAACAACGGAGGCGCTCGTCTCCGCGCTGTCGCGTCGCCCAGCACGGGGGGTGATCGCTCGCGGGCTTGGGCGCAGTTACGGCGACGTCGCCCAAAATGGCGGTGGCACGGTGCTCGACATGACTGGGCTCGACGCGATCCATGCGTTCGACCCAGATCAGGGAACTATCACCGTCGCCGCCGGCTGTTCACTTGCGGCACTCCTCGACCGCGTGGTCGCCGCAGGCTGGTTTTTGCCTGTCACGCCCGGCACGCGTTTCGTTACGGTCGGCGGCGCGATCGCCTGCGATGTGCACGGCAAGAACCATCACCGCGACGGCTCGTTTGGCGAACACGTCACCGCCCTGACGCTGCTCACAGCGTCAGGGGACATGCTCGATCTCACCCCTGAAGGTACGCCCGACGAGTTCTGGGCGACCGTCGGCGGGCTGGGACTGACTGGCATCGTCATCTCCGCCACGATCCAGTTGCTTCGCGTCGACTCATCAGCGATCCGTGTCGACACCGAACGCACGGCCGATCTTGCAGAAACCTTCGCGAAGCTTCGCGCATCCGATGACACCTACCGGTATTCCGTGGCATGGCTTGACTGCGCGGCCGCAGGCCGTCTCGGGCGGGGAATCGCGATTCAGGGAGATCACGCCACCCGAGACGAAGTCGACAGCGTTCCGCCCGTTCCAGGACTGAAGCCGCGCATCTCGTCGCCACGATGGCTCTCGCTCGCCCCGATCCTTCGCAGCCCCGCCATCAGCATCCTCAACGAAGTTCACTTTCGGCGGGCACGAACCGCTGCCGGCCAGATCGAGGCGATCGAACCGTTCTTCTACCCGCTTGATGCTGTCGGCGACTGGAACCGAATGTATGGACGTGGCGGCTTCCTGCAGTACCAATTCGTGGTCCCGCTCGATCGCGAAGACGTGGTGCACACCGCGCTCGAGTTGCTCCACCGTGAGAGGATCCGCTCCACGCTTGCAGTGCTGAAGCGGTTCGGTCCCGGTTCGCGCGCCCCGTTGTCGTTCCCAATGCTTGGCTGGACGCTCGCACTGGACATCGCGTTGCCCGCGCCTCGTGCCGCACGCGTGCTCGCCGCAATCGATGAGCATGTCGCCGAGAGTGGAGGCCGGGTGTATCTCGCAAAGGATTCGCGGCTGCGCCAAGAACTTGTGGATGTGATGAATCCGCGCCTTCCGGAGTGGAACACCGTGCGGCGACGTCTCGACCCAGATGGCGTATTCCAGCAAGACCTGGCTCGACGGCTCGGACTCACCGGAGCGTCACCATGAACGACGCGTTCGGGCTGCCCTCGCGCATCGTCGTGCTCGGCGGAGGATCAGAGATCGGCCAGGCGATCGTCGCGGCGATCGTGGCGGAGAAGCCAGCTGATGTGGTGCTCGCCGGTCGAACACCCGTGACGCTCCCGGACGTGCCGGCGGCGCGATCGCTTGAGCGCATCGAGTTCGACGCAACCGCCACCGAAAGCCACGGCGCGTTCTTCGACAGTCTCTTCGCGGCCGGCGATGTCGACCTCGTCGTTCTCGCCTTCGGTGTTGTTGGTGAGCAGGCTGTGGCCGAGCAAGACCCTGCCGCCGCCGTCGAGATCGCGATGACGAACTATGTCGGCGCTGTCTCATCGCTTACGCATGTCTCCACGCGACTCGCGGCACAGGGCCACGGCACGATCGTTGTGCTCTCGTCCGTTGCTGGGCAGAAGGCTCGTCGGTCGAACTCCGTGTATGGCTCGTCAAAGGCCGGACTTGATGCCTTCACGGAAGGCCTCCAGCTGGCATCCCTCGGAACAGGGGTTGGCGTGATCCACGTTCGACCAGGATTTGTGAAGACGAAGATGACGGCCAACCTTAAGGCGGCGCCGTTTGCAACCACGGCCGAGGCGGTCGCAACCGCGGTCGTCGCGGAGTTGGGGAAGGGCAACCGTACGGTTTGGGTTCCCGCGATCCTGCGGCCCGTGATGTGGCTGATTCGCGCGATGCCACCGCGCGTACTTCGTTCTCTGTGACACTGATCGCCCTCCGTAGCGCGGTCGTTGCGATGCGGCCGAGGCAATGGACGAAGAACCTGCTGCTCTTCGCAGGGCTCGTGTTTGCACGCCGGCTCGACGACAAGCACGCCTGGCTCCATGCCACCGTTGCGTTCGGGCTGTACTGCGCCGCGTCGAGCGCGGCCTACCTCGTCAACGACGTACGCGATGCAGAACACGACCGGCACCACCGCACGAAGCGTGATCGTCCGGTTGCGGCCCGTCTTCTCACAGAACACGCGGCGCTCGCTATCGCGGCTGCCCTGGCATTGGCCGCGCTTGCGGGTGGCGCGGCTCTTGGGCTGTGGTCGCTCGCGCTCGTCGCCCTGTTTCTCGCTGTGCAGCTTTCCTACTCGCTCGGCCTGAAGCGGATCGTAGGAGTCGATCTCCTGCTGATCGCAGGCCTCTTCGTGATCCGTGCGGTCGCGGGCGCTGTGGCAGTGCACGTGTACATCTCGGGGTGGCTGATCGGCTGCACGATCGTCCTCTCACTGTTTCTCGGACTGTCGAAGCGACGAGCCGAGCTGCATCAGGTTGCGGCGGGCACGACACCAGGTCGGCCGGTGCTTCGCCGCTACGCAACAGATGTGGTTGATCGCCTGGTGACGGCGACCGCGGCGATCGCCTCGCTCTCGTACATGGCCTACGCCGTGTTTGGCCCAACACCATGGATGGTCGTGACCGTCCCGTTTGTCCTTGTCGGGTTGGCTCGGTACTTGCGGCTCGCCCACCGAGGCCTGCTCGGGGAGTCGCCAGAGGAGATCTTGCTCACCGACGCGATCGTTCTCGGTTCGGTGACTGGTTGGATCGTGAGCGCTGCGTTCGTGCTGCTTGTCGTCTAGCGTGACCAGCGAACGCTCACCCTCGAGACGATGAACACTCACCAGCCGCTTCTCCCTCGCGACAGTCGGTGGTCGCGCACCCTGCTCGCGTGCGTCGCGGCCTACCTCATCGTCGTCGCAATCTGGTTCGCGGTCACTGTGCTCAAGCGATCTGTCGGTGACTACGGGCTGCTCGAAACGTGGATCGGCCCCCAGTACTTTGCCGACTACAGCCACGGGTTTGTGAGACGCGGCCTGCCCGGCGAAGTGCTTCGACGACTCTCCGACCGGAGTTCCTTCGCTGTACTCGCCGCGATGTGGGTGCTCACGTTCGCGGCACTCGGCGGGCTGCTTCTGGTCACAGCCAGAGTTGCGAGTCGCGCACGTTCGGCGGGTGCCGCGAACGTTGTGATCGTGATTGCCCTTGTCCTCGTCTCGCCGATCAGCTTGTCGGAGATCGTGCTTGATCCGGGGCGCTACGACTTTGTGGGCATCACCGCCGTTGCGCTGCTTTCGCTCATCGTTCTCATTCCGTCGCCACGTGTGGGTCTGGCGACGGCGACCGTCGTGGTGGCCGTGGCCGTCGCAAGTGAAGAGCTCCTGCTGGTGTTCACGGCGCCGTTTGTGGTCGTCCTTGCGGTTCGTGCTGTCGGCGGTGCGGCAGGCCGACGTCAGATTGCGCGCGTTGCGTCGCTTGTGTTGCTTCCGGGTGTAGTGCTGGCAGGCATCAGCGCGGTGCGTGAGCCGTCGGCGGGCTCTGTCGCTGCGATGCTTGCCGGAGCGGGGCATCCCGCATCCGAGATCTACAACTCGGCAACGGTTCTTCGGCTGTCGTTCACCGATGAGGTGCGCCTCGCGTACGACTGGTCACATGGGCTGCCGAACATGCTGCTTTCGGCGGGGGTCTGGTTCGTCGTGTACGCAGTGGCCCTGCTCGCCCTTGCCCTGCTGCTACCCAAGCTTCCGGCGTTGTTTTGGCACGGTGCGGCGTTCTTTGCACTCGTTGCTGCCGGGCTCGGGCTCGTCGGTGTCGACGACCGCAGATGGTGGACGCTGGCGTTCGTCGCGCAGCTTGCGTTCTTAACGGTGCTTGAGCCGGGAACGCGCACTGAGCAGCTCACGGGATGGGTCACGGCTCATCTCCCGCGGGCCGAGCGCGTTGTGCCGGCCGCAGCTCTCGCGATCGCGCTTCTTGCCTACAACCTGCCGCTGACCACGATCTTCGTGTCAGACGTCGTTAATCGCGGCTACTGGAGTGCGCTCAACCACCTGTGGTGGGCGCCGCTTCGCTGGCTCGTTGGGCTGCTCTAGCGGCGGAAGTCGATGGCGCCACGCAACGTGCGGCTACCGGCCTTCACGGTGACCGTAGCGCCAAAGCGTTCCATGCTCAACGTCTGTGCACGGGTGAGCACGACGAACCCTGTGCCTTTCGGACAGTTGACACAGTTGAGAGAGACCGGGGCGAGCCCACTCGTAGAAACGAACGCGAGCGTGCCGGTTGGTGCGGCACCGGTGCCTTTCACCGTGAACTGCCATTTGAAGGCCCGATCGGCGAGCGTCGCTGAAAGGTGGCCTGTGCTCGCGCCGCCCTTGAGCGCAACCTCAATCGGAAGGGGGGTGGGCGGGTACAAGCTGGCGCCCGGTACGGGGCCCGGCTGGCCGGCATAGAGCGCAACGAACTTCGAGACGTCGTAGATCTGCTCGTACGTCAGCTGCTTGAGCAACATCTTCGATGCCACGCCACCCTGACCGCCTGACGTAATCAACGTCACGATCTTTGTGAACGTGGGCTTTCGGGCGTCGAGCTCGGTGCCCAGCTTGACCGTCCCTTCAATTCCGGCCGCCTTCATGTTGTGGCAGCCCGAGCAGAACGCACGGAAGATCGCGACACCTGCGACCGGATCGCCCGGCAGGTCTCCCTGATCTTTGAGTCCGGGGAAGAGGCCGGCAGGGTTGACGTCATCGCGGGCGCTCGATGGCGAAGCCTGCGCGATCGCTGCCGCCGCAACGGCGAAAGCCGCCATGGCAAGAAGGGACACGAGCAGGGGGGAGCGTCTCCTCACGACGTCAACTCTTATAACCGATTCGCGACGACGTTGTTGTAAGGACTCTTCAATGGGTCGACTCGTAGACGAACTCCGCCACCTCCGCGATCTCTTCTGTGGTGAGCGACTCGAGGAACGGCGGCATGCCCTTGAAGCCATTCGTCACTCGGTCAACGACACGCGCAATCGACGGCTTAGCGACGTCAAAATCTGGGCCGATGATCCCGGCGGCCTGGGCCGCCTTCAGCGAGTGGCAGCCGCCGCAGCCAGCTTGGACGAAGACACCAAGGCCAACGTCGGAGTTCGGCACCGCGGCAACGGTGAGCACGGCGGTGACGTGCTTCGTCGCCTCTCCGGGCGTCGTAGATGTCAGCGACACCTTGCCTGCCTTCGCAACCGAGACAACAAGCCGCACCGTCGCTCCCGGCCTGATCGGTTTGGTCGCGTGCCCGTCTACGAAGACGACGTGGGCACGTATGCCTGCGTTCCTGATCGCGAACGCGATCCTTCCGGGAGATGCGCCGTTTGGCGAGACCGTCACCTTCGTCTCGGTCACGCGAACCGAGACGGTGGTGGGGGTTGCTGCGAGCGAGCTCAACGGGCCCAGCAATGCGAGCGATGCCGCAGCGCCAATCAGGCAGGGTGTGAGAGACAGCCGCATCGGGATCATCGTAGGCCGCCTCAGAGAACGTTGCTTTAGAACGTGTCGGAAGGCAGCGAGTCGCTGGAGCGGGGGAGGATGACGGTGAACGTCGCCCCTGCATTGGGCTCGCTCGTGACGGTGATCTGCCCGCCGGCCTCCGTGACTATGCCGTAGACGGTCGCGAGGCCGAGACCCGTGCCGGTGCTCTTGGTGGTGAAGAACGGGTCGAAGATGCGTTCCTGCGTTCGCTCGTCGATTCCCACGCCAGTGTCGGACACGGTGATCGTGACGGTGGCGTTGTCGCTCTGGGTTCGGAAGACGATCTCCCCGCCGTCGGGCATCGCGTCGCGGGCGTTGAAGGCCAGGTTCAGCAAGATCTCATCGATCTCTACCGGATCGATCTCGACAACGGCTGGCGTGGGGGAAAGATCGGCTTCGACCGCGATCCGTCCATGAAAGAGGCGGACGAGCATGTTGGCGGTGTCTTGGATGTGCTGATTGAGGTCGGTCGGCTCCTTCTTGCCTACGGATGACCGTGAGAACGAGAGCAGCCTTCGCACGAGGTCGGTCGCCTGGTCGCCTGCCTTGATGATCTCGTCGAGGCGTCGTTGATCACGTTCCTCTACCGCATGCCGCCGTGCCAGCTGGGCGTTGCCACCGATGACGGTCAAGAGGTTGTTGAAGTCGTGGGCGATACCGCTCGTAAGGCGCCCGACGGCCTCGAGCTTGTACGACTGTCGGAGGCTCTGCTGGAGCGACTCCTCGCGTGTCACGGCGGTCTTCAACGCCCTGACGGTGGCGGCAACCGCGATTCCAATGAAGCCGACGGCGATCAGCCCGAGGATCACGAACCGTCGCCGCAGCGCCATCGCCGGCGCGAGGGTGGCGCGCGTGTCTTGCGTAGTGAGCACCATCCAGCCAAGTCCCGGGTACGGCGGCTTCCCCTGCGAGTGGTACGTCGAAACGAACTCTCTCCCGTCGTCGCCGTTGAACAGGTCGCGAGCGGGCACCTCGACGACCTGGCCGCTCGCGATCGCGGTCATTGTGCGCTGCGCGTTCGGGTCACCGTTCGCGAGCGGCGCGATCACGTCTGGCGTCTGATTCGACGCGATCGCTCGGCCGTAGCGGTTGAGCAGAACAACGTCGAGTCCCTCGGCGTGGGATTCGACGACCGACTGATTGACGATCTTCTCCACGATCGCCCACGCCACGAAGTTGATCCACACGCCGACCGCAACGCCACTGTCATTTCGAATTGCATGGGCGAGCCCCATCTCTTCGTTGTGCAGGGAGCCGTTTGCAAGCTCAGGCAGCATGGGGCTCTTCGTCTCCGTGACGACGACCGTGTCGGATCGAAGGGCGCGCTTGAACCACGGCGCGGCACTGACATCCCGACCGACGTATCTTTCTGCAGGCTCGGCATGTGACGCTGGCGGGTCGTATGCAGCGATGACACGACCGTGGGAGTCGGCGACAAGCAGGAGCTCATAGTTCGGCGCGTAGCTTCCCGCCGCCACCTCCATCAGGTGTCGCACGGCGGGGGGAGACATTGAGCGTGCAGCGATGCTTTCGCTCATCACCTTCGTATCGCCCCAGCGCTCGAGTAGCAGCGCATCAATCTGGTTGCTGGTGTGGCTTGCTACTTCCGCAAGCCGGGTCTTTGCGTCGGAACGCAACGCCTGCGCAGCTGACGTGTACCCGACGTATCCCATGACGATCAGCGGCACGATTGCGACTGTCGCGATGATCGCGGCAATCGACCATGGAAAGAGCGCCCGAAAGCGCGCCAGCCGTCGGGCAGTGACGTTCTCGTTCGGAACGGGTCTCACGTGACGCGTCTTTTATGCACTAAGTGGACTGTAGGTCTGCAACTCGGTCGCGGCCTAAGGGAGAGTCCGCGATCCTGTTGCGGTATTCGAGTCGAGCTAGTGGTGAAGCTGGGGCTCAGCTCTCGCCGAGCTGAGCCCCAATCCATTCGTCCGCTTCATCGATCGAAACGCCGCGGGCATGTCCGATTTCTGAGGCGAGCAGGCGGCGTGCACGCTTGTATGAGTCGCGCTCGCTCAGTGAAAGCGATGAGCCTGAGCTCTTCTCTTTCATCGTCTTTTCGCGGCTATGTGCGTCACGGACGATTTCGGCGAGTCCGATTGAGTCTCCGGCCATCAGCTTCGCGTGCGTCTGGCGCGAGCGGGCGAGCCACACACCAGGCTCGGCAGGCGCGTCGGACTTGAGGGTGCGCCGAATCTTGCCGAGATCGGTGTCGTTCGCAACCGAGCGCAATGCTGTCTGTGCAAGCTCGGTGGGAAGACTGATCGTCAGTCCGTCGCTAAAGGTGATGATGACGATCTCTTTGTCGCCCGTCTTCGTCGCGCGCGTCTCACGACCTGTGATGGTCCCCGCACCATGGTTCTTGTAAACGACGATGTCGCCGACGTGAAGGTCAAGGCTGTCAGTGGCCACGGTCATCTTCAGTTCCCGCGGTGTCTGTAGGTGATACGGCCGCGTGTGAGGTCATACGGAGAGAGTTCTACCGTGATTCTGTCGCCCGTCACAATCCGGATGCGAAAGCGGCGCATTCTGCCGGAGGTGTAGCCCAGTGTTTCGTGCCCGTTGTCGAGGATGATGCGGTACATACCGCTACGGAAGGCTTCAACGATCTCGCCCTCCATCTCGACCTTCTCTTCCTTTGCGCTGATAGCGAACTCCTTGTGAGAAAAGAAAAGGACGGGCGCGCCCTGAGGCGCGCCCGTGTGATCGTCTAGCCGACGATGGTGACGTTCTGGGCCTGTGGGCCCTTCGGTCCATCCTCAGTCTGGAATTCGACCTTCGCGCCTTCGGCGAGGGACTTGAAGCCATCGCCCGGGAGAGCACTGAAGTGAACGAACACGTCCTTACTGCCATCCGCCGGGGTGATGAAGCCAAACCCCTTTGCGTCGTTGAACCACTTAACGGTTCCGGTTGCCATAGAAATACACCTCCTCTGCCATGAAAGAACGGGCAGAGGCCGCGCAACTGCGCAACCGGTACTCGCTCGTGTACGTGATCAACCTAGCAGCCTCGGGGCGTTCCGCGGGGTCCGCGCCCGAGGTTGACGCTAGGAATGTGTTTGCAGTGATGACGACTACCGCGACGGTCGGCGGCGCTGGCGCTTGCGGCCGGTTGGGGCCGAGCGGTGCGTGACGGGAGCGACGAGGCCAGCTGCGGCGAACTGTGCGGCGTGACCGAGGCGCTGTGCGAGACGACCGACGTCTGCAAGCTGATCAGGCAGCACGAAGGTAACGCCGGTGCCTGAGCGGCCTGCGCGGCCGGTGCGGCCGACGCGGTGGACGTAATCTTCGTCCTGGCCGGGCGGGTCGAAGTTGATGACGTGGCTGATGTCGTCGACATCAAGGCCTCGTGCTGCAACGTCGGTGGCCACGAGCGTCCTCACGCGACCGGTTGAGAACTGGAACAGGGCCCGCTCGCGCTGGTTCTGCGTCATGTTCCCGTGCATCGCGACCGCCGTGACGTTCTTATCCTTGCCGAGCTTGCGGGCGAGCTTGTCGGCGCCATGCTTGGTGCGGACGAAGACGATCGCGAGCTTGTCGGCGGCATTCAGGTGGTCGACGAGGACGTCGATCTTGTCCTCCATCGTCACCGGCACGAAGGTGTGCTCGATATCGCCCTTGGCAAGGTCGGCCGGCAGTTCAGCTTCATACCGGGCCGGGTTGTTCGTGTACTGCTCGGCGAGTTCGGACACCGCACCATCGAGCGTTGCCGAGAACAGCATTGTCTGCCGGTTCGTCGGGACGCGCTTCAGGATCCGGTCGACCTGCGGACGGAAGCCCATGTCGAGCATCCGGTCGGCCTCGTCAAGCACGAGCACGCTGACGGCCTCGAGTGACAGCAGGCGTCGGTCGATCAGGTCGAAGAGGCGGCCGGGGGTGCCGACGATGACGTGGGCGTGCGAGGCACGCTTGGCCTGGGCGGTGAGTGAGACGCCGCCATAGACGGTTGCGACCTTCAGGTTCGTCGCGTTCGCGAGGATGGTGAGTTCCTCGGCGACCTGAACAGCCAGTTCGCGCGTCGGCACCATCACGAGTGCGGCGGGGCGCGCGTTCGAACCAGCAGTGCGGGCGATCAGCGGGAGGCCGAAAGCAAGCGTCTTGCCCGAGCCGGTCGGTGACTTCGCGAGGATGTCGAGGCCAGCGAGTGCGTCGGGGAGCACGAGCTCCTGAATCGCAAAGGGCTTCGTGATGTTGCGTTTGGCGAGTGCGCGCACGAGTGCGTCACTGACGCCGAGCGCGTCAAAGGTCAGAGATATGAGAGAACTCCTTGTTTCAGTGCAGGTCGAGATGCAAGAGACTCGAACGCCTGAACAGGAGGAACGAGAAGCTGAATCTCACGGCGCCGGACGGCGTTCCGTACGAGAACCGTAGCAGTACTGCTCTACGCAGGGCTTTCGCTACGTCGGGGACGCGAGATCTGCAAGCCGGATTTCGCTGAGATCGGTCACGACACGGTACGCGCCGGTGAAGTCCTCACCCTCGGTGAACAGGCTTGGCGTGACGAGGCAGCGGATGCCGGCACCGAGGGCCGCGTGGAGCCCAATGTGGGAGTCCTCAATTGCTACTGCGTCGTTGGCGGCCACACCGAGTCCGTCGAGTGCGAGCTGATAGATCGCAGGGTCGGGCTTCTTTGCCTGCACGTCGTCGCCCGCAAAGATCGCGATTGCATCCACGATCACGGGGTCGAGGACGCGACGGACGATCGCCGAGACCGCCGGCTTCGCCGAGGTCGAAGCGACCGCGAGCTTCCAGCCAGCATCGAGCGCTTCGTGCGCGAGCCGGTTCACACCTGGGCGCGCGTGCAGCTCGAGGTCGCGGAGCAGGTCGCCGAGCAACTCGGTCTTCCGTGCGTGTACGCGGGCTACAAGCGCATGCTGCTCTTCCGGGTCGGCCGGCAGATTGCGTGAGGCGACGAACTCCGGCGTCAGCAGCCCGGCGATCCGCTCCTTGCCGCCACCGGTAAGCAGGCGGTCTGCGTAGTCGGCGCGCGTCCACTGGAGGTCGAAGCCGAACTCGGCGAGCGACCGATTGAATGCGGGCAGGTGAAGATCGCCTTCGGTTTCGGCAAGGACACCGTCGCAATCGAAGATCAGGGCGTGCACGCGATTCCACCCTAGTGCTTCCGCTGCCGCCCCAGCGGCGGCTCGGTCATCTGCCGACGCGTGCGTACCGTTGGGTGAGCGATCGAAGAATCACGCGGGTGATTTCGGTGGCGGCAGGTGGAAGGAGCGTTAGGATCTCTGCGATGACTGAGCGTGCGTTCTGGAATCCGATGGCGAACATGGGTGCCTTGCGCGAGCAGGCGATCACGTTCGTCCGTGGCCAAGGTTCGACCGTGTGGGATGACAAAGGCACGTCGTACATCGATGCATCGGCGTCGCTTTGGTACTGCAACATCGGCCATGGTCGCGCGGAGCTCGCTGACGCGGCGAGCCATCAGATGCGCCAGCTTGAGGCGTACCAGACCTACGAATACACCTCGCCTCCGGCAGAGGCGCTTGCGTATCGCATCTCAGCGATGTCACCGATGGACGGCGCGAAGGTCTTCTTCACCTCCGGTGGTGGCGACTCGATCGACACCGCTGCGAAGCTCACGCGCGCCTACTGGGCGGCGGTGGGGAAGCCCGAGAAGCAGGTGCTGGTGTCGAGGCAGTTCGCCTATCACGGTTCAAACGCCTACGGCACGTCGCTCGGCGGCATCACTCCTCTGCTCGAGCACTACGGCCGTCTCGTGCCTGACGTTGAGCAGGTTGCGTGGAACGATCCCGACGCGCTCGCTGAAACGCTCGATCGGATCGGCCCCGAGCGCGTCTCGGCCTTCATCGCCGAGCCGGTGATCGGCGCGGGCGGGGTGTTGGCGGCCCCTCCCGGGTATTTCGACGCGGTACGCAAGATCTGCACCGACCGCGACGTGCTGCTGATCGCTGACGAAGTGATCACTGGTTTCGGTCGCCTGGGCGAGTGGTTTGGGTCACAGCGTCTTGGCTTCGTGCCCGACCTGATGACGTGTGCGAAGGGCATCACCTCGGGCTATCTGCCGCTTGGTGCCGTCGTTATCTCTGGTCGTATCGCCGAACCCTTCTGGGAGGTCGGGACGACGAACGTGTTCCGCCACGGGTTCACCTACTCGGGTCACAACACGGCGTGTGCTGTGTCGCTCGCAAACATCGACGTGCTTGAGCGAGAGCAGCTTGTACCGCGGGTGCGGGAGCTCGAGCCGTTGCTGGCCGCGACGCTCGCGCCGCTTGCCGAGCATCCACTGGTGAAGGAAGTCCGTTCAGGACTTGGTCTGCTCGGCGCCGTGGAGCTTCACGATTCGACGAAGCTCGCTGCCGTCGTCGCGGCTGCGCGAGACCGCGGTGTTCTCACGCGTGTGATCCGCGGCGTCGCGTTGCAGTTCTCGCCGCCGTTCGTGGTGACCGAAGACGAGCTCGCACACATCGGCACGGCTGTTGCCGGTGCGCTCGACGCTGTCGCGTAGCCGCAGCACCTCAATTCGGGCTGCGCCACCTCGCCGCTCAGTACCTCCGCGGCAGGCGGCCTTGAGCGCCGGAAGGAGCAGGATTCGATGACGGTTACGAACCGCCTGAGTGTTAGGCGCTCATTGGCACTGCTCGCCCTGCTAGGCGTTGTCGGGTTGGCCGCGTATGTGGTGGCCACAGCGCGTGCGTCGTCGGTGACGGCTGTGCATTTTACGCCGGATACGTTTGTGTCTGCGAGTCCTGGGGCGACGTGGACGATTGATTTCACGACGACGGGTGCGGGTGCGTTGGTTGTAGGGAACGCGGTTGATGTGACGTTTCCTGCGGGTTTTGATGTGTCTGGTGCGTCGGCGGCGTTTACGGCGACGGGGTTCACGGGTGGGTGCACGACGCCGGTGGTGGCGCATCCTGCTGCTCAGACGGTGAGTGTGCCGTTGACGGGTGGTATGTGTCAGTTGGCTGCGAACACCGCGGGTTCGATCACGATCACGGGGATTAGTGCGATCGCGACGCAGTATTCGCGTTTTGGTTTCTCGGTTTCGACCTACGCTGACACGACGTTTACGACACCGATTGATGGCAGCGGGTCATGTCGATGCTCCTTGGTCGGTTGAGAGGAGGGCGTCGATGCGTTCGACGCGGTCGCGCCACAGCGCTTCGAACTGGTCGAGGAGATGGCGTGCTCGGTCGAGGTTGTCGACCTCCGCGCGCACCAGTTGTTCCCGTCCGTGGCGGTGCTTGCTGATGAGGCCGGCGCGTTCAAGTACGGCAACGTGTTTCTGCACGGCGGGGAGGCTCATCGGATACCGGCGGGCGAGTGCCGAGACGGACTGCTCGCTCGCGAGCGCGACCGTGAGGATGTCGCGGCGCGTCGCATCGGCCAGAGCGTGGAAGATCAGGTTGGCCTGAGCGGGCGGAAGATCTACAACCATATGGTTTCAGAATACGGATGAGCGGCGCTCACGTCAACGTGTCTGCCGCGGTCGCGTAGCCATCATCCGATGGCTCAGGCTCCTACCCTTACGGCCGACGCACTCGTGCTTGATGTTGGTGGTGGTGCGGCGCACGACTCGCGTGCGAACTGGGTGATCGATCTGACCTCATGGGAGAACCGCAACTGGTTCTACAGCGAGCGTGGCGAGCTGTCAGGCACGCACGACCAGATTCCGCCGGGGCGGTGGGTTCAGCGTGACATCTGTGATCGCGACCCGTGGCCCTTCGAAGACGGCCAGTTCGATTTCGTGATCTGTTCGCACACGCTTGAAGATGTGCGCGATCCCGTCGGGGTGTGCCGCGAGATGATGCGGGTCGGTCGCGCGGGATGGATCACGACTCCCGCTGCGGTCACGGAGCTCACTCGAGGAATTGAGTCGCCGCATTGGTGTGGGTGGCGTCACCACCGCTGGCTTGTCGAGCGGGAGGGTGATGGAATCGTGTTTCTCGCGAAGCCGCATAACGTCAACGATCCCACGTGGCCGGCGGCTGTCCGGTCGCCGCGTTTTCTGCGGCCGGGCGCGCTGGAGCCATTGAGTTTCTACTGGGAGGGCTCGTTTCCGGTGCGCGAGGAGATCACCATCGACGGTGATGTCTTCGACGCACGCCTTGATGCGATTGCTGCGGCGGCTCGTCGTGCTGACCCTGTTGGGTCGGCTGTTATTGCCGCACGGTCCGTTGCCGGGGCTGGGTATCGCGAGGGTCGTCGCACTGCCGGTCGGCTCGTCCGCCGTGTTCGTCGTTAGGATCGCGCGATGCGTCGGTTCCTGATGCTCATGCACGACGACACGATGCGTCCCGAGGACGGCGACGCCTAGGGCCCGTATCTCGAAGGGCTTCGCGCGAGCGGACGGTTCGACGGTGGGAGCTCGCTTGGGCCAGGTCGAACAGTGCGCGCGAGTGGGGGCCCCGGCGCCCCTGCGGATCACATCGTCGGCTACCTGTTCGTCCAGGCCGAAGACCTTGAAGCGGCGCAGGCATTCTTGCCGGGCAACCCCGTCTTCGAGGCGGGCGGGACGGTCGAGTTCCGCGAGCTCGTCGAGGATTAGGGTTGATGCGGAGGGGCACTGTCCTCGTTGCCTTTGGGGTTCTGCTTCTTGCGCCTGTCGCGCGTGCGTCACCGGGCCAGGCTGAGAACCTTCGGATCTACCAGGGGATCGTCACCGAGCTACGAACGGCATATCTCGCGATCTGCGCCCCGAAGGATCGTGCGGCATGTGCACGCGAGACCGCCGGGCCACTTGTCGGGCGCAGCTGCCACACCGCAATCGGCGACCCGCAGTCGTACTGCGGCACCTACCGCATCTTCTATGGGCGGTATCGAGGCAAGGAGTACGCCGTCGCCGACTTCTGGGGGCGCCATACCGGCGGTACAGACCAGCCCATTCGTTTTGCCCGCGCTGTTGGTGGTTCGTGGCGGTACGTCGGCGACTCGGGAGACCCGTCGTCGTGTGGGGTGCCCGACGCGGTCGCGAGCGTTTGGGCCTGGCATCGCTGTACCGCCTGAACGTCGCAACCTCCACCCACCGCTCCCACGCGTGGGTGAGCATCATGCCCCCGACAAGAATCGAACTTGTGCACGCGGTTTAGGAAACCGCTGCTCTATCCACTGAGCTACGGGGGCGGGGGAACAAGTCTAGATCGGTTCACCGGGCCGCCCACGGCCGGTGCAGCGTAGGCACGCGGGGTGGCGTGGCCTGTCGTCGGCACGCCACCCCGCGCGTTGCTACGTGATCGTCGTTGTGACGGTTTCGGTGTTGTTGCCCTTCACCGGATCGACCTGATCGGCAGTGAGGGAGGCCCGGCACGTGGCCGGTTCGCGGTTGCGCGGGCGCACCGTGATCTTGACCTGCACGGTCTTGCCCGCACCAACGTTGCCGATCTCGCAGACAAGGCTTCCCGTTTGGGAGCAGCCGGGCGCAGAAACGAGATCCGCTGAACCCGATGTGAGCTTGGTCGTAAGGCGGACACCGGTTGCGGTGAGCGTGCCGTGATTTGTGATCGTGAAGGTGTAGGTGAGCGGCTTCTTCACCCGCACCGACGCAGGGCCCGTTCCGGTGAGGCCAAGATTGATCTTCGCCGAAGCGGGAGTGGTTGCCGGGGTTTGCGTCTGCGTCGGTGTTGGTTGCTTCACAACGGTGAACGGGATCACCGATGCCGAAACAGCCGATGACGGGCTCGTGCCCACACTGTTCGTCGCTGTGACGGTGAACGTGTACGCCTTACCGTTGGTGAGACCGGTGACCGTGATCGAGCCGGCGGTTCCCGTTGCGGTATCGCCGTTCGATGAGGTGACGGTGTACTTCGTGATCGTGGCTCCGCCATCCGAGGCCGGTGGCGTGAAGCTGACGGTGGCCTGCCGGTCACCTGCAACGACCGTGACGAACCCAGGCGCGCCCGGAGCAGTCACGCTCGGCGCGCCGCCCGACCCGCCACCTGAGCCACCACCCGACACCACTGCGGCGGGAGAGACTGCCGACGATGCACCTGAAGCCGAACCCGGACCCACTGAGTTCGTCGCTGTGACAGTGAACGTGTAGCTCGCACCGTTCGTCAGGAGCGTGACGACACACGACAAGGGCCCACTCGACCACGTGCATGTGCGACCGCCGGGCGATGCGGTCACGGTGTACCCCGTGATCGTCGCGCCACCGTTCGACCCAGGCGCGATCCAGTTCACGGTCGCTTGAGCATCACCCGCGGTCGCTGTGACACCCGTCGGCGCACCCGGTGCCGTTGGTCCGCCACCAAACTGCGCAAGCTTTGGTCGGCCAACCCCGCCGAGCTGATTGAAAGCCCCCGCCACGTAAACCGCTGAGTCTGGCCCGACAGCGATCGCCTCCACAACCGAGTCGGCTGTTGGGTTCCAGCTCGTTGGGCTACCGGTTGTCGTGTTGATCGCTGCAACATCGGCGCGTGCCTGCCCGCCCACAGTGGTGAACGATCCGCCTACGTAGAGCGTCGTGTTGTCCAGCGCGAGCGCGTACACGGAGGCGTCAGCGTCTGGGTTCCACGATGACGCGAGTCCTGTGACTGTGCTGAGCGCCGCGAGACGGTTCCGCGACTGCCCACCGATCGACGTGAAGTCACCGCCGGCATAGACGGTCGTGCCCGAGACGGTAAGGGCGCGAATAGACCCATCCGCGTTGGGGTTCCAGCTTGTCGCATTGCCGGTTGTCGCATCGATCGCTGCGATGCGGCTACGCGACTGCCCGCCTATCGCCGCGAAGCTACCGCCCGCATAGACGTTCCCACCCGAGACCGCGAGTGCGGAGACGGTGTCGTCAGCATTCGGATCCCAGCTCGTGGCAAGACCCGAAGCTGCATTGATCGCCGCGATGTAGTTCCGTGTCTGACCGCCGATCGTTGTGAAGACGCCGGCCGCGTATACCGTCGAGCCCGAGACCGCGATCGATTGCACGACAGAGTCCGCATTCGGGTTCCAACTCGTCGCCGCACCCGTGGTCGTATCGATCGCGGCAATACGGGCGCGTCCCACCCCACCGACCGTTGTGAAGTATCCGCTGACATAGAGCGTCGATCCCGAAAGGGCGAGAC
This sequence comes from Actinomycetota bacterium, assembly GCA_009702325.1. GTDB lineage: Bacteria > Actinomycetota > Thermoleophilia > Gaiellales > Gaiellaceae > PALSA-600. The sequence goes on from WLID01000001.1 coordinate 266,842, forward strand.
TCGTCACATCGTTGTTGACGTTCGGGTCCCAACTCGTCGCCGCACCTGTTGTCGTATCGATCGCCGCGAGATGGTTTCGTATGACACCACCCACTGACGTGAAGTCGCCGCCCGCAGCAACGTTCGAGCCTGAAGCCGTCATTGCGAACACGACCTCTGAGCAGCGCGGGTTCCAGCTCGTCGGACTCCCCGTGACCGTGTCGATACCCGCGAGCCGTAGCCGGTTCTGGCCACCGACGTTCTTGAACTGCCCGCCGATATACAGCGTCGGGGGAGGGAGAGAGTTTCAGCGCAAGGTTACCCGGGCCCCAGACGGGCTCTTACTCGTCTGTGCTCTGTCTGGCGATCGTCACGAACTGCTCATCGGTGAGTAGGCCCTGGGCGTGGAGTGCCTGGGCGTGGCGGAGAGCGCTTGGAGAGCTGGGTAGCTGTTCGAGCCGTGCGCGCACTGCGGCGAGCGTCCAGCCTCCGCCGGGATGCTCGGCCACGGTGCGGCGACGGATCAGTTCGTAGCCCCCCACCACGAGTCCGCCCACCGCCAGTCGCGGCGCGATCTGTGACGGATCGTGCAGGGGAGAGAAGAGAACGCTGAAGACGCCGCCCGCCGCGATGGCGGCCCAGCCAACAAGCGGGCGCCGCACGAGAACCGGCGTGAGCAAGGCGCGCCCCCAACGGGCGAATGTGCCCGGGCCTGCCAACCACGCGATCGCCATTGCGGCTACGCCGGTTGCGAGTGCCGACCACGCGAGCGAGGAGGCCAGGGCAGTGAAGATCGAGTACGCCCGTCCCGCAGCATCACGGTAGGGAGAGCCAGCAACGAGCAGGTGATCGACGACGATCGTGCGGCCGACTGCTCGCATGACGAGCAAGGTGATGCCGACACCAACGAGACCCGCGCCCGCCCCGACGAGCGCTCGCCGGCGGTCGCGGGAGAGGAGGAACGCGGCGACATAGAGCAGCGCCGAGAGCGCATAGAGCCACACGCTTGCGGTGCGGACTCGCGTGATCCACGCTCGGACTGTCGACACGTTTGCCTCATCGACAACGGGCAGCGCACCTGCGTTGGCAGGCAGCTCTTGCCGCGCGAGAGCGCCGACACCGACCTGGTCGGCCAGGTTCAAGACGAACGGTCGGAGCTGGAGATAGACCGTGTCGACCTGTCCCGCACGCCGATCGACCAGCTCAAGGAACGTGGCGTGCGAATGGAAGACGGCCGTGCGGAACGTGGTCGACGCCGCATCGGTACCGAGCACGTCCGCGGCGCCACGATCGGCATACGCACGAAGAGCTGCGGCGATCGGGTCAGCCAGGGGTGCGAACTGTGCAGGGAGCGTCGCGTGCAGCTCGGTGCCAACATCGACATGCGCATAGAGCTGGTCGACGAGATACCCCGCGACCGCCTTGCGCACCGTCGCGTCGGCCAGGACGGCAGCACTTGAATCGGCAAACCGAGACGAGTCGAGTGCCTCGCGGCGGGCGAACACGGCGACGAGCGAGAGCAGCGTCAGAATCGAGGCCGCGACAAGCAGCGCCCGAACGGCGACCCGTCGAAACGCTGGGGAGGGGCGGGCGGTCGTTTCGTGCTCGTCCATATTCTTAATGCAGCGTACGCCGCACAGCCTGCCTCGTTCACGGCAGGATACGAAGGGTTGCAGTCCGCTGATCGAGATTCGGGGGGTACCGCACCGGCACCGCGCATCCGGGTGATCTTCGGCGCGCTGATGCTCGTGATGCTGCTCGCGGCGCTCGACCAGACGATCGTGTCGACAGCGCTCCCGACGATCGTCGCTGACCTCGGCGGTCTCCAGCACCTCTCGTGGGTCGTCACGGCCTACCTGCTCACCTCGACGATTGCGGGCCCGATCTACGGCAAACTCGGCGACCTCTACGGCCGCAAGCTCGTGCTCCAGATTGCGATCATCATCTTTCTCGGCGGTTCGGCGCTGTGTGGCCTCGCCGACTCGATGACGTCGCTGATCGCCTACCGGGCGATTCAAGGGCTTGGTGCGGGTGGGCTGATCGTCACCACGATCGCGGCCGTTGGCGACATCATCCCGCCACGCGACCGTGGTCGCTATCAAGGCGTCTTCGGTGGCGTCTTCGGACTCGCAACGATCATCGGCCCGCTGCTTGGTGGCTTCTTCGTCGACAACCTCTCGTGGCGCTGGATCTTCTACGTCAACCTGCCGATCGGGGCGGTCGCGCTCTTCGTTATCGCCACGGCGTTCCACTCGCGTACAGAGAAGGTGCGGCACTCGATCGACTTCGCGGGGGCGTTCCTGCTCGCTGCAGGCCTCACGTCGATCATCCTCTTCACAAGCCTTGGCGGCGCCACCTGGCCATGGGGGTCACCCCAGGTTGTCGGCCTCATGGTTGCTGCCCCGCTGCTCCTTGCAGCGTTCCTCTGGGTTGAAGGCCGCGTCGCCGAGCCGATCCTGCCGCTCTCGCTGTTCCGCAACCGGACGTTCGCGACAACGAGCACCGTCGGGTTCATCGTCGGTCTCGCGATGTTCGGGTCTGTGACCTACCTGCCGCTCTTCCTCCAGATCGTCAAAGGTCAGCCGCCGACGAACTCGGGCCTCGTCCTCACACCGATGATGCTCGGGCTGCTCATCACCTCGATCATCAGCGGCCAGGTGATCAGCCGCACCGGCAAGTACCGGACGTTCCCGATTCTTGGAACCGCATTCGTGGCGGTCGGCATGGGGCTCCTCACGCAGCTGGGAGTGTCGACGCCGATCTGGGTCGCGGCGCTCTTCATGCTCGTCCTTGGTCTCGGGCTCGGCATGGTCATGCAGGTGCTCGTGCTCGCCGTCCAAAACGCCGTCGACTTCAGGCTGATGGGCGTCGCAACATCAGGATCAACGCTCTTCCGTCAGGTCGGAGGATCGATCGGTGTCGCGATCTTCGGCGCGATCTTCACGAACCAACTCACACGCGAGCTCGCCTCACGGCTGCCGCCGGGCGCTCATGTTCCGAAGACCGCGAACCCCGAAGCGATCCGTCATCTCCCCGCGCCGATCCACCAGGCCTACGTCGAAGCGGTTGCGGCGTCGCTCCGACCGATGTTCTACGTCGCCGTGGCGGTCGCGGTCGTTGCGTTCCTGATGAGCTGGCTGATCGAGGACGTGCCGCTCAAGCGCGGTGCACATGCGGGTGGCAAGGAAGTCGGAGAAGAGTTCGGCATGCCCGCCCCGGAGAACGGCTAACCGAGAGATTGCGGAGCGTGGTTCGGTCGGCCGAGGCTGCTCGAAAGCGCCCCAACCGACCGAACCGCCCCCCGGCCGCGGCGTCCGCTACGCCGCCCGCCCCGCAAGAACTGCAACGTGTGGCGTTGTGTCGACGACGACGTGCATCAACGGAAGGTCGACGGCAGCGCGTGCGCGATCGACGAGACCGCGTTCAAGCCAGTTCGAGCGACCCTCAGGGTGGGTCGCAATCAGTACCTCATCGACCTTGGTGATCTGGAGCGCGTCGGTGAGCGCCTGCATTGGGTTGGAGTCGCCAACCCAGCCCTGCGCGGTGATCCCTTCGAGCTCAAGCCGCTCGATGCAGCGGCGCAGGCGTCGCTCTGCCTCACGACGTGCCCGATCGATGTCAGACGCCCAGTGGCGGAGACGCGAGTTCAACGCGGGTGCGACCACGAAGGCCTGCACACCACCGGCTTCGAGATGCCGGCTAGCGAGCACTTCGTGAATCGCGTCGCCGTCGAGCGTTTCGTTTGCGACGACGAGAATACGACGAGACGAACCAGTTTCATTGACCATGCTGCCCTAGCTCCTTGTTCGATACTCGGGATGGGAGCCCGTCCACTTGACTATTCGTGTCAAATGCCTCAATTGGATTGCATGAGAGGGACAATCAGTTGAGCGTGGCACTCGCTACCCTTCCGCGGCCGGTGCGCGAAGCAAGCGTGACGTGACCCTGGCACCCGACCTTCCGTGCCCATGAACGACGCGCCCAACTGGGGAATCGAACCCGTGCCCGAGCGGCTGCGGCTGCTTGGCGCGCTCGACGGCGTCCTGCTTTGGGCGAACCTGTCGGTGTCGCTGCTCGTGATCGTCGCGGGCGCGCTGCTTGTGTTGCCGGGCGATCAGGGTGGCCTTGGTCTCGCCCTCCCGTCGGCGTTCGCTGCAATCGTCGCGGCGTCGCTTGTTGGCAACGCGCTGCTCGGTGTGGGCGGTCTGATCGGCGCGCGCGCTCGCGTGCCCGCAATGGTGCTCCTGCGGGCTCCGCTTGGTCAGCGCGGTTCGCTGCTGCCGAGCGTGCTCAACATCGCCCAGTGCCTCGGGTGGTCGGTGTTCGAGCTGATCATCATCGCGACGGGCGCGAGCGCTCTCTCGCAACAGGTGTTTGGCTTCGGGGAGCTCGCACTTTGGAAGATCGTCTTTGGTGTGGTTGCCACGCTGCTCGCGTTGATGGGGCCGGTTGGCTTCGTCCGTCGCTACATCCGCAAGTTCGCGATCTGGGTCGTGATCGCGTCGCTCATCTACCTCTCGTGGTGGTCGCTCGACGGAGGGGACGTCGGTCGGCTCTGGGATCAGCCAGGCGACCACGCCTTTTGGGCAGGATTCGATTTCGTGCTCGCGAGCATCATTTCGTGGACGCCGCTCGTCGCTGACTACACGCGTTTCTCACGCCGCGATCGCGACGGTCTGATCGGGGCAGGGCTCGGCTACTTCCTCCCGTGCATTCCGCTGCTTGGCCTCGGAGCGGTGATCGCACTGTCTCGACACATCGGCGATGCGCCCGGATTGCTGACCGCGATCGCGGCTGGCGGAGCGGCGAGCATTCTCGCGTTGCTCGCACTTACCGTCGACGAGAGCGACGAGGCGTTCGCGAACGTGTACTCCGCCGCGATCTCCCTCCAGAACGTGTTGCCGCGCGTGCCCCAGCGACTCCTCGTGTCCGCGTGCGCGGCCACCGCGACGGTCGGTGCGCTCCTGATCGACCTGCGCAACTACCAGCCGTTCCTCTTCCTCCTCGGCTCGTTCTTCGTGCCACTCTTCGGCGTGCTGCTGGCCGACTGGCTTGCGTCGGCACGGAACTACAGCGAACAACGGATCTTCCACGGGCCGGCCTGGCGACTCAACACGATCGCCGCGTGGATTGCCGGCTTCTGTCTCTACCAATGGCTCGCCCCAGTAGGGCCTTCGTGGTGGACACGCATCGTCGAGCACACCGACCCGCACCCGCTTCCTTGGGGTGGGGCATCGCTGCCGAGCTTTGCTGCAGCGTTCGCTCTCACGTTCGTGTTGGGCTTTGCCGCCCGCACGACCGCGCGAGCGGGCGATACTGCGCGTTCGTGATCGCAGTTCTCGGAAATCTCTCGCGCGATCTCCTCCCCGGCGAACCACCAAAGACCGGCGGCGGGCCCTTCCATGCGGCGCGGGCACTGAACCGGCTCGGCGCCGGAACGTCCCCCATCTACGTGCGCTGCGCCGACGACGATCGGGCCGAGTTGCTTCCCGCATTCGATGCGTTCGGCCTGCCGGTGGAGATTCTCTCTGGAGAGTCGACTGCAACATTCCACCTGGCCTACGACGGCGACCAGCGAACAATGCGGGTCGATGCCATCGGCGATGTCTGGCACCCGAACGACCTTCCAACGATCCCATCGGCGATCGAGTGGGTGCAGGTCGCGGCGCTTGCACGTTCCGACTTTCCCGAGCCAACGCTCGCAACGCTCGCGCGCAACCACAAGGTGCTCTACGACGGGCAAGGCCTCGTTCGTCCCGCCGCCGTTGGCCCTCTCGTACCCGACGGTGGGTTCGACCATCGCCTCCTGCGCCACGTCACCGTGCTGAAGCTCTCCGACGATGAGGCTGCCGTCGTCGGCGACCCCGAAGCTCTGGGCGTTCCGGAAGTACTGCTGACCTATGGCTCGCGAGGTGCAACGGTCATCTTCGACGGCAAAGCGATCGAGATTTCGGCCGTTCCTGTGGCGGCCGACCCGACAGGTGCTGGCGACATGTTCGGTGCGGCCTACCTTTCCGCCCGAGCTGCCGGCGAGGCACCCGATGAAGCGGCGCGTCGAGCGACCGACCTCGTGCACGGGATCCTGTCCGATCTGTGATCGCGCTTGTCGAGACCGTCGCGGGAACCTATGCCGTCGATCTCGACGACGTCGACGTCTCTCCCGCCGCGACATTCGTGCCGGAACCGCAGCCCGACATCAACCTCCCACGCGTGGTCTGCGTCGCAGCATGTGGATCGACGATTGCCGCGCTCGTCGATGCGAAGCCGCCGCTGCTGCTCTCCTACGACGCCGGTACGACCTGGCAAGAAGGTGGGCGAGGACTGCCTCCCGGGCGCGCCGTTGCGATTGCGGCGAGTGACCCCGATCTGCTCGTCTACGCCGCCAGAAACCGTCTCTACATCTCGCGAAACGCGGGGGTGTTCTGGACAGCCCTTGAGGTCGAGCTTCCCGAGATTGTCGCTCTCGCGATTACGGAATGAGGTATTCGCCGCGCGCGACGACAACGGCCGAGCCGCCGACGAGGATCCGGTCGATCTGCGTTTCGCTGCCGTCGACCTGAGCCCAAAGCGTCGACGGACGCCCGATCTCTGTCCCCTGAGAAATGCGGATCGTGTCGCCCCAATTGATGCGACCGTGGCGGGCAAGGTGAAGCGCGAGTGGGCCCGCAGCGGAGCCTGTCGCAGCATCCTCGGGAACGCCCGACCCTGGCGCGAACATGCGGGTCTTCCAGCCGTCGCCCTCGCGGGCAAAGCAGTTGACACACGCGCTTGTGAGTGTCGAGATCAATCCGAAGTCAGGCTTCAACGCGGCGACCGCTTCTGGTGACGGGAACTCGACAAAGATGTGCTTCGGGCCAAGGTGGTAGAGGTCAACGGGGCAGGTCGGGTCCTCAAACTGGCCGAACGAGCGAATCAGGCGAATTGCACTGTCGAACGCCTGCCACCCGGGGATCGGCTGCTGCATCCAACCGAACGTGATCTTCGAGCCTTCACGCGTCAGGTCGACAGGAACGATCCCGCCTTCGGTCTCGATCGTGATGCGAATCTTCTGCATCGGCCCACCAAGAACAAACGCCGTACCGAGCGTTGGGTGGCCCGCGAACGGCAGCTCCGTCTCAGGCGTGAAGATGCGAATCCGAACGTCAGCCTCAGGGCTTGTTGGTGACATCACGAACACCGTCTCGGCAAACCCGATCTCCGCGGCGAGCTGTTGCATCGTGAACGCATCAAGATCACGAGCATCCGTAAACACGGCGAGCTGGTTACCTCCCGCAAGCGGGGTGTCGGTGAAGACGTCAGCGAATACGTAACGGAGTCGGCGCATATGTCGAACGGTAGCGGGCCAGAACCCTTTACTCTTGGCCGGTGCGCATAATTGTCGTCCGACACGCCGAAGCAGCCCCCGGGGAACCCGACGAGCTTCGCACTCTCACGCCGCGTGGGCGAGAGGATGCTGCGTCGCTCGGAGCAACGCTCGCAGGGGAGCGCCTCGACGCGATCGTGACGAGCCCGCTTCTGCGTGCCCGTGAAACCGCCGACGCAATCGCTGCTGCCGCAGCGCTCGCCCCGATCGTTGACGAGAGGCTCGCGCCGGGCGCAACCGAGGACGATCTGCGCGCAGCTGCCGAAGGCCGCGGGGAGACCGTCGCCGTCGTCGGTCACCAGCCCGACCTTGGGCTTGCAGTGCTCGCAATGACCGGCACGGAACATGCGTTTCCCCCAGGCGGAACGGCGGTCGTCGAGCTATGACCATCGCCGTCTCAGTACGCGACCTTCGCAAGTCGTACGGCGAATTCGAGGCTGTCAAAGGCATCGACTTCGAGATCGCGGCCGGTCAAGTATTCGGTCTGCTTGGCCCGAACGGTGCTGGCAAGACAACCACCGTCGAGATTCTCGAGGGGTACCGCAACCGCAGCTCGGGCGACATCTCCGTCCTCGGCGAAGATCCACAACACGCCGGCCAGGCGTGGCGTTCCCGCATCGGCGTCGTGTTGCAGTCTTCCTCGCTCTATCCAAACTTGACGCCGCGCGAAAGCCTGCGCGTCTTCGCCGGCTACTACGCGACCCCGCGTCCGGTTGACGAAGTGATCGAGATCGTTGGGCTCGGCGAAAAGGCCGACGCCCGCGTCCGCACACTCTCCGGCGGACAGAAGCGGCGCCTCGACCTTGGCCTTGCGCTGATCGGCAACCCGGACATGATCTTCCTCGACGAGCCGACCACCGGTTTCGACCCAGGCGCGCGACGCGCCGCGTGGGAGACGATCCGCAACCTCCGCTCCCTCGGCACCACGATCCTGCTCACAACGCACTACCTCGACGAAGCCGAACAGCTCGCCGATCAGGTGGCGGTGCTCCGCGGCGGCGTGATCGTGCGGGCAGGCTCGCCCGCAGAGCTCACCGGTGGAGCCTCCGAAACCGAAATTCGCTACCGGCAGGCGGGTGAGGAGATCCTCGAACGGACAACCGACCCAACCCGCCGGCTCCATGAACTCACGAGCGCAGCGCTCGAACGGGGCGAAGTGCTCGATGGCATCGAGGTCCGCCGCCCCACGCTCGAAGAGGTCTACCTCGAACTGACCGGATCGGAGACAGGCGCCGAATGAAGCTCTTCGTCCATCAGCTGCGCACCGAACAGCTGCTCTTCTGGCGCAATCGTGAGGCAGCGTTCTTCACGTTCTTCCTACCCGTCATCTTCTTCCTGATCTTTGGCGCCATCTACGGCGACACCGACATCAGCTCCGAGCACATCAAAGGCTCCTACTTCCTCGAAGCCGGAATGATCGGCTACGGCGTCGCCTCAACCTGCTTCGCCGGCCTCGGCATCACACTCGTCGTCCGACGCGAACTTGGAATCCTGAAGCGCGTCCGCACAACACCACTCACACCACTCACCTATCTCAGCGCCGTCCTCGGCTCCATCTTCATCGTGTTCCTCTTCGAGGCAGCCTTGATCATCCTGATCGGCCGAGTGCTCTTCGGTGTTCCCTTCCCAACGCAGGCGTTCTCCGTGCTCGTCGTGCTCCTGATCGGCGCCGTTTGCTTCGCAGCCATGGGGCTCGGCATCTCCGGGTTCGTTCGCTCCGCCGAAGGCTCATCAGCCGCAATCAACGCCGTGTACCTCCCAATGGCGATCATCTCTGGCACCTTCTTCACCCCCAAGGGCTACCCAACGTTCCTGAAGGTGATCGCCGACGCGCTTCCGCTGACCCACTACACCAAGGTCACACGCGACGTCATGGTCCACGGCGTCCACGTCTGGAGCGACTGGAAGCAGCTCCTCGTCGTGCTTGCATGGGGCATCGCCGGAATGCTCGCGGCTCTCAAGCTCTTCCGCTGGCAGCCTCGTGAAGCGTGATTATCGGCAAGCACGCTTGAAAGTCGCAGGCACTCCAAAGAGGGTCGGCTAGGTCGACGTTAAGAGCTGAGTGCGCGAGGCGTAGGGCGACTACGCTGCGAGGCGGCGGAGCACGAACGGCAGGATGCCGCCGTGGCGGACGTACTCGCGCTCCTTCGGTGTGTCGAGCCGTAGGGTGGCGCGGAAGGTCTTGTCGTCGGCGCGCACGGTGACCTCGCGGGCCTCGGCGTTTTCGACACCTTCGATCGCGAACGTCTCGTGCCCGGTCAGGCCAAGCGTTTCGAGGTTCTCACCGGGATGGAACTGCAGCGGCAGGATGCCCATCATCAGCAGGTTCGAACGATGGATCCGCTCGTAGCTCTCGGCGATCACCGCACGGACGCCAAGCAGCTGCGGGCCTTTCGCCGCCCAGTCGCGCGACGAACCTGAGCCATACTCCTTGCCCGCGAGCACGATCAGCGGCGTCGCTTCAGCCGCGTACTTTACGGCCGCATCAAAGATCGACATTTCCTCGCCGGAAGGGATGTGAACCGTCCAGGTTCCTTCGGCGCCCGGCACGAGCTTGTTGCGCAGGCGGACGTTCGCGAACGTGCCGCGCATCATCACCTCGTGGTTGCCGCGGCGGGAGCCGTACGAGTTGAACTCCGCGCGCTCGATGCCGTGCTCGGTGAGATAGCGGCCTGCAGGCGAATCGAATTTAATCGAACCTGCCGGCGAAATGTGGTCGGTTGTTACCGAATCGCCGATCGACACGAGACACTTGGCGCCCGCGATGTCAGGCACCGTGCCCGGCTCGCGCGGCACGTTCTCGAGGTAGGTCGGGCGCCGAACGTAGGTCGACTCGGGATCCCACGCAAAGAGGTCGCCTTCGGGCACCGGCAGGTTCTGCCACATCGCGTCGCCCGAGAACACGTCGGCGTACGAGTTGCGGAAGAGATCGCCCTGAACAGCCTGCGCAATCGTGTCCGACACCTCCTTCGCCGACGGCCAAATGTCGCGCAAGAACACGTTGGCGCCGGAGTCGTCCTGGCCGAGCGGTTCGGTGTCGAGATCGAGAACCATCCGGCCCGCCAGGGCGTAGGCGACAACGAGCGGGGGTGAGGCGAGGTAGTTCGCTTTGATCTCAGGATGGATGCGCGCCTCAAAGTTGCGGTTCCCCGACAGCACGGCGCAGGCAACGAGGTCGCCTTCGCCAATCGCGGCCGAGATCTCGTCGGGCAGCGGGCCCGCGTTGCCGATACACGTCATGCAGCCGTAGCCGACCGTGTTGAAGCCCAACGCGTCGAGGTACTCCTCGAGTCCCGCGCGGCGGTAGTAGTCGGTGACCACACGTGATCCAGGGGCAAGCGACGACTTGACCCACGGCTTGCGTGTCAGCCCGCGCTGCACAGCGTTCCGCGCAAGGAGACCCGCCGCGACCATCACCTGGGGGTTCGACGTGTTCGTGCACGACGTGATCGAGGCGATCACGACGGCACCATGGCCGATCTCAGCCTGCTCACCCGCGGTGGTCAAGCTGACGCGCGTCGACTGCTGCGCCTCGTCAACGCCGAAGCTGGCGAGCGCCTTCGAGAACGAGCTCTTCGCGTCGGAAAGCGCGAGGCGATCCTGCGGCCGCCGTGGGCCGGCAAGCGACGGTACGACATCACCGAGATCGAGCTCGACGATCTGCGAGTACTCCGGCGACGTATCGCTTTCATGCCACAGCGCATTCTCGCGACAGTACGCCTCGACCAGCGCGACGCGAGCATCGCTGCGGCCAGTCAGCCGTAGATAGTCCAGCGTCAGCTCGTCGACCGGGAAGAAGCCGCAGGTGGCGCCGTACTCGGGCGCCATGTTCGCGATCGTGGCGCGGTCGGCGACGGGCAGCCCGGCAAGACCCGGCCCGAAGTACTCGACGAACTTGCCCACAACCCCGGTGTGGCGAAGGATCTCGGTGACCGTCAGCACAAGGTCGGTCGCGGTCGCGCCTTCACGGAGCTTGCCGCTCAAGCGGAACCCGACCACCTGCGGAACGAGCATTGAGAGCGGCTCGCCAAGCATCGCCGCCTCAGCTTCGATGCCACCGACACCCCAACCGAGAACACCAAGGCCATTCACCATCGTCGTGTGCGAGTCGGTTCCTACGAGCGTGTCGGGGAACGCGAGACCGTTGCGGTCTTCAATCACACGCGAGAGGTACTCAAGATTCACCTGGTGGCAGATGCCGGTGCCGGGAGGGACCACGGCGAACTCCCGAAGCGCACGCTGCCCCCAGCGAAGGAAGAGGTAGCGCTCACGGTTGCGCTGGAACTCAAGCTCGACGTTGCGCGCGTACGCGCCCGACGTCGCGAAGGCATCGACCTGCACCGAATGGTCGATCACGAGCTCGGCGGGGATCAGCGGATTGATCTTGCCTGGATCGCCCCCGAGGTCGGCCATCGCGTTGCGCATCGCTGCCAGATCGACGACGGCGGGAACACCGGTGAGGTCCTGTAGCAGCACGCGTGACGGAGAAAACGAGATCTCACGCGACGGCTCGTCCGCCGGATTCCAAGCTGCCACAGCTGCGACGTCGGCTTCACCTCCTGCGCGCAAGACGTTCTCGAGCAGGACACGCAGGCTGTAGGGCAGACGCGCGATTTCGACGTTCGGCGCGAGCTCGCGCAGCCGGTAGATGTCGTACGACTCCCCGCCAGCAGTCAGTCGGGAGGGTCGCGCAGTCATCACCCGATTCAATCAAAAGTCGGTCGCTCCCACCGCAGTTCCTATTAGTCGGGCGACTACACTCGGGCGCCATGGCGGCAATCCGGCACATCGTTGGGCTTGGCGGATACCCGGTTCCTGAGGGCGATCGACGCCTCTGGAAGTGGGTCGCGGGCCTGACCGAGAAGAAGAACCCAAAGATCCTCTTCGTTCCGACGGCCGTTGGCGACCAGCCCGAATACATCGCGTGGTTCGAGGAGTCACACGCGGAGGTCGGGCAACTCGCAACCCTCCCGTTCTTCCCCTTCCCTCCCGAGAACCTCCGAGAATTCGTGCTGTCGCACGACGCAATCCACGTGTGCGGCGGCAACACGGCGAACGCGCTTGCAATCTGGCGCACCCACGGCTTCGACGCGATCCTGCGCGAGGCGTGGGAGCAGGGGATCGTGCTCTACGGAGGAAGTGCCGGAATGATCTGCTGGTACGAGGCGGCGATCACCGATTCCTACGGGCCGCAGCTCGCAGGGATGCGCGATGGGCTCGGGTTTCTACCAGGGAGCGCGTGCCCGCACTACGACAGCGAGCCTCTACGACGTGTGCGCTACCGCGACCTGATCGACGATGGCTTCCCGGCAGGCATTGCTGCTGACGACGGCGTCGCTATCCACTATGTCGGGACCGAGATCCACGAGGTTGTCTCGGTGCGAGAGAACGCCTCCGCCTACCTCGTGTCGAAGGACGGCGAAGTAGTGCTTCCCGCCCGCGCTCTCTAGCGCGAAACGCGCTTAACCGACCGTTAACGCGGAAACCCGGTTTGGGCCTGTCGGAGCGGGATATACAGAACGCAGCGATCTGGCCGAACGCGCTTCGGCCGAAGAGATGGCTGCGGCCCGCCTGCCTGCCCGGGCCGCGGCCATGCTTTGCGTCCCGCGGGCGCTGCTCGGCTGACGGGGTGTCGTCCGAGCAGCGCCGCGCGGGGCGGCGTAGTCTTTCCCTATGGAGCGAGGGCAGGTTCTATTCGAAGAGACCGTCGTCGAGGAGGAGGAACTCTGGCACGACGACGAGGACAACTACGAGGGGTGGCACTGCGTTCGAACAGACCCGTTCCCGTGCCCCGCTGCCGGCTGCACGTTTGTGGCCGAATTCATGACCGCCGCGCACCTGATCCTTGTTTGGCAGGAGCGTGACGATCCAAACCTCTTAAAACACGCCGCGCGCGCCCGCGACGTCGGACGGAACCCCCGTGTGGTCGCGTACCGATCCGAATATGGCCCGAGCGCGTCGTACTACGCGTGGATTGCGGCCGGTCGCCCCGTGCACGGAATCCGCGCGAGTTGACGGCGACGCCGAGCACATTCGGGAAGTACCCCACGCTCACGATGGGGGTCGAGGAAGAGTTGATGATCGTCGATCCGGCGACGCTCGACCTGTTCCCAGGCGTACAACGCATCCGTGCCCGAGCAGAGTCGTACGACCTGCCTGGGCCCGTCAAGACTGAGCTTCACGCATCGATCTTTGAGCTGAACACCCCGCCGTGTGCCACCGCGCATGAAGCTGCGGCGTCGTTGACCGCATTGCGGCGGGGCATCGCAGAGGTGGTTGCGGCTGAGGGGCTCGCTTTTGCTGCCGCCGGCTGCCACCCGTTTGCCCGGGCGCTCGATCAGGAGATCGTCGACGACGAGCGATACCAGCACTTCGTTGGCTGGGCTGGTGTCTCGGCGCAGCGGCAAGGAGTGCAAGGTCTGCACGTCCACCTTTCGATGCCCGACGGTGAGACGTGCTGGGGCGTCCTTGAAGGGATGCTCCAGTGGCTCCCTGTGATCCTCGCGCTTTCCGCGAACTCGCCGTGGTTCGAAGGCGTTCAGAACGGTGTCCACTCAAACCGAGCCGAGATTCTGCTTGATCTCCCGCGTACCGGAGCGCCACCGCCTTGCGGCTCCTATGCCGGGTGGGAGGCGTGGGCGAATCGCCTCATCGCGCTCGGCATCTTCGAAGACGCGACGCGCCTCTGGTGGGACGTTCGCCCCAATCCGCACCTCGGGACGGTCGAAGTGCGGATCGCCGACCAACAGACCGACGTGCGGCGCTCGGCGGCGCTCGCGGCGCTCATCCAGGCGCTTGCGGCAACGATCATCGAGGCTGGGCCGTCGGGCGACGTTGACCCGTCGCGACGCGGCGACTACCACCACAACCGTTGGGCGGCCTCCCATTACGGGCCGCTCGCGACGCTGATCCACCCTGAGGGCAACCGCATTGCGACGGCCGCAGAGCTTGGCGCGGAGCTGCTTGCCTTTGTCGCGCCTGCTGCGACGGCGCTTGGGTCGAGCGACCTGCTCGCGATCATCAACCCTGACGTTTGCGAAGCCGACCTCCAGACGGTGCTCAGCACACCGCACGAAGTTGCCGCTGACCTCGTCGCCCGTTCGCTAGCGTGAGCTGATGGCCACCGTGACCGACACAATCGAAGTGACCGGCGTGAAGTGTGAGCGTTGCGTCATGCGTCTCGGCAAAGCGCTCGAAGGCCACGACGGGCTTCTCGCGGCGAACGCGACCCTGATGGGTCAGGTCTTCGTCACCTACGACGACGAGAAGACGACACGTTCTGCCCTTGTCGCGGCGCTCGCCGAGGGCGGTTGTCGCGAGCGATCCGCCTGCTAGATCCCTCCGAAAGACGGTTTGCGGGAATCTCAAGAGGCCCGGTCTCGTTATGACTGATTGGTAGGGTGGCTAGGGATGAGCGAAATCTCACCGGACGCCACTGACGCACGCCGCATCGCGGAGGTTGAACGTGATCGTGTCCGATTCGAAGAAGACGCTCTTGCACTCGCCGACCAGGTGTACCGGGTTGCCCGGCGCATGGTGAACTCGCGCGAGGAAGCTGAGGATCTCGTGCAGGACACCTATCACGTGCGTTCCGTGCCTGGCAGCAGTACCAAGCAGGCACCATCTCCGGGCCTGGCTGCTGCGCATCCTCACGAACCTCAACATCGATCGTGGACGGAAGGCGCAGCGCTCGCCCGATTCGCAGCCGCTTGAAGAGGGCGACTACTTCCTCTACAACAAGCTTGAAGAGACGATCTCCGAGGAGAACCCCGACGAGGAGCGCGTCATCGAGCGACTTTCGCAGAACGTGGTGGTTGAGGCGCTCGCCGAAGTGCCACATGACTTCCGTGACGCGGTCGTCCTCGTCGATATCGGCGAGTTCTCGTACGCCGATGCGGCCCAAATCCTCGATATTCCCGTGGGAACAGTGATGTCGCGGCTCCATCGCGGACGTCGCATCCTCAAGGCGAGCCTGGCAGAGAAGGCGGTGGCGTAATGGCGCATTGCGACGACTGCGAGCAGATGATGCAGCCCTATCTCGACGGGATGCTCTCCGACGTCGAAGTCACTGAGGCGCGCGCGCACCTTGAGGCCTGTCCGTGGTGTGAGCGGCGCTTCATCTTCGAAGAGAAGCTCCGCCATTTCGTGATGGTCGCTGCGACTGAGCCGATGAGCGACGAGCTCCGGCACCGTCTCAGCGAACTGCGTTCGTCGCAGTCGTAAGCCTCAGCGCAACGAGTCGGGCAGCAGATCGGGCGTGTCGATGTCGCCCGGATCGCTGAGGTCGGAGCAGTCGATGAGCGTTGCTTCGAGCGCGCGGAGTCCCTCGTCGGGGATTGCCGTCCAGAGCGAACGGTCGACCGCCAGCGGGTGACTTCGGGTTCCGTCGTAGGTTGCGGCGACGAGCGCGGCGTCACCGCGGTGGTCGAGGATCCGCGCGATCGCGCGTGGATCGAGGTGGGGGCCATCGGCAAGCAGCACGAGCGCGACCGCACAGTCATCTGAAAGCGCACGCAGGCCGGCCCGCAGGCTCGCGCCGGGGCCAACAGCCCAGTCGTCTGCCGTCACGCGGCGAGCACCGTCAAGATCGACTGTGGCGAGCGAGTGTGCGCCCTCGACGACGACGAGGTCGCTGATCCCTGCCGATCGCGCCGCTCCGAGAACCGACGGCAGGAGGATCACTTGCTTCGGCCCACCGAAACGCGACGCGGCACCCGCGGCGAGCACGATCGTGCCAATGGTGCGGTCGGTCATCCGTTGGTGCCGACGGTGACCTTGGTGATCTCGACCACTTCGGTCGGCTGCTCACTTTGGTCGCCGAGCGTGCCGATGCGATCGACGACGTCAAGGCCTTTCGTGACGGTTCCGACGATCGCGTAGTCGGCTGGGAGCTGCACGTCGGCGCCGGTCACGATGAAGAACTGGCTGCCGGCCGAACCGGCTGGATCGGCTCCGGTCTTGGCCATCGCGACAACCCCATGTGTGTACCGGGCGCTCGCTGGCGGCTTATCAACCGTCGAATATCCTGGGCCGCTCGTCCCAGTCTGGGTGGGGTCGCCGCCCTGAATCACAAAGCCGGGAACGATTCGGTGGAAGACGGTGCCGTCGAAGAACCCCTTCTCTGCGAGCGAGACGAGCGAGGCCGCGGTGTTCGGCGACTGCTTCTGGTCGAGCGTCACGGTGAATGACCCGCAGTTGGTCGCAAACGTCAAGGTGTAAATCGTTGCCGGGTCGAGTGAGTCGGTGGGCTTTGGCTCGGTGCGCTCAGCCGGGGCTGGTGCAGTGACAACCTCGCAGCCGCTTGCGCTCGTTGACGTGGTCGAGGCACCGGTTGTCGTGTCCGACGTTGACGAACCTCCCGAGCGGGTGCCGAGCGCAATGGCGAGCGCCAAGAGTCCTCCGGCCACCACGACCGCAACAACGATCCGCATGTTCATCGACTGTGCACCCTAGCCGCCTTAGGCGGTGACCGATTCGATGTCGGCGAGATGGATCATCCGGAAGATCAACCGGACGCGGTCGAGGCGATCGGGGTCGCTTGTGAGCTGTGGCAATTCGTCCCACAGATCACGGGCCACCTCGAGCAGTTCGCGAATGCGGTCAGTGATCTCCTGATGACGGTTGCGTTCCGCGCAGGTCGTAATTGCCAGCGTCAGCAGCGCCATCGTGTCGGGCTGACGTGTCCACAGAAGCGGTGTCGCCATCGAGAGGTACTGGTGCACCCGAGCAAGCTGAATCGACTGGTCGAGCGAATCGGGGCCGATTGGCGAGCTTGGTTCAGGAAGCGGCTCTCCGTCGGCGAGCGCGTTCGCGGTGCCGGCAAGCATCGCCCGCAGCTCGCGGTCGCGATACCCAGCCCGGATCGCGGTCTTGAGCGCGATCAGCAGGGAGCCAGGCTGCTGCCCGTACGGATAGTCGGACGCCCACATCACCTGTTCGGGCGGAATCTGGCGGTAGAAGTCGAGGAGGTCGACCGGGCTCCAGGTGGAGGTGTCAAACAGCACCCCCTTGCGGCCCGCGGTGTACCGAGCGAGCTCGGCCATGTCAGCGATGCCTGCGTGCGCGATGATCAGCGTCGCACCGGGGTGACGTTCAACGAGGCCTGCGAGCCCTTCGGCGATGGGTGGCAATCCTCGCCCACCGTGAATCAAGATCGGCACGCGGCGCTCGGCAGCGAGGGCAAACACCGGCTCAAGTCGACCGTCTGCCATATCGAAGCGCTGCGCGCGTGGGTGCAGCTTGATTCCGCGCGCGCCCGCATCGAGGCAGCGTGTTGCTTCAGCGATCGGATCCTCATTGAGGTCGAGTCGAACAAACGGAATCAGTCGGCCATTTGACCGTGCGGCATAGGCGAGCGTGCGATCGTTCGCCGCCTTGAACGCCGGGTGACGGTCGGGCTCATCGAGGCAGAACATGAAGGCACGCGAGATGCCATGCGCCTGCATCACGGCCTCGAGCTCGTCGTAGTCGCCGACCATGCCGTCGATGTCGTTCCCGAGGTGGAGGTGGACGTCGAACATGTCGGCGCCGGGCGGCAGGATCCGCCGGAGCTCCGCCTCGTACCGTTCGGTCAGTTCGTGCGCGCGCGCTTCGAGGTCGGCCATCCCCGGAGGCTACCGCGCCTCGGGCATCCCGTGTCTCATGGTTAGAGTGCCCGTGTGGGTGACGTTCTGATCTTCGGCGACACCGAGCGCTCGCCAGAAATGCGCCATGAGATTCCCGTGGGAATCGGCGACCCCTTCCTCTACGTCGAGGTCGGCGGAGAGCGCCACGTGGTCGTCGGCTCACTTGAGGTGCCGCGGCTCGAAGGGCTGGGGCTGCAGATCCACCCGCTCGAAGCATTCGGCGTCGAGGAGGTTCGTCGCCAGCTCGTCGGGCAGCCGATCAGCGCGCTGATCGAAGAGGTCTCGCGTCGTGCCGTCGTTGCGCTCGGAGTGACCGCAGCGTCGGTGCCAGCAACGCTGCCCGTGTCGTTTGCCGACGCGGTGCGCGCATCGGGCGTCGAGCTGACGGTAGATCGGACGCTGTTCGACGGGCGTCGCCGGTCGAAGTCCCCGCATGAGCTCGACGGGATTCGGCGCGCGCAAGCCGCAGCCGAAGCCGGAATGACCGCGGTTCGCGACCGTCTCGCCGCCGCAACGATCGGCGATCTGGGCGAGCTCTCCTTGGACGGCGTGCCGTTGACCTCCGAGGTGTTGAAAGCGGCGGTGTCGCTCGCCTTCTCTGAGCACGGCGCGTCAGCAACGGAGTTCGTCGTGTCACACGGCGCGCAGGCGGCAATTGGCCATCACGGTGGTGGCGGGGCAGTGCGCGCTGGCGAGACGGTTGTTGTCGACCTGTGGCCGATGGATATGGAGTCGGGGTGTTACGCCGACATGACACGCACGTTCGTGGTTGGCGAAGTGAGCGACGAGATCGCGATCTGGTGGAAGCTCTGCAAGCGCGTGCTCGACGAAGTCACCGAGATCGCCCGCCCGGGCATCACGGGCAAGGAGCTCTACGACCACGCGTGCGACATCTTCGAGCCGGCCGGCTTTCCCACCCAGCGCACGAAGGAAGACGGCGTGGTGCTCTCCGACGGGTTCTTCCACTCCCTTGGTCATGGGGTCGGCCTCGAAGTGCATGAGGAGCCTCTCCTTGGGCTCGTCGGTCGCGAGAAGCTTGTTCCAGGCGACGTGATCGCGATCGAACCGGGGCTGTATCGCGCGGGCCACGGCGGCTGCCGTCTCGAAGATCTCCTGCTTGTCACCGAGACCGGTGTCGAGCGGCTCACGACGTTTCCGTACGACCTCGCGCCCTAACAAGACTCTCGTCACCCGCGCCGTGCTGAAATGCGTAAAGATCGCGCTTGGAGCGCACCGTGTGACCAAGGCGAAAGGGGCAAGCGAACGTGAGTAGTGATTCCGGACAGGCGATCGACACACTCTTCCAGGAGGAGCGCCGGTACCCACCGTCCGCCGCATTCTCGGCCGCGGCGAACGCGAAGCCGGACATCTATGACGAGGCGTTCGAGTCGTTCTGGGAGCGCGAAGCCCACGAGCGCGTCACCTGGTTTGAGCCATTCACGTCGCTCTACGAATGGAACCCGCCCTACGCCAAGTGGTATCTCGGCGGCAAGCTGAACGTCGCCTACAACTGCGTCGATCGGCATGTCGAGGCTGGCCGGGGCGACCGGGTTGCCTACTACTGGGAAGGTGAGCCCGTCGGCGACCGACGCGCGATCACCTATGCCGAGTTGCAGGACGAGGTCGTCCGTTGCGCAAACGCGCTGAAGGCGCTTGGTGTTGGCAAAGGCACTGCCGTCGGGATCTACATGGGGATGGTTCCCGAGGCTCCGATCGCGATGCTTGCTTGCGCCCGGCTTGGCGCACCACACACCGTCGTTTTCGGAGGCTTCTCGGCCGATTCGCTCGCCGACCGGTTGAACGACATGGGCTGCGAAGTCCTGATCACCCAGGACGAGGCGTATCGCCGCGGCAACCCTGTTCCGCTCAAGACGACCGCTGACGAAGCGCTCGCCGCAGCCCCAAGCGTCCGCAAGACGCTGGTCTTGCGCCGCACAGGTAATCCGGTGCCGATGACTGACGGGCGCGACCACTGGTGGCATGAGCTTGCGACAGACGGCTCGCCATGCGCACCCGAGCCGATGGACTCAGAGGATCTGCTCTACCTCCTCTACACGTCCGGAACGACCGCGAAGCCGAAGGGCATCGTTCACACGACCGGTGGCTACCTCGTGGGCGTGGCGACGACCCACAACTACATCTTCGATCTGAAGCCCGAGAACGACGTCTACTGGTGCGCCGCCGACGTCGGTTGGGTCACCGGCCACAGCTACATCGTCTACGGCCCGCTATGCAACGGTGCGACATCAGTGATGTATGAGGGAACGCCGGACTTCCCCGACAAGGACCGCTGGTGGGAGATCATTGAACGCTACGGCGTCACGATCCTCTACACCGCGCCGACGGCGATTCGCGCCCACATGAAGTGGGGGCCGCAGTACGCCGCGAAGCACGACCTTTCGACGCTGCGTCTGCTTGGGTCGGTCGGGGAGCCGATCAACCCGGAAGCATGGGTTTGGTACCACGAGCACATCGGTGGTGAACGGTGCCCGATCGTCGACACCTGGTGGCAGACCGAAACCGGGATGGTGTTGATCTCGCCACTGCCGGGCATCACAACGACGAAGCCGGGTTCGGCGACCCGTCCGTTCCCCGGCGTCGATGCTGCCGTCTACAGCGAGGAAGGCAACGAGGTTGGGCCCGGTGGCGGTGGCTACCTCGTGCTTCGCAAGCCGTGGCCCGCGATGCTCCGTGGCGTCTATGGCGACGATCAGCGGTTCCGTGACACGTACTGGTCGAAGTACCCGAACACCTACTTCGCAGGCGACGGGGCGCGCATCGATCACGACGGCGACTTCTGGCTACTCGGGCGTGTCGACGACGTGATGAACGTCTCCGGGCATCGCATTTCGACCATCGAAGTTGAGAGCGCCCTCGTCGACCACCGTGATGTCGCAGAAGCGGCCGTCGCCGCCCGCGCCGACGCATTGACCGGGCAGGCGATCGTCGCCTTCGTCACGCTCAAAGGCGGTGTCGAAGGGTCGGTGGAGAAGCTCGAAGAGCTTCGCAACCATGTCGCCGAGAAGATCGGGCCAATCGCAAAGCCAGCAAACATCGTGTTCACGCCCGAGCTTCCCAAGACCCGCAGCGGCAAGATCATGCGCCGTCTACTCCGCGACGTGGCTGAGAATCGGCCGCTTGGCGATACGACAACGCTTGCCGACCCGTCGGTCGTTGCGGAACTGCAAGACCGCGGCGCAGCCGAGACGCACGACGACTAAACGGCGATGCGGGTTGGGAATCTGATTGGGGCCGCGGCGGTTGCCGCGGCCCCAACCGTCTCCGGGGCTTCGGCGAAACCGAAGCCAAAGGCCAAGCCGAAGCCGAAGGAGCCGACCCCAGAGCAGATCCAGTCGATGTACGACCGTGGGCGTGCGCACGGCAACTGGAAGCTTGTTGCCGCCGCCGAGCGCCTCGACAACGGGGGTGGCGTCTCGGTCACCGCTCCACTTGCGAAACCACCCGCGCGTGATGCGACGCTGCCACTGCACGAAGATGCCGAGCTGCGCGTCAAGCTCGCGAAGCTCGGACAGCGATTCCATGGCTGGGCTGCCTTCTGGGTGCACGACCTGCGAACCGGGGAGTACGCCGGCTGGAACTCCGACGCGCAGTTCCCCGCCGCATCGATCGTGAAGATCGCCGTTCTCGTCGCAGGAATCGAACAGTTTGGCTTCGGGCCGACCTCCCCGATCGACTATGACCTGCGCGAGATCGGCACCCTCTCCTCGAACCTTGCGGCAAACCATGTGTTCGAACGTGTCGGCCAGTCGGCTGTCGACGACGCCTTGTTGCGGCTCGGAATGCCGTCGAGCCACTACCCCGGCCTCTACCGGGCAGGTTCCGCTGTCGGCGACGTGCAGAAGGCGCCGCCGCCCGCGCACTACCGTGTCACGACAGCGCGCGACCTCGGACGTGCCCTGCTGCGGCTGCAGGCCGGTGCCGCCGGTCGGCATTGGGCGCTCGATCGGCTTGAGTTGACCCAGGCTGAGGCGGCCGCCGTACTCGGATACCTGCGGCTCCACGCGCTCGGGTCAAGCCTGCTCGCGCCCCCGTCAGGTGCGGTGCTCGCCGAGAAGGACGGCTGGATCTCGGACGCACGCGGAAGTGCCGCGATCGCCTACACACGTTTCGGACCAAAGATCATTGTTGTACTGACCTACCGCCCAGGCGTCAGCGAGACCGAAGCGAAAGTGCTTGGCGCGAAGCTGTCGCGGCTCGCGTTCGCTACGCGCTGAGCAGCTTCGCGAACCGATCCTCATCCTTGAACGGCCCAATCACCGCAAGGTTGAGGGCGTTCGTCCGAATCAGATCCTGCGCGACGCGCCGCACATCTTCCGCCGTGACCTTGTCGATCTCGGCTAGATAGTCGACCGGTTCAAGCGCCGAACCCTCAAGCACCTCACGGTTCAGGCCGTACATGATCAGACCCTGCGGTGTCTCGGTGCGGAGCACGAAGCGGCCCTTCGAAAGTGACCGTGCCTTCTCAAGCTCGTCAGTCGGCACCGTCTCGTTCGCAAGCCGGTGGAACTGCTCGACGATCACCGACACCGCGTCGTCGATGCGATTGATGTCGACACCGGCCTGCGCGTAGAGCGACCCGGCGTCGGTGTAGCTGTGATTCGTGCCGAAGACGTAGTAGGCGAGCCCGCGTCGTTCCCGAACCTCAAGGAAGAGCCGCGACGACATGCCGCCACCCAGCACCGTCGCGAGCATCGCGAGGGCATAACGATCGGGGTGGCCGATGCCAATGCTTGGAACGCCAAGAATGATGTGCGCCTGGTCGGCGTCCTTGTGCTGAACACGCACGCGCGGCCCCGTCTGGGTCACGGTCGGGGCCGGCGTCGGACGACCATCGGCCTTGCCAGTCATATCTCCGAGGTGGCCTTCAAGCAGCGGGATCAGGTCGTCGCCGACCATGCCGCTCACACCCACAACCATGCGGTCGGGGTGGTACCACTCGTCGAGGTACCCAAGGAACGTCTCGCGCGTCGCCGCCTTGACCGTCTCCTTCGTTCCGAGCACTTCCCAACCAAGCGGGTTGTTGCCGTACATCAGATCTTCGAAGACGTTGCCGATGTGGTCACGTGGGGTATCGGCGTACATGTTCATCTCTTCGAGGATCACGCCCTTCTCACGTTCGATCTCTTCGGGATCGAACTTCGAGTGGCGGAGCATGTCGATCAAGACATCAAGCGCCGTATCGCGATCAGCACCGGCACAACGGACGTAGTAGCCCGTGTACTCCTTTGAGGTGAACGCGTTGAACTCACCACCGATGCCATCAACGATCGTCGTCAGGTCACGCGAAGAGGGGCGCCGCTCCGTGCCCTTGAAAAACATGTGCTCGGCAAAGTGCGCGATCCCACGGTTTTCGGCACGCTCGTAGCGCGAACCGGCAGAGAGCATCACAAAGCACGCAACCGACTGCGCATGCGGAAGTGGAGCGGTCAAAACACGCAGACCGTTCGAAAGCTGCTGCCGTTCAAAAACACCCATCCCTTCGATCGTATAGACCTACGGCATGGCCGGGGAGACAAGACGCACGATCTACGCGCAACCAGCGTGGTTGGCAGCCGTTCCCAGGAACCTGCGATTCCCTGAGGGCGCCCGTGTTGTCGCAACCGGTTGCGGCACCTCGTTCCATGCTGCCCAGACGAACGGCTACGCCGTCCAAGCGCTGGAAGCCGTGCTGCAGACCCCTGACGCTGACGTGATGCTTTGCGTCAGCCACGAAGGCGACACCGCGCTCACCCTCGAAGCGGCCCAACGCTTCCCAGGGCCAAAGTGGCTGATCACCGGCAAGCTCGACTCGCCCCTCGCAGAACTCGCTGACGAGACCGTGATCGTCACCCCCGAGATCGAAAAGTCGTGGTGCCACACCGGCAGCTACACCTGCGCCGTCGCCGCACTCGCCGCCCTCCGCGGCGAACCCATCGATGAGCTCCCCGCCATGGTCACCGCAGCGCTCGTCGAAGAGCCCGCCCCGTGGCAGTCCCGCTTCATCGTCGCCGGCGCCGGGCCCGACTGGCCAACAGCCCAAGAAGCAGTCCTAAAACTCCGCGAAGGCGCCCATCTGGCCGCCGAAGCGCACCACACCGAACAACTCCTCCACGGTCACCTTGCCGCCGTCGACGAGACCGTCCGCGCCTACGTTCTCGAGGGCGAAGGACGCGCCGCCGAACGCGCGCACGCCGCAGTTGCCGCACTCACCGAACTCGGGGCCGAAGCCACCATCGTTCCCACCGAACACCCCGTCGTCGACATCGTGCGCTTCCAACTACTCACACTCGTCATTGCAGAATCGCGCGGCATCGACCCAGACCCGATCCACCGCGACGACCCCCGCTGGGCCCGCGCCGCCGCCGCACACAAGCTGTAACCGGCCCCGCCCCCGAGGTGGCCTCGCTTAACAAGGCGGGTGTCCGGCCGATGAGTCCCCCATGCGGCTTCTGCTCACAGGCATGTGCAGCGTCTTTTCGGCTGGGCTTGCGTCATACGCCCCAATGTTCTGGCACGGGGCACCATTCACGACGCAATCGCTCTACTGCGCCGTCGTCGGTGCCTGGGCCGGTCGGTGGATCGGTTACCACGTCTCTTTTTGAGGGACAAGCGCCCGAAGGCTTGAAGCTTGGGTCGTTTGGTCCTCAGTTCAAGACCACGGCTGAGGGCCCGATGTCACGCAGGGGCACGCGCTAGCGCGCGAGTTCGGCGAGCAGGCCGTCGATCTCGGCCTCGGTGTTCGGGTGGAGGATCCCCACGCGCACGACACCGTCGGGAAGCTGCAGCCGCTTCATGATCTCAAGGGCGTAGTTGTCGCCATGCCATACCGCGTATCCGGCGTTGCCGAGCCGCTCGGCGGCCGCGGCAGGAGCTTCCGTCTCGCTCGTCAACCCGAAGGTCGCGACGCGCCCGTCCATCGTCGCAGGGCCATGGAGCTTCCACTGTGACGGGAGCCCGTCGAGGAACCGCTGGCCGAGCGCGCGCTCGCGCTCAAGGATGAACTCCCAGCCAACCTCGCCGAGGTAGTCGACGGCCGCGACGAAGCCCGCAAGCAACTCGTGGGCGAGCGTGCCCGTCTCGTAGCGATGACCTGGCGGGTTGTTGTCGGCCGGGCGCACCTTGTAGGGCCGCCACGTCTCAAGCAGCTCGCGTCGCCCGAACGCAAGGCCAAGGTGCGGCCCATAAAACTTGTAGGGCGAGCAGAGCAGCACGTCGGCGCCCACCGCCCGCACATCGATCGGGCCGTGCGGGGCGTAATGGACGGCGTCGACCCACGCAAGAGCACCAACCTCATGCGCCATCGCGGCGATCTCGGCAACCGGGTTGACCACCCCGAGAGCGTTCGAAGCCCATGTGAACGCCACAACGCGGGTGCGCTCCGAAAGCAACGACCGCAGGTGCTCGAGGTTCAACCGACAGTCGTCGTCGACATCGACGAGGTGCACCGTCAAACCCTTGTCGTGCGCGAGTTCAAGCCACGGCGAGATGTTCGCGTCATGGTCGAGCGTCGTGCAAATGATCTCGTCGCCCGCCTGCCAATCGCGCGCCGCCGCTCGGGAAAGCGAAAAGTTGAGGGTCGTCATGTTCTGACCAAACGCAACCTCGCCCGCATCCGCGCCGAGGAACGCCCCGGCCGCCTCGTGCGCAAGCTCGACGAGAGCGTCGCTCCGGCGCCCTGTCGCAAAGAGTCCACCGTGGTTGGCATTCGACGTCCGCAGGTAGTCGCTGATCGCCTCGATCACCGTGTCCGGGGTCTGCGTGCCGCCTGGCCCGTCAAAGAACGCGAGCGGCAGGCGAAACGCGCTGAACCGGCGACGGATCTTTTCGATCTCAGTCGGCACCGCTACGACACGTCCCAGTCGTAACGAGGAGCGATCGCGAGCGATGCGCCCACGAAGCAGTCACGCTCGGCCTTCTCGAGAAGCTGCGACAGGTCGTCTGTCGCAGGTGGGGTGAGCACGGCCTCGATGCGCAGACCGATCCCGGTGAACGCGTACCGGCCATCCGACGCCCTGCGGGTGATCGTCCCCCGTGCCGCCCCGATCGCCCGTACCTCATGGCCTGCGCGCTTCGCGTGGTAGGCAAGGCTTGCGATCGAGCAGCGGACAAGTGCTGCCAGCAGGAGGTGGTCGGGTGTCCAATCGGCCGGCACCGAAACGCTTGAGCCGCCAGGAATCGCAGCTGTTCCGTGACGGTCAATCTCGACCTCGTACTCAAAGACTTTCGCCCGCGGCGCGCTCACGGAAGACACGCTACACCCCGGTTCGGTTCGGTCCGTCCGGTCCGGGTCCTAGAGTGGCGCCCGTGAGGCTCAGAACACTCACGGAAGCCGAGTGCTACGTCAGGTGCTGCGGCAGCCGTCCAGACGAAACCGTCAGCGTCATGCGCACCCTCACGACTCGCGAGTGGCGGAGCGCGATGGCCGACACCAGCACGGAGCAGGAACTCGATCAGTCAACACCCAAGGCGGAGGCAGCATGAACGTCAAGCCGAAGTGCGCAAGCTGGACATCACGCCGCCGCTACGCACCACCCGTGAAGGGCCGACCACGTCCGCCGATCGCGAGCTCGTGGATCTGCACGGCAACGTGGGAGTCACGTCTGCCACGCTGTCTGCCTCGTGGCCGCGTCAAGCCCAAGTAGCGACTCCGACATCCCGCTCGGCGATGTCCCGGACGTGCTCCGGCCTCAGCTCGCCTGTGTCTTCTGTGGCATCAACCCCGGCCGGTTCTCGGCGGCAGCAGCGGCACACTTCGCCAACCCACGCAATGACTTCTGGCGGCTCCTGCATGACGCCGACTTCACGCCACGGCTCCTTGCCCCGTCCGAGCAGTTTCAGCTGCTCGACCTGGGGTTCGGCGTTACGAACGCCGCTTACCGCACCACACCGGGGTCGAACGACCTTCGGCGCGGTGACTTCGACATCGCACGGCTTCGCGAGACGGTTCGTATCTACGAGCCGCGGGCGATCGCCTTCGTTGGCAAAGAGGCCTACCGTGGCCTCTTTGGGGAGCGTCCAGAGCACGGGCCGCAGCAGCGGGCGTTAGGCAACGCTGGGCTGTTCGTGCTCCCGTCGACGTCGCCGGCGAACGCCGCTGTTCCCTACGCGGAGCGACTCATGTGGTTCCAGCGTCTTCGCGCGTGGATCGAGCCCGAGCGCCGACAGGCCGTACGCGCACTCGTCGTCGACCCCGACAACCGGGTGCTTCTCTTCCGCTTCGAGTCAGCCAAGGGTGCTGACGTGTGGTGGGCGACACCAGGAGGCGGGCTCGAGTCGGGGGAAGACGAGTCGATGGCGCTGCGGCGCGAACTCGCCGAAGAGGTCGGGCTCGTCGACTTCACGCAAGGCCCGTGGGTGTGGGAGCGGGAGCACGTCTTCCCGTGGCTCGGTCGGCTGTTGCGCCAGCACGAGCGGTTCGCCCTCGTGCGGGTGACCTCAGCCGACGTCAACCCGACGATCGATCTCGAGCGCGAAGGGATCCATGGGTGGCGCTGGTGGACGGCTGCGGAACTCGCGACGACTACCGAACGGCTAGGTCCGCCAGCGCTCGCGACGCATCTCGAAGCGCTTCTCCGTGACGGCCCACCGTCCACTCCGATTAGCCTATGAACGATGTTTGAGGTGATCGTCATCATCCACCTGCTCGCCGCCTCGATCTGGATGGGCGGGTCGATCGCCCTTGTGATCGCCGCTGTCCCGTCGATCCGGACGCTTGAGCTTGAACATCGGGTGATCGCGATGAAGCGGATCGGCCTACGGTGGCGTCCCCTCGGCTACGGCTCGCTGATCGTGCTTGGTGTGACGGGCGTCGAGCTTGCACGCCACGATTGGGAGGCTGGACGGTCGCCGTTCCAAACGATCCTCTGGATCAAGATCGCGCTTTCTGCAGGCATCGTGATTGCGTCGTACCTCCACAACTTTGTGCTCGGGCCACGGGTGCAGGCTGAGGTGCGTGAGCAGCGGCCGCAGGTCACACGGCCGATTCTCGTCGTCGTCGGCTACACCAGCCTCGCGCTAACGATCACCGTGCCGATCCTCGGCGCCGTGCTCGCGAACCTCGCCGGCTAGGCACACCCGGCTCTAGCCGCGCCAGCGATTGGTGATCGGTGTTCGGCGGTCGCGGCCGAACGCCTTCGTGCGAAGCTTCACGCCGGGCGGGGCCTGCCGCCGCTTGTACTCGGCCCGGTCGACCAATCCCAGCGCACGATCGACGACCGATTGCTCGAAGCCGTCGGCGATTAGCTCGTCGCGCGAACGATCGCCCTCGACGTACGCCTCCAACACCGCATCGAGCTTGTCATAGGGTGGCAGGGAGTCGTCGTCGCGCTGATCGGCCCGGAGCTCGGCGCTTGGGGGCCGGTCGATCGTCGACTGGGGAATCAGCTCGCGGCCTGCGCGCTCATTGAGATGACGCGCGAGTCGGAACACGTCGGTCTTGAACACGTCCTTGAGGAGCGCGAAGCCACCCACAAGATCGCCGTACAACGTCGAGTAGCCAACGGACATCTCTGACTTGTTCCCGGTCGCGACGACGATCCAGCCGAACTTATTCGAGAGGCCCATGAGCAACGTGCCGCGGGCACGCGCCTGGATGTTCTCCTCCGTCAGGTCGGCTGGGCGCCCCGCAAACGAGGGGGCAAGCGCCGCGTCGAATGCCTCGACGAGAGGCTCGATCGGGATCTCGCGGAAGTCAATCCCGAGCGATTCGGCAACCACTCGGGCATCGGAACGAGTGGCATCTGACGAGTAGCGCGACGGCATCGAGACGCCATGCACGCGTCCCGCGCCGAGCGCGCCGACACAAAGCGCGGCCGTCAACGCCGAATCGATGCCGCCGGAAAGGCCAATCACGACGTCGTCGAACCCGCCCTTTTCGATGTAGTCGTGGAGCCCAAGCTCAAGGGCCTGCCGCATCTGCTCGAGGTCGTCGAGCTGCGGTGCTGGAGCGGGGCGGAGGCGATCGTTGTGCAACGCCGGTTCGCCAAGCCCGAGCGTTGGCAGCGCAGGGTTCGACGCCGGCACGTCAACGTCAACAACGAGCAACGCTTCCTCAAACCCCGGTGCGCGCGCGATGACAGAGCCGTCGGCGTCGATCACAACCGAATGGCCATCGAACACAAGCTCGTCCTGGCCGCCGACCATGTTGCAGAGGGCAACCACGCAGCCGTTGTCGCGGGCGCGAGCCTGGAGCATCTCCTCACGCTCGCGGTCTTTCCCGACGTGGAACGGCGACGCCGAGAGGTTTGCGATTAGGCGAGCACCGCCTGCGGCCAGCCCGGAGATTGTCGGTTCGGGGAACCAGATGTCTTCGCAGATCGTGGGGGCGACGATCGCGCCACCCGCCTCGAGCAGCACGAGTGCCGAGCCAGACTGGAACCAGCGTTCCTCGTCGAAGACGCCGTAGTTCGGGAGCAGCTGCTTGCGGTATGTCCCTTGGAGGGCCATGTCGGTGATGATCCACGCCGCGTTATAGAGGTGGGTGCCGTCCTGTTCGGGGGCGCCAACGAGCGCGGTGAGGCCGCGAGTGTGGGGCAGCAGCTCGTCGATCACTGAGCGGGCCGCCCGCACGAACGCCGGCCGGTGAAGGAGATCCTCGGGCGGGTAGCCCGTGACGGCGAGCTCCGGAAAGATCACGAGGTCCGCGCCGGCGGCACGGGCCTCGGCAAGGCGCGCGACGATCCGATCGCGGTTACCCGTGAGATCTCCGACGACGCTGTTTAGCTGGGCGAGTGCGACTCTCATAGGGCCCGCGGGTTTTGGCCTCGGGAGCGAAAACTCTAACGGACGCGGCGGCGCCAAGCGAGCACGACGAACGCGACCACGAAGAAGACACCATACGACAGCGCAATCAGAAAGCGGTTCTCACTCCGATGGCCGACGGCCGCAAGCGTCGCCCCGACCACAAGCAGCGCGATGAGGCCGACCCGAACCTGATTCATCGTGAACCGTTCACGCACGAGGGCGAGCATAGTCCGCGGCTTCTGTCTGCGTAGCGCTCGCTGGTAGCCTCGACGCCGGGGCCCGTACTGGGCGGGAAAGAGGGAGCGAAACGATGAAGGCACATCTCGTTGCCGACGAGAAGCGCAAGTGGTGGACGCTTGGGGCGGTCGCGTTCGGACTGTTCATGATCATGCTCGACAACACGGTCGTGAACGTCGCGCTGCCGGCGATCGAAGAGTCGCTGAACCTGAAGATCGAGGCGCTTGAGTGGGTTGTCGCCGGTTACGCACTCACGTTCGGCGCGCTGATGCTCACCGGCGGCAAACTCGCCGACCTTCTCGGCCGTCGCCGCATCTTCGTCGCAGGTCTCGTCATCTTCACGCTGTCGTCGCTCGGCTGCGGCCTGTCGACGAGCGCGACGATGTTGATCGCCGCGCGTGTGGTTCAGGGTGTCGGCGCGGCCATGATGAATCCCGCAACCCTCTCGATCATTGCCGTCACATTCCCGCCGAAAGAGCGCGGCACGGCGATTGGCATCTGGGCTGGCGTCTCGGCCCTCGCGCTCGCCATCGGCCCGCTTGTCGGCGGCGTCATCACCGAGCACATCAACTGGAACTGGATCTTCTTCATCAACGTGCCGGTTGGCGTGATCGCGATCATCGCGGCCTACCTGTTCATCGACGAATCCCGCGACACCTCGCATGAGCAGAAGCCCGACATCCCTGGGCTGATCGCCTCGAGTCTCGGCCTCTTTGCGCTGAGCTATGCCCTGATCGAAGCCAACACCTACGGGTGGACGTCAAGCCGGATCCTCGTCGCGTTCGCTGTTGCCGCGATCGCGCTTGTCGGCTTCGTCGTTCTCGAAGCGAAGCAGCGGCTGCCGATGCTCGATCTGTCGCTCTTCCGCAACCGCACCTTCGCTGGTGCCAACGCGACGATGCTCTTTGTGGCACTCGCCATGTTCGGCGTCTTCTTCTACGTGTCGCTGTTCATGCAACAGATCCTTGGCTTCTCGCCGACCTCAGCGGGCGCGGCGTTCTTGCCGATGACCGTGCTGATCATCGTGATCGCACCTCAGGCTGGTCGACTCTCCGACCGCCTTGGTGCTCGTGGCCTTGCGGGCAGCGGCATGGTGCTGCTTGCGATCTCGCTGTTCCTCTTCTCGCGGCTCGACGAGAACTCGACGTTCTGGTCGCTTCTGCCCGCGATGCTTGCTGGCGGCTTCGGCATGGCGATCACCATGACTCCGACTACCGCGGCCGCGATGTCGGCGGTGGCGCGTGACAAGGCAGGTGTTGGCTCCGCTGTACTCAACTCGATGCGGCAGGTGGGCGGTTCGCTTGGAATCGCCATCATGGGCGCGATCGTTGCGTCGCAATCGACCTCGTGGCTCCGTGCGGGGCATCCGCAGAAGGAAGCCTTCCTTCACGGCCTCCACGACAGCCTGCTCGTCGCCTCAGGCATCGCTCTAGTAGGGGCGGTCGTTGCGGTGAGCACCGTGCGGAAGCCGCGCCATCACGGGCATCCGGGTGAAGCCGAGGCACCACCGGCGGTCGTCGCCGACTGAGCGTCGCAGCCCGCTGCGTTCGCGCGCAGGAGAGCCCCGGCTGCGGCGCCCTGGGCCCCCCGTGCAGTGCAGTCACCGGTCGGGCTCCGTGGCGGGCCTCTGCGGCGAAGTCCCATTCCACGGGTTTTCCCATCCAGCTCCACGTCGGGTTCGCAACGAACCAGACGTTCGTTTCGCACTGTAGGCGCGCCTGAATGTCTCTGTCAAGTGAGCGGTCAAGCAGCAGCTCTGTTTCTGACTTGACCGAAAAGGCGAGCAATGGAGCCTGCTGACCGGACAGGTCTGAAAGTGCGGATTGCGTCTACTTGACTTCTGCTGCACGCTCAGAGCGTGGGAATGAGGGCCGATAGCGGGCGGAGTGCGGTGGGGCGCGTCACAGCGAGAACGCACGGTGCCAGTGCTCCGCGCGGGCTGCGGCTGGGGGAGCGCGTCCGGCAACTGCGGGTCTCATCGAACCTCACGCAGTCCGAGCTCGCCGGCGACCGATTCTCGAAGGAGTACATCTCCCAGATAGAACGTGGCAAGACCCGTCCCACCAACGAGACGGTCGCATGGCTGGCGGCCCGGCTCGGCGTCGAACTCGAATTTCTCCAGAGCGGTGTTTCGAGCGAGGAGCGCGACCGCGCCGAGGCGATCATTGCCCGCGCCGAAGCGCACATCAGTCGCCGTGAATACGGCCAGGCGATCGGTGCATTCCGTGAGGCCGCCGCCTCGGTCGCTGGGTTCGCGCTCGGTCGTACGCCGAACGTGCCAAGGAGCGCTACGAGGAGCTCGACGATGCGCTGAATGTCGGGCGTCTGCTGAACAATCTTGGCAACCTCGACTTCCTGCTCGGCCACCCCGATTCCGCAATCGAGCGACTGACTGCCGCGCTTGAGGTTGCCGCGTCGCTGGGAAGCGCCGACGAGCAGGCGACCGCGATGTCATCGCTTGCGCAAGTCCATCTCCGGAACGGGGCGGTTGAGCTTGCCGAGCAGGAGGCCCGGCAGGCGCTGGCGCTTCTCGGTGCGCGGGAGGATCGGCTCGACGAGATCGGAAACGCCGGTCTTGTCCTCGGTCGTGCCCTGCTCGAACAGGGGCGCCTCGACGAGGCCGACCGTGCCTTCGCCGATGCCGAGAGCGCGCTTGAGCAGCTCTCGTCGGGGTCACACAAAGCAGCCGTGTGGATCGCGCAGGGCGACGTCGCTGCACGCCGCGGCGACCAGACAAAGGCAGCCGAACTGTTCCGGCGCGCTGCCGAAACGCTCCAAGACTTCAGGTTCTAGAGGCGGAAGGAGGTGAGAACTGTGGCGACACGATTTGCGTGGTTGGTGGGGAAGCGCGGGATCCTGCTCGCAGTAGCTGCGCTTGCGGCGGTGATCGGTGCGAAGACCGGCATCGTCATCAAGCCGTACGGCTTCTGGGATGGTCCCGGCTAGGCCTCGCACGACGTTCAGCGCAGTTCGAAACGGCGGCGACCTCGGTTGCCGCCGTCTCTTTGCACCGAACAGACCTAAGACACGGAGCGCGCCACCGCCACATCCACACCGGTTCGCCTCGACCGCCCCAGGCAGCCCGGTAGAGTTCCGCCCATGAACGCCACGTCGGCAGCCCCGCTACGACGGCGCCGCTTCGAAGTCTCCCAAGAGCTCTACCGGCGGTTCACCCTCCTCAACACGGCGGTACTCGTCCTCATCCTGACGACCGGCGCCACCGTTCGCCTCACCGGCTCCGGCCTCGGCTGCAAACACTGGCCCGGCTGCCAAGCAGGCCAGCCGTTCCCAACGAAGGACTACCACTCGTTCATCGAGTTCTCCAACCGGATCCTCGCCGGCATCATCGTGTTCATCACCCTCGGAGCGTGGATCGTCGCGCTCCTCGCACCCCACGTCCCACGCTGGGTGAAGTGGACAGCCTTCGCCGTCTTCTTCGGCACCGCCGCCGAAGCGCCCCTCGGCGCAGTCACCGTCTACTACGACCTCAACCCGTACCTCGTCCAGTCGCACTTCGTGCTCTCGATCGCTGTGCTCACGCTCGCCACACTCGTCAGCGTTGACGCCGTCGGAATGCGCGGCGCGCTCGTCGCCGTGCAGACACGGGCGATCGCAGTCATCGTCGCGATCCTCAAAGCGATCATGGTCGTCAGCGGAACGCTCGCCACCGCCGCAGGCCCGCACGCGGGAAGCGTCGACGTACACCGCATCTGGGACCTCCACTCCGCCGTCTACTGGCACGTCCGGTCAACCGCCCTCTTCGGACTCCTCTTTGCGTACCTCCTCTGGAAGTTCGCGCGCGAAAAGACCGAGCATTACGAGCGAGGTCTGATCGTGCTCGGCATCCTCGCCGTCCAAATGGTGATCGGTGAAATCCAGTACCGCACACACCTCCCATGGGGAATCGTGCTGCTGCACGTCACCCTCTCCGGTGTGCTTTGGGTGGCCATGACGGCGTGGGTTGCCGCCATGTTCCGCCCAAGTAGGATGACTTGATGTCTGAGGAACTCCGGCTCGACCACCGTCCGGAGCTCCGGCGCCCCATCCTGATCTGCGCATTCAAAGGCTGGAACGACGGCGGCCAAGGAGCCTCACTCGCCGCGTCCTTCCTCCAGCGCACCTGGGCAGCCGAACATTTCGCTGACATCGATCCCGAAGCGTTCTTCGACTTCACCCAAACCCGCCCTCAGGTCTCACTCGTCGATGGGCTCACCCGCCGCATCGACTGGCCGTCAAACTCGTTCTACGAAGCCCGACTGCCCTACGGCGACCGCGACGTCATCCTCCTGCTCGGCTCCGAGCCAAGCCTCAGGTGGCGCACCTTCTGCGAGATCGTCACCGACCTCGCCAAAGACCTCGGCGTCGAACTCGTGATCTCACTCGGCTCGCTCCTCGCCGACGTGCCCCACACAAGACCCGCCCCCGTCACCGGTACCGGCTCAGACGCCGAACTGATCGAAAAGCTCGGCCTCGAAGCTTCCCGCTACGAAGGGCCCACCGGCATCGTCGGCGTCCTCCACGACGCCTGCCGCAACGCCGGGTTGCAATCCGCTTCGCTCTGGGCCGCAGTGCCGCACTACGTGTCGCTCACCCCGTCGCCCCGCGCGGCCCACGCGCTCGTCACCCGGCTCGCCGAAATCATCGATGTCCCGATCGACACCACCGAACTTGACGAAGCAGGCGCGTCCTACGTCGCGCAGGTCACCGACGCCGTTGAGGCAGACAGCGACACCGCGTTGTACGTCGACGACCTAGAGCGCCGCACCGACGTAGAACACGAAGGCGACCTCCCAACCGGCGACGCGCTCGCTGCCGAGCTCGCCCAATTCCTTCGCGAACGCGAAGAGGCCGACGGCGAAGACCCGCCCGTCGCCCGCGACTCCCAGTAGCGGGAACGCCGAGCTACTCGGCAGGTACGGAAGGTGCGGCTGGCGCCGCGGCAGACGCGGAAGGCTCAGGTGGGATGGAAGTGTCGCTCACGGCCCCATCCGTTCCCGATGCGGCGGACGACTCGCCCGCAGGCTTCGCACCCGCCGGCTTACGGCGACGCCGACGCTTCTTGGCTGCCGACACAGGGCGTGGTGTCGACTCGGTGCCGCCAGAGGCGGTCTCGCCTTCAGCTTCCGAACCGTCGTCATCACTGTCACCGTCGGCTGAATCGTCGCCACCGTCAGCCGTAACCTCGACCCCGTCCGGGCCCTTCTTCTTCCGCCGACGCCGACGCCGGTTGCGCGATGGGCCAGACTTCGGGGCCGGAAGGTCGTCTGCTAATGCCGCAGCGATCTCCTCGATCGTCCCAAGCTGCTCGCGTGCAGCCTCAAGCAGCTGCGTCGACTTCGGCGTGTAGGCC
Organism: Actinomycetota bacterium; assembly: GCA_009702325.1. Classification (GTDB taxonomy): domain Bacteria; phylum Actinomycetota; class Thermoleophilia; order Gaiellales; family Gaiellaceae; genus PALSA-600. The sequence goes on from WLID01000001.1 coordinate 302,138, forward strand.
TCAGCGGACGCGAGCAGCGCAACCGCAGCCTCACGAGGCATCTCCAACGCCGACCGCACAAGCCGGGCCGCGTTCTCTTCGTGGCGATGCCCACGCGAGTTCGCGAGCGCGCCAAGCAGACGCTTCGCCTCAAGATTCTCCTGCGAGGCCTTCCGGTCGAGGGCCTTACGGACAGCTCGAGCAAGACGCCATGTCCAGCGCGCCCGAATCTGCTCCGGCACCGTCTCGACCTTGCCGTCAGCGATCGCCCGCAACATGATCCGAACCCCGGCGGCACGATCCTTCTCCCACGGCGGCGCCTGCGACACGAGCGTCACCAAGTCATCGAAGTCCGCGCGCTCAACCGGGGTCGCCACGCGATCGGCAAGCGCGATCAGCCGAAGACGACGGTTCGGGTTCTGGGCCGCGCAGGTTGACAGGAACACCTCAAGGGCGCGCTTCGACGCCCCGCGCTCCATCAACTTCTGAACAAACGCCTGACGCTCGTCGAAGCGCAGCTGGCGGCCCGCGATCGTGGCCCACAGCTCCTGCTCGTCGTTATCGAGAAATTTCGGATCGATCCGCTGCCACTCCCGCTGAATCACAAGCGCCCGGCGACGGACATCAGGGGTGACAGGAACAAGCCACGAGGCGGGCGTCAGCTTACGACGGGCACGGCGCTGCATGCGACGGCGCGGAGCCGGGGTAACGCGAGCGCCCTCCCGGTAGAAATCAGCGTCAAGGAGCGAGTGGAGCGAGACGACACGCTCATGGTGGGTCGCGCTCTTCGGAGTGAAGTCAACGACGATCCCCGCTTCCTTCCGCGGATGGATGCGCATGACACGTCCGATGCGCTGCTGGTAAATGCGCTTCGAGGCGGTCGGTGCGAGGTGCATCACGACAGTCGCGCGCGGCGAGTTCCAACCTTCAGCAAGGAGCATCGCGTTGATCAGCACGTCGATTTCGCCGCGCTCATAAGCTGCGAGGATCGCGGCGAGCTTTGCCGGCGGGGTGCGGCCCGACACGGCCTCAGCCTTCACGCCTGCCGCACGGAACGCCGTCGACAGGTTGTAGGCGTGATCGACACCGGCGGCATAGACGATTCCCGGAGAGTCACCAAACCGTTCGCGGTAGAGCGTCGCCGCGGCCATGTTCAACGCTTCATGGTCGAGCGCATCGGCCAGCGCGCGCTCCTCGAAGTCGCCGCCGACGATCGGAACCGAGTTGATCGCCGCCACCGGCGGAACGCGCAGGCAGCGAAGTGGAGCGATCAGGCCACGGCGAGCTGCGTCGGCGAGAGGCAGGTCATCAACGGAAGCCGGAAACACGTCGGAGACCTGCTTAGCGATCAGCTCTTCCGTCGCGGTCATGCCGACGTAGATCGGCTCTGACAGCGAACGGATCGCCGCGCTTGTCTTGTCACCGAGTGCGGTGTGCGCCTCGTCACAGATGATCAGCTGGTAGGCGCTGCGTGAGATCTCATCGACGTGTCGCGCAAACCACGCGTACGTCTGAATCGTGATCGGGTTCACAACCGGCGGGATCGCACCTTCAATCACGATCTCTGTGAAACGACCTGCATACCCGTGCTCGGTCAGCTCACGCGAGAACTGATCGACGAGCAGGCGGCGGTGGGTCAGGATCAGCACACCCTCGGAGCGGGCCGCCTCGACAAATCCCGCTGCGGCGATCGTTTTGCCTGACGCCGTCGGGTGACGGAAGCGGAACCGTCGTTGGGCGCCCGGGTCGTCGGCGACCGCAGGCTCATCATCAATCACATCGGTGGCGGGGAGGCCGAGGTCGTCGTCTTCCTCGTCCTCGTCGTCCTCAACGACTTCTTCGGCGACGGGGGTGACGCTCACAACCTTCTGATTCGCGGCAATCAGTTCGGTGAGCATGCCCGCCAGCGCGTCGACCTGATGGCGCCGCAACTCCGTTCCTGATGCGAGATGCGGCGGCTTCTCGGAAAGCGTGCGCGCAAGCCCCAGCATCAACCCGTACTTGACACGCCAGTCGGGTGAGGGACTACGCAGCCCCGCATCCATCTCAGCGACCGCCGCATCGAGTGCCCGACGGAACGCGGTTCCGGAGCCAAGGACCATGGCGGGATCATCACCCTCCTGCAGGAAAGGTTCACCTGCCCAGGGCTCTGCTCGGAGGGCGGCGGCCACAATGCCGTCGAAGTCCTCCGACATGGTCGGGGTTGGGGTAGCTGTCTCGTGCATGGTCGCGACACCAACGTCGTGTCGCCTTCAAAGGTGCGCTCGCGGAAACACTCGCGCGAGCAGCAACCAAAACACTACCGAAAGTGCGGGCCTTGTAGGGGGCCGGATTGCAGAAATCGCGGCGGACGACCTGCGGTCTCTCGTTCGGTCAGCCGGCGAGTCCGCCGAAAAGCGCAAACGGGTTGTCAGGCACCGACTCCCACACAAGCTCGCCGCCGGGCTCTGCGTCGCCGTGGAAGCGAGCCGCAACGCTCTCAGCCTCTTCACGCGACGCCACTCCGGCGATCACATAGCGCCACCGTCGCACGACGCCGTACCCGGCCCGCTCAAGCTGATCGGCAAGGGCGTGAGCGGCTGCGTGGCTGCCGCACGGGATCCGCACCTCCCACGGAGCGAAGCCACGCGCGAGCGTCTCCGACTCGATCGATGGCTCGGCCGGATCGTCGTCCCATCGCTCAGCGTCGGCAAGCCAATGCTCGCGCACAACATCGACGGGTGCGATCGCCAGTTCGCCAAGCTCGACGCCGATCGCCTTCTCCGCCGAGTCAAGCTCCTCGGAGCTGCCGACGTAGACGTAGATCCGGTTCCCATCCTTCGTGACCGCAAACCGTTCAGCCTTCAAGTGCGAGACGAGCGCGCGCGCCTCCAACGACAACACGCCGAGGCTGCCAAGCAGCCCGCCCGTTTCACCCTCACCGAGCTCGATCCGTAAACGCCAATCTTCGTGTGCCATACGTCAGTTGTATCGCCCGCACGTCCGACGCGAAACGGGGATTTCCCGCCTATCGCGTATGGACGACGACGGTGCCGTTCGCGCGAACCACCGAGTTCACCGGCAACGTAAACGGCTTGGTGTTGATGCGTGGCCCAGCCCAGGTCGGGACGCCGCTCGTTCCCCACACACCCTGGTAGATGATCGTGCGGCTTGCGCTGACAAACATCGCGAAACAGGCGGGCTGCTTACGCACAGCCGACCCGACCTTGATGTCGATCGTGCCGGGGTTCAGGAACGCCCCAATGGGTGAGCCGGCCATGACATGTGCTCGCTGGGCGGCAGTCGACGATGCGTTCCACGCGGTGCCACAGCGGACCGAGGTGAGGGGGGTTGCCGCTTGGGCGACGCCAGCGGCGAAAAGCGCCGAAACGAGGATCGCGATCCGCACAGTTCGAAGATACCCGGCGCGTTAGAGCTCGCAGGCGGCCGCCGTGTCGACCACCACATCGATCGGCGCGTCACCGGTCTGCAGGAGGCTGCCGGGATACCGCTCGTTCGGCGCACCCGCGAATGAACGCGCGACGGCGTTCGCCTTCTCTTCGCCCGTAGCGAGTACGACGATTCGGCGTGCGCGGAGAAGCTCGGGCAGCGTGAGCGTAATTCTGTCCACGAGTGGATCGAGGCCAGCCGGACCGCCAGCGACGCGTGCATCGCGCTCGGCGAGCTGGGGTGAAACGGGAAACAGTGAAGCGACATGGCTATCGGAGCCCAAGCCGAGCAGCACGAGGTCGTACGGATCTTGTGGCAGGACGCGTTCATAGGCGGCAGCGCCGGCAACGGGGCCGAGCTCGCCTGGGATCCGATGCACGATCGGCTGTGTGGTCAGGCCCTTGAAGAGCGTCTCGCGCGCGAGGCGATAGTTGGAGCGCTCGTCTGTCGCTGGGACGCACCGCTCATCGCCCCACCACACCTCCACACCACCCCAGTCGGGTTCGAGTGCTCCGACCTGCGCGTACGCCGCACCGGCTGTCCGGCCACCCGTCAGGACGACCGAGCCACCCGAGCGTGCCAACTCCACGAGGACATCTGCAACGGTGCGCGCCGGATCGTCGGAGACGTGAATCCGGGGTGGAGGCACCGGGCCTACTCTTCGCCGCGCGCGAGTTCCTTCGAGCGTTCCATCGCGGCGTTGATCGCGTTCAGGAACGCGGCTCGCACGCCTGCCTGCTCAAGCTCGCGGATCGCGCGGGTTGTGGTTCCGCCCGGAGACGTCACCATCTCGCGTAGCTCGACCGGGTGCACACCTTCGTCACGCAGCAGCTTGGCTGTGCCGAGCATCGTCTGCACGACGAGCCGCGTCGAGATCTCGCGGGAGAGGCCGAGCAGCAGGCCGGCGTCGATCATCGCCTCAGCAAGGAGTGCGTAGTAGGCAGGGCCCGAACCCGAGACAGCAGTGATCGCGTCCATCGCGCTCTCAGGCACCTCGACGACGTCGCCGACGGCGCGGAGCACCGTGGCGGCGCGATCCATGTGCTCGCGGCCGGCGTGACGGCCAGCGCAGATGCCCGCAATGCCTTCATGCACCGTCGACGGTGTGTTGGGCATGGCCCGCACGACAGGAACGTCGTCGGGCAAGTGCCGTTCGATTGCGGCGGTAGGAATGGCGGCTGCGACAGACACCACGGTCTGTGAGGCGGAGAGCAGGTGTCCGATCTCGCCGAGCAGCGCTGAAATGTCCTGCGGCTTCACGGCCAAGACGACAACATCGGCGCCCCGAATCGCGTCGGGGTTCGACGTCGTGGCGTCAACCTTGTAGCGCTCGGCGAGTGCCTGAGCCCGATCTTCGCGGCGCGAGGTCGCGACAATATCTGCCCAATCGGAGCTACGGAGCCCTGCGATGAGGGACTCCCCGATCTTGCCCGCGCCCAGAATTGCGATCCGCATTCCCTAAGGGTACGAGTCCGGCGTGGTATCCCGCCAATAAGTACACGCTTGCGATGCCCTGAAACTCGCCGTAGGGCTCGAGCAAGACGTCTGTTTCCTCCGCTTCGACGTGTCGTCCCCAGAGTTCTCCGGCGAGTTTGACGAGCCCAAGGTCACGCGCGAGGCCCCGGTCGAAGCGACCCAAGCCCTCAAGGAAGACGACACCCACAGACCAGGGCCCGAGTCCCCGTTCCCGGTCGAGTCGCACTGCTGCGGCGTCACTCTCGATGCCGTGAAGACGCTCTGGGTCAAGCGAGGAGAGGATCCGAACGAGCGCTGACCCACGACGGGCGCCAAGCCCAAGCCGCCGGAGTTCGGCGGGTGCGAAGCGGGCAAGTTCGGCCGCCACCGGCGCAGCGTGCAACCCATCGCCCACGAAAGGAGTCGCGGCGCGAATCACGTTGCGCTCGATCTCGCGTGCCCGCTTCGCGAGGATCAGCTGGCCAGCGAACGCGCGCAGTAGCGCCTGCGTCACCGTGTCGGTACGGAGCGGCCGCAGTCCGCGCAGCGACTTCGTGGCGGGGCCGACCATCGGGTCGTCGGCAAACCGTTCGAGGAACGGCGTGTGGTCGTCGTCGATCCCGAGCATGAAACGCATGCGGTCGATCCCGTGCTGGGAGGGCGCCTCGATCACGATCGTCCCGTCGGGACGTTGAATCGCCCGAGCTATCTCGTGGCTCGCCGGCGTGCGTATCGCCGCTGTCAGCACGCCATCGCGAAAGCGGCGGGTGGCGTCAGATGCGTGCCGTGCCGAAAGCCGCAGCGAGTACGGCCCGGCGGGCCGCAACTCGGCGACGATCACCGGTCGGCCGCGACCGAGTCGTTCGCGAGGGTGCCAGCGAGCGAGGCAGCGCGATCGAGCACGTCAAGTGCTTCCGATTCCCGGCCGGAATGGCGAAGGAATCGCGCGAAACCTCGCAGCGACTCGGCGTGCTCGCGCACCGTGCCGACACCCTCAAGTGCTCCAATTGCCTCGCGCCAAGCAGCCTCAGTCCCTTTGTCGCCCGTCGCGGTCAGCGCCTCGGCCAGCGCCCACGTGGCGAGCGCGCGCTGGTTTGGCACGTCAGCAGCGAGACGCTGTGCCTCACGTGCGAGGTCGGCTCCGCGTGGGGCGTCGCCCGTACGGGTCGCGATCATCGCTTCGAGCCACCGAACGATCGCGAGGTCGCTGTCGGCAGGTCGTGGGCCAAGCAGTGCCACGGCCTGGTCGATCTGTCGGGCGACATCCGCGACGTCTCCTGTCGACGCGAGCGCTGCCGCCGCGCAGGAGAGGTAGGCGCGGGCAAGGTGGATCGTGTCCTCTGTCGCCTCAAGCAGCGCCACAGCCCGACGAAAATGTTCGAGGGCCGTTTGCGGCTGGGAGTTTTCGTAGGCGATACGGCCGAGTGACCAGTAGAGCCGCACTCGCGTGTAGGGATCGGCGGCCTCGTTCGAGATCTCGAGCGCATCCTCGACGACCTCGTTTGCCCGGCGGAGATTGCCGAGATCGGTGAGGGCGTAGCTCAAGTAGGTGCTGAAGCGGACACGGGATGCCGAGTCGTCGGGTGCGAGCTGCTTGAGATCGGTGAGCGTGCGTTCAAAGAGGTCGGCGGCGCGTCGCGGATCTCCCGCCATCGAGTAGGAATGGCCGAGCGTCGCGAACACGTCGGGACGGGAGGCTGCCGTCACGAGCTCCGAGGTGATGGCGCGCTCGAGAAGTTCGATCGCGAGTGCGTGCTCGCCGCGTGCCGCAGCGGCGAGGCCGAGGACGATTTCGGCACGGACGGCGGAGGTTTCATCGCCTGCGGTGCGGGCCTCGCTGAGGAGTCCGGTGATCTCGCCTGGCGCGTCCCCTTCGAGGCGGAGTCGCAGCTCCGCGTCGGCGAGGCGCAGCTCCCTGCGCGCGACATCGCCGAGTTCGGACCCTGTTTCGAGATAGTCGGGCGATACGCCGAGCTTCCGAGCGAGCATTCGGAGCGCCTTCACAGACGGGCGCCGAGCGTCCGCCTCGATGCGTGAGATGTACGCGTAGGAGACACCGGGCGACGAGAGCTCGCGCTGTGACAGACCACGTTCGAGCCGTAGACGCCGCAGGCGCGCGCCGACAGTCTCGGGAGTTCCAGAAGCGCTTGTCAAGGCGCCGTGATCATGCAGGCCCTTTCGGACAACGTCAAACGGGTCACGTCCGTTTTGGGAGTCAACAAAAGAGGACACTTGACAACAAATGTCGGCACCTCTCTTCTATGGGGTGAGCAACAGCAGAAGGAGGTGAGAAAACGATGGTCAAGTGGATCCAGCTCGGCGCCCTCGCCGGGGCAACCGTTCTTGCCGCACTCGTCGGCGGCGGCCTCTTCTGGGGGCCGTAGGTAGCGGGTGCTCGACGGGTACCGGAAGACGGGTGGGGACCCCGCGCAGCCCGGCTGGTCTGGTCACTCCAACGATGGTGCGAGATGCCCAGACGTCTTAGGCCGCTCGTCGAGATCGGTCGTTGTACCACGGTTACGCACGGGCGGAGCACACACACTCCGCCCGTGTCGTTAACCTCAGCGCATGCTGCGGCAGGTCGCCTCCCGCATCTCGATGCGCAGCCGCGAGCGAAAGCTCGAGTTGTTCCTTGAGCGCTTCACCCCCGACGCTACGACGACGGTCGTCGACGTTGGCGTCACCGACGCACCGTTTGGCGGTGGCTCGACCGACAACTTCTTCGAAGCCCGCTACCCGTGGCCCGCTCAGATCACCGGCGTTGGCCACACGGGGCTCGACCGCTTTGCCGCCGCGTTCCCAGCGGTCACACCCGTTCGCGCCGACGGGCGGTCACTTCCGTTTGCTGACGGCACGTTCGATCTCGGCTTCTCGAACGCAGTGATCGAACATGTCGCTGGAGGGTCGGAGGGACAGCAGCAGTTCATCTCGGAGCTGTGTCGCGTTGCGGGCAGGGTGTTCGTCACGACGCCTAACCGGCTGTTTCCATTCGATCCGCATACGCTCCTGCCGGCGGTGCATTGGCTCCCGCAAGGCGTATTGCGGGACAGGCTCCTTCGTGCCCGCGGCTTCGATGATGTTCTTGATCCTCTGAGCCCGAGGGAACTCGCCGCGCTCTTTCCCTACCCCGTTGAGATCGTGAACACGGGCTTCACCCTGATCGCGATTGGCCCTCGATGACCGCCCTCTCATTTCGGCGCCCGGTTTGGGTGCTTCATGTGTTTGTCGTCGGCCTCGCACTTCACAACCTCATCGCTGCGTTGCTCTGGCGCGTCGGCGTGCGTGGTGTCGCACTTGACGTCATCTCGGCGTGGAAGGAACTGCTGCTCGCACTCGCGGCGCTCGGTCTGCTGCAGGCGGGCGCGTTTCGCCGCCGGCTCGATGCCATCGACCTGCTCGCGCTCGCCTACGCCGGCTTCGTGATCGTGTACGCCGTCACCCCGCAAGGGGTGCTCGACGGAGGCGCCACGGCGAAGGGCGTGTTCTATGCGCTGCGCCACGATCTCGTTCCGTTTGGCGCCTACGTCGTCGGGCGCGGCCTCGCGCTCAACCGCACCGAGCTCCGTTCGCTGGGAAAGACGATCGTGGTGACCGCGGCTGGCGTCGCTTCATTCGGGCTCGTCGACGTGTTCTTCGTGCCGCTCTCGTGGTGGCGCTCGTCTGGTGCGGCGGGCTGGTTCACCGAGCAGCTTGGTTTCTCGTACCAGGGCCTCTCGGGGCTGCCGGAGAACTTCATCTACAACACCGGCGACGAGCAGCCGATTCGGCGCCTCACCTCGACGCTCCTCTCGCCTCTCGCCGCGTCGTACGTGCTTGGCGCAGCACTGCTCGCTCTTGCTGCGGCGACGCTCATGCGGCCGACCGCTCAGGGGAAGGCGCGCGTCCTGCTTCTCGTGGTCGTCGGCGTGTTGGTCTCCGGTGTGCTGTGGTCGCACTCCCGCTCGACCGAGCTCGCGCTCGTGGCGGCGTTGCTGCTGCTCGCGTGGGTTCGTCGCGATGCCGGGAGGCGCGCAGCTGTGGTCGCGCTCGCGGCGCTCGCGCTCCTCGCTATCAGCACGGTCTTTGCCCACGAGTACGCCCACCTCGGGCCTCGAACGTCGTTCACGTCCGCGGAGCTCGACTGCCAACGTGCGCATGCACATGGGTTGCCGTGTACCGCCGACCATGAGGTGATCACGAAGGCGGCCTCTGTCGCGTCGACCGGAACGCAGGCAACCTCGGGCTTCGAGTCGGATGCGAGCACCTCGAGTCACTGGGCGAGCCTCCGCGGCGGGATCGAAACGATCGTCCATCATCCCCAGGGCTACGGTCTCGGCAATGCCGGATCGACCGCCGCACGGACGGGTGTGCGGATCGAAGCGGGCGAGTCGAGCTTCACGGAGCTTGGCGTTGAGACGGGGCTTCTCGGTGGACTGATGTTCGCGGCATGGTGTTTCGTGCTGCTCGCTCGGACGTTGCGGGCGCTGCCGTGGGTTGGTGCGTTGTTTGGGATGGTTGTGCTTCTCGGGCTGCAGACCGATGTGATCGGTGTGCCGTGGCTCGGGTACGTCGTCTGGGCTCTTGCGGGTTCGAGCGCGGCCCTCGTGGCTCGGCAGACATCCGAACGTCTGCCCTGAGGCCGGCCGCCCGGGGGTGGGGGCATGGCAGGCGAATCATCTTCGTAACGGGCCGGATTGGACACTTGTGCGGTCGACGGTCAAACGCCACGCTGAGCGGGTGAGAAAGACACGTCGGCGGATTGCTGATCTTCTGGTGCTCTGCGCGATCGCGGGAGTTGTTGCCTATGCCGTGCTTGAACGGCAGGGACGGGCTCCGGTTGCTTCTGTACGCGCCGACCCAGTGCGTACGCCTGGTGCCTTAAACCCCGATGTCATGCAGGCCTCGATTGGGGAGACGATCTGCGTTCGTGGCTGGACGGCCACGGTGCGTCCGCCCACGTCGTACACGTCGGAGCTGAAGCGTCAACAGATGGTCGAGTACGGCGAAACGGGCCCGCCTTCGGCCTACCAAGAGGATCACTTGATCAGCCTCGAGCTCGGGGGAGCGCCTGCCGATCCCCGCAACCTCTGGCCCGAGCCATACCCCCGCGCCTCCACCGTCGATCAGATCGAGAACGCGCTGAACGACAAGGTGTGCTCAGGCCAACTGTCGCTCGCCGATGCGCAACGTCAGGAGGCAGCCTTGAAACACAGCTACGGCTGACGTGGCACCCTACGCAGCATGACCGACGAAACAAAGCCGATCGACCCACGGGTCTCGATCGGCCACGTGCACCTGAAGGTGTCCGATCTCGAACGGTCGCTTGAGTTCTGGTGCGGGATCCTTGGGTTCGAGCTCGTGCAGCGCTACGGCGAACAGGCGGCATTCATCTCGGCCGGTGGCTACCACCACCACATCGGCCTCAACACGTGGGAGTCGCTTGGGGCGCCACCGCCACCGCGGCGGGCGACAGGCCTCTTCCATGTGGCGGTGCTCTACCCCGATCGGGCAAGCTTGGCCGACGCAGTCAGGCGCCTTCTCGCTGCTCGCTGGCCGCTCGAAGGTGCGAGCGATCATGGCGTGAGCGAGGCGATCTACCTGAGCGATCCCGACGCAAACGGTGTCGAGCTCTACTGGGATCGCCCGCGCGAGGCATGGCCCACCAGTGACGATGGGTCGATCGCGATGTTCACGGGGCCGCTCGACCTCGACGCGCTGCTTGCCGAGTAGTCGCCGCGTCTAGGAGCTGGCGGCCGTGCTGATCGCCCGGGCGACCGCGGCGGGATTGTTCAGCATCGACACATGTCCTGCCTTCGGGATCACGACGAACCGCGCATGGATGTCGTTTGCTGTTTGGCGTCCATGGTCGATCGGATCGACCGTGTCAAGCTCACCCCAGATCACCGTCGCCGGGGGAGTGCCCGCCTGAAGCTCCGCCCGTGAAAAGCCAGCGATCCCATGCTTCGTCATTCCGAGGAGCGCCTTGGCGGTGTTGTCGGCGAGGAGCGGCCGAGTCCACGCATCAATCATCTCGTGGGTGATCGGTGGTCGATAGGGGCCGTACGCGTTCTTCAAGATGTTGCGCGCGGGGTAATCCCACAAGGTCGCGAGCTCGACAAGGCTCGTGACAAACGGGGTGTGGGTGAGCACGGTTCGGACGAAGCTAGGCGGGCCACCAACCTTCAACGCGTCGCCGTCGACGAGCACGATCCGCGAAGCGACTCCGCGCTGTCCGACCTCGACAGCGACCGCGGCACCAAGCGAGTGTCCGACGACTGTCGGATTGCCCAAGTGCAGCGCCTGGATGAAGCCCTGAACCTGGTCGCCCCAGCTCGCGAGCGTCCACGGTCCTGTTCGCTCCGTGTAGCCGAACCCGTCGAGATCGAGCGCGTACACCCGGTGATCCTTCGCGAGGGACTCCGCGGTCTTCTCCCACACCCATGTCGGTTCGAGAAAGCCGCCGACGAGAACGATCGGTGTGCCGTGCGTTCCCCACGACTGGTAGGCGGTCTTCACTCCACCCGACTCGACGAACGAGCCGCTCCACAGCTCGGTGACGGGCTTCGATCGCCATGACGTTGCCTCGTTGAAAATCCATGAGGCAGCAAACAGAAACACGATGACACCGAGCACCATGCCCACAGACCAGCCGATCAGCTTGAGTGCCAGGCGCACTCCAACAAGCTACGCGACCCAGGAGTGGGCGGCCGAGCGAGGCGCTTCGACACACCGACTACGATGCACCTATGCGGGCAGCGCGTCTTCACGCGATCGGCGGGATACCGCAGGTCGACGATGTTCCCGAGCCTGATGGCACCGACCTGATTGAGGTTGCGGTTGCCGGTCTCAATCCGGTCGACGTCACGATCGGTAACGGGCGCTTCCATGGCGGCGTTCCCGATGTCCCGTACGTGATCGGCACCGAGATCGTTGGGACGAAGTCCGACGGACGTCGGTATTGGTACTACGACCGCGGCACGATGGCCGAGCGGGTGAGTCCACAGCTTCCTGGCCGCGTCATCGAGGTGCCCGATGGTGTGCCCGACGACATTGCGATCGCATGTGGCGTTGCGGGGCTCACGGGGTGGCTTGCAGTGACGTGGCGCGCGCCCGTGACCGCTGACGACACCGTGCTCGTTTTGGGTGCGAGCGGATCGCTTGGCAGAACCGTGATTGAGGGGGCGAAGCTGCTCGGCGCACGGACGATCGGTGCGGCACGTCGAGCCGCGGCGGTTACCGCAGCGGCCGACGAGGTCGTTGAGATCACCGGCTCCGAGACGTATCCCGAAGCGACCGTGATTGTCGACGGCCTGTGGGGTGACCCATTTGCACGTGCGCTCTCTGCTGCTGCGCCGGGCGTTCGCGTCGTTCAACTCGGACAGTCAGCAGGTGCTGAGTCCACGCTTCAGTCAGGTTGGGTTCGCGGGAAGAACGCGACGATCCTGGGCATGTCGATGTTCCGCGTTCCCGACACGGTGCTCGCCGAGAGTTACAAGACGCTTGCGACGCACGCCCGCGACGGAGTGATCTCATTTGAGATCGAGCACTACCCGCTTGCGTCGATCGGCGAGGCGTGGGTTCGTCAGGCGTCGGGAAGTCCCGGCGCCAAGATCGTGATCGACTTCTAGACCTGCCAGAGGCCGTCGCGAATCAGCGCGACCCGTTCGCCGCTCGACGTGAGGCCCGTTGCCTCCAGCTCATCGGTCCCGATCATCACGTCAATGTGCGTGGCTGACTTGTTGACGCCGTGGCGATTGCGTCCCAACGGAACGGTGCGCGACTTCGGGAACCCGTTGCCGAAGGCGATGTGTGCGCGAGCGTTTTCGTCGAGCAACGTTTCGAAGTACGTCACACCCTTCTTGCCGATCCGTGACGTCGAGTCGACGAGCGCGATCTCGCCGAGCCGCTCAGCGTTCGGGATCGACGCGAGGTAGGACGCAAACCAGTCGCGATCGGCTGCCCGCTTGGCGTTGAGGCGCACGAGCCGCCCGCCACGAAACTCGCCGGAGAGACCTTCGAACAGGCGGCCAGCGAAACGGAGCGGGATCGAGCACGTAAATGTTCCTTCGGTCGAGTCGGCATTTGGGCTCACGAAGCACTCTTCGGTCGGGATGTTCATGGCGATTCGCCGACCATGGGCGTTGACATCGCCGCCGCCGCGCCATCGCGCGGTGTCGGGGAGGGAGACCCTCAGGTCGGTTCCTCGATCTCGAATGTGCACCTCCCGGAGGCTGAGGTCAGTGAGGTGCGTTGCTCGATCCCAGAGTGCTGCGAGGTGGGTGGTCCAGCCGTCGTGGCCGGGCGGGTCGCTCTTGCCGAGGCGGCAGAACGAGAGGATGTCTTGGGCGAGCTTGCGTTGTGCGGTCGCGACCGAGACGGTGGGGTAGACCTGGGCCGCCCACTCCTCCGTTGGCCACGAGCAGATCGTTCCTCGCACCCGTTCGGTTGCGCGGTTGGTTTCGATCCAGGGCATCGCGGCGAGCGTCTGGCGGATGTCCTCGGCGCTCTTGGCTGCCGGGATCTTCGCGGCGACAGCGTTCTCGAACGATCCGAGAATCCAGATGCGCGCGACGTTTTCGTTGGCATACGCCTTCGACCGCGCAATCTGGGTGGCCGTCACAGCACCGAGTGCGGCATCGCCTCCGAGCTCGAGTTTCGCTCGTGCGATTCGCGCGTCGGCATAGACCACTTCGACGGCGCGAGCGCCAGCGCGGTAGGCCGCCTCTGCGAGCGCGACGGCGAACTCGCGCGTGCCGTGATTTGCCTCGATAACGAGTTCGTCGCCCGCGCTAAATGAGAGCGAGCCGAAGAGGACGGCATCTGCGTAGCGCGCGAGCTCTGCCGGGTTCATTGGACCTGCCACGGTCGCGGAGCATATGCTGCGCAGGCATGGACTTGCTGAACGTTGCTGATTTCGAGGCGCGAGCGGCTGAACTGCTCGACGCCGGAACGTATGCCTATTACGCGGGCGGCGCGAACGACGAGCGGACGTTGCACGAGAACGTTGCTGCGTGGGATCGGTGGGCGCTCCGTCCCCGGATTCTTGTCGATGTCTCTGAGGTAACAACACGCACGTCGTTGCTTGGGCGGACGCTTGCAATGCCGCTTGTTGTCGCCCCGATGGCGTATCAGCGGATGGCGCACCCCGACGGTGAAGTGGCGATGGGTCGCGCGATCTTGGGGGCGGGGAGCTTGATGACGCTCTCGTCGCTCGCAACCTCGACGCGCGCGGAGGTCGCCGCCACCGGCGTTCCAAGGTGGTATCAGCTGTACGTCCCGAAAGATGCGGGCAAGGCTCGCGCGATTCTCGACGACGCCGTTGAGCATGGCTTCGAGGCGCTCGTCCTTACCGTCGATACGCCTGTCCTCGGGCGACGCGAGCGCGACCTTCGTCTGGGCTGGCATGTGCCACCAACGGTGCGCGTGCAGAACCTGGGGGAGGGCGAGGTCTCGCCCCTTGGCGCGTTTTCGGAGATGTCGGCTGCTGTCACCTGGCGCGACGTCGAGAAGTTCGCGGCCGACACGAAGCTCCCGGTGATTCTCAAGGGCGTGTACACCGCCGATGACGCGCGGCTCGCGGTTGAGCATGGCGCCTCGGCAGTGATCGTCTCGAACCACGGGGGCAGGCAGCTCGATGCAGTCGTTGGTTCTGCCGAGGCGCTGCCGGAGGTCGCCGACGCGATCGCAGGAGCGATTCCGGTGCTTGTCGATGGGGGGATTCGGCGCGGAACCGACGTGTTGAAGGCGCTTGCGCTGGGCGCTACGGCGGCGATGGTCGGTCGACCTCTGCTTTGGGGCTTGACGGTCGACGGTGAAGCGGGGGCGGCCGCGGTGCTCGAACTCTTCCGTGCGGAGATCTCGCTCGGCCTTCAGCTTCTCGGCTGCACTGCTCCGAGCGACATCACGCGTGCGCACATCACGCGCCGCCCCACCTAACGGCTAGGTTCGATGCTCGAGCGCGATCTTCGCGCCGAAGCCAAGGAACACGAGCCCTGTGAGGCCATCGAGGATGCGCCGTGCGCGCGGTCGTCGCAGGACGTGCCCGATCCGCGCCACGATCATCGTGTACCCCGTGAGCCAGCCGAGGCCGATCAGGCTGAACGACAGGCCGAGTGCGATCAAGGCCCAGACCGACGGATGGTCGCCTCGCGCGAACTGCGGTAGGAAGCTTGTGAAGAAGATCGCGATCTTGGGGTTGCCGAGGTTCGTCAGTGCGCCCTGCCGGTAGGCGGCGCGGAGCCCGAGCCGACGGTGTCCTGTCGGTGTCAGTGGCGGCGGCCCGCTTGGTCGAACGGCACCCCAGAGCGCTTGCAAACCCATGAAGGCGAGGTAGGCGGCGCCGATCGACTTGACGACGAGGAATGCGGGAGCGGACGCTTGGAGCAGCGCCGCGATACCTAGGGTCGCCGCGAGAGTCCATACCGCGAGGCCGGAGGCGATGCCGAACACGGTGGCGATGCCGGCCTCACGCCCGGCGGTCAAGGCGTTGCGCGTAACGATCGCCGTGTCGGGGCCCGGCGCAATCGCAAGGAGTAGCGACAGGGCGATGAAGGTGTCGAAGTTGACGAACATGCCGCGTCAGTCTGCCATGCGGAAGGAAGAAAAACCGCACGCAAAAATGGGTGTTTTCCCCCACTTGACTCCTTAAATGGGCGGCTATAGCATCGCTCGCGATCCGCAATACGTTTGCCTCGGGACAGGCAAATACCTAGAGGCGGGTCGCCGTGAATACATCCCTTCTCCACGGCGGCCCGCCTCTTTTTCTTTTCACCCGCTCCGAATCGTCGCCCCACAGCGGTGCAGGACGCTCGTACGGATGCCCGCCTACGACACCGGTGTTCCGTCGAGGAGCCCGTCCACGAACCGCAGCAGTGCGCGCGACGACTCAACCCGGAATCTCACGAGGATGGCTTCGGGACATTGCAGTTCGTCCCCGCGGTGCGAAAGGGCGACGACGATCTCGTTGAGAAGTTCGTGTTGACCTTCGAGGAGCGGGCGGGCGTCCACGTTGGCGCGCGAGGCGAAGACGAGTTTGAGGAGCAGTAGCGATCGCATGTCGCGGACGTGAGGAACGGTTTCGACCAGCCAGCCGCCGAGAGCCCTGCGGCCTTCGTCCGTCGGTGCGAAAACAGTGCGTTGCGGCCCGCGCGTTCCCCGTTCGAAGCCTGTTGGTTCGATCAGCGCGCGAGCCTCAAGCGACTCAAGTGCGCGGTACACGAGTGGTCGTCCCAGCGACCAAACGGAGCCGAGCTCGCCGTTGCGCGCGAGTTTCGCCGCCAGAGCCCAGCCGTGTGACGGCTGTTCGCAGAGGAGGGCAAGCACGGCCCAATCTCCCGCCGTCAGCTCACCCTTGCGATCGGCCATCTATCCATACCTACGGAGGGTGGGTCGCGATCGGATTGTCGGAACCGCGCCTCGGACGGCGGTCTTGCCATCTAGGCGTTACATAGCTACGCTGCTGTCGTGAAGAGAGTAGTAACCCGGAAAACTAACGCCGAACGCGCAACGTGAGGCTCCCGACGTGACCACAAATACGTCACCGACAACGCTCAACCGCGCGATGCTGCTTTCGCGCGGCGCACGCATCAGTGCAGGCGTACTTGCAGCCGGTACCGCCGGCGGCGTCTTGGCGGCAACTGCTGCGGCCGACCCGCTATCTCCGTCTGACATTGCACTCGTTCGCCTGCTCGTTGGCGTGGAGCTCTTGACGGCCGACTTTTACGGGCAGGCGATCGCCGCCTCGAACACGTCATCGAAAGTGAGGCGGTACCTCACGATCGCCCACAACAACGAGCGCGAGCACTACGCGGCCGTTTCGGGAATCTTGAGCGGCGCGGGTCTGACGCCTGCGACGAGCGACGACATTGAGTTCAGCTATCCACGGAACACCTTCGCGACGGAATCCTCGATCGTCAACCAAGCCGTGAAGCTTGAGACGCTCGCGCTCGGCGCGTATCTCGGTGCGCTGACGACGGTCCAGGCCGTTGTGCTCAACACGGTGATCGGCAAGGTCGCCGCGTCGGAAGCGCAACATCAGAGCACCTTCACGGCCGCCGCCGGAGGTCGTCCTTTCAGCGTCGCCTTCCCGCCCGCCCTAACCGTGGCCTCGGTGTCGAACGCACTGGACGCGTACACCGCGTAATGGCGAAGGAGTTCTACACCGCGAGCGAAGCAGCCAAGACGCTGGGGATCAGCGTCGACACGTTGCGTCGCTGGGACAAGCAGGGCCGCATCAAGGCTCAGCGAGACAACGCGAACAGGCGCATTGTCGCGGCCAGCGAGATTGACCGGCTCCAAGGGGAGCGTGGCCGTGACCACCTCAGTGCACGAAACCGCTTTCGAGCCACGATCACCGACGTCAAGGTCGAGGGCCTGATGGCTCAGATCGAGATGGTCGTCACCGATCCCATTCGTCTCGTCGCCGTCGTCACCCGCGACGCCGTCGAAGATCTGGAACTCGCGGTTGGCATGCCGGCAACCGCAATCGTCAAGTCGACGTCGGTCATGGTTCAGAACCGATGAGGAAGATAGGTGGACACGCAATGCGCAACTCCCTGATTCGCGCCCGCGCGGCGATCATTGCTGTGCTTGTGGTCGCGCTTCTCGGGGCCGCCGGTGCGACTGCGAAATCGAACCGCATGGCCGCGGGCATTACCGTCTACGCCGGCTCGTCGATGACGAGCGTGCTGCCGGCGATCGATGGCACGAACACGTACTCGTTCGGGAGCTCGACGACGCTCGCGACGCAGATCACAAATGGCGCTCCCGCCGACGTGTTCATGTCGGCAAACACCACGTCACCTGCATCGCTCTACGCGGCAGGGGTGGTGCAGAAGCCGGTCAACTTCATCAAGAACACGCTCGCAGTTGTCGTTCCGAAGAGCAACCCGGCGAACATCCAGACGATCTACGACCTGGTGAAGCCCGGCATCAAGATCGCCGAGGCAGCGTCATCGGTGCCTGTTGGGAGCTACACCGTGCAGGTGCTCAAGCAGATGAACTTGAACGACCAGGTGCAGGCAAACGTTGTGACGCAGGAGACCTCTGACGCAAACGTCGTCGCGAAGGTCGCGACAGGTCAGGTCGATGCGGGCTTCGTCTACACATCGGACTACGTCATTGATCCCAAGGAATTGACGCTCATCAAGGTGCCCGCGTGGGCGCAGCCGAAAGCCACGTATGCGCTCGCGATTGTCACAAAGAGCGGCAACCAGGCCGCGGCACAGGCGTTCGTCAACAAGGTGTTGAGTCCGGCCGGCCAGGCGATCTTCAAGCAGTACGGCTTCATTCCGATTGCCACCCCGACCCCGACGGTGACCGCCGTCATTCCGGCAGCCGTGAAGAAGGGTGGGACAGTCACGTTCAGAGGAACGAATCTCGCGACGACAACCTCCGTCACCTTCGGTGGGGTTCCCGCGAAGTTCAAGGTCGTCTCAGCAACCAAGCTGACGGTGACGGTTCCGACGAAGGCGAAGTCGGGCATGGTCGCGGTCACGACGACGGCGGGCAACACAACCGCGACGGTGAAGCTGAGCTAGCTCCGCGCTGTTGTGCGACAAGCAGGCAGGCCTGCTCGCGGCGCGAAACTCCCCTTTGATGGCAGCTCACCTCAACCGCATCGTGCTTGGAACGGCGTTCTTCCTCGCGTCGTTCCTCGCGCTCGCGTTCATGGTGCTGCCAATCGTGGCGCTCTTTGTGCACGTTCCCCTCACCGACCTGCTGCACCAGTTCACGAATCCGGTCGTGACCGACGCGCTGATCGTGAGTCTCAAAACGATTGTTGTTGCGCAGATCGCGATCCTTCTCTTCGGAACACCGATTGCATACCTGCTTGCCTCACGCCGCTTTCCTGGCCACGCGGTCGTTGTCACGCTGGTTGAATTGCCGATCGTTTTGCCACCGGCCGTTGCTGGCCTCGGGTTGATCGTTGCGTTCGGTCGTTTCGGCTTGCTGGGAAGTACGTTCGAGTGGCTCGGAATCGATGTCTCTTTCAATCAGACGGCAGTGGTCTTTGCGATCTGTCTCGTCGCCGGACCGTTCTATGTACGCCAAGCCATCGCCTCGTTCGAGGCGGTCGACCGCAACCTGATCGCCGCTTCACGCACTCTTGGGGCGAGCCCGAGCCGCACGTTCTTCAAGGTGACGATGCCGCTCGCCCGCGGCGGCCTCGCTGCGGGGGAGGCGTTGTGTCTGGCGCGCGGGCTGGGCGAATTTGGTGCCACGATCATGTTTGCCGGAAGCCTTCAAGGACGAACCCAGACGCTTCCACTTGCGGTGTACACCCAGTTCGAAGCACAAGGTGGTCTCACGATCGCGCTCGCGATCAGCGCGCTCCTTGTGGTGATCAGTCTGGCAATCCTCCTATCCCTGAAAGCCACGTCGCTATGGCAACTCTCTCGGCAGAGTTCACTCTCCCCCTTCGCTCGTTCACGCTCGGTCTAAGCCTTGAGGTCACAGGCACCGTGGCCCTCGTTGGGCCATCGGGTGCGGGGAAGACCTCGGTGCTTCGTGCCGTTGCCGGGCTCGTGCGACCCCCGACGGGGCGGATTGCGCTTGGGGACGACGTGTGGCTCGACAGCGCACAGCGCCTCTGCCTGCCGCCCGATCGACGCCGAGTTGGACTGGTGTTCCAGGAGTACGCACTGTTCCCACACATGACCGTGCGCCAGAACGTTGCGTATGCGGGCGAGGCGCGAGCCGACGAATACCTCGAGCGGTTCAGGATCTCGCATCTTGCGAATGCACGGACGACGGAGCTCTCGGGTGGCGAGCGGCAGCGTGTCGCGCTTGCCCGTGCACTCGCGCGGGAGCCCGGCGTCTTGCTGCTCGATGAGCCGCTCTCGGCGCTCGATGCGCACACGAAGTCGGCCGTACGGGCAGAGCTTCGCGAGCTCCTCACCGATCTCGGATTGCCGACGCTCCTTGTGACACACGACTTCGAAGATGCGGCGTCACTCTCCGACCATGTCGGTGTGATTGTTGATGGTGAGCTGCGTCAGCTGGCGTCTCCGACCGAGCTTGTCGCCTCGCCCGCCGATACCTTCGTCGCGTCGTTCACGGGAGCGAACCTGATGCGCGGACGCGTTGTCGGTCGCGACGGCGGCGTCACTGAGGTGGAACTCGCAGACGACGGGCATCGCGTGTTCTCGACCGATGATGCGACCGGCGAGGTTGGAGTCGTCGTCTATCCGTGGGAGGTTTCGGTCGGCCGGGCGCGCGGCGAAGATTCGGCACTGAACGTGATCGAGGCTCCTGTCCGATCGATCGTTCACGTCGGCAATCGCGTGCGTGTGCACATCGGGCCAGTGACGGCCGAGATCACGGAGGCATCGGTTGACAAGCTCGATCTTGCTGTCGGATCCACCGCCGTCGCGACGTGGAAGGCGACCGGCACACGCCTCGTACCACTCACGTAAGCGCGGGCCTCTGGCCCTGGCTAAGGTGCACCTAAATGCCTAGGCACACAGAGGAGTTGGGGCCCGGCGAATGGGCGGTGCTCGCACTTCTGTGTCAGCGCCCCTCGCACGGCTGGGCGGTCGCTTCTCGGCTTGGTCGTAGCGGGGACATCGGCGCGATCTGGTCGCTTGGCCGGCCGCTCGTGTATCACGGCCTCTCGCGGCTCGAAGAGCGCCGCTTCATCGTCGCAACGGGTATTGAGCGAGGCGCCCGCGGCCCTCATCGCGTCATCTACGCGCCGACAGAGGAGGGGCGTCAGCAGGTGGCAACGTGGCTTGCTGAACCGGTTGACCGTGTGCGGGACGTGCGGTCGCTCTTCCTGCTGAAGGTCGTGCTCGCACAGAACCTTGACCTCGATGTCGAGCCGCTGCTGCGTGCCGAGCGGCGCGTGATCGAGCCACTCGCACTCGTCCTTGAGGTGCAGCTCGATGATGCGCGCGCCGAGGGAGTGCCTAAGGGCGATCTTACGGCGCTGCGCTTTCGCCTTGAAACCACGCGCAGCGTGGTGCGGTTTATCGACGACCTGCTCGACAATCCGTCGTAACGCGGGCCTAGATCATCAGCCGGGCTCGGAGCAGTGTGTGTGGCTGCCCGAAATCGCGGCGAGCGCACCGCTTGCCGAGAGGTTGAAGTCAAGGTCGATCAAGCCAGCGCGGCGTGCGTGCACGATCGTCATCCCCGCCGCCGTCTCGCTCAGGCACGCATCGGTCGCTGTGAGGTAGGGCGTGAAGCGAAGGGCGAGCCTGTACCTCCCAGGTTGCCGGACGAGCAGGGTGAGATTCGAATCACCGATCGCGGTTACCGACGGATTGCCGGGCCCAGCGATGATCGGGCGGGCGCCCGGAACGCGATAGATCGTCAGATGCGCCGAGCGGAAGACAACGGGTAGTCGCGAGCGGCCGCTTCGAAGCAGCGACGCCTCATCCGCCGCGCTGTAGTCGGTTGGCGCATCGGTCAAGACGACGTAACGCACACCCATCTGGTGCAGCCAGTCGAGGTATGCCTTGCGTCCCATCGGGTCGTACAGCACCTCGTTTTGAGGGAAGTCGTCCTGGCGAAACCAGCCACGGACAATCGGGATGTTGGCCTTCGCGAGATACACAGCTTCCCAGTGGCCCGACGTGTCGACTGCCTCAACGCGGTACGACGGCGTGAGCCGGGTGGAGAGCCACGACACGGCAGGGCTCCAGTAGGCAGCTGACGCGGACGGATCTTGGCTCGACCGTACGAAGCTGAAGGCGAGCGGGGTGGCGTTCCACGAGAGGGCGAGTCCAAACGCCGCGATCGCGACGGGAAGCGGCTGCCAGCGTCGGAGCGAGAGCGTGAGCGCCGCGATCGGGATCGCGATGAACCGCAGCCGCACGACGTTCTCGCCGAGAGAAGACGGCACCGCATAGGCAAGCAGGCAGGCGGCGGCGTAGGCGGCGAACACAAAGGTCAGGATGCGCGCCTTGTCGACACCCCAGGTGAGGGCGAGTCCGAGTAGGCAGAACACCATCACGGCGAGCAGCTCAGGGGTGGAAAAGGGGAAGCGTCCGCCATCAGGGAAGAGGCGCCACAGAAGAGCGCCAAACAGGCAGACGACGCCCAGTACGGCGGCCGGCTTCGCGAAGTCGAACTCGGAGCGAGAGAGCGCGACTGCTCCAAGCACGATCAGGAGGAACAGGAAGGCAAGCGGGCTGGCCCCGAACGTCAGCACGGCGAGCACCGAGAAGAGCGTCAGCCTTCCGCGCGCAACCGCGACCAGGGCGCACAGTGCGAGCGCGAGTCCAAGGCCGTATGGGAATGCAGCCGTAATCACCGACGCTGCAGCGACGATCGCAAACAGGCGGGAGGGGAGCACGGCGGCGCGGCCCCAGAGGCCCTCGGCGAGGACGGTGAAGGCCCATGTCGCAAGCGCTACCGAGAGCACCGCGAGCAGCGCGATGCCAAGGAACGCGGCGAGTGGGTAGTAGAGGAGGCTGTACCCGACAAACGTGTACCGCCCCGCGTACCAGTAGTTCGTCCAGAGGGCGAAGCCGTGCTCTAAGAAGAGGTCGCGCTGGAAGACGTGGGCGGCGAGGTCTGCGCCTGGCGGCCCGGCGAACGCGATGATCGCCGCGAGCGCTGCAGCCACAGCGGTGTTTGCGGTTGCCGTGCGGCCAATGCGTGGCAGGCGGCCTT
This sequence comes from Actinomycetota bacterium, assembly GCA_009702325.1. Lineage (GTDB taxonomy): Bacteria > Actinomycetota > Thermoleophilia > Gaiellales > Gaiellaceae > PALSA-600. Next base: position 324,599 of record WLID01000001.1, read on the forward strand.
CGCTTTGCGGTGTACGGTTGGCCGGCGAGGGAAGCGTGACCGGTGTGTCCTCCTCCACGAGGTGAAGCCTACTGCTCCTCAGAGAGAAGGCTGTGAACCGGGCGCGGTGTTCAGGCCGTACCGAAGGAACAGGTGTCCGCCGTTCCGTCGCACGCCGAGCAGCGCTGCCTCATCGGGAGCGGGGGGTGTGAGCAGCTTTCCCTCGATGAGTGAGAGTCGCGGGTCGACCGGGTGACGCCCGGCGAGGATCGGCGACATCGTCAGGAAGAGCTCGTCGACGAGCCCAGCCCCAACGAATGCTCCAAAGACGTTCGGGCCTCCTTCGGTGAGGATCGTGCGATGCCCGCGCGCACGCAGCAGTGCAACGATGTCCTCGGGGTGTACCGATGCTGTGTCTCCTACCGACACCACTTCGGTTGCGGAAGAGAGTGCATGCCCGATTGTCGTAGCCCCTCCGTCGTTCGTGACGACGAGCGCACCTGACTCCCAGAGCGGATGCGCCGGGTCGAGTTCTCCCGACCGAGTGAGGATGACAATCTCGGGTGCACCCGAGAAGCCTGCGGCGGTTCGCAGTTCGGCAAGCATGTCGGCAGCGGGTGGGTATGCCTGCTCGGCCGACCAGACCGATCGCGGTGAAGCCCGCATTGTCTGGGAGCCGATCAGCAGCGCGTCGCACGTTGCCCGCAGCAGGCCCATGACGAACCGGTCTGCCGAGCTGCCTGCTGCGATCAGCTTGTTGGAGCTCGCGAGCGTTGGAATCGCAACGACACCGTCGACGGTCGAGACGAAGTTCGATACGACGCGATCGCGCGCATAGCCGAACGTGCCCGGATAGAGACGTGCGATCTCCGCGGGAAGGTCGAACGTCGGCAACCCTTCCGGCTCGAAGAGCAGCTCGAGCGGAGTGAGTTCCACGCTAGCCCTTGTGGGCGCGGACTTCGTGCAGGAACTCGCGGCGTAGTTCTGGATCCTCGTAGGCGCCTCGCCAGAACGTTGTCACCGTCTGTGAGGCCTCTTCGACGCCGCGCATCTGCGTGCACATGTGCGACGCCTCAAGGTGGACAGCAACCCCCGCCGGAGCGACGAGGTCGACGAGCGTGTCGGCGATCTGCTCCCCAAGGCGCTCCTGCACGGTGAAGCGTCGTGCGTACAGGCGAACGAGCCGCGTGAGCTTGGAGATACCGATGATGCTGTCGCCAGCGATGTACCCAATGTGCGCTGTTCCGTGAAACGGCAGCGCGTGGTGCTCGCACAGGCAGACGAAGCCGATCGGCCCCTCAATGATCTGGCTTGCGAACGATCCGGGCATCCCGTGGCTTTCCGACGGAAAGGCCGTCATCAGCTTCGGGTCACCGTCGTAGCCAATCGTTGCATCGAAGAGCGCACGGAGAAAACGGCGGGGTGTGTCTTTGGTTCCCGGTGTGTCGAGAGGCATGCCAAACGACTCAAAGATTTCGGCGATGTGGCCCTCGTAGCGCTCCCATTGTTCCGGTGCGACGGTGCGTGGCACGAGGTTCGACCAGGTCGCCTTCTGTGGCGAGCCGAGCTCAATCACGTTGTCCTCTGCTCTTGCGGTGCTGTCGTCCACCTTATCTCCCTTGGGCGCACAATGAAAACCGGGTTGTAACCCGGAAGAAGCATCCTAGAGGCGCGAGTGGGCCTGCCGTCGTCCTCGTCGCAGTTCGAGGGGGATCAGTGTGACGGCGCAGCCTATGCCGAGCCAGAGGTAGAGCGTCGGTGTGTCGAAGGCGAGGCATGCCGAGAGTACGGCGAGCTGTGTTGAAAGTCCGAAGTTGGCGAGGAGCTGCAGGGTTGCGCGGTCGTGGTAGGCGAGCCGCTGCGCCGGGGTCGCGCGTCGCAGGCGGCGTTCGCAGTACCGTTCGATCCACACGTCTTGTGGCGCGTAGACGGCGCGATAGATGTGTGCGAGCACACCTGCGATGCCTGTGGCAGGTGGCATCGGGTCGAACGGTTCGCCGCGTTCAGCTCGATAGAGGCGCTCAAGGTTGAAGTCGACTCCAAGCGCGAGCGTGACGCACAGAAACGAGATCGCTGCGACCGCAAGGTGGCCGGTGGCAATCCCGAGCGCGGCAAACACGAAGGCGTTCACGAGGAGATCCGATTCGGAGTCGAGGTAGCGGCCGAGCACCGTGATCTGGTTTGTCGCACGTGCGAGCTGCCCGTCGGCGTTGTCGAGGATCGTCTTGAGGACGAGCAGGAGAGCTCCAGCCGCGTAGTGGTGGGATGCGATCAGCACCGCCGCACCGATCCCGGTCGTCGCGGCGGTTACGACCACTGCCGGTGGGGGAACACGAAGGGGAGCGAGCAACAGGACGAGGAGGTGTGCGATTGGCCGAAACACGAGCTCGCAAACAACCTCGAACGACGGGCGCTGCTTCCGCGACGGTGCAAGGATTCGTTGGACGACGGGAGCGGGCATGCGGCTGATGCTAGACGGGAGCTACCGTGACGCTATGACATCGCCGCCAGATTGGGAGTTGGTCGACGCAGCATTGGAACGCACGTTTCCGTTTCCGAACTTCGTCGATGCACTCGCGTTCGCAAATCGTGTTGGTGAGCTGGCAGAGACACAGAACCACCATCCCGAGCTGACGGTCAGCTGGGGTGCGGTAAAGGTGCGCTGGTCGACACACACGGCGGGTGGTGTCACAGACCTTGATGTCGCCATGGCTGAGCGCTGCGCCGCGCTCGTTTGACCGACTAGTCGCGCGGTGTCGCGTCGTGCGGTGCAGCGAGGGCGGCAGCTTCGGCCGCCTCACGACGATCGTTGCGCCGAGCTGCAACGACGAAGACCCACACCACGATTGCGCAAATGATGACGGGAACGATGGCGGTCATCAGGACCATCCACTCGTCAGCTGCAAGAGCGAGCAAACCAATCACGCTTCCACTGTAGTGGCGCGGTTGCGGCAGGCGTAGCCACGACCTGCGCGATCGGCGAGCGATTCGTCAACAACCGGTCTACCATCGTGAGTCGTGCACCCGAAATTGATCGACCGCACGGTCGCCGAAACGCTGACCGTGGCTGAGGTAATGCTGCCCCGTCCGAAGACGGTTGCAACCGACCTGACTGTCGCACAGGCGCGCGAGCGGTTTGAGGATCAGACGCTCCGCACGATCCTTTTCGCAGACGATGCGGTCTTTCGTGGCGCGCTCGATCGGGCTGACCTACCGGAGGCCGGCCAGGACAACGAGCTTGCTGTCGCGTTCGCACGCACCGACGTGGTGACGGTCACACCGTCCCAGGCGATGCACGACGTGATGGCGGCGTTCGAAGGCCTGAACGAGAGGCGCATCGTCGTGCTCGACGAGGATGGCGCGTCGCTACGCGGCCTGTTGTGTCTGAAGCGTGACGGCAGAGCGTTCTGCGCCGCCGGTCCCCGTGATCCTGAGCGCGCCGCCTCTCACTGAGGCTGCGCGCCAAGCAACTACATCGCGGTTGCGGACTCTTCGCTGCCGAGCAGCTCGTCCATCGCGGACTTGTCCCAGCCGCGAACCGAGCTCTGGCCCGTTGCGATGCCGACGCGCGCCGCGATCAGCTGGTAGAGGATCAGCATCTGGACGATTGCAAGCGAGTTCGACCGGTGGAGATCGGTGCCCACCGTATATTCGCCGAGCTTCTCCTTCTTGAGTTCGCCAGCGAAGTGGAGCTTGCTCCAGATCATCTCTTCGATCGCGCCTGCGCGCTCGTCGCTGATCTCGCCGGGAACGTAGAGCTCTTCGGCGCCAGGCTTCTCCGTCAGGATGAGCCCATCTTCCGACCCATCGGCGAGCAGCCCGGAGAAGTCGGGGTGCGGCAGTGAATCGCGGAGGGTAACCTTCGCATCGAGCTTGTTCGGATCCTGGCCCTCACGTGCCGGCTGGAACGACACAACGATGTCGGCGTGGTGGCGCTGCGGGCGAATGAACGATTCCGAGTCGGGTTCGCGGCGGTCGAGCTCAGCAAGCACCTGGTCGGTCGAGTAGCCACGGCGCGTGCAGTCGCGGTGCACCTTCCACTGGCGGCGCAGATCCTCGGGCGGGGCAAGGTAGACGCGAACGTCAAACGGATCACGCAGCTCGGGCGAGTAGAAGGACAGCAGGCCTTCAACGATCATGAACCGGGTTGGCTCAAGGTAGTCGGGCGGACCAAACGTGCCGTCGCCGTGCTGGTAGGTCGGCTTGAGGATCGCCTCTTTACGCCGGAGATGCCCGAGGTGCTGGGCAAGAATGTCGAGGTGGTTGCAGTCAGGGTGCAGCGGCGTAATCGCGCGCTCGGCCCGCTGCTTCCGGTCGTAGCGGTGGTAGTCGTCGGTGCAGAAGCCCGTGACCCACTCGTCACCAAGCACACGGACGAGCCCACGGGTGATTGTCGTCTTGCCGCAGCCGGAGTCGCCGACGATGCCAAGCATGATGGGACGGGGCATCACGAACCTCCGAGACGTAGTGAGAATCCGGCGCCTGCACGACCGGAAAACGACAGGACCGGGCTGCTATTGGCAATCGCGCAGCACGGGGTGGGCGGGCACTTCCCAGTTCGACTGTAACGAGAATGGGGCGTAGAGATCAAATACATCTTTCTGCCGATCCTATAGCTGGAAACCAAAACGTCGCCGTGGGCCGACGTGTTAGGCGACCCGGGCCTGAAGGGCGGCGAACGCCGCGACAGGGTCGGGAGCGCTGAACACGCTTGAGCCGGCAACGAAGAGCTGGGCGCCCGCGTCGCGCGCCGCATCGATCGTGTCGAGCGAAATGCCGCCGTCGACTTCCAAAACGACGTTGTCAGGAAGCAGTTCCCGAACACGCCGAATTCGGTCGGTCGCCTGCGGAATGTACTTCTGGCCACCCCAACCTGGGTTGACGCTCATGATCAGACAGAGATCGATGATCTCAGCGACAGGCTCAACTGCTTCGACAGGCGTGCCCGGGTTAATCACGACGCCTGCCTTGCAGCCGGCGGCACGGATCTGGTTCAGCGCGTAGTGAATGTGCTGGGTCGCCTCAGGATGGATCGTGATCACGTCGGCGCCGGCCTTCACGTACGCGTCGATCTGGCGCGCCGGGTCGTTGATCATCAGGTGACAGTCGAGAATGCCGCCTCGATCGTGAACAACATCCTTGATTGCCTCGACAACGATCGGGCCAAACGTGATCGGCGGCACGAACTGGCCGTCCATCGTGTCGACGTGCATCACGGTGGCGCCGGCGTCCATCAACATCGTCACCTGCTGTTCGAGGCGGGCGAAGTCGGCAGAGAGCAGTGATGGCGCGATCGTTCCGACCGGAATTGGACGACTCATGAAATGACCTCCCTGTGGTCGAATGCCGACCGCGCGGCCGGGCTGAATGCAAATTCAAGAAAGAGCTCAACGGCTGGGCGTGGAGGAACCGTTGCCGAGTGGAGGGCATACCACTGGCGATCAGGCAGGCCGCCCTTCACGTGCAGTTCCGAAAGCTGACCGGTGGCAAGCTCCTGCTCAACGGCCATCCGCGACTGAAGCGAGACGCCGAGGCCAAGCTTGACCGCTTGCTTGATGGCGCCGTTTGAGCCGAGCGTCAGTGTCTGCGGGCGCAGATCGTGGCCGCCGAAGAACTCGTTGACCATCTGGCGCGTTCCCGAGCCAGGCTCGCGCTGGAGCCAGACGCGGTCGGCGAGATCTTCGGGGCGAATGTTCTTCATGCCAACCAGCGGATCGTTTGTGGCGGTGATCAAGGCGATCTCGTTCTTCAGGAACGCCTTGCCCGCAACACGGTCATCCTCGGGCGGGCGGCCGGCGATTGCGACATCGACCTCATGCTCAAGCACGCGGTCAAACAGGTTCGCGCGGTTCGCGACCTCAAGGGTCAGCTTGATCTCGGGATGCTTCGCCGCGAAGGCCTGCAGGAGCGGCGGCACGACATACTCGGCCGCCGTCGCGACCGCGACGATGCGAAGGCTGCGAGTTGAAAGGTCGGCGGCTTCGCGTGCAGCCTGCCGTCCCTGCTCAATCAATCCGAGGACATCGGCGGCGTACGGGCGAAACGCCTCACCGGCGGCGGTGAGGCCAACCCCACGGCCGACGCGCTCCGTCAGATCAACCCCCAGCTCCTTTGAAAGAGCCGAAACGGCGGCCGAGATCGACGGCTGCGTCACGTACAGCTTCTCCGCGGCAGCAGAAACTGACCCTTCGCGGGCGACAGCGAGAAAGCTGGAGAGCTGATTGAGGGTAACGGCCATAAAGAAAAGGCTAACAAACGGCGAGCAACGTTGAATTGCCAACGATGGCCGGGGGCCGTAGGCTACAGCAGTTCGCTTCTCCTCGCGAATCTCGGTTCGGTGAGTGAGAATAGGACCAACCTTTCGTTCCGATTCTCATTCTGGGAGGACCCCCGCGATGCCACTCGCCTCACTCCGACAGGTTCTCGACGAAGCCGCCAAGGGCGGATACGGCGTCGGCGCCTTCAACATCAATAACCTCGAACAGCTCCAGGGCATTGTCGAGGCGGCGCAAGAAACGAAGTCGCCAGTCATCGTCCAGGCCTCTCGTGGCGCCCTCTCGTATGCGGGCGACAACTATCTCCGCCACATGGTTATCGCGGCTGCGGAAAGCGCACCCGACGTGCCCATCGTGCTGCACCTCGATCACGGCGACACGCCCGAGACCTGCATGCGCGCAATCAACCTCGGCTTCACGAGCGTCATGATGGACGGCTCGCTGCTCGCCGACGGCAAGACGCCGTCGGACTATGAGTACAACGTCGATGTCACCCGGCGCGTTGTCGAAGCCGCCCATGCAAAGGGCGTTTCGGTTGAAGGCGAGCTTGGCACCCTCGGCGGTATTGAGGACGGCCACGGCTCGGGCGAAGTGCACCTCACCGACCCCGACCAGGCAGTCGACTTCGTCGCGAAGACCGGCGTTGACGCTCTTGCTGTCGCAATCGGTACGAGCCACGGCGCCTACAAGTTCACGAAGAAGCCGGAGCGCGACGTTCTCGCGATGGAGATCATCCACGAGATCCACGAGAAGCTTCCGAACACGCATCTCGTCATGCACGGCTCCTCGAGCGTTCCGCCCGAGCTGATCGATCGCATCAACGCGACCGGCGGCAAGCTGGGCGAGGCGTTCGGTGTTCCGGTCGAAGAGATCCAGGAAGGCATTCGGCACGGCGTTCGCAAGATCAACGTCGACACCGACATTCGCCTGGCAATGACCGCTGAGCTCCGCGAGACCGTGATGAATAACCCGGCCGAGTTCGATCCGCGGGCCTTCTTCAAGGCTGCCCGTAAGGGTGTCCGCGACGTCGTCTCGACTCGTATGGTGCAGTTCGGTACCGCCGGTCATGCAGGCGACTACGAGGTTCTTCCGCTCAGCGCGATGATCGAGCGGTACACGAATGGGGGCTAACGGCGTGGATCTCGACCAGCTCTCGGTTGACGCCATCCGGACGCTCGCGATCGACGCAGTCGACGCGGCGAACTCAGGGCATCCTGGTGCGCCGCTCGCGCTCGCACCGGCCGCCTACGTCCTGTACCGGAAGGTTATGAACCACAATCCCGCCGATCCTCACTGGCCGGATCGGGACAGGTTCGTGCTCTCGGCTGGTCACGCGTCTGCCCTGCTCTACTCGACCCTGCACCTGTCGGGGTACGACCTTCCGCTCGACGAGGTCAAGAACTTCCGCCAGCTCGGTTCGTTGACGCCTGGGCATCCGGAGGTGCATCACACCGCCGGTGTCGAGACAACGACGGGCCCGCTCGGAGCCGGCATTTCGAACGCCGTTGGTATGGCGATGGCGGAGCGGTGGCTGCGTGAGACCTATGGTCATGACGTCACCGACCACTTCATCTTCGGCATCTGCTCCGACGGCGACCTGATGGAAGGCGTTTCCGCCGAGGCGGCGTCGCTTGCTGGCCATCTTGGCCTGGGCAAGCTTGTCTTCCTCTACGACGACAACCGCATCACGATCGACGGTACGACCGAGCTTGCGTTCTCGACCGAAGATGTCGAGGCTCGCTTCCGCGCGTACGGGTGGCACACGCTCGCGGTTGAGGACGGTAACGACCTCGCTGCGATCGAAGCTGCTGTCCGCGCCGGTATGGCAGAGACGTCGCGTCCGACGCTGATCCGGCTCCGCACGATCATCGGTTACCCGTCGCCGAACAAGCAGAACACCTCGGGTGTTCACGGAACGCCGCTTGGCGCTGACGAGAACCGGCTCACGAAGGAAGCGCTCGGTTGGGACCCCGACAAGAGCTTCTACGTGCCCGACGAGGTCTACGCACACTTCCGCGACCAGGTGCTCGAAGCGGGTGCCGCCGCCCAGACCGCATGGAACGCGAAGTTCGAGTCGTGGGCGGCCGCGAACGCGGAGCTTGCCGCTCAGTGGAGCGACGGCCTCGCCGGCCGCATCCGCCCGGGTCTGCGTGAAGCACTGCCGGTGTTCGATCCGGAGACCACCCCGAAGATGTCATCCCGCGTTGCGGGCGGCAAGGTGATGCAGGCGGTCGCCAAGCACATCCCGACCTTCATCGGTGGTGCCGCCGACCTCGCTCACTCGACGATGACGTTCATCGATGGCGATCCCGGCTACACGCGGGAGCACATCGGTCGCGACATCTACTTCGGTATCCGCGAGCACGGAATGGGTTCGGCTGTGAATGGCATTGCGCTGCACGGCGGTTTGATCAAGCCTTACGGCTCGACGTTCTTCGTCTTCGCCGACTACATGCGCCCGTCGCTGCGTCTCTCCGCACTGATGAACATCGGCGTTGTCTGGGTCTTCACGCATGACTCGGTGGCTGTTGGTGAGGATGGTCCAACGCATGAGCCGGTGGAGCATCTCGCGTCACTTCGGGCGATCCCGAACCTAACGGTGATTCGCCCAGGCGATGCGAACGAAACTGCCGAGGCTTGGCGGACGGCCCTTGAAGATGTCGAAGGCCCGGCTGTGCTCGTTCTCTCGCGCCAGGATCTCCCGACCATCGATCGCAGCGTCTACCCGGCGGCATCGGGTCTTGCGAAGGGTGCCTACACGCTTGCAGCCGCGGCGAACCCCGCTGCGGTGATCGTCGCCACCGGCTCTGAAGTCTCTGTCGCTCTTGCAGCACGCGATCAGCTCGCTGCCAAGGGTGTCGAGGTCAGCGTCGTTTCGATGCCGAGCTGGGAGCTCTTCGAGAAGCAGTCGCAGGCCTATCGCGACGAAGTCCTGCCGGCCGGCGTGCCGAAGGTCTCCGTCGAGGCTGGGTCATCGTTCGGTTGGGCCCGCTGGGTCGACCGGTCGGTGGCGATCGACACGTTCGGGGCCTCCGGCCCGGGCGCCAAGGTGCTCGAGCAGTTCGGCATCACGCCCGAGAACGTGGCCGCCAACGTCGAAGCAGCGATCGCGGCCCGCTAGCGATGAACGTCAAAGTCGGCTTCACACCTGGTGAGGAACTGACCGCGCCCGTCGGCGTGGTGATCGATGTCCTTCGGGCGACATCGGTCATCACGCAGGCGTTCGCATCCGGGTATACGTCGGTGACATGCACCGGCGAGATCGAGGATGCACGGGAGATCGCCGCGAAGCAGCCGGGCGCGAAGCTCGCCGGCGAGCGACACAACGTGCGGATCGACGGATTCGATTTCGGCAACTCACCACGCGAGTTTGTTGCTCCTGCCGCTGAGGGTTCGAGCCTCGTCACGACGACGACGAACGGAACACGTCTGATGTTGGCAGCGGCCCGCCGGTGCGAAACCGTGTTTGTCGCGTCGCTCCTGAATCTCGACGCGGTGTGTGCCGCGATTCGGGCAACGAATGCGGAAGCGGTCGCGATCATGTGCGCTGGTGTTGAGGGCGCGTTTGCGATCGATGATGCCTATGTCGCTGGCCGGATCGCTCAGGCGCTCGCCGGCGAGAATGACGACTCGGCGCTCGCAGCGATTCGCCTTGTGCAGAGCTTCGACTCGGCGCTCGCCGGAATCGGCGCTGGCATCAGCGCGCAGAATATCCGCGACAACGACCTTGGCCCCGATATCGATTTCGCGGCCAACGAGAGCGTTGTTGACGTGGTGCCGCGCATCGTTGAGCGTGGCGACGGCTTCGTACGCCTCGCGGCGTAACGGTCGCTAGCGGCAGTCGCCGCAGGCGCCACGGAGGACGACGTCGTGACCAGCGACGCGGTAGCCCGTGCGCCCCTCGACGTTGTGGATCGCAGCTTCGAGCTCTTCGTCGGCAAACGCTTCCACCTTGCCGCAGCGGTCACACACGAGGTGGTGATGGTGATGTTCGCCAGCGTGATGGGCGGGCTCGTAGCGCGCAACCCCTGATCCGACCTCGATGCGCTGCACGAACCCCTTCTCGGACAGGAGCTCGAGCACGCGGTAGATGCTTGCGATTCCGACCGGGTTGCCTTCGTCACGCAGCCGATCGAACATCTCCTGGGCGGTCAGGCAGCACTCCTGCCGACCGAGCAGATCGACGACGGCGCGCCGTGCCCCGCCGTTACGGAATCCTTCGCCGCGGAGCGATTGGAGCGTGAGGTCGACCCATGACGGGGCAGCAGCGGCCACCCCTAAATGGTAGCGGCTCTCATCTGGCGAGCCCTCACCAACCTGCTTGGCGGCGCGGGAGGTGTACGCATCCCACGCGTGGGGCAGGGCCTAACGGTCGGCCTGGTAGAGGATCTTCCCCTTATTGCCGCCAAGGAACTGGACGACAGCAAGCTGATGTGGCGCGTAGTACACCTGGATTGAGCCCTTCTTGACCGGGCCGCCACAGGCAACTTCGTGAGCGTCAACGGCTTGGCAGTGGAAGTTGTCAGACGGGAACGACGCGATGTCTTTGACTTTCAGGACGTAGGTCTTGCCGACCGTGCCTCCGAGCCCAGAAGCGGCCCCGACGGTGAAGCAGACAACGGCCGTGATCGCCACGGCGATAGTGGTGCGCATGGAGTCTCCCTTGGTGTGCTGAGCGCTGTGTGTCTCATCACTGAACCACACCTGCCCAGGAACGTCGATGTCTTGAAACGACAAAGGGGCCGTGGCATGCCTGTGCGGCACACCACGGCCCCTCGCCAGACGACGGACTAAGCGAGGCCGAGATCGCTGAGGATCTCGCTGGCGGCGCGGTCGCCTTCCTCTGCGCCACCCTCCATGAAGCCCTGGTAATCCTGCGAGCAGTGCTCGCCTGCGAAGTGGATGTTCCCCTGGCGGACACCCTCGTAGCCGGCGATCGTGTGGTACTGGCCAACACGCCAGTAGGCATACGACAGACCAAGGTTCGGATCGAGCGGCGCGGCTCCGCGCTCGGAAGGTCGTCGAGCGCGAGGCCAAACCGTGCCGCAAGACCCTGAATCATCTCGTGATCGGTGTCGATCAGCTCGCCACCCCACTCGGAGACCTGCCCGTTCGACCAGTAGTTGTCGGTGTCGGAGAACATGCGTCCACCGATGCGGTTCGACGCTTCGTAGACCGTTGCGTTCACTCCGGCGTCCTTCAGGCTGAGCGCTGCCGTGAGGCCAGAGATACCGGCGCCGACGACAACGATGCGCGGCTGACGGCGGCCGCGTGCTGCGGAAGCTGAGGAGGGGCCGTCATCGCCTGACTTTGCGAATGCCGGGCCGGCGAACGTCGCGCCGCCGATCGCAAGGCCAGCGCCGACGGCACCAGCACGCCTCAAGAAGTTGCGACGGTCGAGCGCGGCTTCCCACTGCGCCTCGCGCAGCTCAAGAACGGCGTCGTAGTCGATGCCCTCACGCTTGGCGAGTGCGTGGTCGTTGGCGGCGCGCTTGAGCGCGCGCATGAGCGGGGTGCGGGGCATATCGGCCTCCTCGAGCCTATTTGCGCTTCGGTCACCTTCCCCAGGGACCGCTGCGTGAGCGCACATCGTAAGCGGCCAATTGGCCACACGCACCCCCAAAAGGGGTATGTCACCAACCTTGCAACCAAAATCGGGGAGAATGACACCGTGAGCGCAGCCGGGCAGAGTCGCGAGCTTTGGGAGACGATGGGCGCCCGTTGGGCGGAGCATCGGGACATCCTCTGGGACGGAACGAGGCCTGTTTCGGAGTGGCTTGTTGCCCACCTCGACGCTCAGCCCGGCGAAACGATCCTTGAACTCGCGGCAGGTACAGGCGACACCGGCTTCCTGATCGCGGCCTCGCTTGGTTCTCAGGTCAGGCTCCTCACGAGTGACCGATCCGAGTCGATGCTCGCCGGTGCGCGAGCAAGGGCGGCAGAGCTCGGGCTCACTGGGGTCGAGTTTCGCGCGCTCGACGCCGAAGCGTTAGAACTGGCCGATGGGTCGCGCGACGCGGTGCTCTCTCGCTTCGGCTACCTGCTGAAGGGGAACCGGCCCCTTGCCGAGGTGCGCCGGGTGCTTCGCCCAGGCGGACGTCTCGCGTTTGCTGTGTGGGCTGAGCGGTCGCGCAACGCGTGGATGACCGTTCCCCGTCAGGCACTCGCAGCAGCAGGCGATTTCGATGAGGGGCGCAGTGGGGATCTGCTCGCGGGCCGGTCGCTCGACGCTGTGAGTGCTGCCGTTTGTGCGGCGGGATTCTCGGTGGAGGCGATCGACGAGATTAGGGTCGCCTATCGCTTCCCCGACGAGCCGGCCCTGTGGGCCTTTGCGGCGGAGCTGCGAGGGCCCGTCGCGCTTGCGATCGAGGAGCTTGATGACGAGCGTCGTGCGGTGGTGCGGGCAGAGCTTGAGCGCAGAGCTGAACCCGACGGTTTGGGTGGCTACATCCTTGGCGGCGTCGCGATCGTCGTTCTGGCTCGCTGACCTTCGCGGGTAGGGTGGTTCGATGAGCACCGAAGCTGTCGTTGTGAGAGAGGTGCCGGGCGTCGGTATCGAGTGGGTCTCTTCCGATCCGAGCTTCATGGGTCGCGCTTCGTGTGCGCTCGCGACCGCCGACGGTGTGTGGCTTGTGGATCCGGTCGACTTCGCCGATCTCGACGCTCGTGTCAGGGGTCTCGGCACCCCAAAAGGCGTCATTCAGTTGCTCGACCGACACAACCGCGATTCCGCGGAGGTGGCGAAGCGCCTTGGCGTCCCGCACCTTGTGACACCTCTTGAGATCCCCGGCTCGCCGTTCGAGCTCAAAGCGGTTCCGGCGATGAAGGGATGGCGGGAGGTCGCACTCTGGTGGCCCGAAACGCGCACGCTCGTTGTTGCTGAGGCCGTGGGAACCGTTCGCTACTACTGCGCGCCAGGACGGAAGCTCGGCGTGCACCCGGTTCTGCGGATCGTGTCGCCGCCGAAGGTCTTGCTGCAGTTCGAGCCGGAGCATCTGTTGCTCGGCCACGGCTTCGGCATCCACACTGGTGCCTCAGCGGCATTGCATGCTGCCGTGCCGCGTGCTCGACGTGAGCTGCCTTCAGTGCTTGTGCGACTCGCGACGGCAAAGCGTCACGCGTATCGCGCGGACGATTCGGTTTAGGACTCGTCCGCTGCCGCGTCCCATGGGGACGGCTTGCCGTTTCCGGGCTGGCAGCAGTTGTTAGGGCACACGTCGGGATTCGGGCCAAAGCGACCGACAACGCGCTTCTCGACGGAGCCGTCAAGCCGCTCCTCGATCAGCTCGCGAATCATCGAGACGAACGCGGGATGCGTGCCGGCTGTTCCCGCTCGCACGACGGTCATGCCGAGCTCAGCCCCGAGGTTCTTCACCTCGACATCAAGGTCGTAGAGCACTTCGATGTGATCCGACACGAAGCCGACGGGTGAGACGACAACGTCCGTCGTGCCGGCGTCGTGCAACTCCTGGAGGTGATCGCAGACATCGGGCTCAAGCCACGGCACGTGGGGGGAGCCGCTACGGCTCTGGTAGACGACCGAGTGGGAAGCCGCGCCAACTGCTTCAGCAACAAGGCGTGAGGCCTCGTGGAGCTGGTCGGCGTAACGGCACGCATCGGCCATTGAGGTCGGAATGCTGTGGGCGGTGAAAACGATGTGCGCCCCAGCCCTGCGGTCATCGGGGAACGCTGCAAGAGCGTCACGAACACGGTCGGCGTTGGCCTCGATGAATCCCGGATGGTTGTAGAACGTTCGCAGTTTCAGCAGTTCCGGTGCATCCGGCCCCACGTCGTTCTGTGCGACGTAGATGTTCTCGCGGTACTGCCGGCAGCCGGAGTACGAGCTGAACGCGGAGGTGAAGAACGCCAGCACACGGGAGTGGCCTGCGTCGCGCATCTCACGCAGCGTGTCGGTGAGGTACGGATCCCAGTTGCGGTTGCCGAAGTAGATCGGCAGGGCGATGTTGTGCGACGCAAGCTCGGTGTTGAGCGCCGCGATCAGGTCGCGGTTCTGCTGGTTGATTGGGCTGACCCCGCCAAAGAGTTCGTAGTGGTGACCGACCTCCACAAGGCGTTCGCGCGGGATGCCACGTCCGCGCGTCACGTTCTCGAGGAAGGGCAGGACGTCGTCCATCCCCTCAGGGCCGCCAAACGACACGACGATGACTGCGTCGTAGTCGCGCTGGTCGAGTCGTGGATCGACGTTGTCGGCCGGCTGTTTGCGGGGTGCGGTTGCGCTCATAGCCGCAGCCTAGCCAGCCACGGTCGCGCGAACGATGCGAACCCGCGGCGGGCAGAAGGCGATCTCCGTCTAGCATCGAGCTATGCCGCGCCATCAGGAGACCTTTCGTGTGATGTGGGCCGACACCGACGCGAGCGGTCGTATCTACTTCGCTGCGATCTTTCGGTGGGTCGAAGCGGTAGAGACGGGGCTCTTCCGTGCGCTTGGCACAGACATCTTCACGACGGGTCAGCTCCCACGCGTTCACGTCGAGGCCGACTACCGCCTCCCGCTTCGCTTTGACGATCAGGTCGAGCTAGAGATGACGGTGGCGAAGCTCGGCACTTCGTCCCTCGGCTTTCAGTGGGTGGGGCGTCGCGACGATCAGGTGGCGTTCGAAGGGAGCCACACCATCGTCTTCATTGGTGAAGACGGGGTTTCAGCCCCCATCCCCAGCCGCGAGCGCGGGCTACTGGATCCGGCCGCATGATCGTTCGACCCGAGGCAACGCCGGCTGCTGCGCTTGGGCCGCTCATCAACACACTCGTCGGCCCTCGTCCGATCGCGTGGGTCTCAACAGTCGCCAGCGACGGGACACCGAACCTGGCCCCGTTTTCGTACTTCAACGTGGCGGCGATCTCGCCGACACCGATCCTGATGGTGTCGCAATCGCTCCGCGGCGGGAGCGAAAAGGACACGCTGACGAACGTTCGTGCCACCGGTGAACTCACGATCTGTGTTGTGACCGAGGAGGTAGCTGACGTCGCGAACGCGACGAGTGGCGATTGGCCCGCGGGCATCGACGAGTGGGACGTTGTTGGGGTAACCCCGGTGCCTTCAGAACACGTGCGGCCCCCACGGGTCGGTGAGTCGCCGGCGGCGTTCGAGTGTCAGCTGCTCGAGATTGTGGAGCTTGGCACACCCGAGCAACCGTCGAACAGTCTGATCTTGGCTCGGGTGGTGGCGATCCACGTCGACGATGCGCTCGTCGGCGCCGACGGCCGGGTCGATGCGAGCCGCGTGCACCTTGTGGGGCGCATGGGGGGCGAGGACTGGGTGCGTACGCGCGATCGGTTCCCGATGGGGCGGCCGGGTGGTGCCGATCCCGACGACGTTCGGGCGCGATTCAACACTCGATGACGTTGACAGCGAGGCCGCCGCGCGCGGTCTCCTTGTACTTGTCCTTCATGTCGGCTCCGGTGTCGCGCATCGTCTTCACGACCTTGTCGAGCGACACAAAATGGGTGCCATCACCATGGAGGGCCATTCGCGCGGCGGTAATCGCTTTGACCGCGGCGATTGCGTTCCGTTCGATGCACGGCACCTGAACGAGGCCACCGATCGGGTCGCAGGTGAGTCCGAGGTTGTGCTCCATCCCAATCTCGGCGGCATTCTCAACCTGCTCCGGTGTGCCGCCGAGCACCTCGCAGAGTGCACCCGCAGCCATCGAGCAGGCCGAGCCGACCTCACCTTGGCAGCCAACCTCGGCACCCGAGATCGATGCGAGGTTCTTAAAGATCAGGCCGATCGCTCCTGCCGTGAGTAGGAAGCGGACAACTCCGTCCTCATCAGCGCCAGGAACGAAGCGCCAGTAGTAGTGGAGGACGGCCGGGATGATTCCCGCGGCACCGTTCGTGGGCGCGGTGACGACCCGGCCCCCTGCGGCGTTCTCCTCGTTGACGGCGAGCGCGTAGAGGCCAATCCAATCCATCACATGCAACGGATCGGTGTCGCCCGCCGCTGAGAGCTGCGCGTGCACGGCCTTCGCTCGGCGGTTCACTTTGAGCCCGCCCGGGAGGATGCCTTCGGCGTCACACCCGCGCTCCACGCACGCCTGCATCGCGGCCCATATCTTCAGCAGCCCCTCGCGGATCTCTGCCTGCGAACGGCGCACGAGCTCGTTCTCCAGCACGACGCCGCTGATCGGCAGGCCGGTGGCCTTGGTCAGTGCGAGCAGTTCGTCGCCCGAGCCAAACGGATGAGGAACGGGCTTGCGGTCGGCAACGATCCGGTCGGCGCCCGACGCAGCCTCGTCGACGACAAAGCCTCCACCAACCGAGTAGTAGGTGCGCTGGCGTAGCTCTGTGCGGTCGGCGCGAAGCGCCGTAAAGACCACACCGTTTGGGTGGCCTGGCAGCTTCTCGCGCTTGCGGAACCCGAGGTGCTCTTCCTCGGCATAGCCAACCTCATGGTCGCCGAGCAGGCAGAGCGTGCCGTGGGCGCGAATCTCCTCGACCCGCTCAGGGATCCTTGCCGGATCGCAACCTTCCGGTGTCTCCCCCTCAAGTCCGACGAGGACAGCGCGGTCGGTGCCGTGACCGCGGCCGGTCGCTGCGAGCGAGCCGTAGAGGTCGATGCGAACCGCCGCCACGTCCTTCAGCAGCCCGTCGTCAGCCAATCCCACGGCGAACATCCGGGCGGCACGCATCGGCCCGACCGTATGGGAACTCGACGGTCCGATGCCGATGGTGAAGAGATCGAAGACGCTGATCATGTCGAGCGGCCTAGGCGCGGCCACTACCGCATGATGGCAGCGCCACCACCTCTCGTGGAGCGAAGTTGTCTTGGGGGAGCTAGACGGCTGCCCCGACGAGGTCGAGCACGACATCCGCATCAGGCGGAATCGTGATCGCGTCGACGAGGTGCGAAACAAGACCCGGGGTCTTGAGTCCGTCACCACTCACAACCAGCACAACACGGTCGTTTGGCCCGACGACGCCACGCGCTACGGCTTCCTTCAGTGCACCGAACGTGACGGCCGGAGCCGTTTCGCCCCACACGCCGGTGGCATGTGCGAGCTCGACAATGTTGTCGGCGATGTCTGCCTCTGGCACCGAGAAGAAGCCGCCACCCGAAGCGCGCGCGGCCTCGATTGCGTAGTCGCCGTCCGCAGGGTTGCCGATCGCGATCGAGAGCGCCTGCGTGGCGGGACGGACTGGCGTCACCTTCTCGCCGGTCTCCCATGCTGTGACGACTGGCTGGCAGCCTTCGGCCTGCCCGCCGTACATCCGGGGCAGGGTGCCGTCGACGAGACCGAGTTCCTTCCATTCACGGAAGCCCTCGAAGATCTTTGCGTACAGCGCGCCCGAACCGATCGGTGCGAATACCGCGTCGGGCAGTTCGAAGCCGAGCTGCTCAGCAATCTCAAACCCAACGGTCTTTGACCCCTCGGCGTAGTACGACCGAAGCGCCGCGTTGACGAATCCCCACGGAAGCTCAAATGAGAGCTCGACAGTGAGCCGGCTGACGTCGTCGTAGGAACCTTCGACGGCATAGAGGGTGGCGCCATACACCGACGTGGCGATCAGCTTTTCGTGCTCAAGACCTGCCGGTGTGAAGACGGCTGCTTCGAAGCCATCGGCGGCGGCGCGAGCAGCAACCGCGTTTGCAAGGTTGCCGGTCGAGGAGCAGGCGAGCGTTGTGAGGCCAAGCTCGCGCGCCTTTGCTGCGGCGACTGCCACGCCACGGTCTTTGAACGAGTGGGTGGGGTTTGCGGTGTCGAGCTTGAGCCAGAGTTCGCCGATGCCGAGCTCTTCAGCAAGTCGCGGAGCAGAAACGAGCGGTGTCATCCCTGGCGCGAGCGCCTGGTTCGGGAGCGGTTCGACGGGCAGGAAGTCGGCGTACCGCCAGATCGAGTGCGGGCCGGCGGTGATCGATGCGCGCGTGACGCGCGCCTGAGTCTCGCGGTCGTAGACCGGGTCGAGTGGCCCGAAGCATGAACGGCAGGTGCCGATACCTTCGAGGTCGTGCGTGGTTCCGCAGACGCGGCATTTGAGTGAGACGGCGGGCAAAGCAAGCTCCTTTCGCGGTTGGCTCTACATCCTCCGAGCGGTTGCTCGGCCGGGATTGGCACCTTGCTTTGCAGGTTGCCGAGGCTTCATAGGGCCGGTTCCCTCTGCCTCTCTTGATGTGGAGCGGGAGCTACTTCAAACCCGCGCCGGGAAAAACTGTAGCGCAAGCCGCGCTTTCGGTGCGAAAGCAGGCTCGTCTGTTCTCGTAAACGGCCGCTGCGCGGTCGAGTTGAAGCGCGTGCGACTACCGGTTGCGGGTGCGGGTCTTCTCGTCGGCGGAGAGGAGCTTCCACTTCCGCTTCTCGTCGCGAGCGACGAGCGCGTCTTGTCGCGCGGCAATCACTTGCAGCTCGGCTTGGAGCTTGCGCCAGCTCGCGTACCGCTGCTCGGTAAGCGTGCCGTCGGCGATCGCCGCCTGAACGGCGCAGCCGGGTTCGCTCTCATGTGAGCAGTCCGAAAAGCGGCATGTCGCGACCAGCGACTCAATGTCGGAAAACGCAGCTTCGAGCCCTTCCTCTGCGCTCCAGAGCTGGAGTTCGCGAATGCCTGGCGTGTCGATCAAGATGCCACCGTTCGGCAGCAAGATCAGTTCGCGGTGGGTCGTCGTGTGGCGGCCTTCGTCGTCGTCGAGCCGTACTTCGCCGGTTGACATCACGTCGGCCCCCGCGAAACGGTTGAGCAGGGTCGACTTCCCGACTCCGCTCGATCCAACGAGCACGGCGGTTGTCCCGCGCGTGATGCGCGCGAGGACCGCGTCGCAGCCTTCGCCGGTGACGGCGCTGACGGTGTGGACGGGAACGTCAGGGGCGACCGTCGCGACCTCACGCGCGAACGCGGTGGCGTCGTCGACCCGGTCGATCTTCGAGAGGATCAGCTCGGGGCGCGCCCCGCTCTCCCAGATCGTGACGAGGTAGCGCTCAAGGCGACGGAGGTCGAGGTCTGGGCCAACCGAGGTGACGACGAAGACGATGTCAACATTGGCGGCGACGACTTGGGCGCGCGTCGCTTTTCCGGCGGCATGTCGGATCAGGGCGCTGCGACGCGGCAGCACCTCTTGCACGGCTCCGGTCGCGAGGCCGACCCAGTCGCCAACGGCAACGTCTTGGCCGTCACGCGCGAAGCGGCGTGGAACCGCGACGCGGATCCGACCGTCTTCGGTAGCAACGTCGACCTCACCGCGGTGTCCCGCAACAACTCGTGCGGGCTGCAGGTTGGCCGTGAGGTGGGAGGCGAGGTCGGCGTCCCAGCCGAGGGTCGCCAGATCGAACTTAGGCACGCAATGCTCCTTCGAACTTATTGGTGGGCGAGAAGGCGGGGGCGCATCGCCCACCTCGCTCACGCAAGCCCGAACGGGGGTGCCGATGTGCCGTTAGGCCGCGGACGTGGTCGCCCAGACGGCCGGAGAAAGACCAGATACGCAACTCATGAATACGGCCCTCCCTTCGTCGGCACCAGAACTATTCAGGGTAGGCGATCGGCTTCGCCTCGGCAAACGCCAGCCTGACGCTACGGGAGCTTCGTGATGGTGGCGTGGAAGACCGCGCCGCCCTCGTTTGCCTTGAAGGTCGCTGTCGTCGCGCCGGCGGGAACCGTGAATGGCATGGGGAGGCCGTGCTTCACGAACTCGTCGAGGATCATCAGTCCGAGCCCACCCATGCCCTTACAAAGGGTTGTGTGGAACGGGTTCGGAATGTGCACGTTCGGGCTGCCGGCAGTGACCTGAAAACCCTTTGCCGTGACCTTGCCGTGCAGGGTGTATTGGAACGTGGCCTTTGGCATCTGGCCCGATTCAAGGGTGTGCCCGTTCGCGATGCACGAGTAGTTGCCGGAGAGATGGCCGGGCCATGGGCCGCCTCCGTCGGAGATGGTCTTGCTCTTACGGTCGACGATGAACTTGCCGGTTTCGTAGGTGAAGACGCCAAACGTCCCGCCGTCGCCCGATCCCGCAAGGGTCATCGTGAACGACCATGTCTCGCCGCAGTCAAGGAGCTTGTCGAGTCCATCGGTGCCGTCAACGCCGAGCATCTGAGCAATCGCGTTTGCTTGAAGCAGGCAGGTCTTGGTGGTTGAGCTTGCCTTGCAGAGATCGCCGCCGGGCTCCGCGGCCTTGACGTTCTTGGATGCCGCTGTCTTTGCGCCGTCGAGCGCGGACTGCTCAAGCTTGTCGTCGCCGAGCGCCTGGGCGGCTTGGAGGATCGTGATCCAGTCGCCGACGGTTGAGGGGTTAGCGCTATCTGCCCAGCTCTCGAGGTCGCTGGTCGCTGCGGCTCTTGCGGCAGCTGCGCCTGCATCGTCGCCGCCCGCCTGGGCTGTGGCTGCGGCCGCGAGATCGGCTGTGGCTTTGCTCGCGCCGCTGAGGTGGATCGTCGGGCTGACGCTCGGGCAAAGCGCGGTCGCGCGACGTGCCGAAGACACCGAGCGCAACGTGCCGTGGATCGTTCCGCTCTCGACGCCCGTCAGGAATGCGACGAGCTGGGCGTGTGCCGCTGTGGCGTTTGTCTTGTAGAGCGCAGCGATCGTGGTGAGCTTGGCCTTGACCGTCGCAGATGCGGGTGTGGTGCAGATGTCGCCGGCGGCCGAACGGAGTGATGTGGCGAGCTGGCACGCCTGTGTTGCCCCGAGGGTTGAGTGCCCGCCGGTCGAAACGGCCGCTGCTGCGGCGACGTTCAGGGTGGCGGTCGTCCCTGCCGTGCACCCGGTGGCAGCGCGAGCCGTCGCTGTGTTGAAGGCGAGTGCCGCGGCGAAGGCGGCGAGCGTGCCGATGGTCAGCGCTTGGCGAAGGGGCATGGAGGGAAGCCTCTCACATTTTCGGCTGTGCCGTCCCATGCGATAGATAGCTTCACAGTGGGTTCACACGCAGAGCCCGCAGGTACGTGATTCTGATCAACCGACGACGGACAGTCCTCAGGTGACCCCGTCTCGACGCCGAAGGGTCGAGACGCTTGTCGTACTCGGTGGCGTGTCGACGATGGGTTCGGTGTCGACGGACATGTACTTCCCTGCGTTGCCGCGAACCGCGCACGACCTTGGTGTCGGCACGTCAGCGATCCAGTTGACGGTCACGGCGTTTCTGATCGGTCTCGCCTTCGGGCAGATCGTTGGCCCGATCAGCGATGTGCGCGGGCGGCGGATTCCGCTCTTGACCGGGGTGGTCGTGTACATCGTTGCGTGCCTTGGGTGTGCGCTCGCACCGTCGCTTGGGATTCTTGTGCTCGCACGCGCACTTCAAGGGTTCGCTGCGGCTGCAGGTGTTGTGATCACGCGGGCGATCATCCGCGATCTCTACTCCGGGCCTGATGTGGCGCGGTACTACTCCCGTCTCTTCTTCATGATCGCGATGGTTGCGATCGCCTCGCCAGTGGTTGGCACGCAGGTGCTCACGTTTACGACGTGGCGCGGCATCTTCTTCATCCAGGTGGGGCTGGGGGTGTTGATTCTGCTGGTGACGACGCTGCGTCTTCCTGAGACGCTTCCGCTTACGAAGCGCCGGGCGCCGAGTGCACGGCTGCAAGGGTTCACGTTGCTCCATCTCTTACGTGACCGCCGTTTTGTTGTGTATGCGCTGACGATGGCGTGCGGCGGGTCGACGCTCGTCGTGTTGGTTTCGGCTGCCCCGTTCCTGATCCCGAACGAGTATCGGGTGCCGCTTCATTCCTTCGGCTTCATCTTCTCGGCGGGCGCATTGGCGGTGATGTGTTCGACCCTCTTGAACTCGAAGCTTCTTGGGCGGTTCAGTGAGCGGCGTCTGCTGATCTATGGCTTCGCAGGAAACGTCACGTGTGGTGTCGCGTTGCTCACGATCGGTCATGTGAGCGTGTGGATGTTCGCTGTGTGTTTTGTCTCGTTGATCGGCAGCTGGGGATTCATCGCCGCGAACGTGACGGCGCTGGCGGTGCGTGACTATCAACGGCGGGCCGGTTCGGCGATCGCCGTGTTTGGCCTCTTCCAGTACGGCGTCGGTGGCTTGGCTGCACCGGCGGTGGCGATCGCCGGGCACGAGACCGTTGACCGCGTTGGCCTCTTCGTGCTGATTCTGGGGTTGCTCGGTGGGGCAGGCGCCGCGCTTGGTGTGAGCCGCGATCGCCGTCGGCTTCTGGCGGAGACCGCGTCGACGGGCTGAAGCAAAAGGGGGACACCGTCGCGATGGGGGGAGAGGTTCGGTTCGAGGTGCGGCTCGCGAACGGTGAGGTCGAGCTCGCCGATTCGCAGTGGGGTGCGCAGCATGTGATTGCGCGGCGGGTGGCGTTCGATGTCGATCCGACGCGTCCGGTGAATGTGTTGCGAGCTGAGATTTGGAGGCTCGACCCAACACGTTTTGGCGGCCGCGTCTATGTCGAGACGATCTTCACCGCCGCCGATCTGACCTCAACTGGCTGAGTTGCGGTTCGTGCGGGGGATCGCAGGCATCATCAGCCTGTGGAATCGGTAGCCAACCCGCTCGGCCTCGTCTGTGCCGAGTGTCGCCAGCCGCTTGCCGTTGTGGGCGACTCGCTCGTATGTGCGGAAGGTCACGGAGCTGGACGTGTGTACGACGGGGTGTTTGACGTGGCCCGTCCACGTGAGGGGGCCGACGCTGCGCTTGTCGAGTTCTGGAGCTCGTCCGAGGAGTACTACGAGTTCGCGCGTGAAATGAACCCTGATTACGAGTCGGCCGATCACGGTTCGCATCGCATGTTGCTGCAGGCGCTCGTGAACGACTCAGCAGGGCGGGTGCTCGATATCGGCTGTGGCACGGCGGAGTTTTCGGTGGCGCTTGCGAGTGTGCTTTCCGGAGTCGACTACGTGGGGCTTGAGGTTTCGACGCTGGCGGCGCGTCAGGCTGTTGCGTTTGGCCGTCCCGGCTCGTTTGTTGTGGGCGATGCCGAACGACTGCCGTTCCCCGACGCATCGTTCGATGCTGTCATCAGCTTGTATGCCCTCGAGCACTTCACCCATCCGCGCGAGGTGCTTCAGGAGATGGCTCGGGTCGTGCGCCCGGGTGGGCTTGTCGGTGTGTTGACGGTCACGTATGACCGTCCGACCGGAACGATCCCGTCGATTCGTTTTGGTGTGAAACGGTTGGGTCGACGCAACGTCGCGGTCTACGCGATTCGTCGCCTGTGGTTTGGGTTCCGCCAGGCGGCGAAGCAGGTGCGGTATGCGGTCTTACCGAGTTACACGGCGTTTGAAATTGTGCGGCGGCCGCTCGTCCTGGACGAGCAGTACTCAAGCGACATGGATGCGGTGCATGTCGTGTCGGGTCGAAGCGTTCTACGTGTTCTGCAGGCGGAAGGCCTGGCGATCCTCAACACGTCGCTTCCGCGAGGGGTCTCGGGTTATGTGCGCATCCCGTTCGACTTTCGCGTTCTCGCCCGCAAGCCCAAGCCGTAGCGTGCTCGAGGGAGTGCCCGTGGAGAGCCCCAGCGTTCGGCGGAGCCCTCCACGGCTTGAACCGGTGCAGCTGTGTGGCTAGGCGAGCTTCTCTTTCGCCTTCTTGTCGGCCCGGCGCTCCTTCAGCGTCTTCTGCGGTGCCTTCTTGGCGACCTTCTTGGGCTTCTCGGATCCCTTGCTCATGCGTGCCTCCTTCGCGTTTGGTTCGAGGGGCAACCCGCGGTCTGGATCACGTCTCTCCGTGATCGTACGCCTTCATGGTGAACGCGAGGTCGTTTCTCATTGCCGACCGCCTGGTGCTCGCTGACAGTCCGTGGCGTCGCTCGCTCGCGCGCTTAGGTGAATATAGGATTGGAGCACGATGGTCCCGCATGCTCCGCAGGAATCTCGCGATCTTCCTCTCCAGCACAAGGGCAACACCTGGGATTGGAGGATCTACCACAAGTGGTCGGAGCGGGCCGGTCAGGTGCACCCGTTTCGTCACGCGGAACTAGGGATCGTCGATCGCGACAGCCGCTTCTTCTGTATGGGGAGTTGCTTTGCAGACCATGTCGCCGAATACCTGCAAGAGGTGCTCGGCATCACTGCATCGTCGTTTCATGAATCGCGCTTCTACGACACAGCGTCAGTACTTCAAGCGGTCAGACACCTTCTCGATGGCCCTCAGTACGACTGGTCGGAGATGTGGCGAACGGACACAGGCAGATTCGCACACCCGTTTCGGAACCATCATTTCCGCGCCGACACGCTTGCGGAGTTGCAGGCCTGGAGCGAGCTGATTGAGCGAGATGCGCGGGCCGCGATTCGCGCGGCGGACTTCGTCGTGATCACGCTCGGTGGGACGGAGACGTGGCGTGATCCGTTGACCAAAAAGACGTTCTTGACGATGCCGATGCCTGACGTATTCAACACCCTGCATCCCGGCGGGCACGTCGAGTTTCACAACCTCGACTTTGCCGAGAACTACTCGAACCTTGAACAGATCTTTCTCACGATCCGAGAGCATGCCCCGACCACCCAGGTGATTTACACCGTGTCCCCGATCCGAATGACGTTCACGGTGTCTGGGAAGGATGTTGCAGTTGCCACCAACCAGAGCAAGAGCGTCTTGCGCGCGGCGGTTGGCGAACTCGTTGATCGTTACGGTAGCGACGGCCTTCACTATTTCCACAGCTACGAAGTCATTCAGTACGCAGGATCCGGCGCGCACTTCTTCGATCGCGATGACATTCATGTGAGCTCGCTCGGCGTACGCACGGTGATGCACGAGTTCGCCCGTTGCTATGTGCAAGAGGCTGCGCGCGGCCCCGAATATGCGCTTGAGGAAGCGGCCTTGGAGGGCGCAGGTTCGGTCGCCGGGGTCGATGAACTTACTCCGTATCTCACCAAGGCCGAGGCGGTTCGTCGAGCGCGACGATGGGCCGTTCGACTTCTTCGCACATTTGGGCTTGAACGTCTCGCTCGGACACTGTTGAGAAGGTCCGTCGCATCGAACTGAGCGAGACGTGCCCTGAACACGGGGGATCAGACGTCGCGGCCGCTCCGGGCTCGAAGGCAAGTGCGGATCGCGGCTGCGAGCTGCGACAGCCACCCATTTCGCTTTCGCCACGGCTTCGCCACCGTCGGGGCGCCTGCTGAGCCGCCCTAGAAAACGAAAACCCCGCCGAAGCGGGGCTTTCATGTGACGGGAGCGACGGGACTCGAACCCGCGACCTCCGGCGTGACAGGCCGGCGTTCTAACCAACTGAACTACGCCCCCGTAGCGCGCAGGGCAGTGTAACCACGCGGCGAAGTAAGGCGCGTGACTAAGGTCGATTGGATTGCGCTTGGCGTCATCGCGTTCTTCGCGTTGACCGGGTTTCGCCGTGGGTTGATCGGGACGATCCTGTCACTGATCGGGACGATTGCCGGCGCGATCATTGGCGCGCGGCTCGCCCCACACATTCTTTCGGCGGGACTGACTACCAAGTACAGCTCGCTGCTTGGCGTTGCCGGCGCCGCGATTGGTGTGATTGCGATCGGGATCATCGCGCGGTTTGTGCGCGGCGGTCTACGTTTGTTGCCGCCGCTCCGACTGCTCGACTCGATCGGAGGAGCCGCGTTCGGTGCACTGTTTGGTGCCGTGCTCGTGTGGGTTGCGGCGGCCGCGATCGTCCAGCTCCCGGGCCATCCAACGTGGCGTCACGACATGCAGACGTCGAAGGTTGTGAAGCGGCTCAACGACATCGCACCGCCAGTCGACATTCTGAAGCTGCCGACGACGCTTCCCGCGCTCGTCGAGCAGATGACCGCTCGCTAGAGCGACGAGAGCAGATCAAGGACGGCCGTTGGCCGTCGATACGGGGCGACGATGTAGACGCCGTCGACTCGACCGCGGCACGCTGCAAGAAGTTCGCGCGCGTGAGCAAAGCCAACCTCCGATGCGTTCGGGCCCGCCGCGTCAAGTGCGTCCTGCAGCTCCTGCGGAACCAGGATTCCCGGCACTTCGTTATGGAGGCGAAGTGCGAGGCGGAACGTCGTGACTGGGAAGATCCCTGCAAGCACGGGAATCGGCCAGCCGCCGAGCAGCTCCCCAAAACGGTCGATGTGATCGAGGTCGAACACGATCTGGGTCATCGCGAACTTCGCGCCCGCCTCCACCTTCTGGCGGAACCGTTCGGCCTCAGCTTCGAGATCGTCTGCGGTCGGGTTCACCGCGACGCCAACGAAGAACGACGTTGGGGCGTCGATTGGCCGCCCGTTGAAGTCCTCGCCTCGGTTCAAACCTGAGATCAGCCGTGTGAGGCCGATCGCGTCGATCTCATACACACCCTGTGAGCCGGGGTAGTCGCCGATTTCGGGCGGGTCACCGGTGATCGCAAGGACGTTGCGGACACCCTCAGCGTGGGCCCCAAGCAGCATCGATTCGAGCCCGAGAATCGTCATGTCGCGTGTTGTGAGATGCGGGATCGTCTCAAGCGACGTTGCGCGCTCGATCGCACCCGACACCATCAGCGAGCTCATGCCGGCGCGCGCGGTTGCGTTGTCATTGACATCGACGAATGGCACCAGGCCTGAGTCTGCGATCGCGGTTGACGTTTCGAGCAGACCGCGGTTCGATCCGCCGAGCGGAGGATCGAGCTGGATCGACACCACAAACTGCTTCTCACGTAGCGCCGTCGCGAGACGCGTCTCGCGCGCCTCCTCGCCAAGTGCCACAACGATGTCGCGCTCCGCGAGCGTCAACTCTGACCGCGCGGGACGGGCCTCGTCGATTGCCGTCCGGATCGCGGCGATCTCGGTGGGAGTCGTTCCGCAGCAGCCACCGATGATGCGCGCGCCGAGATCGCGGGCATGCGCAGCGAACTCCACGAAGTAGTCAGGCGTCGCGTGCGGGTACACCACCCGTCCACCCGACAAGCTCGCGAGCCCAATGTTCGGCAACGCGGCGAGCGCACGCCCCTCAGCCTTCATCTGCTCGAGCGCTGTGAGTGCCGCGAGAAGCCCCGCACCATGGTTCGCGCCGATCGCGGCGATGTCGAGCGCGCTCAAACGGTCGGCTGCTTCCTTCGCCGTCACCCCCGCAAGCGTCACTCCACCTTCATCGAACGTCAGCAACGCAACGATCGGAAGGTTCGAAACCTCTTTGATCGCCGTAACGGCATCTTCAAGTTCGGCAAGGTCATAGAACGTCTCAACCATGAAGAGGTCAGCGCCACGGCCCGCCAAGATGTCGGCCTGCTCCGCGAAGATCGACTTCCGTTGCTCGGACGGAATGTTCTCGCCCACCGGCCCAATGGCCGCACCGATGAAGACGTCGCGGCCCGTCATCTCCCGCGCGTCACGCGCAAGCTTCACGGCGGTCGAGTTGATCAATTCAAACTCATCGTCGAGGTAGTACGACGCGAGCTTGTGACGATTCGCAGCGAACGTGTTCGTCTCAATCAGCTCCGCGCCCGCGTTGATGAAGCTGGCGTGAAGCGACACAACAGCGTCAGGTGAGCGGAGGTTCGCCTCCACAGGGTTGCGAAGGCGCGGCACTGCCGCAGCGATCAACGCACCCATGCCACCATCGGCGACGATCGGAGGGCCGTCGTTCAGACGGGAGAGGAAGTGGCCAGCCACGGCTAGAGGCTAGTTGATCTCTCTGCCGGTCGGTCGCAGCCACGCACAGCGCCGTTTAACGAGAGACGGCGGCCCAAAGGCCGCCGTCGAATCCCTGCCGCAGGATGATTGCCGTCAGTCCCGTCGGAAGGAGTCTTCTGCGTTTATCGGCAGAGAGACCAGAAACCTTTAGCTTCGGCTTCTTCTCGAATCTGGGACGGTCCCGCCGCACAGGACCGCCACAAAACTCGTGACGATCATGGCGTGAACTGCGCACGTCGCCTATCCCCCAAAGTTGCTTGACGAGCGTACTTGACTGCATACAAGGATGCAGCGGTTTTGCGGGGATTTTGTCGACTTTAGTCGTCGTGAAGAACGCGGCCTTCCATTCCTCCAGCAACCGTCACGATCTGGCCCGTCACATGCCCTGAAATGACGGGTGACGACAACGCGACCACCTGCGCAGCGACGTCTTCGGCGACGGCGACCTTTCGCAGCGGCATCGTGCGTGTCACACGACGAACGAGCGCCTCGTCCAGGACGCGCTCGGTCATCGCCGAAACCGTCCAGCCGGGTGCGACCGCGTTCACGCGGGTTGCGGCGTTGGCCGCGACCACCTCGTTCTTCAGCGAGTTCAACAGGCCAAAGAGAATTGCCGATTTCGCAGCCGCATAGTCGGCGTGCCCGGCTTCGCCGAAGATCCCGGCCGTCGAGCCGACAAGGACGAGCGAGCCTTCGCGATCGCCGAGCTGGCGCAAGAAGCCGCGAGCCGTCAGGAACGTTGCGGTCAGGTTTGCATCGAACGTCTCGCGGAACCGCTCAAGCGAAAGCTCCGACACCGGGACGTACGGCGCCGGCCAGACGCCCGCGACGGCGGCGCACACATCGAACGGCCCGGCCTCGGAAAACAGTCGATCGACGTCAGCCTCGACGGTTAGGTCGGCACCGACGACCGCCTGCGCGCCTGTCGCTTCGGCCCGTTCCCGGCCCGATCGGTAGTGGCATGTCACGTGGGCACCTTCAGCCAGAAACAACGCCACACATGCGGCGCCGATCCCGCCCGATCCACCCGTTACGAGAACACGTTTGTCACGAAGTCCAGTCTCCATCCAAAAAGTGTTACCGATTTGTACGGGACCGCGCTATGCTCGGGCACCACCGCCCGCCTGAACGAGGCTCGCGGAGGGGAAGCAGGTTGTCGTCACGTCGATCGCGTCTGGTCGGGAGGTTGGGTTCGAATGCTGACTGTGGACGTATCCCTTCCTGAAATCGAGGAGCTGCAGAAGCTCGCCGAAACGGGAAAAGAGAAGGGCTTCCTCACCTACGACGAGATCGTCGCGGCGCTTGAAGACGTCGATGTGACGAAGGAACAGGCAGAGGATTTCACGACGTATCTCGCCGAGCACGGTGTCGACCTGCTCGAGGGCGAGCTCCACAAGTCACTCCCGCATGAGGCGCCCGTCGCGGAAGAAGAGAAGCTGCCGCCGCCGCGGCTCGACCTGACCGTCGAATCCTCGCTCGACTCGCTTCGGCTCTACCTTCGCGAAATCGGCCGCGTCTCACTCCTCACAGCCGATCAAGAGGTGTATCTCGCCAAACGCATCGAGCGGGGAGACGAGGGGGCGAAGGGACAGATGATCGAAGCGAACCTGCGTCTAGTCGTTTCGATTGCGAAGGGGTATCTCGGCCGCGGCCTCACGTTCCTTGACCTCATTCAGGAAGGCTCACTGGGTCTGATCCGTGCCGTCGAGAAGTTCGACTATCGCCGTGGCTACAAGTTCTCGACCTACGCCACCTGGTGGATCCGTCAGGCGGTCACGCGGGCGATCGCCGACAAGGCCCGAACGATCCGGATTCCCGTGCACATGGTTGAGCGGCTCAACAAGGTTGTTCGTGCTGAGCGTCAGCTTGTCCAGAGCCTCGGTCGTGAGCCGCTGCCGGAGGAGATCGCCGCCGAGCTTGACATGAGACTTCACGAGGTTCGTGAGCTCCAGCGCATGGCGCAGCAGCCGATCTCCTTGGAAAAGCCGGTCGGGGAGGAAGAGGACTCGCACCTCCGCGACTTCATCGAAGACGATCAGGCCGAGTCGCCGTTCGACTCTACGTCGCTCACGCTTCGCCGCACCGATCTCGAAGCCGCACTGAGCGCACTCCCCGAGCGGGAGCGCAAAGTGCTCGAGCTTCGCTACGGACTCGACGGCGCCCAGCCCTACACCCTCGAAGAGGTTGGTCGAGCGTTTGGGGTCACGCGCGAGCGGATCCGTCAGATCGAAACCACGACGCTGAAGAAGCTTGAGCTGCTGCCCGAGGCGCAGGCGCTGCGCGACTGTATGTAGGCGGCGGAGGCTGAGGCTGCGACCTTGGCTGGATGTGGGTAGGACTACCCAACTTCGACAGTTCCCCTTGCGAGGCGGCGGCTTGTAAGGCTAGCCTTACAAGCGCCATGCTTCCAACATTCGTGATCGGGCTGCGCGAGGGTCTTGAAGCCGCGCTGATCGTTGCCATTATCGGCGCCTACCTCCGCAAGCAGGGACGCACAGATGCGCTCCGGTCGATGTGGATCGGAGTCGTCTCCGCAGTGATTCTCTGCGTCGGCGTTGGTGCCGCGCTGCAGATCCTCCACCACGACCTGCCCGAAGGCGGTCAGCAGATCCTCGAGGCGACGGTTGCCATCGTCGCCGTCGTGATGGTCAGCCTAATGATCGTGTGGATGCGCCGGCACGGCCGCCACCTCGCGAGCGAGCTGCGGTCAAATGCCGCCGAAGCGTTGGCCGAAGGATCGATGTTCGCGCTCGTTGCCATGGCATTCCTCGCTGTCGTGCGCGAAGGATTCGAAACGTCGGTGTTCCTCCTCGCCGCATTCCAGGCCTCCGGCAACGGCGCGGCTTCCGGGCTCGGCGCTCTCTTCGGAGTGCTCGCCGCCGTCGCAATCGGCTGGGGGATCTTCAGCGGCGGGATGAAGCTGAACCTCGGCAAGTTCTTCCAGATCACGTCGGCTGTTCTCGTCGTCGTCGCCGCCGGACTCGTTGCCAAAGCAGTAGGAACAGGCGAAGAGGCGAACGTGATCACCGTGCTGCAGGGTCAGGCAGTCAATCTCAGCTCGATCATCCGACCCGACACGGTCGAGAGCTCCCTTTTTAGCGGCGTGCTTGGCCTTGAGGTCAAGCCCACCGTCGCCGAACTCACCGCATGGCTGATCTACGCCCTGCCGATGCTGACGTTCGTGCTGTGGCCGTCGGGCCGCACGCCACGCCCCGGCCGCCGCATCGCGACGGCCGAGGCGAGCGCAGAAGCCTAAGCCGAGAGTTCGATCGACTCGATCCGCACCTCAGAGAGAGGGCGGTCGGAGTGATCGGTGGGCGTCGACTGGATGGCGTCAACAACGTCCATCCCGTTCGACACCTGGCCGAACACGGTGTGCAGCCCGTCGAGCCACGGACATGCCGGGGCGGTGACGATGAAGAACTGCGAGCCGTTCGTGTTCGGGCCAGCGTTCGCCATGGCGAGTGCGCCACGGACGACCTTGTTCGGGTTGATCTCGTCTTCGAACTGGTAGCCGGGGCCGCCCATGCCGGTGCCCGTCGGATCGCCACCCTGGATCATGAAGTCGGGGATCACGCGGTGGAAAACGACACCGTCATAGAAGCCGTCGGATGCGAGCTTCGTGAAGTTCGCGACGGTCTTCGGCGCATCGGTGTCGAACAGCTCGACCTCGATGACACCGTGGTTGGTTGTAAGGATGGCTTTCGTCATGCCGCGATCCTAGTCGCCACGGTTGCTCGCCCGCGACTGAGCACGGCACGGGTTGCGTAGGAACGCACATGGGGCGGGCCTTGCGGCCCGCCCCATGCACAACTCGGTCTGGTGCGTGTTACGCGGCGAGCCGGAACGTTGCGACGAGCGAGTGCAGCTCCTGCGCAGTCGCTGCGAGTTCCTGCGCCGATGCCGCGATCTCTTCCGCCGATGCCGACGTCTGCTCGGTTGAAGCGGACACCTGCTCGGTTGCGGCCGACGACTGCTCGGCAACCGCCGCAACTTCTGCCGTTGCGCTCACGATTTCGCCGATGCGACCGGTGACGAGTTCGACCCGCCGACCGATGTGCTCAAACGCCTCGCGTGCCTGCTCGACAACTGCGACGCCATCCTCGGTGCGACGTGCGCCTTCTTCGACGACGGTCACGGTCTTCTGGGTCTCGACCTGGATCTCGTCGATCAGCGACGCGATCTGGGTTGCTGTTGCCTGTGACTCTTCTGCGAGCTTACGCACCTCTTCAGCGACGACCGCGAAGCCGCGACCCTGCTCGCCTGCACGTGCAGCTTCGATCGCCGCGTTGAGGGCAAGGAGGTTCGTCTGCGACGCGATGCCGGTGATCGTCTCGACGATCCCGCCGATCTCGGTCGACTTGCTCGCGAGCGAGCGGATAGCGCTCGTCACTTCGCCGGTCGACTCACCGACTGCGGCCATTGCCTCCGACGCCTGCTGAGCTGCTGCCATGCCTTCCACGGCAACGGTGCGGGCCTCGTTGGCCTCCGTCGCAGTCTCTTCGGCCGCGTTCCGCGCCTCATCGACCATGCGCACCTGGCGCTCAGCACCCGACGCGACATCCGACACGGCTTCGGCGATCTCGCCGACCGCACGGCCCGCCTCGTCCGAGGTCGACGCCATCTGCTGGGACGCTGCGGAGAGCGTCTCGGAGGCGTCGCGAACCTTGCCGACGACATCGGTCAGATTGACGGACATGAGGGCGAACGACTTGCCGAGCTGGTCGCGGTCAGACACCGGCTCGACGCGGACGGTGAGGTCGCCAGCGGCGATGTTGTCTGCCGCCGTCGAGAGGCCCTTCAAGTAGTCGATCATCCGCCGGAACGCGGCGGCCATCTGTCCGATCTCATCGTTGCTTGAGACGTTCACGGTCTGGTTCACATCACCCAGGGCGATGCCCTCGGCTGCGACAACCATCTGGTTCACGCCACGGGTGATGCCCTTGGCGACGAAGTAGGCGATCGCGGCACCCGCGAGCAGGCCGATCAGGCCAAAGACGATCACGAGCGTCTGCACGAGTGAGCCGGTGGAGTTCGCGCTGTCGGACGCGTTGGTCGCGTCGACTTCGAGGCCGGCGACAAGGTCATCGATGTTCTTGGTGATCGTCTGGAACAACGCGATCTCTTTGCCGAGGACGAGGTCGTTGGCCGCAGCCTGATCGCCGGCGCGATAGAGCGAGATCACCTGCTTGCCTGTGCTCATGAAGGTGTTGAACGCGGCACGGGCGTTGTTCAACGCGCGTGTCTGCGGCGCATCGAGGTCGTAGTGCGACACCTTCGTCAGCTCGTGGCTGAACGACGCGGCCGAGGCGAGAAACGCCTTGCGGCTCTCCGCGCTGTCGTTCGTAGCGCCCGGGGCGCCCCGCACGATGTCGAATGCGTAGGCCGTCTGCCACCCGTTGAAATCGCTTGCGCGGTACTTTGTCTGCATCGCGTCGGAGCCCCGCTCGCGAGTCGGCGAGCTTCGCGCATGTCGTTTGCGGTGAGGTTGACGAGGATCGGGTTCCACCGAAGCTGCTCGCCGTAGTGCCAACGAAGCCGCATCCGCACCGGCTCGGCCGAGAATGAGAACGGGCACGCTTGGTCGGTGAAGGTCGAGATGGTGATGCGCGGGCTTGTCACTGCTCGGGAAGCATCGCGCCTCAGCCGGTCGTCGCGGGCGGCCCCGGCCGTCGCCGGTCTGGCATCCTTGGTACCCCCTTCCGCGCCCATGGGGCGTGTTCGACGTTTGGCTTCCCTGAAGAGACTCATCCCCCTCGCGGCGCTTGCTGCGGTACTCGTCGGAATCACCTCGCCTGAGAGTGGCGCGCGGACGGCCGCGTGCATCCCGGTGCGCGCTGTGTTCTACGAGTCGAGCGACTGGTTCCGGCTTGCGCATGGGCTTGGTGCCAATCCGTCACCTTGCGCCGACTACTACGTCACGATCCCTGCCCTTGCGGCCGACAAGACCCAGATGCGCTCTGGTGCTGCCTGGCAGGTGCGCCAGCTCGGCCCCAACTTTCATGCGCTTGCCGAGGTCAGCTACACCGGGTGGAAGCGGTGGGTTACCGCGACGAACAACTCGTGGTACGAGGCGGGCCAGGAGGTGAGGCGCCGAATGGTTGGTGCCGGCTTCGACATTCCGACCGGCGACACCTGGGTGATCAACGAGTTCCCGTCGACCGTCCGTTCCGGGGCGGGTGCCGACCGCCAGCATGTGCGCGACCTTGTTCACGGGCTGTTCGACGGTGAGGGCGGGCCGCAGCTCAAGGGGATGATCTACGACATCGGGATCGCGCAAACAGGCGTGGTTCTCGATCAGCACAAGGCCTATTGGGAGTCGTGGTTCCAAGACACGGCGTTTTGGAACGACATGAACGCCTACGTCTCGGACTTCTTCCAAGAGAACTACGGCGACGTTCGCGCCTATGCGGTGGCGGGTGTCGATCCTGCGACGCGTATCGCAACGCTCAATCAGTTCCTCCAGGCACCGCTGCAACTCGCCCTGGCGTCGGGCGCGCCCAGTTCGGTCGCCGCCGCGAAGGCGTATCTCACTCAGGCATACGGGTCGCTCTCGAACGCTTCATGGGCCTGGGGCTCCGCGTATGGGTGGACGAAGGTAACTCCCGACGTGATGGCCGACTTCATCTCGGCGCAGACCTCCGCGATGCGGGCTTCGACCCCAGCTGTGCGCATCGGCTTCGCGTGGAACCCTCTGAACACGCTCGGACTTTCGAACGACGACTACGTCTCCCAGGTGGGTGCAGTGTTGGAACGTCTCGCCGGGTCGATCCATGAGACCGATGGCGGCGACCCGTCGCTCGCATGCGAGGCGACACACTGCACGTCCACCATCGACGGTGCCAAAGCGACAGCTGCGTGGAAGACGTTCGCGACGTGGACGCCCACCGTCGCAGCGATCACGAGCACGACCCTCACCTCGACGGCTGGGACCCCGTCGTCGGCGATCACGGTCCAACTGAAGACCGGCAAGTCGTCAGTCCCGCTCCCCGCCGCGGCGACCGTTGTGATCACCTCAAGCTCACCGAGCGGAACGTTCTCGACCTCACCCTCTGGACCGTGGTCGCCTACCGTGACGCTGTCGATTCCCGCAGGGCAGAAGACCGCGAGCTTCTACTCGCTTGATGCGACGGCCGGTTCACCCACGATCACGTCGTCGCTCAACGGCCAGAGGCAGAGCCAGTCGATCATCGTCGCAGCTCCCACGCCGCCCCCAACGACGACCGGGACGACCACGACGACGCCGGGGACGACCCAGGCTCCGCCAGAAGTGACGGTGGCGACGGCGGCGCTGACCGTGACCGACACAAACCGGATTCACGTTGATCTCGCAGTTGCGGGTGCCGATGGCACGACCCCGTCGAGTCGGCTGCGCCTCAGCGTGATGCTTGGCGACACGAAGGTCGCGTCCACCGTTGCGACAACCGGTGGCGACGGCAGCGTGAGCTTTACCGCCGCACCGCAACTCCAACGTGGCTGTTACTCATTGAAGGTCGCGTCGGTTGTAACGCCCGGATACGCCTGGGATGGCATTACCCCGGATACGTCGTACTGCGTCACGACACTTCCGGCGTCGGTACGGGTCACCGCGTTTGGAATGCGGAAAGGACACCTCCATCTCGGGCTGGCTGTGGTCGATCGTTCGGGCAAGCCGGTCGCTGCTTCGATGGCGGTTGCCGTCACGAGAGGGACGTCGACGTTCGCTGCGTCCCACGGTAAAGCGGGATCCGACGGCACGTTTGGGTTGACCGCGCGAGGAGAGCCTGCGAAGGGCTGTTACGGCGTGCGGGTGACTTCGCTATCCGCGCCCGGCATCACGTGGGACAAGCAGATGCCGCACGCGCGCTTCTGTGTGCGCTGAGCCTGCGGTACCGAGTGCGTAGTTTCCGCTCCGTGCGGTTTCGCGCTTTCCCCGATGCCGAACCCCTGGCGGGGGACGAAGTTCCACCTCAATGGCTCACATGCCGCCGAACCCAGGGGATGACGTACCGGTAACTCGGGGCGAAGCGTCGGTCACAGCGACCGATGAGAGTCACCCGCGTCGATCTCGCGCTCGAGTTCAGGCGTCTCTTCCATGTCTTCAGGCCGAGCGGTGCTGCGGGGGTTGCACCGCGTCTGCCGGTGTTTCGCAACCCGTTCTGATGGGCGGGAGCGGGAAAAGTGAGGAGGGTGATCCGTCCGACGCTCACGGGCAGCATCCCTACGACGATCCGCAATCACATTTCGATTGCGCGATATGCGTTCCCTGTCCTCCATCTCCGCCTCCTTGGAATCGCCCTCCTGGCGGCGGCGGGGTTCCTCGCGATCTTTCACGGGAAGCTTCGACGCGACAACGCGTTGCATCCGATCGAGGAGCGTGTTGCGGCGCACCTTGGGCTCGTCGTTGTGCCGGTCGATGCTCTGGCCCTACCTGCCGGCGCGGCCACGACTCCGGTTCATGACTTCATGGGCCTCGCCACACTTGCGCGGTACCTCGAACGTCCGATCCTTCAGACCCACGGCACCGCGGGAAGTGTGTACGCCGTCGATGATGAGGCGCGCGTCTTCGAATTCCGCGCCCCGCTCCGAGGTTCGATGGCGATGGCGGCGACGCGTGCGGCTCAGGTTCCGAGTGCTCGCCGCGCTCGACGAAGTACGCCGTCGATCGTGATCGCAAGCGGAGTAGTGGCTCTGCTGATGGTGGTGACGATCGTGACGAGCTTCACTGCCAGCAACATCGTGCCGACGACCTACATCGGCAAGAGCACACAGGCGCGAACGTTGGCACAGCTCCTGCCGGCGCAGTGCTCTGGTCTTGCGCCGACGAAGTTGATCACGACGACGTCAGCTACGACGTCCGTGACCGGCTCAAACAGCAGCGAGCTGATTCTCGGCCCGAATCACCGGGGAACCGTTGTCTTCAACGCCGGTGGTGGAGACGACTGCATCGTTGCGGGCGGCGACTCGCGCACCACAAATCAGGTCAACGGTGGTGGCGGAGCGGGCACCGTTTGTATCGGCGCCCCCACGGCACACAACACCTTCACGAACTGCCCGAAGCACTACAACTAGACGCCGTTCGGGTTAGCGGAGCAGCCAACCGCCATCGACGGGCAGGATCGCGCCGGTGATGAAGGTGGCTTCGTCACTCGCGAGAAACGCGACGGCGTTGGCGATCTCCTCGGGGGTGCCTGGCCGCTTCATGACCGGGAGCTCAAGCACCTTCGCTCGGCTCGCGGGATCCTCCAGCGTGGCAGCTGTTCCTTCTGTCTCAATCATTCCGGGGCACACCGCGTTACAACGGATGTTTTGCTCGGCGTAGTCGATCGCGATCTCGCGCGTGAGCTGGATCACGCCACCTTTCGCGCTGCAGTAGGCAGCGTGGCGTCCGAAGCCGACGAGTCCGCCGACGGAGGCGTTGTTGATGATCACGCCACCGCTACGTCGCAGCATCGACGGGATCACATATCGCGAGCAGAGGAAGGCGCCGGTGAGCGTGACGTCGATGCAGCGGTGCCAATCGGCCTCGCTCGTCTCGGTGACCGACCCGTAGTTCTCGCGGTCGAGGAACGCCGCGTTGTTGAACAGCACCGCGATCTCGCCGAAGAGTTCGATCGCCTGGTTGACCATCGCTTGCACGGCGTCGCTGTTTGCCACGTCGGTGTGGATGAAGGCGGCGCTGCCCCCGTTTGCACCGATCGCTGCTGCCGTCTCGATGCCGCGCTCGCCATCGATATCGGCGATCACCACGGCGTAGCCGTCGCGCGCGAAGCGCTCGGCCGAAGCGCGCCCGATGCCCGACGCTCCCCCGGTGATGACAGCGAGCCGGCGTGTTTCGCTCATCGGCTATTCGCCTTCGTCAACGGCGCGGATCGCACCGATCACGTCTTGGCCAGCGGTGTAGAGATCGGACAGCGGGTGGTTGCCCGCTTGGAGCGCAGCTTCGTCTGCTGTCGCCGAGCGTTTCGCTCCGGTCGTGAGCAGGGTGAACTGCACAGCGCCTGCGACGGGAAGTTCGGTTGCCTCAGAAGCGTTCACTGGTGCCGCTTCGGCGACCGCAATCCACGCTTTGCTTGTCGTCGCAACATGCTGGTGCGCCCCCATGCCGATCTTTGCGGCGCCCGTTGAGGCGTAGATGCTCGTGGTGCCCTCGGCTAGGCCAACGACCGTCACGACGGCTTCGTCGTAGCCGATGTCCATCACGACGCCGAGCACCTCGCCGTCTTCGACAACGGGTGGTGCCTTGATCTCCTTCGGTCCCCACGAGAGCGCCTCGGCACGGAGTGCGACATAGATCGGGGCGAGCGTCGGCTCGCTCATGCGGGAGGCTCCATGTCACTGACACTACCCCACTCGTTGTCCGCCAACCGCCGTAGCGTTGGGGGTCAACGTTCAGCGAGGAGGCAGGGTGGATTTTTCAGGGAAGACGGTGGTCGTGACGGCGGCGGCAGGCAACGTTGGGAGGCTGGTGACGGCACGGTTCGTCGCCGCCGGTGCCCGCGTGATCGCGGCCGATATTCACGCCGCGCGCCTTGCTGAGCTGAGCGCCGCGCACCCAGGCATCGTTGTCGTCGCGGGCGATGTCGCAACGCCAGCAGGTGCAGATGCGTTGATCGCAGCGGCCGGTGATCGCCTCGACGTTCTCTGCAACAACGCTGCACTGATCGAGGCGACCGTGCTTGAAGAGACCGACGAGGCGCTTTGGGACGAGGTCATCCGCGTCAATCTCACTGGGCCGTTTCTTCTCTCGAAGCGGGCGCTGCCACTGATGCTTCGCAGTGGTGGCGGGGCGATCGTCAACACCGGATCGACGGCGTCACTTCGCGGCTACCGCTGTGGCCCTGCCTACACGGCGTCGAAGCACGGTCTGCTCGGTTTGACCCGCAACATTGCGAGCGCGTACTTCGACAAGGGCATCCGCTGCAACATCGTGTGTCCGGGTGGCATCACGCGACCCGATGACGCCCCGATTGCTGTGATGGCCCGAAGCGAGGCGTTCCAGCCGCGAGCGTGGCCGGAGTCGGCTGACCCCGACGGGATCGCTGCCTTGATCGTCTATCTCGCAAGCGACGATGCTCGGCAAATCAACGGAGTCGCCATCCCGATTGACGCGGGCGCGACCGCCGCGTGAGAGGCTGCGCGGCGGGCGCGCCGCACAGCCTCGTGACGTGAGCTGATCGTCGTTAGGAGCTGACGACCGTGGCGTAGCCGCGGAACGCGCACGCGCCTGAGAATGTCGGCTGATCCGTGCCGACGCTCGCAAATGCGTTGATGTACGTGAGCCCGTCGCCCGAGATCTGCGTGTCGGAGCCGTCGTACGGGCCCGTCCACTGCGGGCTTCCGTCAGTGATGTGATTGTCGGAGGGGTACCCGATG
Source organism: Actinomycetota bacterium (assembly GCA_009702325.1). Classification (GTDB taxonomy): domain Bacteria; phylum Actinomycetota; class Thermoleophilia; order Gaiellales; family Gaiellaceae; genus PALSA-600. The sequence continues at coordinate 363,715 of WLID01000001.1, forward strand.
GAGAGGGTCCCATCTCCGGGGCCGAACGGCGACTTCTGGCCGCTTGCGTAGCCCGACGTGGCCGAGTAGCTGTCGGCTGAGGAGTTCGCCTGGCTTGTGGCGACGTAGGTCTGGGCGTGCGGGCCGGCGGTGCAGACGCCCGTGTAGGTGAACGGACCGGCCGTCATGAGCGTGACGGTCTGGCCAATCGAAGCAGTAGCACTCCACGTCTTGATGACCGTGTTGCCTGCGGGGCCCGCTGCGCCGGTCGCGCCAGTCGATCCCTGGCTCCCGTTGTCTCCCGATGCGCCCTTCGGGCCGACCGCGCCGGTTGCACCTTGCGGGCCGACCGGGCCGGTAACGCCGGTTGCGCCCTTCGCGCCCTTCGCGCCCGTCGCGCCAGCGAGGCCGCGTGCGCCGTTCGATCCGTCCTGGCCCTTTTCGTTCCACTGGATCGGCTGTTCGGTTGAGCGGCAGTCCCCGTTCGAGCCGATGACGCGAACGGTTCCAGTCGTTGCTCCGTGCGTGGAGTAGCACCCGTGGATCACGCCGGCGGAATCAGCGATGCCGCCGTGCTGTGTTGCGACAGCTCCGGCGACTCCTGCCGTGCTGACACCAAGAATCACTGCCACGATGATCGCGGTCTTCTTCCTCATGTGGTACTCCTCTCGCCCCCCAACACCATTGAGGGGCAGAGCGGCGGTGCGCCGCACAGGAAATGACGGTACGCGCGTGGGGGTTGCGTGGCCGACCATCAAGGTTTCTGGGGTCCCTTGAGTCACCCACGTTGCGTGGTGGGCGATGTTCCGGCGCCGTCATCACGGGGTGTACCGTTCGCCCAGGGCGCCGAAGCGATGGCGTGGCAGTGGTGTGGCGAGGCCCTAACACGTTGTTCTCGCACGTTCGACCTTCCCTTAGCGACTCGGGTTGGTGCGCGCCGGTCAATACGAAGACCGACGTCTCTCCAGTCAGAAATCGAAAGGACGAACATGCACAGAATCACTGGATCGCGCGGTCGCCTGACCGCCGTGTTGGGCGTACTCGCTGTGATCGCCGCAGTCGCCGTCTCGCCCGCGTTTGGCAGGCAGGGAAACGTGAGCGCGCACAACGGGGGCGTTCCGAAGTCGGCGAACCTGAAGCTCGGCAAGACGCTGTTCATTGCGGCGTGCGGCGGCTGTCACACGCTTGCTGCGGCGGGCACGAAGGGCAAGCGCGGCGGCAATCTTGGGTCGGAGCCGTCGGGGTACACGGCGATCGTGACGCAGATCAAGTACGGCGGTGACGGCATGCCGGCGTTTGGCACGGCGTTTGCGAAGTCACAGATCGTCGCCATCGCGGCGTACGTGTCGAAGTCGACGCCGTACTCGGGAGCTAGCGCCGACTGAAAGTCAGCTAGCGGAGTGGCCATCCAGGCCACAAGACCGCTGGCGTGGTCGGTGCGATGCGATCGTTCGGTGGCCCAGGGAGTCTGGGCTACCGAACGGGCATCGACCCAAATGGGTCGTCACGCGTTGTGTGGAGAGTGCGTTAGCTGCGCGCGACCTTGAACGAGACGAGCCGACGGCTGGAGATGCCGCCGAGGATGTCGTCGCTCGACTTTCGTGCACGAACGAACGTCACGAGCAGCTGCTGATGTGCGCTGACCGGGAATCCCGAGAGTGCTGTCAGATCAACGGTTGCCCAACCATCGGCACCCGTGGTCTGCTCATTTGCGCTGGCAAACAGACCGTACGGAACGACGGTCGCGAGGACCAGTGCGCCCTGCACAGAACCGCCGCACGCAGTGACGTGGAATCGAGCTGTCACCGAGCGAGTGGCGTACGTGATCGTTGCCGGGTTGACCTGGAACTGGTCGATGTTCAGCCGTGCGGGCGACGTGACGCTCGCGATCGCGACGGTACCGCCGGTCGTTGCGCATCCGTTCGAGGCGGCGGGCGGTGTGACGGTCGCTGCCTTCACGACGGCGGTCGGCACCGAGGTCGCTGCCTTTGCACCGTCAGTGTTTGTCGCCGTCGTGACGACGCGAAGCGTGTTTCCGACATCCGGGTTCTTGAGCGTGTAGGTCACTGCTGTCGCTCCCCCGATCGGTGAACAGCTGCCGCCTGAGGCGTCACATCGCTGCCACGCGTGGGTGTAGGTGATCGGGGCTGTACCGCTCCAAGCGCCGTTGTCGGCCGTCAATACCTGACCTTCGGTTGTCGTTCCCGAGGTCGTCGGCGGAGAGGTGTTCGTGGGTGCCACCGCGGTCTTCGTGGTGCCGGCACCGGAGAGGCCGCTAACTGCCAGGGCGAACACGGAGACGAACGCGATCGTCACCGGAAGGCTCACAAGCTTCAGCATTCGCGTCCGCTTGCGCACTGCGGCCTTCGGATGGTGGTCGTAGTTGGTGCTCATCGCATACTCCTTCGTAGTGATGGGTGTGGCGTCAACCGCTGCCGGTCGGCGCATCTGCAACCCACGCTGATGAGGGAGGCCGTGATTGCGAGATCAGATCTGAGATCTCGCGGCTTGATCGGAGCGCCGGATCATTCGGCGCTCCTTCTGTCGAGGGTACCACTGCGCCCCTGGGCGGCCGAGTTGCGGACTCGGTCGCCGGGCGGCTAGTTGAGGATGTTGATGGCCCGCGCCGTGACGAGCAGCACGGTGAGCGCGGAGAGGGTGGATTCGGCAGCCATCAGCGCCTTCGCCGGCCGGGTGAGAGGCATTGCGTCGGTTGGGCTGAATGCCGTTGCGTTCGTGAGGGAGAGGTAGAGATAGTCCCAAAGTCGAGGCGACCATCCGTCCCGCGCGAGCTTTGGGTTCTCGTCTTGTGGGAACTGGAAGTCCGGCTTGTGGCGTGCTTCCGCCAGCGCGCGCGATACGGGGCCGCCGTTGTCGAGTTCCCAGAACGCGAGGCCAAACGCGACGGTGTTGCTGATCAACACGGTGCCGCCGCTAAAGAGCAGCTGGCGCCCACTGATCTGGAGTGCGGAGTTCGCGATGAGCGACGTGACGAGTACACCAACTCCGACGACGTTGAATGCCCAGACAAGCCCGAGGAGTCCGACGGCAACCTCGCGCCGTCGGTCATGGTGGACAAGGCGCTTGAGTCCGAAGAGCAGGAGGGCCGTGAGGCAAAGGTACGGCGTCGCCACGACGAGCCAGATCCACCAAAGGGGATGTCCCAGGAGCTGCCACTGCGCGTGGCGAGAGACGAGTGCTAGTGCGATGAGCGCGATCGCAGCGCCCAACGCGATCGGGGCAGCATCGTCGCGCGTCTCCTTCGCTGCGGCACGCAAGCGCTGAGGGTCGGGCGGTACCGGGGCGGTCGTGTCACCCGGTTGTGCGGCTTCTGCCATCGCTGCCCAGAATGGGGCGGTCGTCGGACGGTGGCGCCTGGGCTTAGCTAACCCCTGACTGTGAGGACGGGCTCGCTCTAGAATCGTCGTCGTGCGAGACCTCAAGAGCCTGACGTATGCCGATGCCCGCTCGATCGTTGATGCGATACTTCGTTCTGCTGGAAGCGACGGCGGTAAAGCAGTCACGGTCTGTGTGTCGGACGTGTTCGGTGAGCCGCTGATCGTCGAACGCACGGATGGTGCGTCTGGGAGGACGGTCGCATTCGCGATGGCGAAGGCGCGGCAGGCAGCGATCACAGGCCAGGCCACCGCGAATGAAGCTCACGAACTGTCGCCTAGCGGCGACTGGGTGGCGAAGGCGAAGGACACCCATCGCAAGGACGGGAACCTTCGGACAAACAACCCGGGCTACGTCTCGCTCGCCGGGGGCTTTCCGGTCGTTACCGACGGTTTCGTTGTCGGTGGTGTTGGAGTGTCGGGGCGCGCGCAGCTAGAAGATCACTCGATCGCCGAAGTTGCTGTGCAGCACTGGGTCGCCGCGCTCCGCAACTAACCCGACCGGAAGAATCCTTTGCCTACAAGGTTTCGTAAAGCCCTCTAACGGACTTGAACCGTTGACCCCCTCCTTACCATGGAGGTGCTCTACCAACTGAGCTAAGAGGGCACTGCGCAACCGAGTGTAGCGACCGGGCGCTTCGGGAGTTGAGCAGGCGACAAAGCCGCAAATGACCGGATCGCGGTTGCGGGAACGTCCCGATTCGATGCGGCCGGGTGCGACCTAGCCTCGGTGCATGACCGACTATCGCTTCGGCCGACGCGTGACTGCCATGGGGGCGCTGCTCGCCGCCACCGCTGTGCTCGCGCCGACCGCCATCGCTCGGCCCGCCGCGACGCCCGCGGGGAACGCTGTCAACGGCAAGAAGATCTTCGTCTCGACTGCCTGCGGTGCCTGTCACACGCTGAAGGCGGCGGGAACGAAGTCGACGATCGGAGCGAACCTCGATCTGAAGAAGCCGACGTTTGCAAAGGTCGTCTCGATCCTGAACACGGGTAAGGGTTCGATGCAGTCCTACAAGGCGCTGCTATCGGCCTCGCAGATCAAGGACGTTGCGACTTTCATCTCGACCGCGAAGCACTAATCCGGCCTCCAGGACTGGGCCTGCGTCGCCACCGTGCGGCGCGGGCCCGTGCCGGATTTCGTACCTCGTCCATACGTGTACATGAGTAGGGTTTCGGCGCGATAGTGGCGAATCACAAAGAGCACGAGATCGGCGCTAAAGAACGCTGCGTCGCTGCCGATGAACTCTCGCAGGAGCACGTCTTCGCAGGATGCGAATTCACCGGTAGTGAGACCCTCGGCGGGCGGCGAGGCTGAAGTGGAGGGCGATTTCAGGTGAGTGCACATCCAGGAGCGTTGCGTCGGCGTCTGCCGCACCTTGTGCAGCAAGAGGTCACACCGCGCGAACATCCGCGGACAATCGGTTGGCTTGGAACAACAGCCCTCGCGATGGGTGGCTCCAACCAGAGCCTGTTCCTGATCGGCGCCCTCGTCATGACGCAAGGCACCGCAGCAGTGCCGCTCCTGATCGTTGGTCTGCTGCTCTCGTGGGCCGCCCTTCCGGGATGAACCGAGCTGATCATGATGTGGCCAAACCGTGTCGGCGGAATCGCCGCCACCTGCGCCGAAGCTTTCCGGCCCTACAACCCCGTCCTCTCGAACCTCACGGGTGTCTGTTACTGGTGGGGTTGGGTTCCGACCTGCGGACTGACCGCGATCCTTTCGGCCTCGGCAATCCACGATTGGTATCTGCCAGGCCTGCCGGTGAAGCTGATGGCGGCCGGCATCGTCCTCTTCTTTATGTGGGTCAACCTGATGGGCATCAAGCTCGTCACGCGGATGGCGATCCCGATCGCCACGGCATCAGCGGCCCTCGCGTTCCTCTCGGGGATCATCCCCGTCTTCTCGGGCAACGTCGATTGGACGCAGTCGTTCACGTGGGACCTCACGACCCCGTTCAGTGGCGCGTTCGGCTGGTTCACAAGCGCGTTCGCGGGGCTATATCTGATCGGCTTTGCTGCACCTGCGTTCGAAGCAGCCGCCTGTCACGTCGGCGAAACGGTCAACGCCAACAAGAACGTTCCGCGTGCGATGTTTGCCGCCGCCGGGATGGCGAGCGTCTACTTCCTCTTCCTGCCGGTGATCTGGCTGGGCGTGATCGGGCCGTCCGGGATCGGTGGCGACCTCGCCACCACACTCGGGCCGACCTACGCACCGCTCTTCGGCGGGCTCGCAAAGTCGCTCGCGATCTGGTTCATGGTCTTCAACATGTTCCACGGCTCCCTGCAGCCGCTTGCCGGTGCCTCCCGGACGCTGTCACAGCTCTCCGAAGAACGCACTGCTTCCGCGGGCGCTCGCCTGGCGCAACCGCAGGGATGCGCCGTGGGTTGCGACCGCCCTCACCGCCGTCATGGCGATCCTCTTCCTGCTCACCGGCGACCCAACCTGGGTGATCGCTGCAGCGAACCTCACCTACCTGATCGGCATCGCGCTCCCGAGCGTGGCTGTGTGGCTGCTTCGGCGAAACGCGCCCGACTGGGAACGGCCCTACCGCGCGCCGCGCGGCTGGATCAACCTGGGCCTGATCGCCGCCATCGCGTGGGGCGTCTCAACGGTCATCGGCTTCGAGCAGTTCGGCCTGCCCACGGTGCTCGCAGGCATCGGCCTCGCCTACTGCGGTGCGGGCCTCTTCGCGTGGCGGCGCTGGGACGACAAGCGCCGCGCCCGCCAGAACGTGCAGGTCGAAGGTGCGCCACGGATTCCGCGCTCGCTCCATGTGAAGCTGACCGGCGCCATGCTTGGCGTGCTCGCGCTCGACGCACTCGGCTACCTGCTCGCCGTCTCGAGTGTCGACAAGGGTCACGAGCAGCTTGTGACGCTCCTTGAAGACATCTTCGTCGCCGTCGCGCTGCTGACGATCACCGTCGGCCTCGTGCTGCCGGGCATGATCGCGCACGCCTTGGAAGAGGTTACGAGCGCAGCCAACCGGCTCACCCGCGGTACGATCGCTGACCTCACCCGGGCGATGACTGCCCTTGGAGAAGGCCGACTCGACGAAGCCCACGCGCGGGTCGACCTCGAACCCGTGATCGTGCGAACGAACGACGAGGTCGGAGTGATGGCCGACTCGTTCAATGCCATGCAGGACGAGGTCGCGCGCGCGGCGGTGTCGCTCGACCAGGCCCGCGAGGGTGTGCGGCAGGCCCGTGACGAGCTCCGCGCCTCCAACGCTGAACTCTCACGCTGGAGCGAAGAGCTTGAGCGCCGCGTTGCTGAGCGCGGTGCTGCCCTCGAACGCACCCAGGCGCAGCTCCTGCAGTCACAGAAGATGGAGGCGGTCGGCAAGCTCGCCGGCGGTATCGCCCACGACTTCAACAACCTGCTGACCGCGATCTCCGGTTACGGCGAACTGCTGCTGCTCGCTGCCGAGGAGGGCACAAACGAAGAGGTGCAGCAGATCCTGTTGGCCGCCAATCGCGCCGCCGACCTCACCCAGCAGCTCCTTGCGTTCAGCCGCCGCCAGACGCTCTCGACCCAGGTGGTCGACCTGAACGATGTCGTCGGTGAGACACAGCTTCTCTTCGAGCGGCTGCTCTCCGGGGTCACGATCGTGTCGCACCTCGATTCCGAGATCGGGCCGGTGAAGGCCGACCCGGCAAGCATGGGTCAGGTGCTGCTCAACCTCGCGTTGAACGCGCGTGACGCAATGCCCGATGGCGGCACGATCACCGTCACAACCGCGAACGTCGAGCTCGACGCGGATGTTGCTGAGCTTCACCCTGGTTCGCAGCCGGGCTGGTACTCGATGTTGGCTGTGACCGATACCGGTACGGGCATGGACGAAGAGACCCGCGCCCGCTGCTTTGAGCCGTTCTTCACCACCAAAGCGCAAGGCGAAGGAACGGGCCTGGGGCTCTCAACCGTGTACGGCGTTGTAGAGCAGAGCGGCGGCTTCGTCACCGTTGCAAGCGAGGTCGGTCACGGCACGACCTTCAAGGTGTTCCTCCCACGCGTCGAAGGCACGGTCGCAAAGGGTGGAGACGAGGATCTGCCTGCCGCCGACCTTCGTGGCACGGAGCGCGTCCTGCTTGTCGAAGACGAAGAGTTTGTGCGCGCGTTCGTCGACCGGGTGTTGCGCGAATCAGGCTACGACGTGCTGGCCGCAGAGAACGGTGAGCAGGCGCTTGAGCTGCTCGAGGGTGCTGACCGCGTCGACCTGGTCGTCACCGACGTGATGATGCCGCGAATGAACGGGCGCCAACTGAGCGATGCGCTCCTTGCGCGGCAGCCCGATCTTCGTGTCCTGTTTATCTCGGGTTACACGGGCGATGCGATCGCCGATCGTGGTCTGATCGACTCGAGCATGGCGTTCTTGCAGAAGCCGTTCACGGTGGAGTCGCTGCAACGCAAGGTTCGAGAGGTTCTCGACGCTGCTCCGAAACAGCCGAGCGCTACCCCCTAAGACGGTTCACCCAGACTGTTTGCGGACCCGGCCGCTACAGTACAGACGAGTTTTTCCGGGCCCAATTCCAGAACGACGATGGAGGAATGTTGATCACACGGATCGGTCTTAAGAGCGCGGTTGTTGTGGCCGCCCTCGCCGTCGGTGCTCCGGTTGCGGGTGCCGCAAATCCGGGCAGTGCCACGAATGGTAAGAAGGTCTTCGTCAGCACCGGTTGTGGCGCATGTCACACCCTCAAGGTTGCTGCGGGTACGGGTCTTGTTGGCCCGAACCTTGACAAGACCAAGTCGTCGTACGCAACGGTCATCTCGCGCGTCACGAACGGCAAGGGTGCGATGACGTCGTACAAGGCAATCCTGAGCAAGACGCAGATTCAGGATGTCGCGGCGTTCATCTCGACCGCCAAGCACTAGCTCGTCGCGCCAAGAGGCGCACCCAAGAAATAGGAGAGGGGCCCTTCGGGGCCCCTCTCTCGTTAACAGCTCGAACCTACGGCAGCACGCGGTAGCGCGTGAGCATCCCGGCATGGATGTGATCGTTCACATGGCAGTGGAAGAGCCACGTTCCGACATCGTCGGGAACCATGTCGGCGACAACCATCGTCCCCGGCAGCAGGCTGACGACGTCCATGCGCATGCCGTTCACGACGGCGTCGTTGCCGTGCCAGTGCGGCGTGTGCAGGTCAACCTCGGTGCCCATGCTCATCACGTACCACCGCACGTGATCGCCCTTCTTCATCGTCATCATCGGCTGATTGCCAAACACGTAGCCGTTGATCGAGTGCATCAAGTTCGACTCGCCAAACTCCTCATCCTCGTCGAGGTGCGGAGGGAGCAGGCGAGAGGCAAACCGGGAGAGGTTCGTCTTCAGGAGCGGGCTCTCGTTCTCGTTCATCACGGCGTACAGAACGAAGAACTCCTTGTTGACGTCCTTTGGGCTCCCGTCGGGTCGGGCATCGCCCTTCCGGGTGATCTCCATCGGGCCGATTAGCCCGGCGTAGGTGTCGGCAACCTCGTCGGTGTGCGAGTGGTACATCCACATCACCGAGCTGCCATCGCCGGGGCCAGGACCCGCACGCTCCGGAACCTTCCAGACGTACGTGTGGCGGCGACCGTGCGCGACGGCGTCGTCGAGCTTCAGCTTGTTGCCCGTGCCGTCGTCGTAGGGCGCCCCTTCGCTTCCCTTCCCGTAGAACACGCCGTGCGGATGAACGCTTGTCGGGAAGGGGCATGCGTTGCGGAAGACGACCTTGATCGTGTCGCCGACCTCGGCGCGGATGATTGGGCCGAGCATTCCGAGGTACGCCTCGTCGGCCGATCGCACGGTGCGCTGGTCGAAAGAACCGTCGGTGTAGCCGCGGTAGAGACACTTCGCGTAGCGGGAGCCGATCCGACCAGGCCCAGACCTCACGTACGTGTCGGCGGTCGCGTCGAACGGTTCGCCGGTGATGCCGTTGTGGTGCGTTGGCGTGTAATCCCACACGACCTCATCGGCCGAGATGAAATACGTTCTCGTGATGCCTGTCCCTGCACCATTCGTGCCGGCGACAGCCTTCCAGTATCTCGCACCTGTTGCGGCGTGACCCATGTTCATCGTGTCGGCTGTCCCGTCGGCGGCCGATGCGATCGATCGAGTCGGCCACACCACACCGGCGGTCGTGAACCCGAGCCCCGCCAAGACCAGTACCCCGAGCGCAACGATCGTGCTCGAAATGCCCGCACGGCGTAGCCGGCGGTATGGAAACGCTCGCATACAACGTCCTCTCGTCTAAAGGGAGTAGTGGCGTTGGACGGGAGAACCGTCCAACCAGCTAGACCGACGAGAGGTGGGGCGGGCCGCGACTCGACCACGTCGACCGAGCGGTCGCCGCACGAGGGGCAGATTCGGTGGAGAGCCAGCTGGAGAGGAAGACATGCGGTGCGCGACGTCGAGGTTGGGCCGGGCGAAGCAGCCGAGAAACGGCGTCGGCGAGCACGAGGAGCGCCCGCGCGATCAGCAGCGCCGCGAACGCAAACGGAAGCTGAACCACCAGGCCCGCCGCAAACGCTGGGGCCGAGACGGTTGCGAGGCTGGCATTGCCCGCTGCAAACGCCTCGCAGAACTCGAGCGCGACAAATGCCACTGGTGCCAGCAGCGCAAACGGCATGGCCCGGATATGCCTTCCGCCGTTGCGCGGCCAACGGCCAAGCGCGCGTGAGGTGAGTGAAAGCGCGAGCGCGGCGGCGACAACTACCGCGGCAGGAAGGACGTCAGCTCGAAATGCAGCCTCGGTCGCAAACAGCTCGTTTCGCTCAGGCGATCCGAACAGGAGGTTGCCGAGCGCATGGGCAGCCTCAACTCCGAGGAGTGAGAGCGGGACGGTAAGAACCCACGCCCAGAGGCGACGCATCAGTGGGGACTCAAGTCGCGGCGTACGCGTTCAAGCGCCCGCCAAGCGGCGTAGGCGATCACGGGAATCGAACCGGCAACAATCCACGGACCTCCGATTCCGAAGTGATGGTCAAGCGGCGCGACAATGAGCTCAACGAGGTTCGCGCCGTAGTAGGCGATCGCGGCAACGGAGAGTCCCTCAACCGCCTGCTGGATGCGCAGCGACACATGGCTGCGGCGATCCATAGCTTCAAGCAGCTTCTGGTTCTGCTCTTCGAGCGTCACGTCGACGCGCGTACGGAGCAGGGTGCTCGCGCGTTCGATCCTGCCCGACACCTCCTCTTGGCGACGGGCGGCTGCGGCCGCGGAGCTCATTGCGGGAGCCATCCGGCGCGATAGGAACCCACCAATCGTTCGCATGTCACCCACTCGGCGCTCGCGCAGCTCCGAAACGCGCGAGCGAACGATCTGCCAATACGCCTCGCCTGCTGAGAACCGCACCGCTGCTTCGGCAACCGAATGTTCGACGTCGGCTGCAAGGCGGGTCAGCTCGTCGAGCAGGCGACGTTCGCCCACCGCCGAATCGGCCGTGCCGAGCGCGTCATGGAGCTCCGCCGTCATGTGGGTGATGTCCTCCAGACGTCGCTCAATCGGGCCGATCTCGGCGAGCGCCTGACGTGCGGGCGGCAGCGCGAGGAGCGCCATCATCCGGTAGATCTCAATTTCCGCGACCCGCTGAGCAAGCCGGGCGCTCTGCGCGGGCCCCATGCCGGAGTCGAGGACGAGCCAACGTGTGCGTCCGCCCTGGTCGCCACGGGTGACGAAATCGGTGAAGAGCCAGGCGATTCCGTCGAGGGCGTGGGCGCCGGCGAGCGCGTTCTGCTCGAACCATGGACGTGCGATGTCACCTGTTACTTCAGGTGGTGCTGGCAACAGGGCGATGTCGGCCGCGGCGATCGTCCGGCCAGGGAGCGACGCGAGCCACGCGTCGGGAAGCGCCTCGAACGCCGTCGGAAACGACTCAAGCGTGTCGACCGAAACACCGGGCAGCTCCTTTACGAACGTGAACGTGACGAACTCGCCATGCCGTTCCCATTTCACCCGCAGGTTAGGAAGCTCGATGATCGTGTGCGCCCGACCGTCACCCGTGACAGCGACGCCGTGCTGGGCGGCAAGGCTCTTGAAGTGCGCGAAGGCCTCGTCGCTTGCGACATCGATCAGTGCGAGACACGAAACGACTGCTGGCGCAGCAACTTGCGCCGGCGGACGCGCGTGCACTTCCCCGGCAAGCTCTGCGCGGGAAGGGTGGTCGTCGGGAAGCTTGATCGTCGGCATCGTCGGCATCGTCGGCATCGTCGGCATCGGCGGTGTAGGCGAGAGCCTACGGTAGCCAGCTCAGGCGTCGAGATCGAGCGCAAGCGTGGCGGTGCGCGCGACGATGTCGTCGCGGATCACCCGCACGTCCGGCAGTGCGAGATGTTTCGGGTCGTTGAGCTGCCAGTTGATGTAGCGCTTCCCGGGAACGACGGGGCATGCGTCGTCACAGGTGGCGACGATCACGTCTGCCCACTCAACGAGCTCGTCGGTCAAGAGCTGCGGGGTGTGATCGGATGCGTCGATATCCAGCTCGGCGAGCGCCTCGAGCACCACGGGGTGTGGCGAGGCGCCGGGCTTGCTTCCGGCCGAGAGCGCCTGGTGTCGGCCGTCGACTTCACGACGGAAGAGCCGCTCGGCCATGACCGATCGGCCCGAGTTAGCGACGCAGACAAAGAGGACGTTTGCCACGAGCACAGTCTTGCCGATAGGGGAGCCGCGTGCGCAGGTCTCGGCTCGTTCGTCACAGAATTGGCACGCTTTTGCAACATTCGCTCCGACCGGATTCAATCCGCGAGCATCCCTGCTTCGACCGACAGCTGCATATCGTGCGACCTGTTTTGGTGGAGCGGCTCAACATCTTGCTTGCGGAGGACTACCAAGTTCTCCGCGAAGTCACTGACGCATTTCTGCGTGCTGCTGGCTTTTCGACCACTGTGGTGAGTTCGTGTGCCAACGCGATCGCGGCGCTTAGTGATCCAGTCCGGCCGGTCGACGTGATGATCACGGATCTCGTGATGCCCGACGGGAGCGGCTTTGATCTTGCGAACCATGCGACCTTCCTTCGCCCCGATATTCGGGTTGTGGTCACGTCCGGGTATGCCTCAGCACCGCTCGTGCACCTGCCGCTGATCGAGGCTGGCTACTCGTTCCTCCCGAAGCCGTACGCGAAGGACGAACTGCTCGCGATCGTGTTCGACGCGCTCGGCGTCGCGCAAGCGGCCTAACCCTACGGCCCGGGTGGGCCTCCGCCCGCTCCCGCACCGCCACCCTGACCGGCCTTCGCGGTGATTGCCGTGCCGTGGTAACAGCCGACGGCGTACGGGTATTCGAGGGTCGCAACGTAGTGGTATGTCCGCGTTTGCTTGCCATTCCAGGGCACGGTGCTTGTCGTGCCGTGGCACGCGTCGAGTGACGTGTTCGTCGGCAGGTTCCCCGCGCTGTCCTTCGTGACGTAGATCCCGTAGCCATCGAGCGCGTAGCCGACGAGCGTTGAGCTGTTCTTCGCTGCCTTCGCCAGCAGGCACGGAGGAATGTCGTGATGGTGAGGAGGCCGCCACGCCCACCCCACCGCACTATGCGCTGGCAGGGCTTCAGGCTCAGGAGAGCGTCCTGCCCGAGGCCACCTTTGGTGAGCTGAGCTCACTGCTCGGGGACGCATTCGCGGGATTGCGCGAGCTGCTCCTGGTTCGACGACGTGCGCGCGAAGGAGACGCATCGTTCCACGTGGTGGGGCTCACAGCGTTGGTGGACGTCGATGGACGCGCACGATTCCTGGAACTTGAGGCCACGCCACTTGTCCGCTGGCGTGTTCCCGACGGTCTCGTTGCGACGATCCTTCAAGCTGGGAACGAGCTTTCTGCGATGACTGCGCCGCCCGCTCAACACGGCCCCTTGATGCGGGTCGCACCCGGCCCGGACGGCTCCGGACTCGCGTGGCCACGCCCGGCGGATCGTGTCGTGGGGTGGGAGCAGGGCACGCCGCGGGCCGCTCCGGGAGTGCAAGCATGGTTTCTCGACGACGATCTTGTCCTTCGTGTTCCCGCCTCGGAGGAGCTGCTCGTTGTCGATGGGAGTGGCCCTTATGTCTGGGCCGCACTTACGGAAGGTGTCGACCTCGAGACAATCGGGCAGGAGCTTGCCGAGGCGACGGCCGTGCCGGTCGAGAGGGCGGCCGCTGCACTCGGAGATCTCGTCGCAGCGTGGATCGAGGCCGGTGTGCTTGCGATAGAAGGTCGCGCGGCGTTGCCTGATCTTGGGGCGCCCTCACGCGCCGTGCGTGAGTCGACGATCGCGATCGGAGAGGTGAGTCGAAGCTACCGCCTTGGGGCTGCCGCGATCGAGGTTCGGTTTCCAGGAGCGAGTGAAGCGGATTGGGTGGGGCGAGCTCTCGCAGGGCTTACGAGCCAGGAAACGGACGACCCCGTGGCGATGGTGAACGTCGTGACCGAGTGCGACGGGTACGTGGTTCAGGGCGCGAGAATCGGTCGACGCCGTTGTGCGTCTGGCTACCAGCTGCCGTCGCGGGCGAGGTCGGCGGTCGTCGCGGCTTGGTCTCGTGCCCACGAGTCGCCAGCCTGGCAGGCGACCGCGATCACGCTGCCCTCAAGCGACGCGGCATTTGTCGTCGTGGGCTCGGTCGTCGCGCGTGCCGCGTTGGTCGATGCGTGGCTCGACACGGGTGGAGTCGTCGTCGCCGACGATCTGGTCATTCTCGACAGCCTCGAGAACGTGACGCCGTTGGCGATCGGCTTCGCCGAACGTCCCGCCTACCAGTGGATCGACGGGGTGACGCCGGCATTGGGCGGTGACGACGCCCCGCTTGTCGATGAGGAGGGATTTCTCGTCGACTACCGGCTTCTGGAGGAGGCTGCGTACCGTCGTGTCGCGACGGCCGCGCGTGGCGTCGTGATCCTCGATGGCGTTGAGCCCCCCGCGGAGGTCTCTCGGGGGGTTGTGCTCCGCGCGCTCTTGAAGACTCGTGTTGCGGGCCGCCGCGGTGTCTCGACGTTCGAGGCGGAGGCGGTACTGCGCTGGTTGAGCGCGAGCGAGCGCTGGCAAGCGAGTGTCGAGGACGCCCCTCAAACATGTCGCTTCTTACGCGAAGGTCTCTCACGCTCAAGCCGCGGTAAGTAGGGTGCCCGCGATGCAAGCGATCGTCCTCGCAGCGGGCTACGGCCGACGCATGCGCCCACTTACCGACGACTGTCACAAGGCGCTCCTCCCTGTGGGAGGCACGACGATTCTTGCGCGCATCGTCGATTCGCTCGTCGAGCTCGGCGTCACCGACGTCACGGTCGTCACCGGCTATCGCGCGTCAGACGTTACGTCGTACCTCGTGGAGTACTACCCGGCGATGAGATTTCAGTTCATCGAGAACGTGGCGTATGCAGAGACCAACAACATCGTGTCGCTCGCGCTTGCGCTCGACCAGATGGAGCTCGCCGGCGATGTGCTCCTGATCGAGTGCGACCTGCTCTTCGAGACACGCCTGCTGCGGCGTCTTGTGGAGCGGCAAGGAAACGTCGCGCTCGTCGATCACTACCGGTCGGGCATGGATGGCACCGTCGTCTCGGTCATGGGCGGCTTCGTGACGAACGTCTACCCGCCGCACCTTCAGGACGCGAGTTTCAGCTACGCCGACAAGTTCAAGACCCTCAACATCTATCGCTTCAGCCGAACGTTCATCGAGAGCACGCTGCGTCCGCTGCTCCACGTGTACGCGCATCAGATCGACGGTTCGAGCTACTACGAGCTTGTGCTTGGGATGCTCGCGAATATCCCGGCACACCGAATTGCTGCGGAGATCGTCGCGGGTGACACGTGGATCGAGGTCGACGACCCAAACGATCTCGCGGTCGCCCGCTTCCGCTTCGAACCGGAGCAGCGCGCAGCGACGCTTGACCGGGCGCAGGGAGGCGACTGGGCGCTTGACGTCCAGGACTTCGCGTTCATGCGGAACGTTCACTTCCCAACTGACGGCATGATCGCCGCGTTGCGCCACGCGCTCCCGGATCTGCTGAAGCGATACGGATCGACCCAGGTTGTGCTGAACGAAAAGCTCGGGCTGGCCATGGAGCTCACGCCGGCTCGGCTACAGATTCTCCACGGCGCGACGCAGGGGTTTCCGCTCCTGCGCGACCTGGTTGGTGACGAACCGATCGCGATCCCGACGCCAAGCTTCGGCGAGTACCCCCGGATGTTCGGGCACGCCACGACCTACGGGGACGACGGCGATGTGTCCGCCATCCTCGATCGACTCGCCGAACGCGCGGCTGCAGAGCGTTGGGTGACCGTCGTGAACCCGAACAACCCGACGGGAACGACGTTGCCTTCAGCGTCGCTCCATGCGCTGGCAAAGCGTTTCCCGGGCACCCGATTTCTGGTCGACGAGAGCTTCATCGACTTTTCCGGCGAGACGCCGCTTGCCACGCTGCTTGAGCGTGAGCCACTCACGAATGTGGTTGTTCTTGTGAGCATGAGTAAGACGCTTGGGGTGCCGGGGCTGCGGCTCGGGTACCTCTATTCGTGCGATCCAGAAGTGGTCGCAGCGATCGGCGCTGCCCTCCCAATTTGGAATATGAGCGCGATCTCGGAGTACTTCCTTGAGCTGATCCCGAAGTTCCGGCTCGATATCGAGGCGTCGGTCGCGCAGACGATCTCTGACCGAGCCGAGCTGCGCGCCATGCTCACGAGCGATCCGGAGATAGACGCGATCTGGCCGAGCGGCGGGAACTTCATGCTCGTCAAGCTGCGTGGAAGCGCGGCGGTCGCACAGGCGACACGACAGGCGCTCCTTGTCGCTCATTCGCTTGACGTCAAGAACGTTTCGTCGAAATTCGGAGACGGGCGCGGCTGGCTTCGACTTGGCGTCCGCACCTCAGAGGAGAACGTCATCTTCGCGGGCTTGTTGCGCGACACGCTGGCGGCGGCCGCCTCGTGAACGCGGCGTGGGACGAGGTTTGGGAGCGTCGCACGCTGGACGCCGAGAAGCCGCTCCTGGCCGCGCTCCTCGCTGCCGACGGTCTTGATACGGGATTTGGTGACGTGCGCGAGGACGCGTGGCGCGAAGCAACCGCCCGATGGGTCGACGAACTCGGGCTCAGCGAGGGTGACTCGGTCTTCGAGGTTGGCTGTGGTGCTGGCGCATTCCTGTACGCGCTTCGCGAACATGGGATCCGCGTGTCGGGGATCGACCGCTCCTCCACGCTGATCGGGTACGCACGCGATGTGATGCCCGAGGCCACCTTCGCAGTGGCCGATGCGGCTGACTTCGATCTCGGCGAGCAGGCCGACATCGTTGTTGCGTTCGGCGTGTTCATGTACTTCCCCGAACTCGACTACGCGACGGGTGTGCTTGAGCGCATGGTTGCGAAGGCCCGCCGCGCGGTTGCGGTGATCGACGTGCCCGACAAGGCGCACGAAGCCGAGGCGCTCGCGCGGCGGATCGCAACGGTTGGTGGTGAAGACGCCTACCGGGAGCGGTATGCCGGACTCGACCATCTCTACTACGACCGTGCGTGGTTCGCCAACGCAATGTCTCGTGCTGGCATCCGCGGACCGCTGATTGCCGACCAGTGGCTGAAGCACTACGAAAACGGCCGTTCGAGATTCAACGCGTGGGGCGAGTTGTCGACGACCTAGCCCCGTCCACGGCGATGCACACGAAGAATGTGACATTGTGCAACAATCTGGAAAGTGGCCCGGGTGTACGTCCTCATCGCTGCAGTTCTGTTTGGAACGACCGGAACGGCACAAGCACTCGGCCCGGCTGATCTCTCGCCGCTCACGGTCGGTGCTGCACGGGTGGTGATTGGGGGCGCCATCCTCGGTGTGCTCGCACTCGCAATGCCCCGTGGTGTGGGTCGCCTAGGGCCGATGCTGGTCGTCTTGGCAGGGGCGGCAGTTGCGACGTATCAGCTGACGTTCTTCGAGGCCGTGCATCGCGCTGGGGTTGCGGTCGGTGCCGTAATCGCAATCGGCTCGGGGCCGATCGCTTCGGGACTGCTCGATGGAGTGTTTGGCGACGGCTGGCCCGGAAGGCGATGGCTCACCGCGACGGCACTTGCGATCGCAGGAATGACCGCACTCAGCGTCGGTGGTGCCGCGCACGGAGAGGTATCTGCTGCAGGGATCGTCCTCGCCCTCGCGAGCGGCGTTGCGTACGCGAGCTACACGGTGATCGCCAAGCGGATGCTGCGCGCGGGGGGAACTCCCACCAGAGTGATGGGGGCTGCGTTTGGCGTCGGATCGATCATGCTCCTCCCGGTGTTGCTGCTCGGCGACACGCGTTGGCTTGGCACAGGGCGGGGCGTGGAGCTCGCCGTCTACCTTGCGGTGGTTCCAACTGTCCTCGCGTACCTTCTGTTTGCTCGCGGCCTGCGTCACTTGACGGCATCTGAGACCACCACCATCGTGCTTGCCGAGCCGGTTACAGCGGCGCTGCTCGGTGTCTCCGTCCTGCACGAGCCATTCGGGGTGCTAGCTGTTACGGGGGTCGTGCTCGTGCTTGCCGGCCTGGGGGTTCTTGCGCTTTCGCGGTCGTCGAACGCCGCTACCGCATGAGCATCCATTCAGGCACGACTCCGCTCAAGCGCCAGTCGGTGATCGACGAATTGGCAAGCACGATCAGGTCGCGGATTCTTTCCGGCGACCTCGCGCCTGGCACGCCGCTGCGAGAAGCCACGTTGGCTGAGGCGTACCAGGTGTCTCGGCACACACTTCGGGCCGCGTTGCGGCAAGTTGCTAACGAGGGTCTGATTCGAATCGTTCCAGACCGCGGGGCAACCGTGGCACAGCTTGGTGAAACTGACCTGACGCCACTCTTTGAGCTGCGGGCGGCACTTGAGGTTGAGGCATGCCGGCTCGCGCTCGACAAGAACGGAGGCACGTTGCCGGATGGGGTGCATGAGTCGCTCTCAGGATTGGTGCGCGTATGCCGAGCGAAGACGTCGGAATGGTCGGAGATCGCCGAGGCGCACGCCGACTTTCACGAATCACTTGTGCGGGCCGGGCAGAGTCCTCGAATTGAAGAGGCCTACCTGCGCCTCTCGGCCGAGCTCAACCTCTTCCTCGCACAGCTCCGGCCGATCTGGACGCGTTCGCGCATGATCGACCACCACCGGACTCTCGTTTCCGACCTCGAGTCGACCGGTGATCTTGACGTGCTCCGCCGTCATCTTTCAGACGGTCTCGAGTCGGTTCGAGCCTAGGCGACGTGTTCCCCGTACCGTTCGGCCCGCGGAGCTTCCGCGGGCCGAACAGCAAGGAGTTCCAGTGGGGGCGAGAGGATTCGAACCTCTGTAGGCTGAGCCGACGGGTTTACAGCCCGTTCCCTTTGGCCGCTCGGGCACACCCCCTGGGGCGCCGCATTGTAGCCTCAGGGTGGTGAAGGAGTACGACGCAGTCGTGGTGGGGGCAGGACCCGCCGGTTCGACAACAGCACTTCGCTTGGCCGAGGCCGGGGCAAAGGTGCTTGTGGTCGACAAGGCTCGCTTCCCGCGAGATAAACCGTGCGGCGGTGGAATGACCCTGCGTGCGGTGCGCCAGTGCCCGGTCGACCCGTCCCCCGTGGTTGAAGACAAGGTCGACGTCGTCGAGCTTCGCTTCCGTTACGACGAGAGCGTTGTGCGCCACGCGAAGCAGCCTGTGGTGTGGATGACGCAGCGCCGTCGGCTCGATGCGTTCTTGCTCGACGCGGCCCGCGAGCGTGGCGCCGATGTTCGTGAGGAGACGCGCGTCTCGTTCGAGGACGGGAACGTTCTCGTGCTCAACGGAACAGAGCGCGTGCGCGCAACCGCGATCGTTGGGGCAGACGGTGCAAATGGGATGAGCGCCAAGGCGCTTGGTCTCGGTGGCGGGATCGTGCACGGGGTCGCCTACGAGGGCAATGCAGCATGGGGTGTGCTTGATCGCGACCGCTACAAACACCGCGCGATCATCGAGCTCGCAGATATCCCCGGCGGCTACGGCTGGGTGTTCGCGAAGGGTGATCACGCGAACGTTGGCGTCGGGGCATGGCTCGACGAGGGGCCGAAACTGCGTGAGTTCCTCGATCGCCTCTGCGAGGCCCACGGGATTGAGGCATCTCAGCTCGACGCTCTGCGCGGTCACCGCCTCCCGTTGCGCCGACCAGGAACGACGATTGCGGGCCGTCAGGCGCTGCTTGTCGGCGATGCCGCGGGTCTTGTTGACCCGACTTCAGGCGACGGAATGTACGAGTGCTTCGTCTCTTCGGCGCGAGCGTCCGAAGCGATCCTCGATCTGCTTGCCGGACGCACGTCGACGCTCGTTCCCTACGAGGCTGCGGTTGACGCCGCGCTAGGGCCGCTCCACAAGGCGTCGTGGAAGCTGAAAATCGCCCTTGACCGCTGGCCGCGCGCGTCGTGGCGTGTCGCGCGAACGCGCCTTCTGTGGTCGAGCGTCGAGCGTCTGCTCAGCGGGGAAATCGGCGCGCCGGGCGATGAGCACGGCCTCGCGCGGATCCCGCTGCGTGCGCTCTCCGTGCTCGGTCGATAGCTCCACTCCGTACCTTTCCGCACCGCGATTTCAGGGTTCGGCCCGATGGCGATCGCTCCGTCGCTCCCGATCATGCGGCTCATGAACTCGGACGGAATGTGCACGTTGGAACTCGTTGTTGAGGGCGAGCGAGTGATCTGCCCAGGGTCGGACTGCCCATTCTGGGATCGATCGTGTGTGCTTGACGAGGTAAGTCCCGACCTGGTTGCGCGTCCAGAGTTCGCATCGACTTTTCTGCGTTTGCGGCGTGAACTCGAGCAGGCGGTCAGCATCAGCCCGCTTCGTCTCGTGTCTGACGCGGCATAAAGATCGCCGCGGGTGTCTCGCCTGGGCGCGGGCGAGACACCACGCGGCGGTGTGACGCGGACTGTTGACACCAGGCGAATTCTCCGCCACGCTTCCTGCGAACACCTTGGAGAGGTGCTCAATCAACCAAGTGGCGGTCCTGACCGGGCGGGCAGTGATCGCGTAGGGGGAAATGCGTAGATGGCTGCACGACTCGCATGTACGAGCCGTCCGACCGATCGACGGCAGCACTGTCCCGCCGACGAGCGTTTTACGTTCGCTTTACGTTCGTCGCACGCAACACTGACACCGCCAAACGACTCTGACGACGTGAATCCGACCGCTGTCCGCGCTGTAGTGACCCTTGCTGCTGGTGTTGCGGCAACCTCACTTCTTGCCTCCCAGGCATTCGCCGGGCCTCGCGCAGATGCGCCGCCACCACCGGCAGCGACGGCACCGACGCCGCCAAACGCCACGCCACAGCCTGCCGCGACGGGCGCTCAGCGCGTGGCCGGCCTGCAAGCACTCGCAGCTGCTGGCGACACTCTGCCGCAGGGCTGGTCGCATGCAGAGATCAACCTGCTTTTGAAGAAGGTGCCCCACACGGTCATCTATGACCACGGGCGTGTGGTTTCAGCCGGCAACGGCGCGCTCACACTCCGAGAGGTCGACGGCAGTGTTGTCACCCTCCCGATCGACGGGAAGACGATCATTCGGTTCCAGGGGCAGCCTGTTCCGCCTTCCGGCATCCGCAAGGGGATGGGGGCAACCTCGATCCGCGTCGACGGTGGTGCGACGGTGTTGCTGCGTTTGCAGCCAGGTCGGGGCCCTGCGGGGGTGCAGCAGTGATGGCTATGGCCAAGACCTTCGTCGCGTTCTTGCTGGCGCTTGCCGGCGGCTACTACGCCTCCAAGACATGGGCCGAAACGCCCTGAGCGTGCGGTAGGCGTGGCGGGAACAGTTCTGCTTGTCGAGGATGAGCCGTCGGTTGGCGAGCTGATTCGTGGGTACCTGACCAAGGACGGGTACCAGGTCGTGTGGGTTCGCTCAGGCGAGGAGGGGCTGGTCGAGCTCGACCGACATCAGATTCGCATGGTTGTTCTCGACATCGGTCTTCCTGGCATGGACGGCTTCGAGGTATGCCGGTCGATCCGCATGCGCTCGCAGGTGCCGATCCTGATGCTCACCGCCCGTGACGAAGAGTTCGATCGCGTCGTCGGCCTTGAGGTTGGCGCAGACGACTACGTTACGAAGCCCTTTTCTGGCCGGGAACTCGTGGCCAGAATCAAGGCGATCCTCCGCCGCACCGAGCAGCAGCCCGCAAAGCGTGAGTCCTACGAACTCGGTGACGTTGCCCTCAACCGTGAAACACACGAGGTGGTCGTCGACGGCCGTGAAGTCGACCTGACCGCGAAGGAGTTCGAGCTCCTCGCATACTTCGCCGCCAACCCGGGCGCCGTCCTTTCGCGCGACGTGCTGCTCGATCGCGTGTGGGGGCTTGAGTACCCGGGCGGAACGCGAACGGTCGACGTTCATGTGGCCCAGTTGCGCCGCAAGCTTGGCCGCCCCGAGCTGATCCGCACGTTGCGGGGCTCGGGGTATAAAGCCATCGCACGATGATCGAGTCGCTCCAGGGGAGGCTTTTCGCTGCGGTCTTCGCGGCGATCGTCCTCTCGGTGGGAATCACCGTCTCGATCGGCGCGTATCTCGCGCACCGCTCGACCGCCGCGTCGACGGCGACAAGCCTTGCCAAGCGCGCCGACCTGCTGGCCGTTCAGGAGCAGCAACAGCCGAGCTACATCGCCGAGGATTACACCTCGGATTCCAACCGCGTTGTCGTCGATCGCATCGCGAACATGGCGTCGTTGCTGCCTGCCGGTCGATCAACGGCGAAGGCGTCTGACGGCAAGGTTCGTCTCGGAGAAACGACCTACCTCTACTCGTATCGGCCGATGGGGGCTCGCGGGTTGGAGCTGCTTCGAGCCGCGAACCTCGGGTCGTCGATCTGGGGGTCGCTCCTGCGGGATCTCGCGTTGGCGGGCCTCGTTGGTGCGGTACTTGCCGCCGCGCTGTCGTTTGTTCTCGCGCGGTCGATCTCGCGGCCCGTGTCGCGGGTGGCCGATGCGAGCCGTGCGCTTGCGTCGGGCGCGGAGCCGCAGCCGCTTCCCGAGCATGGTGCCGCGGAACTCGCGGCGCTGGCCCAGGCGTTCAACGAGATGGCCGACGAGCTTCACACATCGCGCGAAAGCGAGCGAGCCTTCCTGCTCTCGGTGAGCCATGAGTTGAAGACGCCGCTAACCGCGATCCGCGGGTACGCCGAGGGGCTGGCGGAGGGTGTCTTTGCGCCCGACGATGCGGCGCGGACGATCGGAGTTGAGGCGCGGCGTCTTGAGCGACTCGTCTACGACATTCTCGACCTCGCCCGGATGCGCCGTGCGTCGTTCTCTGTGCGCCGCGAGGCCGTCGACCTCACCCAGGTCGCGCGGGAAGCGGTAGCCCGGCATGCAACAACGGCGCGGACGTTTGGCGTCACCCTGTCGGTGGTTGGTGAGGTCGAAGTGTGGGTGCAGGCCGACGCTGACCGTGTCCTGCAGGTCGCATCAAATCTCGTTGAGAACGCTTTGCGTGAGACACCGGAAGGTGGCACGGTTGCGGTTGAGGTCGCACCGGGCCGCTTGACCGTGACCGACACGGGCCCTGGGCTCACCACCGACGACCGCGATCGCGCCTTCGAGCGCTTCTACCTCTACGACAAGCACGGCAAGGAACGTCCTGTCGGCTCAGGCCTCGGTCTTGCGATTGTCAAACAGTTGACGACCGCGATGGGCGGCGATGTCACCGTCGAGAGCGAACCAGGCGGCGGTGCGCGTTTTGTCGTCGCCTTGCCACCGGCCTCTGTTGCGGAAGCCGTCTCGGCCTAGAAGGTGTCCATCGCGCCCGCATGGCGCGACGATCGCTCAAGCAGCCGGAACATGAGGAAGCCGGTCGCGGCATAGGCGATACCGATTGCCGCTTCCGTACCGGTCAGGCCGGCAACGCTTCTGAGAGATCCACCGGCCGCGACCTCGCGCGCTGCGGCGACGCCGTGGGTGAGTGGTAGGCAATTCCCTACAACCTGCATCCACTGTGGCATCGAGCCGAGCGGGACGTTGATGCCGCAGAAGAGCAGCAGCAAGTAGTAGGCGAGGTTTGCGACGAAGAAGAAGTCTTTGCCACGCAGCCCGATCGAACCGAGGACCATCCCGAAGCACGTGCAGGAAGCCGCAGTGACGATCGTGACGAGCGCGAGCGCCGGCAGCGAGGTGAGGCCGGGACGGAAGCCAAGGAGCGCGGCACCAACAACAAAGCCGAACGCCGAGACGACCAGCCCGTTGGCAAGCACCGGGACGCCGCGGCCGAGGAAGATGGCGATGCGGCTAGCCGGGGATGCCGTCGCGACATGGACGGAGCCAGAAAAGAAAGTCGTCAGGGGATTGGTTGGGCCTGTCTCGGGCCGTTGGGTTGTCGCGAGCGTGGAGCCACGTCGCGGTGAGGATGCGGGCCCCTACGAGGCGGCGACCGAGATCACACACCTCGTTGGCCTGCAGGGTGTCTCGGTACGGGTACGCGAGCTGCATCGCGCGCACCCTGGGGATCCCGACAGCGTGGGTGTCGTAGGGATCGATCTCCTCCACGACGCGTTTCCGTCGGGCTTGGTGCGCATCGATCTGACGCGTGAGAATGAGGAAGAGGCTGCAGCGATCCGCGACGCGCTTCTCAGAGCGACACAAGTCGTCTGAGCTTCGCAGCAGGGCCTTCGGCTCTCGTATGCCACTCGAGCGCATCCATGTGCCGCGAGTGGCATACGATTGACCGATTCCTTGGAGTAGCGGCGGGTGGGCTCGAACCACCGACCTTCGGGTTATGAGTCCGACGCTCTAACCAGCTGAGCTACGCCGCCAAGTCGGCCCGCAGTGTACCGAGTGCCGTCCGGTAGTTGTGACTGAATAGCTCCGACCGCGCCTCTTTCTGCGCGGGACCGGGCGGGTCCAGCTACACTGCCGCGGCCCTTCGGCAGTGCGTCAGCCTGCCATGGGAGAGGCGCATGCGTCTCGCAAAGTTTCCGTTTCGAGTATCCCACCTGAGGAATCATCTTGGCCAAGTCCGGAGTTAGAGTCGCCATCACGCTTGCCTGCACTGAGTGCAAGCGTCGCAACTACCAGACCATGAAGTCGAAGCGGAACACGCCTGACCGCGTGGAGTTCCGCAAGTTCTGCCGTTGGTGCGGAACGCACACCCCACATCGGGAGACGCGCTAACACCGTTTCTATGGCACGCGAGGCAAACATCGACGGCTCACCGGCCGTTCATTCCGACTCCGCCGCGGGGCGTGGGGGCATGCTGTCCTTCGCCGGCGAATCTTGGGCTGAGCTCAAGAAGGTCGAATGGCCCGGTCAGAGCCAGGTGATCCACGGCACCGTCGTGGTCGTCGCTGCCTGCATCGTCGTCGGCGCATTCCTGTACCTCAACGACCAAGTCTGGAAAGAAGTAGTCCAGAAGGTTCTCCTGTAGGAGTCACATGTTTCAGTGGTACGTCGTCAACACGTATTCCGGCCATGAGAACAAGGTCAAGGCCAACCTCGAGCACCGCATCGATTCGATGGGGCAGCGTCCGCGATTCCGTCGCGTCGTTGTGCCGACCGAGCAGGTGATCGAGACAAAGGATGGCCAGAAGGTGACCGCTGAGAAGCGCGTCCTCCCGGGCTACGTCCTCGTGAACATGGATTTGAACGACGACGCATGGATGGTCGTGAAGAACACTCCCGGTGTCACCGGGTTCGTCGGCGCTGGCTCGAAGCCCGTGCCGCTGCAGCAGGGTGAGGTCGATCGGATCCTCAAGACGGGCGCCTCCACGGCGGAGCGCCCACGGTCGCAGGCGGAGTTCACGCTTGGCGAATCGGTGAAGGTCACGAGCGGCCCGCTCTCCGACTTCGACGGCGAGATCGTCGACGTCAATGCCGATCAGCAGAAGCTTAAGGTGCTCGTGGATATCTTTGAGCGTCAGGTCCCGGTCGAGCTCGGCTTCGACCAAGTGAAGAAGATCGACTAGGTTCAGGCGAGGAGCGCGACCAAAGTGGCAAAGAAAGTACTCACCGTTATCAAGCTGCAGATCCCGGGTGGACAGGCAAACCCTGCCCCGCCGGTCGGCCCTGCTCTGGGTCAGCACGGCGTCAACATCATGGACTTCTGCAAGGCCTTCAATGCGCAGACGCAGCAGGACAATGGCCGCATCATTCCGGTCGAGATCTCGGTCTACGAAGACCGCAGCTTCGACTTCATCACGAAGACACCGCCGGCGGCCGTCCTGATCAAGGAAGCGCTGCGGCTGGACAAGGGATCGGCCGAACCGAACCGCACCAAGGTTGGCAAGTTGACCAAGGCGCAGCTCCGTTCGATCGCCGAGACGAAGATCGTCGACCTCAACGCACGTGACGTCGAGCAGGCGATGCAGGTCATCGCCGGCACCGCTCGGTCGATGGGCGTCGAGGTGGAAGCATGAAGAGCGAGGTGACCCGGTAATGGCTCAGCACGGCAAGCAGTACACAGCGGCTCGCGCAGCCGTGGATCGCGACCGCGAGTATTCGCCGGTCGACGCCGTTCGTCTGCTGAAGGCGAATCAGACGGCGAAGTTCGACGAGACGGTTGAGGTGCATCTGCTCCTCGGCCTGAACGTGCGTCATGCCGACGAGCAGCTTCGCGGCACCATGATGCTGCCGAACGGCACCGGCCGCACGCAGCGGGTTGCCGTGTTCGCCGAAGGCGAGAAGGCGAAGGAGGCCGAAGAGGCCGGAGCCGACGTCGTCGGGTCTGCCGATCTCGCGAAGCGGATCGAAGAGGGCTTCACTGACTTCGACGTCGCAATTGCGACGCCCGATCAGATGGGCAACGTCGGCAAGCTCGGTCGTGTTCTCGGCCCGCGCGGCCTGATGCCGAACCCCAAGACCGGCACCGTCACGTTCGACGTGGCGAAGGCGGTCAAGGATGCGAAGGCCGGCAAGCTTGAGTACCGCACCGACCGCGGCGCCAACGTGCACATCGCGATCGGCAAGAAGAGTTTCGACGAGCGTTCCCTGGTTGAGAACTACGCCGCCCTGATCGATGAGATCGTGCGTGCGAAGCCCTCCGCCGCGAAGGGCCGCTACATCAAGAAGATCACGCTCACAAGCACGATGGGCCCGGGGATCCATGTTGATCCGTTGAAGACCCGGGGCATCGTCGACGAGCTGGTGGAGGCCGAAGCAGTAACGGCCTAATTCAGAGCCCGTCGCCAAAGACAGGAGGCAGCGGCATGCGCCGCGGAAGCCCTCCCGAGGCGGCCTCCTGGGAGATCTGTTTCACCTCCTTGCGAGCCCGCCAACGTGCGGGCTCGTTCGTTTGAAGGAGGAGGTGGAATGAAGAAGGAAGACAAGGAACTGGTTATCGCCGAGCTCACCGAGAAGCTTCGGACGGCGGAAACCCTCATCGTCGCGGATTACCGCGGTCTGACGATGCCTCAACTCGACAAGCTGCGTGGGCGGCTGTACGAGAGCGGAGCATCGTTTAGCGTGGTCAAGAACACGCTGACGCGTCGTGCAGCTGAGGCTGCCGGTGCTGACGCGCTGCTTGCGCTGCTTGAGGGCCCGTCTGCTGTTGCGTTTATTGACTCGGACGGCGATGCCGTTGCGGTTGCCAAGGCAATCTCCGACTCGGCTCGTGAGACGAAGGTGCTCATGATCAAGGGCGGCGTGCTGCAGGGCCGCAATATCTCCGCCGAAGAGGTGGAGGAGTTCGCCAAGCTCCCGCCGGTCGATGTCCTACGTGGACAGGTGCTCGGCGCGATCATCGGGCCGCTCAACGGCCTGCTTGGTCTCATCAACGCTCCGCTTCAGAACCTCGTCGGGCTGATCGACGCCCGGATCGAGCAGCTGGGTGGTGCCGATGCGGCACCCGCAGCAGAGGCGCCGGCCGTTGAGGCCGATGCTCCTGCCGCAGAAGCTGAGGCACCAGCCGAAGAGGCTGAGGCAGCAGCGGAGCCCGCAGCTGAAGCAGAGACCGCAGAACCTGCAGCCGAGGAATCGGCTGCGTCAGAAGAAGAATCCAATTCGGACCAGGAGGCATGACGATGGCGGCTGTTGACACCGTCTTCGAGCAGCTCGGGAGCATGACCGTTCTTGAGCTGGTCGAATTGAAGAAGAAGATTGAAGATGAGTGGGGCATTCAGGCTGCGGCTGCAGTTGCCGTTGCTGCTCCGGCCGCTGGTGGCGGCGGCGGCGAAGCTGCCGAGGAGAAGACGGCATTCGACGTCGTCCTCACGGCCGCTGGTGACCAGAAGATCAACGTGATCAAGGTCGTCCGCGCAATCACCGGCCTTGGTCTCAAGGAGGCCAAGGATCTCGTCGACGGCGCACCCGCTCCTGTCAAGGAGGGCGTGAACAAGGACGAGGCCGACAGCGTTAAGGCGCAGCTTGAAGAGGCTGGCGCTTCGGTCGAGATCAAGTAGTTCGATCACGATCGGGTTCTTGGCGGAGGGCCGGGCGAAAGCTCGGCCCTCCGCTTTTTGTTGTCCGGTGCCCGGCCTACCGTGATTGGTGCTGCGCAACGATTGGTAGCCACAATCGAGACTCCGTCCCCGGGCCGGCGCTAGTAGTCAGAGCTAGTAGCGAATGCCACTCCACGCCGCAGTCCGGCGGGCGCTGCTAGGCTGTGTCGGTCGCCGGCACCGGCCCTCGTCGCATGTCCTTGCGGCTGGAGGGCCGCTTCGCTAACCTCAGAGGTTCGCCGCCGTCCGGTTTATCGCACTGCCCTGCCATAGATTTTCGCTGTAAAGAAAGAATTCGCTGTTGCAATTGCTGTCTGCACGTGTCTTTTGTTCTCGTCGCTGCTCTGACGTACTCCGTACCGATCCGCCGCGCCCTCACCACATAAGCATCTAAGGGAGGCTGTTCTTCTTGGCCCACACGGTCACTGCGCCTCGCGCGCGCAAGTCGTTTTCCCGCCTCAAGCACGTCCTCGACCTCCCCAATCTGATCGACATCCAGCGGGAGTCGTTTGATTGGTTCCTTCGTGAAGGTCTTCGCGAGACGATCGATGACATCTCGCCGATCGAGGACTACACAGGCTCACTCGCCGTTGAGTTTGGCGATTACCGGTTCGGAGAGCCGCAGTTTTCTATTCAGGAGTGCCGTGAAAAGGACCTGACGTTCCAGGCCCCGCTCTCGATGACCGTTCGGTTCGTTAATAAGGACACGGGCGAGATCCGGGAGCAGACGGTGTTTATGGGCGACTTCCCGATGATGACCGAATGGGGGACATTCATCATCAACGGGACTGAGCGCGTGATTGTCACGCAGCTCGTCCGTAGCCCGGGCGCCTATCTGATGGAGCCGAAGGACGCGACGAAGCAGGTCTTCACCGCGAACCTGATGCCGAGCCGCGGTTCGTGGCTCGAACTCGAGATCGACAAGAAGGGTGTCGTGTACGCCCGTATCGACCGGAAGCGCAAGCTCCCGATCACTACGTTGCTGCGCGCCCTGCCGGCGGAGGACCCAACCACGGGCTTCCAGCTCGACACGTCGACGAACGAGGCGATCCTTGCCCTGTTCAACAACTCGCACTTCATCCAGAGCACGCTCGATAAGGACACGACATCGCGCGAAGAAGAGGCGCTGATCGAGGTCTTCAAGAAGCAGCGCCCGGGTGAGCCGCCGACGCTCGACAACGCGCGGAACCTTCTCCGCTCGCTGTTCTTCGATCCCAAGCGTTACGACCTGACGAAGGTCGGCCGCTACAAGCTGAACCAGCGCCTCGGCATCAACGTGCCCGACGACACGCGTGTTCTGACAACGCAGGACATCCTTGCGCTCGTTCAGAAGCTCGTTGCGTTGCCGCACATGCTTGGTGTTGCGGAGGACTCGAAGGACTTCGCCGCCGACTCCTACGCGATGGATCGCGGGCCGATCCGTGCCGAGCTCGACGAGTACGAGCACTTCGGTAACCGTCGTCTCCGCACCACGGGCGAACTGATCCAGGAGGCGTTCCGTGTTGGTCTCTACCGCATGGAGCGCGTTGTCCGCGAGCGCATGACGACGGAAGACGTCGACACGATCACGCCGCAGACGATCATCAACATCCGCCCGGTCGTGGCCGCGCTGAAGGAGTTCTTCGGCTCGTCACAGCTGTCGCAGTTCATGCAGCAGACCAACTCGCTCGATGGCCTCACCCACCGCCGTCGCCTGTCGGCTCTCGGTGCCGGCGGTCTGACACGTGAGCGCGCGCCGATCGAAGTCCGCGACGTCCATCCGACCCACTACGGCCGCATGTGTCCGATTGAGACACCTGAAGGTCCGAACATCGGTCTGATCGGCTCGCTCGCCTCGATGGCGACGGTCTCGGAGTTCGGGTTCATCCAGACCCCGTACCGCAAGGTGACGGGTGGCAAGGTGACCGACGAGATCATCTACCTCGACGCATCGGAAGAGGCGCAGTACACGATTGCGCAGGCGTCCGAGACGGTCGACTTCAAGACCGGCAAGTTCATGCACGACATGGTTCTCTGTCGCTCCCGTGAGGGTGAGGCAGTGATGGTCGAGCCGAAGAGCATCGAGTTCATGGACGTTGCCCCGGCACAGATCGTGTCGGTTGCAACGGCGATGATTCCGTTCCTCGAACACAACGACGCCAACCGCGCACTGATGGGTGCCAACATGCAGCGGCAGGCAGTTCCGCTGATGATCCCGCAGGCGCCGCTCGTCGGCACCGGCCTCGAGTACCGCGCCGCTGTCGACTCGGGCGACGTTGTTGTCGCGAAGAACGCCGGCACGATCGTTGAGCTCGACGCAACCCACATCGTGATCGAGGGCAAGGGCACCCGTGACGAGTACGACCTCACGAAGTTCATGCGGTCGAACCAGGGCACGCTCATCCATCACAAGCCGATCATCAAGCTCGGCGACAAGGTGGACGCTGGTGCAGTCCTTGCCGACGGCTCCTCGACCGACCACGGCGAACTCGCGCTCGGCGCGAACCTGCTCGTCGCGTTCATGCCGTTCGAGGGTTACAACTTCGAAGACGCCATCGTGCTCTCCGAGCGTCTCGTGAAGCAGGACGTTCTCACATCGATCCACATTCACGAGTACGAAATCGACGCTCGCTCGACGAAGCTCGGTGACGAAGAGATCACACGCGACATCCCGAACCGTTCTGAGGAGTCGCTCCGCAACCTCGACGAGCGCGGCATCGTCCGCATCGGTGCCGAGGTTGGCTCGGGCGACCTTCTCGTCGGCAAGGTCACGCCGAAGGGCGAGACCGAACTGACGGCGGAAGAGAAGCTGATCCGCGCCATCTTCAAGGAGAAGGCTCGCGAAGTCCGCGACACCTCCCTGAAGGTGCCGCACGGTGAAGGTGGCGTCGTCATCGACGTCAAGACCTTCCAGCGCGACAACGGCGACGACCTGTCCGCAGGCGTCAACGAGCTCGTCCGTGTCTACGTGGCCAAGAAGCGCAAGATCAGCGAGGGCGACAAGCTCGCTGGTCGCCACGGCAACAAGGGCGTTATCTCGAAGATCGTTCCGGAAGAGGACATGCCGTTCCTCGAGGACGGTCGCCCTGTCGACATCCTGCTGAACCCGCTCGGCGTTCCGAGCCGCATGAACATCGGCCAGATCCTCGAGACCCATCTCGGCTGGTCGGCAGCGCACGGCGTGTTCGCCGGCGATGACGTGGTTCCGATGACCGGCAACGCGGCCCGCGTGATCAACGCGCCGAAGCCGACTCCGGTCGCGACGCCCGTGTTCGATGGTGCCACCCTCGAGGACGTTGACCGCGGTCTCGTCCTGTGGATGGAGCAGAACACCGACAGCGCAATCCACTTCGACATTGACAAGAAGGCAGTCCCGGGCCGTCAGGCGTCGGGCAAGGTGCGGCTCTTCAGTGGCCGTACCGGTGAGCCCTTCAAGCAGCAGGTCACTGTTGGCTACATGTACATCCTGAAGCTCCTCCATCTGGTCGACGACAAGATCCACGCGCGGTCGACCGGCCCGTACTCGCTCGTGACGCAGCAGCCCCTGGGTGGTAAGGCCCAGTTCGGCGGCCAGCGCTTCGGCGAAATGGAGGTCTGGGCGCTCGAGGCATACGGCGCCGCCTACACGCTGCAGGAGATGCTCACGATCAAGTCCGACGACACCGTCGGTCGCGTGAAGGCATACGAAGCGATCGTCAAGGGTGAGAACATCGCCGAGCCGTCGATCCCCGAGTCGTTCAAGGTGCTCCTCAAGGAGATGCAGTCGCTCGCGCTCGACGTGAGTGTGATCTCCGAGGACGGCGGCGAGGTCGAGGTTCGCGAGGAAGACGACGAGCTGCTCCGCGCTGCGGAAGAGCTCGGCATCGACCTCTCGCCCGGCTCACTCCGTGCCACAGCTCATGTGGCTACGGGTGAGGAGCTTGAGGAGGGTGTTGATCCGCTCGAAAACGAGACGGACGGCGACCTCCTCCTCCCAGCCGACGAGACACTCGCTGACATCACCGACGACGAAGACGCCCCTGTTGGCGCATTCGACGACGGCGACCTCCCCATTGAAGACTGACCGGACGACCTGAAGAAGGAAGAGAGAGAACTTTGATCGACATCAACGATTTCGACGCGATCCGCATCGGCCTCGCGTCGAGCAAGCAGATCCGTGACTGGTCGTCCGGCGAGGTCACGAAGCCGGAGACAATCAACTACCGCACGCTCAAGCCTGAGCGCGACGGGCTGTTCTGCGAGCGCATTTTCGGTCCGACCAAGGACTGGGAGTGCTACTGCGGCAAGTACAAGCGTGTCCGCTACAAGGGCATCATCTGCGAGCGCTGCGGCGTGGAAGTCACGCGGCAGAAGGTTCGCCGTGAGCGCATGGGTCACATCGACCTGGCGGCCCCTGTCTCGCACATCTGGTTCTTCAAGGGTGTTCCGAGCCGCATCGGCTACCTGCTCGACATCGCTCCGCGCGAGCTTGAGAAAGTCCTGTACTTCGCGGCGTCGATCGTCACGTTCGTTGACGTCGAGGCGCGCGCGAAGGACCTGAACGACCTTGAAGACAAGGTCAAGGGTGAAGTCGAGCGCATCTACGTCGACCGCGACGAAGGTCTCGCCATGCTCGAGCAGCGTCTTGCTCGTCGTCGCGCGTACTTCGCCGAAGGTAAGGACAAGGGCTTCGACGAGGACGACGACTTCTGGACCCGCGGTCTTGCGACCTGGGCTGAGGAGCAGGGTCTCCCGACGCTCGAAGATGCCCGCAAGCTCGTTAGCGGCCTCTTCGTTGAGCTTGTCGCTCAGATCACGACCGAGGATGCCAAGAAGATCCGTGAGCTCGTCCGCAACGCAGCGATCCGCGAAGACCGCAAGCTCACCCCGCGTGAGATTGAGGCTGTCGCGTCGGCTGCTGAGCAGATCGTCGCTGCACTGTCCACGCTTCGTGCCGAGCAGGCAGCCGCCTCAGGCTCGAAGAAGGGCGCTGTCTCGAAGCACCTCAACCGTGCGCTCGACACGCTGCTCAAGGGTGGCGAGGTTCACGCCGAAGACGCCGAGATCATTGCGGCAGTCGACGCGAAGAACCTCGAGAAGGCCCGTGATCTCGGTAACGGTCTGCTCGGTGACGTTGTCGCCGGCGCATCCGACGACACCGATATCCGCGAGCTTGCCAACGACCTGTGCCTCCGCACCGATGGGAAGATCCAGAAGGAAGACCTGGATCACCTCATTCAGTGGGCGCTCAAGGTTCGCGAGATGTACCTCGACATCGAGTCGCGCCGTGAGGACACGCGCGAGGCTGCTGTCGACTCGGTCAAGCGGCTTGAAGAGACGTGGCGTCTGTTCCGCGAGCTGGAGCCGAAGCTTGTCGTCAACGACGAGCAGCTGTTCCGTGAGCTGAAGGATCGCTTCGGATCGCCGTACGGCTTTGGCGTGTACTTCCGCGGTGGCATGGGTGCGGAGTCGATCCGCGACCTGCTTCGCGACCTCGATCTCGACGAAGAGTCGAAGCTCCTGCGCGAGATGGCCCGCACTGCGAAGGGTCAGAAGCAGCAGCGTGCAATCAAGCGCCTCAAGGTTGTGTCGGCGTTCCAGAAGTCGGAGAACCGTCCCGAGTGGATGATCCTCGAGGCTGTTCCGGTGATTCCGCCGGAGCTCCGCCCGATGGTTCAGCTCGACGGTGGCCGCTTCGCAACGAGCGACCTCAACGACCTCTACCGCCGCGTGATCAACCGGAACAACCGCCTCAAGCGGCTCCTTGATCTTGGTGCGCCGGAGATCATCGTCAACAACGAGAAGCGCATGCTGCAGGAGGCCGTCGACGCACTGTTCGACAACGGTCGCCGTGGTCGCGCAGTGACGGGCCCGGGCAACCGCCCGCTCAAGTCGCTGTCCGACATGCTGAAGGGCAAGCAGGGTCGCTTCCGCCAGAACCTCCTCGGCAAGCGCGTCGACTACTCCGGCCGTTCGGTGATCGTGGCCGGCCCGACGCTGAAGCTGCATCAGTGCGGTCTGCCGAAGCTGATGGCCCTCGAGCTCTTCAAGCCGTTCATCATGAGCCGGCTCGTCGAGCGGAAGGTCGTTCAGAACATCAAGGCGGCGAAGAAGTACGTCGACTCGATGACACCTGAGGTCTGGGATGTTCTCGAAGAGGTCATCGCCGAGCATCCGGTGCTGCTCAACCGCGCACCGACGCTCCATCGCCTGGGCATCCAGGCGTTCGAGCCGATGCTTGTCGAAGGCAAGGCGATCCAGGTGCATCCGCTCGTCTGTCACGCGTTCAACGCTGACTTCGACGGTGACCAGATGGCCGTCCATCTTCCGCTGTCTGCTGAGGCGCAGGCCGAGTGCCGCATCCTGATGCTGTCCTCGAACAACATCCTGTCGCCTGCATCGGGTCGTCCTCTTGCGACGCCGACCCAGGACATGGTTCTCGGTATCTACGTCCTGACGTACTCGGACAAGGATCTCCAGAACATGGAAGGTGCGAGCCTCGATCCGCGTCCGAAGCGGTTCAACTCAGCTGACGAAGTGGAACTCGCGATCGAAGGCCAGTCGATCGGCCTTGGCGATCCAATCGAGTTCCGGTTCAACAGTGAGCTGTACCTCACGACCGCGGGTCGCGTGCTGTTCAACTCGGCCGTCTACCGTCAGCTCGCTGAGCTGCTCGGCACGGACAAGGGGCAGCTCGACGACTTCGTCTTCGTCAACCATTCGCTCTCGAAGTCGGATACCGACAAGTTCGTGCTGTCGCTCTCGGATCGTTACGGCGCACACACGCTTGCCCCGGTTCTCGACACGATCAAGAGCCTTGGTTTCAAGTACGCAACGCAGGCTGGTGTCACGATCTCGAAGAACGACATCGTGATCCCGCCGAACAAGGAGCAGATCCTCAGCGGCTACGAGAAGCGCGTCGAGGAAGTTCACGGGCAGTACGACCGCGGTCTCATCACCGAGGACGAGCGCCACGAGACGATCGTCAACATCTGGACGGAGGCAACCGACACGGTCGCCGACGCGATGCAGGCGAACCTCGACGAGCTCAACCCGGTGTTCATGATGGCCAACTCCGGTGCCCGCGGCTCCTTCAAGCAGATCCGTCAGCTGGCCGGTATGCGCGGTCTGATGGCAAACCCGAAGGGTGAGATCATCGAGCGCCCGATCAAGGCCAACTTCATGGAAGGCCTGTCGGTGCTCGAGTACTTCATCTCCACCCACGGTGCGCGTAAGGGTCTTGCTGACACCGCTCTCCGTACGGCCGACTCGGGGTATCTGACCCGGCGTCTCGTCGATGTCTCCCAGGACGTGATCATCCGTGAGGATGACTGCGGTACGAAGGATTACGTCGATCTGCCGACGCGCACGTCGGATGGCCTCAACAAGTCGTTGCTCGGCCGCATCGTCGCGACCGACATCGTCAAGCCGCTTGCGACTGGCAAGCCGGGTAAGACTGTCCTCGCCGAGACTGGCGCGGTTGTCACGAGCCCGCTGCTTGAGGAGCTTGAGGCTGAGCTTGGTGCAGGGATCACGGTTCCCGTTCGCTCGGTGACGAAGTGCCGTGCCAAAGCTGGCGTGTGTCAGGTGTGTTACGGGATCTTCCTCGCCACGGGCGAGATGTCGGAGATCGGCGACGCGGTCGGCATCGTTGCGGCCCAGTCGATCGGTGAGCCGGGTACGCAGCTCACCATGCGTACCTTCCACACCGGTGGTGTGGCTGGTGCCGACATCACCCACGGTCTCCCGCGTGTCGTCGAGATCTTCGAGGCGCGGAATCCGAAGGGCGCTGCGACGCTCGTCGAGATCGCCGGCCGCGTTGAGATCGAGCAGACCGAACGTGGCCCGAAGGTCACGATCGTCCCGCAGGAGGTTGGCGCGAACGGCGAGCTCGGCGATCCTGTCGAGTATCAGCTGCCGCGGCGCACTCGGATGCTTGTCACCAATGGCGAGCTGGTCGAGCGCGGCGACGCCCTCAATGAGGGTTCGCGGAGCCCGGCTGAACTGCTCGCGCTCAAGGGGCCGACGGCGACCGAGCTGTACCTCGTTGCTGAGGTGCAGAAGGTCTACAAGTCCCAGGGCGTGGAGATCCACGACAAGCACATCGAGCTGATCGTGCGCCAGATGCTGAAGAAGGTTCGCGTTGAAAGCGCGGGCGACACCGAGCTGCTCCCCGGCCAGTTGGTCGACCGGATCATTCTCGAGCGTGAGAACGACAAGGTCATCGCTGCGAAGGGCGAGCCGGCAACGTTCGAACCGCTGATTCTCGGCATCACGAAGGCGTCGCTTGCGACGGAGTCGTTCCTGTCGGCCGCCTCCTTCCAGGAGACGACGAAGGTGCTCACCGACGCGTCGATCGAAGGCAAGATCGACCGGCTCGTGGGTCTGAAGGAGAACGTGATCATCGGCAAGTTGATTCCGGCAGCGACTGGTCTCAAGCGCTACCGCCAGATCGAGATCCGCCCGTCGGAGCCGTTCTCGACGGATGGGTTCCGTCAGGACACGCTGCTTGCTGCGTTGGAGGAGATCGGTGCCGGTACCGGGTCGATGACCTTCGCCGACGATCTCGAGCCGCCGCATCACGATTCGCTTGAGGCGGAGGAGATCCCTGAGATCGACTCGCCGCTCGATGAGTGAGCTGATCTCGTAGCTCGTTGAACTGCTGTGTGAGGCCGGGGGAGACCCCGGCCTCACACGTTCTTGAGCAACAGCGTTCGGGCGCCTGCCGTCATGCGTGCCTGGGGGAGCGCTTAGGCGCGTGAGACGGGTTTGGACCTAGCCGGCGACGGTGCGGGCCTTACCGTCGCCCTTGGCGCGGTAGAGGGCGGCGTCGGCACGGTTAAAGAACGTCTCGGAGTCGTCGCCGTCGGAGATTTCAGCGACCCCGGCGGAGAGCGATGCGTGGCCGACGTTTGCGATCGGCTTGGCGGCAACCGCCTTCGCGATCCGTTCCGCGAGCAGGAGCGCGTCGTCGCTGCCGGACTCGGGCAGGATCACCGCGAACTCATCGCCGCCAACGCGACAGGGGATGTCGGTGGCGCGTACCGCTGCGCGCACCCGGAGTGCGACCTCGGCGAGAACGGCGTCGCCTGCCAGGTGTCCGTGTCGGTCGTTGACCGACTTGAAGTCGTCAAGGTCGAGAACGATCAGCGCCAGCTTGCGGTTGTATCGGGCTGCGCGTGCCGATTCGCGCGTGAGTGATTCGTGGAAGGCGCGGCGATTCGCAAGGCCTGTGAGCGAGTCGAGGTCAGCGAGGCGGCGTGCATCGGCGAATCGGTGGGCGTTGTCGAGCGCGGGGCCTGCCTGTCGCGCCAGAAGCTCGAGGGCTGCGACGGATGCCTCGGGGATCTTGTCGGTGAGTGAGCGTGTCACCGCGAGCAGCGTTCCGAACGATTCACCTTCGGCGCGGAGGGGGACAACGATCGCGCTGCGTACGAGCGTGCCGCCGCCCTCGGTGTCGTCGAGGCGGAAGCGGAGGCCGATCTCTGCAGAGCGGAGATTCGGATCGGGTGGTGCTGCGATGACGAGGCGTTCGGCCTCTTCCGGGGTGACACCGGACACTGCAGTGGCCCCATCGGCGGTGTGAACGATTGCGCCATCAACGCCTGGGAGCGCGGCAGCCGTGTCCAGAACGCGGACGACGATGCGGCGTGCATCGAGCGTGGCGGAGAGCTCTTCGCTGAAGCCGGCTCCCTCAACGAAGCGACGGATCCCTTCCTGCGTTCGGCGCGTCGCCGCCCGTTGCGCGCGGTAGGCGACGGTGATCGCAACGCCCGACACGACCCCCGCAAGAGCAAGCAGGGGGATCGAAAGCGCGAGGGGCATCGAGCGTTCGATTCTGTCAGAGCCACCCGTCGACGGCGTGAGAGAACCGTATGGATGCAACGCTCACCCATGCCGTCCGGTCCAGGCGCAATGCTTTGCCTCGTTGGAGCTGCAGTGATTGCTCCCACTCACTGGGTTCATTACCCCCAGTCTGCGCGGGTCCGCTACCCTCTTCAGGCACCAGGGCCCCGGACGCAGTGTGGTTTGACGGGGACAAGGTGTGTTGGCTACCATGCCCGGCCGGTTCGGCTGGGACTACACGCCCGCCGGACTTTTGTCTCAATAGGGTCGAACGAGAGAAGAAACTTCAGCATGCCTACCGTCAATCAGCTCATTCGTAAGGGTCGCTCGGACAAGAGCGCAAAGACCAAGACGCCGGCGCTCCAGGGAGCTCCGCAGCGCCGTGGTGTCTGTACGCGCGTTTCGACTATGACCCCCAAGAAGCCGAACTCCGCGCTGCGCAAGATTGCGCGCGTGCGTTTGACGAACGGCATCGAGGTCGGCACCTACATTCCGGGTGAAGGCCACAACCTCCAGGAGCATTCGGTCGTCCTTATCCGCGGTGGACGCGTGAAGGACCTTCCGGGCTATCGCTACAAGGTCATCCGTGCTGCGCTCGATGCCTCCGGCGTCTCGGGTCGCAAGCAGGCTCGTTCGAAGTACGGCGCGAAGAAGTCGTAGGTTCGATATGCCACGTCGCGCAGAAATCCACATCCGCCCGCTCGTCGCCGACCCGGTGTACGACAGCCAGCTCGTCTCGCAGCTCGTCAACCGCGTGATGTTGCACGGCAAGAAGTCGACGGCGGAGCAGATCGTCTACGGCGCGCTTGAGAAGGTTGGCGCGAAGACAGGTCGTCCGCCGGTGGAAGTGCTTGAGCAGGCCGTCAAGACTGTCACTCCTGTCCTCGAAGTCCGCAGCCGCCGTGTCGGTGGCGCGAACTACCAGGTGCCGGTTGAAGTTCCTCAGCGCCGCGGCCGCACGTTGGCCCTCCGCTGGCTGATCACGTTTGCACGCGACCGGCGCGAGAAGCACATGGAGGACAAGCTTGCGGGCGAGATCCTCGATGCGCTCGAGAGCCAGGGCAATGCGTACAAGCGCAAAGACGACATGTATCGCATGGCGCAGGCCAACAAGGCCTTCGCTCACTATCGCTGGTAGGGAGAACGATGTCGTCGACTGATACTAAGACCGCGCTCGATCGCGTCCGGAACATCGGAATCATGGCCCACATTGACGCGGGCAAGACGACGACGACCGAGCGGATCCTCTACTACACCGGCCGCACCCACAAGATGGGTGAGGTGCACGAGGGCGCCGCGACGATGGACTGGATGGCGCAGGAGCAGGAGCGCGGCATCACGATCACGTCGGCCGCGACCACGGCACAGTGGCGCGATCATCGGATCAACATTATTGACACGCCCGGGCACGTGGACTTTACCGTCGAAGTTGAACGGAGCCTCCGGGTACTCGACGGTGCCGTCGCCGTGTTCGACTCGGTCGCCGGCGTCCAGCCGCAGTCCGAGACGGTGTGGCGTCAGGCCGACAAGTACAAGGTTCCGCGCATCGCGTTCATCAACAAGATGGACCGCACCGGCGCCGACTTCTTCGCCGCTGTCGAATCGATGCGCGCACGTCTTGGCGCCAACCCGGTGCCGATCCAGATTCCGATCGGCCAGGAAGATCAGTTCCAGGGCGTAATCGACCTCGTCGAGAACAAGGCGATCATCTACAAGGACGACCTTGGTCAGGACTTTGAAGTCACCGAGATTCCGGCCGAGTACGCCGACCAGGCGCACGAGTACCACCATGCGCTCATCGACGCGGTTTCGGCGTTCGACGAAGAGGTTCTCGAGGCCTACATCAACGACGAGACGAGCGTGACGGCTGACATGATCCGCCGCGGCCTCCGCGCCGGCACCCTCGCCGACGAGATCACGCCGGTCATCCTTGGCTCCGCCTTCAAGAACAAGGGCGTCCAGCCGCTGCTCGACGCAGTCATCGACTACCTGCCGAGCCCGCTTGACGTTCCGGCCATCCAGGGCCTCGATCCGAAGACCGAAGCTGAGCTTGAGCGCGCGGCATCGCTTGACGCGCCGTTCTCCGCACTCGCCTTCAAGGTCATGTCCGACCCGTACGTCGGCAAGCTCACCTACTTCCGCGTCTACAGCGGGAAGATCAAGGCGGGCGATCGTGTCCTGAACACGACGACCGGCAAGACCGAGCGCATCGGCCGCATCCTCCAGATGCACGCGAACCATCGCGAAGAGCGCGAAGACATCGGCGCAGGCGACATCGCTGCAGGCGTCGGCCTCAAGTCGACGACGACCGGAGACACGCTCGCGGCCGAGGACGCTCCGATCCTCCTCGAGTCGATGACGTTCCCCGAGCCAGTTATCGCCGTCGCCGTCGAGCCGAAGTCAAAGGTAGACCAGGACAAGCTCGGCTCAGGCCTTGCGCGCCTTGCTGAAGAAGATCCGACCTTCCGCGTCAACACCGACGAGGAAACAGGTCAGACGATCATCTCCGGCATGGGCGAGCTTCACCTTGAAATCATCGTTGACCGCCTCAAGCGCGAGTTCAGCGTCGAAGCGAACGTCGGTAAGCCGCAGGTTGCTTACCGCGAGACGATCTCGGTTCCCGCCGAGAAGATCCAGGGCAAGTTTGTTCGCCAGACCGGTGGTTCGGGTCAGTACGGCGACGCCGTCATCAACCTGCTCCCGCAGGAGCCGGGGAAGGGATACGAGTTCATCGACAAGGTCGTCGGCGGCAAGATCCCGAAGGAGTACATCCCGGCGATCGACGCGGGCATCCAGGAAGCAATGGGCGCAGGCATCCTTGCCGGCTATCCCGTGGTCGACGTGAAGGTTGAGCTGATTGAAGGCTCGTACCATGACGTCGACTCGAGCGAGCGCGCCTTCAAGATCGCCGGCTCTATGGCATTCAAGGAAGCCATGAAGCGGGCAAAGCCGAAGCTGCTCGAGCCGGTAATGGCCGTTGAGGTCACCACCCCGGACGACTACCTCGGCGACGTCATCGGCAACCTCAATTCACGACGCGGCCGGATCGAGTCCATGAACCCGGTCGGAAACGCCCAGGTGGTCAAGGCGAACGTCCCCCTCTCGGAGATGTTCGGCTACGCCACCGATCTGCGGTCAATGTCGCAGGGACGGGCTGACTTCAGCATGCAGTTCGACCGGTACGAAGACGTGCCACGGTCAATTGCGGACGACATCATCGATCAGGGTCGCGAAGGCTCCTAAACAGGTAACGGAGGAAGAAGGCAACTATGGCCAAGCAGAAGTTTGAGCGGTCGAAGCCGCACGTCAACGTCGGCACGATCGGTCACATCGACCACGGCAAGACCACGCTCACGGCCGCGATCACGAAGGTGCTCAGCGAGAACGGCACCGGCACCGCGGCACGCGACTTCGCGTCGATCGACGCAGCTCCTGAGGAGCGGCAGCGCGGTATTACGATCAACACGGCTCACGTCGAGTACGAGACGGAGAACCGTCACTACGCGCACGTCGACTGCCCGGGCCACGCTGACTACATCAAGAACATGATCACGGGTGCCGCGCAGATGGACGGCGCAATCCTGGTTGTGTCCGCTGCTGACGGCCCGATGCCGCAGACCCGCGAGCACATCCTTCTCGCCCGCCAGGTCGAAGTGCCGGCCATCGTCGTCGCGCTGAACAAGTCCGACATGGTCGACGATCTCGAGCTCCTCGAGCTCGTCGAGATGGAAGTCCGCGAGCTTCTCTCGAAGTACAACTTCCCGGGTGACGACGTTCCGGTCGTTCAGGTCTCGGCGCTCAAGGCGCTCGAGGGTGACGCGACATGGACACCGAAGATCCTCGAGCTGATGGCCGCGGTTGACGCGTACATCCCCGAGCCGACCCGCGACGTCGACAAGCCGTTCCTGATGCCGATCGAAGACGTGTTCACGATCACGGGTCGCGGTACGGTTGTCACCGGGCGTATCGAGCAGGGCCGCATCGAAGTCGGCATGGAAGTCGAGATCGTCGGTATCCACGAGAAGACCGAGAAGACCACGGTCACCGGCCTCGAGATGTTCCAGAAGGTGCTCGACTTTGCGCAGGCTGGCGATAACGCGGGTGCACTCCTCCGCGGTATCAAGCGCGAAGAGATCGAGCGTGGTCAGGTGCTCGCGAAGCCGGGCTCGATCACACCGCACACCCACTTCAAGGCCGAGGTGTACGTGCTCGGTAAGGACGAAGGCGGCCGTCACACTCCGTTCTTCAACGGGTACCGCCCGCAGTTCTACTTCCGCACGACCGACGTGACTGGCTCGATCAAGCTCCCTGATGGCCAGGAGATGGTCATGCCGGGCGACAACACGAACATGGAGATCGAGCTCATCAACCCGATCGCCATGGACGAGGGTCTGCGCTTCGCCATCCGCGAAGGTGGCCGCACAGTCGGCGCCGGCGTCGTCACCGAAGTCATCAAGTAACGAAGCCAGAACAGGAAGAGGCAAAGTCATGGCACAGGGGAAAATCCGGATCCGTCTGAAGGGGTACGACCACCAGCAGTTGGACCGGTCGGCCCAGCAGATCGTTGAAACCGCTCAGCGGAGTGGTGCGACGATCACTGGGCCGGTCCCCCTGCCGACCGAAAAGAACGTCTACTGCGTCATTCGCAGCCCGTTCAAGTACAAGGATGCGCGCGAGCACTTCGAAATCCGCACGCACAAGCGCCTCATCGACATTCTCAGCCCGACACCGAAGACGATCGACCAGCTCATGCGGCTCGATCTCCCGGCGGGTATCGACATCGAAATCAAGCTCTAGGGACGAAACAGTGGCTAAGGGAATTCTCGGACGCAAACTCGGTATGACGCAGCTCTTTGACCCGGAGACGGGTGCAGTGACGGCCGTCACCGTGATCCAGGCTGGGCCATGCCCGGTCGTCCACGTGAAGACCGAAGCGGTTGACGGGTACGACGCCGTCCAGCTCGCCTTCGACGCTGTTGCTGAACGGAAGATCTCGAAGCCGGAACTCGGTCACCTCGCGGCGAAGGGCATCGGTGCATACCGTCGGCTCGTCGAGTTCCGCGGTGGCATCGATGGCGCGGTTGAGGGCGAGGCTGTCACCGTTGAGCTCTTCCAGCCTGGCGACGCAGTGAAGGTTGCGGGTATCGGGATCGGTAAGGGATTCCAGGGCACGATCAAGCGCCACAATTTCTCGTCGGGCCCCCGTGGTCACGGTTCGCATAACAAGCGTGCACCGGGCTCGATCGGCGCATCGGCGACACCGTCGCGCGTGTTCAAGGGCATCAAGCTTCCAGGGCAGATGGGCGCCAAGCGCGTGACGCAGCTCGGCCTGAAGATTCATGAGGTCGATGCCGAGCGCAATCTGCTTCTCGTCAAGGGTTCGGTTCCGGGCCCCAAGAATGGATTTGTGGAGGTGCGCGGGTAATGGCTCCGAAGGCATCACTCCTTGACGCCAAGGGTGGCAAGAAGGACGTCGCTCTCGACGCCGCCATCTTCGGTGTGGAGATCAAGCCGCACCTCGTCCACGAGGCTGTCCGTGCCGAGATGAACGGTCATCGCGCGGGCACATTCGCGTCGAAGAGCCGCGGCATGGTCTCGGGCGGTCGCGCGAAGCCGTGGCGCCAGAAGGGCACCGGTCGAGCACGCGCCGGTACCGTCCGGGCCGGCCAGTTCACAGGCGGCGGTCACATCTTCGCCAAGAGCCCACGGTCGTTCGATCTCAAGATCAACCGCAAGGCGCAGCGCGCCGCACTTCGCTCGGGCCTCGCCGCCCACGCGGGTGAGGGTTCACTTGCCCTGATCAAGGCGGATCTCTTTGCTGCTCCTTCCACGAAGGTTGCCGCAGCGCTTATCGCTGCGTCGGGCCTGAAGGCGCCGATTGTCGTTGTCTGCCTCGACGAAGAGTCGAACGTTGCCAAGTCGTTCCGCAACCTCCCGAAGACGGCAGTTGTTTCACCGTCGGAACTTGAGGTCGCCGCGGTTGTCTGGGCCCGCTCGCTCGTCGTTACTGAGGCTGCACTCCCGCTCGTGGAAACGAGGGCCAAGTAATGCATCACACCCAGATCCTGCTCGCCCCGATTGTTTCGGAGAAGAGCTACGCAGCCGCCGAGAACGGGAAGTACACCTTCCGCGTTCACAGCGATGCCCATAAGACACAGGTTCGCCAGGCGGTCGAGGCGCTCTTCGAAGTGAAGGTGCTTGACGTGAACATCATTGCGGTGCCGGCTAAGCCGAAGCGTCGCGGTATCCATAAGGGTCTTCGCCCAGCCTGGAAGAAGGCCATCGTTCAGCTCGCGCCCGGCAACACGATCGAATTCTTCCAGGGAGCTTCTGTCTAATGCCCGTCCGTCGATTTAAGCCAACGAGCCCGGGCCGCCGCTTCATGAGCGTGTCTGACTTCGCAGACATCACGAAGTCGACACCCGAGAAGGCGCTGACCGAGAAGCTGACCAAGACCGGTGGCCGTAACAACAACGGCCGCATCACGACACGCCATCAGGGTGGCGGTCACAAGCGCCGGTACCGGATCATCGACTTCAAGCGCACCAAGGACGGCGTTCCCGCCCGCGTTGCCGCTATCGAGTACGACCCGAACCGTTCAGCACGTATCGCGCTGCTCCACTACGCCGATGGTGCGAAGGCCTACATCCTGGCCCCGGCCGGTCTCCGTGTCGACGCGGTTGTGTCGTCCGGTCCCGAAGCGGACATCAAGCCTGGCAACGCGCTCCCGCTCGAGAACATCCCGACCGGTACGCTCGTGCACAACGTCGAACTTCAGCCTGGGAAGGGCGGCCAGATGGCCCGCTCCGCCGGCTCCGGCATTCAGCTTGTCGCGAAGGACAACGGATACGCCACGCTGCGTCTCCCGTCCGGCGAAATGCGCCGTGTCATGCTCACCTGCCGCGCAACAGTCGGCCAGGTCGGCAACTCGGAGCACGCAAACATCACTGGGGGTAAGGCTGGTCGTAGCCGCTGGAAGGGC
This sequence comes from Actinomycetota bacterium, assembly GCA_009702325.1. Taxonomy (GTDB): domain Bacteria; phylum Actinomycetota; class Thermoleophilia; order Gaiellales; family Gaiellaceae; genus PALSA-600. The sequence goes on from WLID01000001.1 coordinate 408,163, forward strand.
GTTCGCCCGACGGTTCGCGGTTCGGCAATGAACCCGGTCGACCACCCGCATGGTGGTGGTGAAGGCAAGTCCAAGGGCGGCCGTAACCCGGTTACCCCATGGGGCGTGCCGACGCTCGGCAAGCGCACGCGTGCCAAGCACAAGACATCCGACAAGCTCATCGTCCGCGGCCGCCGCCGCGGCAAGGACAAGCGGTAGGAGTGACTCGTGAGTAGATCCAGCAAAAAGGGCCCCTTCATTGAGGAGCGGCTGCTGTCTCGGATCCAGGCGATGAACGCCTCCGGGTCCAAGCAGATGATCCGCACCTGGTCGCGTTCGTCGACTGTCTTCCCTGACATGGTCGGTCACACGATCGCGGTGCACGACGGCCGCAAGCATGTGCCGGTGTTCGTGTCGGAGCAGATGGTCGGTCATAAGCTCGGCGAGTTTGCGCCGACCCGCCACTTCCGCGGTCACGCAGGCGACTCTAAGACGCAGGTGCGTCGGTGAGCGCAGCTCCGCAGACTGTCCGGGCGCACGCGAAGTACGTGCGCTCGTCGGCCCAAAAGTCGCGTCTCGTCGTGGACCTCATCCGCGGTCGGAGCGTCCCCGAGGCCCGCACCATCCTCGCGTTCAGCACGCGTGCGGTTTCACGCGACATCGACAAGGTGCTGCGCAGCGCCGTTGCGAACGCCGAAACGAACCTCGGCTGGAACGGTGACGACCTCGTCGTCCAGGCAGCGTTCGTCGACGAAGGCCCGACGCTGAAGCGCTGGAGCCCCCGTGCACGCGGTCGCGTGAACCAGATCCTCAAGCGCACCTCGCACATCACGATTTTGGTCGCTCAGGCTGATGGTGTTCCGGTGAAGCCGGCCGCCGCAGCTGCCCCAGCGACTACCTCGAAGAAGGCCGACGGCGGCGCGTCGAAGGCGAAGAAGTCGACCAAGAAGAAGAAGGAGGCCGTCGCCTAATGGGCCAGAAAGTTCATCCTGGTGGCCTGCGCGTCGGCGTCATCCACGACTGGAAGTCGAATTGGATGGTCGGCAAGAAGGAGTTCGCAGGCGCACTTCTCGAGGACATTAAGATCCGCGAGCACATCATCCGCAAGCTTTCGCACGCGGGCCTGTCCGACATCCTGATCCGCAAGGACAAGCAGCGGATCACCGTCGACATCTACACGGCTCGCCCGGGCATCGTCATCGGCAAGTCCGGTGTTGAGGTTGACGCGCTCCGTAAGGAGATCCACGCGCTGACCCAGAAGAACGTGCACATCAACATCAACGAGATCAAGCGTCCCGAGCTCGATGCAAAGCTCGTCGCGCAGTCGATCGCTGAGCAGCTCCAGAACCGCGTCGCGTTCCGTCGCGCCATGAAGCGCTCACTGCAGTCGGCGATCCGTTCCGGTGCTGCTGGAGTGAAGGTGCAGTGCTCGGGTCGCCTCGGTGGCGCCGAGATGAGCCGTTCGGAGCAGTACTCCGAAGGTCGGGTTCCGCTGCACACGATCCGTGCCGACATCGATTACGGCTTCACCGAAGCCCGCACGCCGACCGGCCGCATTGGCGTCAAGGTCTGGATCAACAAGGGCGAGATCATGCCGGCCGGTTACGGCGGCATCCCCGGTGGCGGTCGCGAGACGCGTCTCGGTGAGCAGGACACGGCACGTCGCCGCGGCGGCGTCACCGAAGGTCTTGGCGCCTCGCGCGAAAGCGGTCGTGGTCGCCAGTCCGACCGCGAGGGCCTCGGTCCCGTGCGTCGCGGTCGTCCGGGCCAGCGCTCGGGTGGCGGCGGCGGAGGCGGTCGTCCCGGTGGCGGCGGTCAGCGCCGTGGGCCACGTCCCGATCAGCAGAACACGGCGCCTCAGGCTGCCGCCAATGAGAATCCGCCAGCAGTGACGCCTGAGGTTCAGGCTACGCCGGCTGTCGAAAGCACCGAGGGGGAGAGCTAAATGCTGCTTCCAAAGCGAACAAAGTTCCGTAAGCCGCACCGCGGTCGTCGTCGGGGCGAGGTCAAGGGCACCTCAATCGTGCAGTTCGGCGACTGGGGCATCAAGGCGCTCGAAGACGGTTGGATCACCAACCGTCAGATCGAGGCCGCTCGTATCGCGATGACCCGCAAGATCCGCCGCGGCGGCAAGGTCTGGATCAACATCTTCCCCGACAAGGCATTCACGAAGAAGCCGGCCGAAACCCGCATGGGTTCCGGTAAGGGCTCGCCTGAAGGCTGGGTAGCCGTTGTCAAGCCAGGCCGTGTCATGTTCGAGCTCGCAGGTGTTCCCGAGCCGCTCGCCCGTGAGGCTCTTCGTCTCGCCGGTCAGAAGTTGCCCGTGAAGACCAAGATCGTGAAGCGGGACGGTGATCTCTTTGCGAGCTAAGGATTTGCAGGAACTCTCAAACGAGGAGCTCGCCCAGAAGCTCGCCGACACCCGCCAGGAGCTGTTCAACCTGCGGTTCCAGTCGGCGACGGGTGCACTCGAGAACACGTCACGGCTGAAGTTGGCCCGGCGCGACATTGCGCGGATCATGACCGTGCAGATTGAACGGAACGCAACCCAGAAGGTCGAGAGCTAGAGATGGCGGACGAGACAGAAAACATGGAGATCGAGGAGACCCCGGAGGCCGTCGAAGAGACGGTTGCCGACACCGAGGCCGTTGCCGAAGAGGCTGCAGCTGAGGAAGCTGTGGTCGAAGTGGCCGCTGCTGAAGCTCCCGCCGATGAGCCGGTTGCCGAAGAGGCTGCCGCACCGGTTGAGGCTGCTGCCGAAGAGGCCGCCGCTGAGGAGCCCGCCGCCGAGGAAGCTGCTGCGAGCGAGCCAGCCGCAGAGGCTGAAGAGGCTGCCGAAGAGGCCGTCCCGGTCGCCCCTGCTGGCAAGCCCGCCAAGTCGCAGCGTCACCTTCCCCGCTCGCTTCGTCACAAGCACTCGAAGCCCACGCGTGAGAAGCCGGCCGAGCGCAAGCCGATCGTCCGCACCGAGAAGCCCGACACGCACCCGCCTGCGCGCCAGGAGCGCCGCGGCATCGTCGTCTCGGACAAGGGCGACAAGACGATCGTCGTCAAGGTCGACGTGATCAAGGCACATCGCAAGTACAAGAAGGTCGTACGCCGCACCCAGAAGTTCCACGCGCACGACGAAGGCAACACGGCGGGCGTCGGTGACGTCGTCCGCATCGTCGAGTCGCGGCCGCTCTCGCGGTTGAAGCGTTGGCGTTTGGCCGAAATCGTCGAGAAGGCTCGGTGAGGACGGAATGATCCAGCAGGAATCACGGCTCAAGGTGGCCGACAACACAGGTGCACGCGAACTGCTCTGCATTCGCGTTGCAGGTGGCTCGCACCGGCGCTATGCGCGGGTGGGTGACATCATCACCGCGACGGTCAAGGCCGCGTCCCCTCAGGGCTCGGTCAAGAAGGGTGACGTCGTCAAGGCAGTTGTTGTTCGCACCAAGAAGGCCTACGGTCGCGACGACGGCACGCTCATCGCCTTCGACGAGAACGCCGCGGTGATCATCGACAACCAGCGCAACCCGCGCGGCACCCGCATCTTCGGGCCGGTCGCACGCGAGCTTCGCGAGAAGAACTTCATGAAGATTGTCTCGCTTGCTCCGGAGGTGCTCTAAATGGCAGGCCTGAAGGTCAAGAAGGGTGACGTCGTACAGATGATCACCGGCAAAGATCGTGGCAAGCAGGGTCGGATCCTCACCGCGCACCCCACCGAGGGTCGCGTTGTGGTCGAGAACCTGAACATCGCCCGTCGGCACACCAAGCCGCGCCCGATCCGCGACGCCAGCCGTATGGGTGGCACGCAGATGACGCCCGGCGGCATCATCGACATCCCTGTCGCGGTGTCAGTGTCGAACGTGATGCTCGTTTGCCCGACCTGTAAGCAGCCGACACGCGTTGGCTACAAGACGAAGGACGTCAAGGGTGAAACCGTGAAGGTTCGTGTGTGTAAGCGCCAGGGCTGCGGCCAGGAGATCGATCGCTGATGGCTGCGACGACGACAGTTCCGCGCCTCAAGGAGCGCTACCACGCCGAGTTGCGTCACGTCCTGCAGGAGCAGTTCGGGCTCGCCTCGATCATGCAGGCACCGACGATCACGAAGATCACGCTCAACATGGGTGTCGGTGAAGGCAAGACCGACGCCAAGCAGGTTGATGCTGCACTCGAAGAGATGACGATCATTGCCGGCCAGCGTGCCCAGGTGCGCAAGGCTCGCAAGTCGGTCGCCCAGTTCAAGCTCCGTGAAGGCATGCCGGTCGGTGTCCGTGTGACGTTGCGCGGCGATCGCATGTGGGAGTTCCTCGACCGCCTGATCTCGGTTGCGCTCCCGCGCATCCGCGACTTCCGCGGCCTCAACCCAACGTCATTCGACGGACGGGGCAACTACTCGCTCGGGCTTCGGGAGCAGATCATCTTCCCGGAAATCGACTACGACAACATCAGCCAGGTTCGCGGCCTCGACGTCGCGATCACGACTACTGCCACGACGGACGAGCAGGCCGAAGCGCTTCTTCGCGCACTCGGCATGCCACTCCAGACAGAGGCGGGGAGGGACTAGTGGCCAAGAAGTCTTTGATCGTGAAGGCTGCGCGTCCGCAGAAGTTCAAGACGCGCAACTACACCCGCTGCAACAAGTGCGGGCGCCCGCGCGCCGTGTTCAAGAAGTTCGGGCTGTGTCGTATCTGCCTGCGCGAGCTTGCTCACGAAGGCGTTATCCCTGGCATGACCAAGAGCTCGTGGTAGGAGAGAGAGAATGCTGACCGATCCTGTCGCTGACATGCTCACGCGCTTGCGCAACGCCAATAAGGCGCTGCACGACCGCGTCGAAATGCCCACCTCCCGTTTGAAGGAGGAGATCGCCCGCATCCTGAAGGAAGAGGGCTACGTCAAGGACTACACCGTTGTTCAGAAGGAAGGTCTGCCGTTCAAGACCCTCCAGATCGATCTGAAGTACGGTCGTCGTCGTGAGCGTGTCCTCACCGGTGTGAAGCGCATCTCCAAGCCGGGCCGCCGTATCTATGCTGGCAAGGACCGCCTTCCGCGCGTCCTCGGTGGCATGGGCACCGCAATTCTGTCCACCTCGCACGGCGTCATCACGAGCCGTACAGCCGAGCGCGAAGGAATCGGCGGCGAAGTCATCTGTTTCGTCTGGTAACTGCCATGTCTCGTATCGGAAAGCGACCCATCGAAGTGCCCGCGGGCGTCACCATCACGGTGAACCCGGGACACGTCACGGTCCAGGGCCCGAAGGGCGAGCTGCATCAGGCAGTGCCCGCGCGCATTGGCATCGTCCAGGAAGACAATGTCCTCACCGTCACGCGACCGACAGAGCGCGGCACCGACCGTGCGCTCCATGGTCTCACCCGCACGCTTGTCGCGAACATGGTCGAGGGTGTGACGAATGGTTTTGAGAAGAAGCTTGAAATCCAGGGTGTCGGTTATCGTGCCGCGCTCCAGGGTGCGGATCTCGAGATCCAGGCCGGGTATTCGCATCCGGTGAAGATCGAGCCGCGTCCGGGCATCAGCTTCGAAGTTCCCGTCCCCACGCAGATTGTCGTGAAGGGCATCGACAAGCAGGCCGTCGGCCAGACCGCCGCCGAAATCCGGAAGGTCCGCCCACCGGAACCGTACAAGGGCAAGGGCATCCGGTACGAAGGCGAGTTCGTCCGCCGCAAGGTCGGAAAGAGGGCCTAATGGCTTCGATCACCACACGCGAGGCGCGCGAGCGCCGTCATCGCCGCATCCGCGGCAAGGTGAAGGGCACCGCCGATCGGCCGCGCCTTGCCATCTTCCGCTCAAACCGTGGCATCTTCGCTCAGGTCATCGACGACCAGACGGGCAAGACGCTTGCCGGTGCATCGTGGATGTCTCTCAAGGACTTCACGGGCGACAAGACCGCGCAGGCCAACGAGGTCGGCAAGGCGGTTGCTGCCGCAGCCAAGAAGGCGGGCATCGAGGCGGTCGTGTTCGATCGCGGCGGTTACCTGTATCACGGACGTGTCAAGGCGCTCGCCGAGGGTGCGCGCGAAGGAGGTTTGGTGTTTTGAGCAGTAGCGCCGACATGCATGAGGGGACGCGCGAGCTCAAGGAACGCGTCGTCGAGATCAACCGCGTCGCGAAGGTCGTCAAGGGTGGCCGTCGCTTCTCGTTCACGGCTCTTGTCGTGATCGGGGACGAGGTCGACCGCGTCGGGATCGGTTACGGGAAGGCACGCGAAGTGCCACTCGCGATCTCGAAGGCCGTTGATGACGCCAAGAAGAACCTCTTTACCGTGCCGCATCACGGCCAGACGATCACGCATGAGGTGCGTGGTGTGTTTGGTGCCGCTCGCGTGATCATGCGCCCCGCTTCGCCTGGTACCGGTGTTATCGCCGGCGGTGGTGTTCGCGCGGTGCTTGAGCTCGCCGGTGTCCGTGACGTGCTTTCGAAGTCGCTCGGTACGACGAATCCGATCAACATGCTCAAGGCTGCCGAAGCTGCTCTTCGTGGGCTCCGTCGCCCCGAGGATGTTGCAGCGCTCCGTGGGAAGTCGATTCGCGAAGTGCTTCCGGAGCGCAAGGTTGTAGAGGAGGCTGCTGGTGTCTCGGCTTAAGCTCACTCAGATCAAGAGCGGAATCGGTCAGTCGGAGCGTCATCGCGGCACGTTGCGCGCGCTCGGCCTCGGCCGTATCGGCAAGACCTCCGAGCAGGAACACAATCCGGTTATCGCAGGGATGCTGCGCAAAGTTCGCCATCTCGTGAAGGTTGAGGAGGCCTGAGATGAGTGAAGAACTGAATCTTTCGAATCTGAGCCCGGCGCAGCCGCGCAAGGAACGCAAGCGCGTCGGTCGCGGCATGGGCTCCGGCAAGGGTCGCTATTCTGGCCGCGGTATCAAGGGTCAGAAGTCGCGCTCCGGTTCGCACGCCATGCGCGCGGGTTTCGCCGGCGGTCAGATGCCGCTGACGATGCGGATCCCGAAGCTGCGCGGTAACACGTCCAAGGACGCGATGCCCGTTGGTCCGTTCCGGACGTACACCCAGCCGGTCAACCTCCGCGATCTCGAACGGTTCGAGGCTGGCGAAGAGGTCACCCCCGAGACGCTCAAGGCGAAGGGCCTGATCCGGTCGGTTCGGAAGGACGTCAAGCTTCTCGGTGTCGGTGAACTGACCAAGAAGCTCACGATCACGGTTCATGCCGCTTCCGCCTCCGCGAAGGAGAAGGTCGAGGCTGCCGGTGGCACCCTGACACTCCTGAAGGAGCCGAAGGTGAAGAAGCCGAAGCGTGACTTCCGCACAGGGCCGAAGCCTGCGGCAGCGCTTGAGGACAGCGACGCTCCTGTTGCTGCCGAGAGCGATAGCGAGGACTAGCGCCGTTGTCTTGGCTCGCCAACGCGTGGCGGGTACCCGAGCTTCGCCGTCGACTGATCTTCACGGCGATTGCTCTTGCGGCCTACCGCCTCGGCTCTTGGCTGCCGGCGCCTGGTGTTGACTCGGCGTCGATCCAGGCGTACTTCAACGGACAGGGCGGGTCGGTTCTCGGTCTGCTCAACCTGTTCAGCGGGTCGGCGCTTTCGCGCTTCTCGCTGTTCGCGCTCGGGATCATGCCGTACGTCACGGCCTCGATCATCGTGCAGCTTCTCGGCGTCGTCATCCCGACGCTTGAGCAGCTCCGCAAAGAGGGCGAGGCCGGTCAGGCAAAGATCACGCAGTACACGCGGTACCTGACCGTGGTGCTCGCGATCGCCCAGAGCACCGGCTATGCCTACCTCTTCAAGCGCCAGGGAGCCCTGAACATCGACACGGGTCGTCTCGTGCTGATCATCGTCACGCTTACGGCCGGCACGACGCTGCTGATGTGGCTTGGCGAGATGATCACGAAGCGCGGTATCGGCAACGGCATCTCGCTGCTGATCTTCGCGTCGATCCTGACCTCGGCACCCGCAGGAATCAACGCGTGGGTGAACGGTGGCCCAATGGAGAAGCTCTTCTTCCCGATCGTTGCGCTCGGCATCGTCGTCGCCGTCGTGTTCGTGCAGGAGGGACAGCGCAAGATTCCGATCCAGTACGCGAAACGCCAAGTCGGTACGCGCATGACAGCGGGCGGGGCGACCTACTTGCCGCTGCGCGTCAACATGGCCGGCGTTATCCCGGTGATCTTCGCTGCCGCGATCATGGCGTTCCCGCCCACGATCGGGCAGTTCTTCCCGCAGTCGCAGGGGTGGATCAACCGCAACTTCTCGCCGTCGAACTGGTCGTACCTTGCGCTTGAGGCAGGGTTGATCATCGTCTTCACGTTCTTCTACACGGCGGTGCAGTTCAACCCGGTCGATCAGGCAGACGACCTGCGGAAGTACGGCGGCTACATCCCGGGTATCCGTCCGGGCCCGCCGACCGCGCAGTACCTCGACCGTGTGCTGCATCGGCTGACGTTGCCAGGGGCGATCTACCTCGCACTCGTCGCGGTGCTCCCGTCGATCTTCATTCGCTACGGCGGCTTCTCGCAGGCCACCTCACGTGCGCTTGGCGGTACGTCCGTGCTGATCGTCGTCGGCGTCGCTCTCGACACGATGCGCCAGATGGAGTCGCAGATGATGATGCGCTCGTACGAGGGCTTCCTGCGGTGAACCTGCTTGTACTCGGCCCGCAGGGTGCGGGCAAGGGAACGCAGGCGAAGCGCATTGCAGCGGACTACAACCTTCCCCACATCTCGACCGGGGATATGTTCCGTGCGGCGATCGCTGCGGGCACCGAGCTTGGGAAGCGTGTTGCGCCGATCCTGGCGTCCGGCGAGCTCGTCCCTGACCAGCTGACGGTGGCGTTGATTCAGGATCGCCTGGGCGATCCCGACGCGGTCGGCGGTTTCATCCTTGACGGGTTCCCCCGCAACGAGGCGCAGGCCGACGCACTCGACGAGATGCTTGCACGCATCGGGCGCGGCCTCGACGCGATCCTCTTCTTTGACCTGCCCGACGATGTCGCAACGGAGCGGATGCTCTCGCGCGCTGTTGCGGAGGGTCGTGCCGACGACACACCAGATGTGATCGAGCGGCGCCTTGCGATCTACCACGCAGAGACCGAACCGATCGTCGAGCACTATCGCGCAACCGGGAAGCTCGTGCCGCTCCACGCCGAGCTTGATGTTGACACCGTCTACTCCGAGGTGCAGGACGCGCTCGGGATGGTCGGTAATCGCTGATGATCGTTCTGAAGTCTGCAGCAGAGATTGAGCAGATGGCCGCCGCTGGCGCCGTCGTCGTTGCGACGCTCGCTGCGCTTGAGGAGGCGCTGGAGCCTGGAATCTCGATGCGCGAGCTTGACCGGATCGGGGAGGAGGTCATTCGATCGTTCGGCGGTGCGCCGACATCGAAGGGCTACCCCGGCACGAAAGAGTCGGGCCCGTTTCCGGCCGCGATCTGCATTTCGCCGAACGACATGATCGTTCACGGCATCCCTGGCGACTACGAGGCGCAGGAGGGCGACATCATCTCCTGTGACGTTGGTGTCACGCTCGACGGGCTGATCGCCGACTCCGCAGCCACGTTCGCGGTGGGTGAGATCTCAGCCGAGGCGCAGCGGCTGCTCGATATCTGCGAGGAGTCATTGGAGGCCGGTATTGCCGCCGCCCAGCCTGGGGCTGAGGTGGGCGACATCTCGCAGGCCGTTCAGTCGGTCGTCGAAGGTGCCGGCTTCTCGGTCGTGCGTGCGCTCGTTGGCCACGGTGTCGGGAGGGCCTACCACGAGGATCCACAGGTGCCCAATTTCGTCTCGAGCTACCGTGGCCCGGTCCTGCGGCCGGGCATGACGATCGCGATCGAGCCGATGATCACGGCGGGTGGACACGCGGTTCATGTCCATGCCGACGGCTGGTCGATTTCCACCGACGATGGCTCTCTCACAGCACATTTCGAGCATACGGTGGCAATTACGACCGATGGTCAGAGGGTACTGACCAAGGCTGCCGGGGTCCTGGTACCATGACGACCCCGCGGCTCCCGGGCCGTGTCTTTGTGTGTGTTCGTCCGGGACTATCGAGATAAACGAGTAGAGAGAGGATGGCGAGCAAGGAAGAGAAGATTGAGGTCGAAGGCGAGGTGACCGAAGCCCTGCCAAGCACGATGTTTCGTGTGAAGCTTGAGGGTGGTCACGATGTACTCGCAACGATCTCCGGCAAGATGCGCAAGCACTACATTCGCATCCTTCCCGGGGACAAGGTCAAAGTGGAGCTCTCTCCGTACGACCTGACCCGCGGCCGAATCACTTATCGCCACCGATCATGAAAGTCCGTCCTTCCGTCAAGCCCATGTGCGAGCGCTGCCGCGTGATCAAGCGTCACGGGCGCACGCTCGTCATCTGTTCGAACCCGCGCCACAAGCAGCGTCAGGGGTAGGAGACCGATGGCTCGTATTGCAGGGGTGAACCTCCCCAACCAGAAGCGGCTCGAAATCGGGCTGACCTACATCTTCGGTATCGGCCAGTCGACGGCGCGCGACATTTGCGCAGCACTCGGCCTGTCAGTTGATACGAAGGTGCGCGACCTCACCGAAGACGAGGTCACCAAGCTTCGTGACCACATCGATGCGCAGTACCAGGTTGAGGGTGACCTCCGCCGCGAGCGCACACAGGCAATCAAGCGTCTCTCGGAGATCGGCGCGTACCGCGGCCTCCGTCATCGTCGCAGCCTGCCGGTGAACGGTCAGCGCACAAAGACCAATGCTCGGACTCGTAAGGGCCCGAAGAAGACTGTCGGACGCGGAAAGAAGGGCAAGTAATGGCACCTCCCCGCAAGCAGGCCGCGACCCGCGGTCGCGCCCGTCGGCGTGCTCGCAAGAACATCGCGATCGGCCAGGCGCACATCAAGACCTCGTTCAACAACACGATCGTTGCGCTCACCGATCCCGAGGGCAACGTCATCGTGTGGGAGTCGGCCGGATCGGCTGGCTTCAAGGGTTCGCGCAAGTCCACCCCGTTCGCCGCGCAGGTCACAGCCGACGCTGCGGCACGCAAGGGTATGGAGCACGGCCTGCAGAAGGTCGAAGTGTTCGTGAAGGGCCCTGGCTCTGGTCGCGAAACCGCTGTGCGGTCGCTGCAGGCAGCCGGCCTTGAGATCCTCGGGGTCAAGGATGTATCCCCGCAGGCCCACAACGGCGTCCGCCAGAAGAAGCGGAGGCGCGTCTAATGGCTCGCGATCGAGGCCCCAAGTGCAAGCAGTGTCGCCGTGAAGGTCTGAAGCTCTTCCTCAAGGGTGAGCGCTGCCTGACCGAGAAGTGCGCGATCGAGCGCCGCAGCTACCCGCCGGGTGAGCACGGCCGCGGCCGCATCAAGCAGTCCGAGTACCTGCTGCAGCTGCGCGAGAAGCAGAAGGCGCGTCGCTACTACGGTCTCCTCGAGACACAGTTCCGCAACACCTACGAGAAGGCATCTCGCCAGGGCGGCGTCACGGGTGAAAACCTGCTGCGTCTGCTCGAGACCCGCCTCGACAACGTCGTTTACCGGCTCGGCTTCGCCGCTTCCCGCGCGCAGGCCCGTCAGCTCGTCCGCCACGGCCACTTCTCGGTCAACGGACGCCGCGTCAACATCCCAAGCTTCGGTGTGAAGCCGGAAGACGTGGTCACGCTCAAGGGCAGCTCCGCTGCAGAGCAGATCATTCGTGATGCAACAGATCTCACGGCTTCCGTGGCGCCCTGGCTTCAGGCCGACCACGAAGGTCTCACGGGCAAGGTCCTCAAGTGGCCAGAGCGCGCAGAGATCGATACGCCGGTTCAGGAACAGCTGATCGTCGAGCTCTACTCCAAGTAGCTCGACCAGAAGAAAGGGCACAATGGCACGCACTACTGCGTCGGACTTCCAGACTCCGAAGATCATCCACGAGGAGGTCAAGGAGCATCGTGGGGTCTTCGCGATCGAACCGCTCGACCGCGGCTTCGGTCACACGTTCGGCAACTCGCTGCGCCGCGTGCTGCTCTCCTCGCTGGAGGGCGCTGCGGTCACCTCGGTGAAGATCGAGGGCGTCGCGCACGAGTTCACCACCCTGCCGGGCGTCCGCGAAGACGTCACCGACATCATTCTCAACCTCAAGCAGCTCGTCTGCATCCTTCACGGCGAGTCGCCTGAAGTCGAGGTTCGTCTCACCGGCAAGGGCGAAGGCACTCTGACGGCTGCAGACATTGAGGCACCTGCCGACCTCGAGATCCTCAATCCGGAGCTTGAAGTCGCGAACCTCTCGTCGAAGGGTCGCCTTGAGATCACGCTCACGATTGGGCGCGGTCGCGGCTACATGCCGGCCGAAGGCAACCGTGGTCAGGCTCACACGATTGGCGTCATTCCGGTCGACTCGATGTTCTCGCCGATCACGCGTGTCTCGTATGACGTCGAGGCGGCACGTGTCGGTCAGCGCACCGACTACGACAAGCTCATCCTTGATGTGACCACGAACGGGTCGATCGATCCGAAGGAAGCAATTGCTCGTGGCGCAGAGATCCTGATCCGCCAGCTCGCGATCTTCACGGACATCGAGAAGATCGAAGGCTTCGGCGCCGAGGTTCCGGCAGCCGACGGCGCACCGTCCGCAGAGGTGTCGCTCGCACACGGCATGGAGAACTTCCCGATCGAAGAGCTCGAGCTCGGTGTGCGGTCGTACAACTGCCTCAAGCGTGTCGGCATCGAGACGATCGGCGATCTCGTCGTGAAGTCGGAGAACGAGCTGGAAGCGATCCCGAACTTCGGCAAGAAGTCGATCGAAGAGGTCAAGGAGACGCTCGCCCAGCACGGCCTGCGTCTTCGTGGCGACAACGGCGGGTCGGAGGCTTAATCCCCCATGCGGCACGCGCGCACAGGAAAGAAGCTCGGCCGCGACTCGGCCCACCGTAAGGCGCTGTATTCGAACCTTGCCGGTCAGCTGATCGAGCACGGGCGGATCAAGACCACGATCACGAAGGCGAAGGCTGTCAAGCCGATCGCTGAGCAGATGATCACACTCGGCCGACGCGGCGACATTCACGCGCGTCGTCAGGCGGTCGCGTTCCTGCGCTCGAAGGACGTCGTCCACAAGCTGTTTGCCGAAGTCGCTCCGCGGTTCGCGGATCGGCCTGGTGGCTACTCGCGGATCATCAAGCTCGGCCCGCGCTACGGCGATGCCGCCGAGATGGTGTATCTCGAGCTCGTCGATGGCCCGCTCGTCTTCAAGACGAAGTTGAAGCCTGAAGTTGAGGAGACGACCGCGTCGGCAGCAGCAGTTGAAGACGCCGAGGTTGAGGCTGACGCAGCTGAGGATGCCGCGGTTGTGGCTGAGACAGAAGCTGCATCGTCTGAAGAGGCCGCTGGCGATGAGCTCGTCGCTGACGAGGCTGTCGTCGAAGAGCCGGGCGCTGTTTCGGCTGAGGCTGACGCTGAAGCGGTTGAGGCTGAGGCCGCCGCTGATGGTGCGGCCGATAAGCCTTCCGCCTAGCGGTTCCTGACGGAAGTGATGTGTGTGAGCGGCGACCGACAGGTCGTCGCTCTGCGTTTGGCGCAGTGCTGCGAGGATGGCGGCGATGAACCTCGGTTCACCTGACGCCCATCTCAAGCTGACGATCGCCTACGACGGGACACGGTTCCGTGGCTGGGCACGGCAGCCCGGTGAGCGAACGATCGAGGGCGAGCTTCACGCCGCACTTGGCCGGATGTATCGACAGCACCAGCACCTCGTGGTGGCGGGCCGCACTGACACGGGTGTGCATGCCCATGCGAACGTCGTGTCCCTTGCTGTGTGGGGTGGGCCGAGCGTCGATCGGGCGGCGGAGGCCCTCAACACGGTGCTGCCGCCCGACATTGCGATCGTGCGGGCCGACCAGGTCGATCCCGCATTCCATGCGCGGTACTCCGCCACCTCTCGTTCGTACCGGTACCGGATCTTCCGACGGCGAGAGCGGTCGCCCTTCGAGGTACACCGCTCGTACTGGCACCCGAAACGTCTCGAGATCCAGAAGCTGCAGGCAGCGGCGGCGATTCTCGTGGGCGTCCATGACTTCCATGCCTTCACTCCAACCGAAACGCAGCATCGTGTGTTCGTGCGCGAAATCAAGGATGCGCGTTGGATCGAGGAAGGCGATGTGTTGAGCTTCGAGGTCACGGCCGACTCGTTCCTTCGGCACATGGTGCGGACGCTTGTCGGGACGATGCTCGAACTTGACCCTGACGAGATCGTCGGTCTGTTGCAAGGGGCTCCTCGTTCGGCGGCGGGCGCGACGGCACCACCAGGGGGGCTCTATCTCAAGCACGTCACCTACGAGGTCGGATAGCCACGGTGAACGATGCGTTCCGGGCTACGATCGGCCGGTGCGCTTCCCTATCGTGCTCTTTGACTTCGACGGGACGGTCGTCGACTCGGGCCCGATCATCCTGGCGTCGATGAAGTACGCGACCGTCACGATTCTCGGCCGCGAGATTCCTGATGCGGAGCTGATGGCGTCGGTGGGCGGCCCAGGCCTTGAGGCGCAGATGGAGATGTTCGGGCCAGGTCGCGTCGAAGAGCTTGTGACTGCCTACCGGGCCCACAACGAGCCGTTGCACGCGGAGCTTGAAGCGTTTGCTGGCATGTCGGAGGTGCTCGGCGCGCTCGTCAAGCAGGGGCGTCGGCTGGGCGTCGTTTCCGCGAAACGTCGTGCGACCGTGATGCTCGGGTTCGATGCGGTGCCCGTCGGTGGCTTCTTCGAGGTGATCGTTGGGGGCGACGAGGTGCCTCGGCAGAAGCCGGCTCCAGACGGGTTGCTGCTTGCCCTTGAACGTCTGGGCGGGCGGCCAGAAGATGCCGCCTATGTAGGCGATTCGCCTTTCGACATGCAGGCGGCCCGTTCTGCAGGGCTCTACGCCGTCGGGGTCGAGTGGGGAGGAATCCATACGGGTGCGGCCCTCGGGGCCGCAGACGTGCTCATAACGGAGCCGAGCGCCTTGCTCGAGGTGCTCGCGTGAGCACTCCTGCCGCGCGTGCGGCGGAGCTTCGGGAGCTGCTTTCCCGGTGGAGCTACGAGTACTACGTCCTCGACAGCCCAACCATCGACGACGCCGCATACGACCGCCACTACGACGAGCTCGTCGCACTCGAGACGGCGCATCCCGACCTGGTGGTGTCAGAGTCGCCGACCCAGCGGATCGGGTCGACGCCGTCGGAGCGATTCACGAAGGTCGAACACGTTGCAGCCATGGGCTCCCTGGAGAAGGTCACGACCGACGAGGCGCTCTTTCGGTGGGCCGAGGATGCGGCCAAGCGGCTTGAAGTCGATCCGACCGAACTCTCGTACGTTCTCGAACCGAAGATCGACGGGTCTGCGATCTCGCTGCTCTATGACGACGGCGTCCTTGTGCGGGGCGCGACGCGCGGCGACGGTGCACGCGGTGAGGACGTCACAGCGAATCTCCGCACCATCGAAGCGATTCCGTTGCGCATGCTTGGCGACGCGCCGTCCGTGCTTGAAGTGCGGGGTGAGGTGTACATGCCGCTCTCAGGGTTCCACGCCTTCAACGAACGCCTCGAAGCCGAAGGTAAGAAGGTCGCCCCGAACCCGAGAAACGCCGCCGCCGGCTCGCTACGGCAGCTCAACCCGGAGATCACGCGACAGCGGCCACTTTCGATCTGGATCTACGGTTCCGGCTACGGCGAGGGCGTCACGTTCGAGAGCCACTGGGGGATGTTGCAGTGGCTCAAGGAGCACGGGTTCCGCACCAACGAGCACGCCGAGCGGATTGCGACGATCGAAGAGGTCGCCGCGCGTTGCGCCGAATGGGAACATCGTCGGGTCGATCTCGATTACGAGATCGACGGTGTTGTGATCAAGATCGACTCGCTCGACTACCAACGCCAGCTCGGGGCGCTGCACGACCGGCCACGCTGGGCGCGGGCCTACAAGTGGGCGCCGATGACAGCCCAGACCACGCTGCTCAAGATCCACGTTCGCGTTGGGCGGACCGGCGCCCTCAATCCGTGGGCGCAGCTCGCCCCTGTCGAGGTTGGCGGCGTCACCGTTTCGAGCGCCACGCTCCACAACGAAGAGGACATCAACCGCAAGGACATCCGCGAGGGTGACACCGTCGTCGTGCAGCGGGCGGGCGACGTGATCCCGCAGGTTGTCGGCCCAGTGCTGCCGCACGCGCCAGGGACGGTGCCGTTTGCGATGCCATCGCACTGCCCGCTCTGCGAGGCCGAGATCATCAAGCCCGAAGGCGAGGCGCAGCACCGATGCCCGAACCGCGCGTGCCCCTCGCGCGGGTTGGAGGCATTGATCAACTGGGTTGGCGCCGCTGCCGACATCGAGGGTGTCGGTGAGCAACTCGTGCGGCGTCTGTGGGAGCTTGGGCTCGTCCGCTCGCTCCCCGACCTCTACCGACTGACGCTCGAACAGCTTCTCGACCTCGATGGGTTCCAGGAGAAGAGCGCGACGAACGTCATCACCTCGATCGCCCAGTCGAAGGAGATCTCGTTTGGTCGTGTCCTCTTTGGGCTGAACATTCCGGAGGTCGGCTGGGTGACCGGCCAGAATCTCGCGCGTCACTTCGGCACGATCGACGCCCTGCTCGCGGCGAGCATGGACGACCTGATGACGTGCGAAGGCATCGGCCCCGACCGAGCCGAGGCGATCGCCGAGTGGTTTGCCGACGAGCCCAACAGGTCCCTCATCGAGGAGCTGCGTGAGCTGGGCGTTCGGCTTCAGGCAAGTGAGGCCGACCGTCCAAAGGAAGGCCCGCTCACGGGGATGCAGTACGTCATCACCGGAACGCTCGAAGGTTGGACGCGCGATCAGGCGAAGGCTGCACTGGAGGCGCTCGGAGCGAAAGTTGTCGACAGCGTGTCGAAGAAGACGACCGGCGTGATCGTTGGCGAGAGCCCCGGCTCGAAGGCCGCGAAGGCGGAGAAGCTCGGCGTCCCGATCCTCTCGGAGCCCGACCTGAAGGTGCTGCTTGGGGCGTAGCTGCGCTTAGGCGAGGCCGGCGCGTACCGCGTAGACGGCCGCTTGAATCCGATTTTCGATCTGCAGCTTCATCAGGATGTTCGAGATGTGGTTCTTCACCGTCTTTGGGCTGATGTGGAGCTCCGCTGCAATCTGTCCGTTGTCTTTGCCGTCTGCGATCAGCCGGAGCACCTGGAGCTCCCGGTCGGTAAGGCCGGATGAGGCTGCCGGAGCCGGTGCGTTCTCCCGTAGCCGGCGGAGCACGCTGCCTGCGATCGCGGGCGACACCGTTGATTCACCGGCCGCCGCACGAGAGATCCCAGCGACGAGATCTTCGATCGGGCCGCGCTTGAGCAGGTAGCCGCTCGCGCCTGCAAGGATCGCTTCGAGCACATCGGTGTCTTCGTCAGAGGCGCTCAGCACGAGCACGCGGGTCGACGGTGCCGTCGCTGAGATGCGACGCGTGGCTTCGACACCGGCCACTCCCGGCATGTCGAGATCCATCACGACCACATCGGGTGCCGTTTCCTGCACAAGCTGCAGTGCCGCGTCGCCGTCGGCCGCCTCGCCAACCACGTCGAGGCCATGGAAACCGAGGAGCTCGCGCAATCCCGCCCGGAAGGAGAGGTGGTCGTCGACGAGCACAACCCGGACCGATGCGTGACCTGACCCGAGTGCGGGAGGATCGAGAACCGGGGTGATGGGCGGAATCATCTAGTGAAGCGCGATCGTGATCGTTCGCCGACCCCACGCCTGCGCTTGCGCGAGCGTCGGGAACCAGAGGTCAATATCAGCACCAATCACCGCACTGCCGGTGTCGGCAGCAATCGCCTCTCCGTACCCTGGAATCGTCATGCGGGTCCCAAGGGGAATCACCCGCGGGTCGACGGCCGCGACACCCCACCCAACAGGAATGCCGGACGAGGTGTGCCCGGGGAGCGAGTAACCAGTCGCGCTCACCGTCAATGTCCGCTCGCCTGCAAAGAGGGTGACCGCCGCACCGCCCGGAACAACCGTCGCCGTGGTGGCAGCCGAGACACCCCCAGAGAGTGTGGCTGACTTCCGCGTTGCAGCGAGCGCCTGGGCTTGATCCGCCGCGATGCTCGCCTTCGTTAGGCGCCGCTCGTTCGCCAAATGGTTGATGTACCCCGCAAGCTCGTCCCGGGTGCTCCGCAAGCGCGAGGTGGTGACGAACGCTGCGCGGGTTGTTGACGCGAGCCGCGCCGACTCCAGCTCGAGTCTCTTCGACAGAACACCAAGGCGAATCTGGGACGCTTCAACACTCTTGATCACGTCGGTGTTGATCGAGGCGACCTTGTTGAGCTCATCTAGTTCAGTAAGGGCCTTGTCGAGATCCTTCGCCCCGAGGAAGATCTCGATTCCACTAGCGCCGGGGTGCTCATAGAGCTGGCGCACGCGTGCTGCAAGACGTGCGCGTGAAACACGGACGTCAAGTGCCGCCTCGCCCCGCTCACGCTTAAGGAGCGCACGGCGCGACGCGATCGTGTTCTGCTCGCGCTGAAGCGCCGCAAGACGCGTCGTAGCGGCCGCGAGCCGGCTGTCGAGCGAGTACAGAGAGAGGACGGCCGACCGCGCCTTCGCCGCGATAGCGGCATCGTGTGCGCGGAGCGTCGAAAGGCTCGGTCCGGCGCTCAACCCCTGCGCGACGGACACCGCGAGAGCGAGCGCGGCTGCCGATGTGCCGGCAGCTAGACGCCGGTGCTGCAGATGACGCAACCCTGGCACGGGAGCGGGACCGTACCAGAATCACCTCACCCAAATGCCGGTGCATGCAGGAAAAACGCGGCGGATGTCGTTATCGGACAGGCCGCACGGTTTGCCCGGGTGGCGCCAGATTGGTAAGGTCGTCTGCCTGTGACGTACCGGCCCCACCCGGTGCGCGTGTCCAGAGCCCTCCGTTGGGCCGCCGCAGCCCGTCGGCGAGGACATGCGCCGCACGTACTGCTCGGGATTCTCGCCGCTTTCGCGGTGGCGGCTCCCGCGTCGGCAACCCCGCCTCTCTCGGCGAAACAGGCCGAGGCAGACCAGGTGTATGCGCAGGTGCAGGCGCTCGATCGCGCGCTTGGGCAGGCTGACGAGCGGCTGAACCTCGCGAACTATCGGTTGAACCAGGTGCAGCACGACATCGTTGAGAACGCGCGTGCGCTCGTCGTTGCGAAGGCAAACCTCAAGAAAAGCCGCGACGCGATCGCGCAACGTCTCGTGACGCTGTACACCGCTGGCGACTCAAACTCGACGCTTGAAGTGCTGATCGGAGCTCGAAGCTTGGACGAGGTGCTCACCCAGCTCGATACGGCAAGCAAGGTTTCGAACCTCGATGCTCAGGTGATCAACCAGGTGCAGAAGTTTCAGGTGTCGGTTCGCACACACGCGGCTCAGCTTCGGGTCGAGCGCAGTCAAGTGGCAAAGCTGGTTGCCGCGCGTCGCGCGCAGGAACGCGCTGCAGCATCGAAGCTCAATGAGCGTCGGAGGCTTCTGAACTCGCTGAACGGTGAGATCGCACGGTTGGTTGCGCAGGCACACGCGCGCGAATTGCTGGCCGCCCAGCGGGCACGTGCGCGGTACAACGCCAACCAATCGACACTCCCGACGAGTGTGATCGGCGCGACCGCTTCAGCTGCTGAGGGCGAGACGATTCTCCCGTCGTCGAACTACACCGGCGTGGTGGGTGTCGCCATGCAGTTCCTCGGAACGCCGTATGTGTGGGCGGGTGCGGCACCAGGCGGGTTCGACTGTTCCGGTCTTGTGAGCTACGCCTATGCGCAACTGGGCGTGTCGCTTCCGCACTCGTCGTATGCGATGTGGGGATACGGCACTGCGGTGCCGCGCGACCAACTGCAGCCGGGAGACATGGTGTTTTTCGAAGGCCTCGGCCACGTTGGGATCTACATCGGTGGCGGGCAGTTCGTGCACGCGCCGCATACCGGGGACGTGGTGAAGATCTCGAGCCTGTACGACGCGTTCTACACCGCGAACTACGTCGGCGCACGCCGCGTCATCTAGAGCCTGCGTCGGCCAAAGAGAAGGTTTGTGGCTGGCCGCTCAGGTGGTACGCCGCCCGCCCGAGGGGAGAATCTCCCAGGGACACCTAACCCGCATCGTGAAACGCGGCTGGATCATTGTTGAAACGAATGTGCGCAGTCCCGGCGGAAATCTCTAGGCTTTTTCCCTGCACATGCGCACAACCTGGAACGGATCCATCAGCTTCGGCCTCGTGAACATCCCGGTCGGGCTCGCCCCTGCCACCGCATCGTCGGCCCGCCAGTCGGACGTCCAGTTCCGGCTGCTCCACCGCGACTGCTTGACTCCGATCAAGCAGAAGCGCTGGTGCCCAGTGCACGACGTGGAGGTCGGCCCCGACCAGCTCGTGAAGGGGTGGGAGGTTTCGAAGGGCGAGTTCGTCGCAATCGACGATGCCGAGATCGAAGCGATCGAGGAGCACGACACCTCACGTGCGATCGGGATCACGCGTTTCATCCCGCTCGGCGAGGTCGATCCGATGTATTACGACCGCAGCTACTTCCTGATCCCTTCAGGTGCGGAGGCGCAGCGTCGACCGTACGCGCTGCTTCTTCGCGCCATGACCGATGCGGGCGTCGCCGGTCTCGGCTCGTTCGTTCTCGCAGGGAAGGAAAAACTCTGCCTCATTCGTGCCGCGGGCGAGGCTCTCGTGCTGGAGACGCTCTTCGTCCACGACGATGTTCGATCGAACGCCGAGATTGCTGAGGCGGTCGCGGCAAGCCCGGTGAAGGACGACGAGCTCCTCCTCGCGCAGCAGATCATCTCGGGCCTCTCGGGCAACTTCGACCCGACCGAGCTCCGCAGCGGCTATCGCGAACGGCTCCGATCTCTCCTTGAGGCGAAGCTCGAAGGGCGAGCGCCGGAGCCGCAGCCCGCCGCTCCGGTCGCCACGCCCGCCGAAGATCTGATGGCGGTGCTCCGCGCATCCGTGATCGCAGCGAAGGCTGCTGCGACCACGCCCGCTACGCCGAAGACGAAGGCGCTGTCAAAGACGGCCGCGTCGGCTGCAGGAAAGAAGCCGGCCGCGGCGCCGAAGCGTTCCGCGGCCGGCAAGAAGGCTTAGGGCCTCGCACGCTGGGACGGTCGGCGAGGCGGAAGTCTCCCGGCTAGTGCTTGATCGGTATCGCGTTTGATGCCGCAAGCTGTGCTTGGAACAGGGTTTTGTCGATCTTCCCGTGGAAGATCGGCACGCTCTCTTCGACGCAGATCTTGACGATCTCGTCGCGTTCCATTCCGACTTCCTTCGACAGTTCTTCGGGTGTCAGATGGTTAGGCATCGCGCCCCTCCTTGTTTGCATGCACAAAAAAACCCGCCGCGCTCGAAGCGCAGGCGGGCGTCAGAAAGCTCCCAGCCGGTTCCGGTTGTTGCCCTCACAGGCTCCACCGTGTTCGGATAGTGCTCATGCCACGGGACCATACTCGTCTCCCCTGACGCACGCAAACGTCGTTGGGGGTACTGCTCAGTGGTCGGTTCGCGCTACGATTCGGCTCCTCCGGGGTGTGGCGCAGCCTGGTAGCGCGCTCCGTTCGGGTCGGAGAGGTCCCCAGTTCGAATCTGGGCACCCCGATGGAAACGTGGGGGGACTCCGGTTCCCCCACGTCCTTACCTCTCAGTCGCGACGTTCGGCGGTCACGGCTATTCTCGCCCGATGCTGCGCGCGGTGATCTTCGATGTCGATTTCACCCTTGCGAAGCCGGGGCCTGACCTTGGCGCGGAAGGGTATTGCCGCCTCGGTGAGCGTTACGGTCTCGATCTCGATCCTGCGCGTTACGACGAGGCGCGTGTGGCGGCGTTCGCGGAGGTGAAGCTCCATCCGGAGCTCGACCACGACGAGGAGATCTGGGTTCTGTTCACTGAGCGTGTGATCGTTGGGATGGGCGGGGTCGGCGACACCTATAACGCCGCGGTCGAGATGGAACGCGCGTGGGTGCACTCGCATCACTTTGAGCTGTTCCCCGATGCGTTGCCAACGATTCAGGCGTTTCGTGATCGCGGGCTGTTGATCGGAATGCTGTCGAACTCCTCACGTGATCTGGAGGAGTTTGTCGCCCATCACGGGCTGTATGCCGATGCTGTGCTCACTTCGAACGACCATGGGAAGACGAAGCCGCATTCGTCGATCTTCCATGCGTTGCTGGCGAAGCTGGATGTTGAGCCTCACGAGGCGGTGATGGTGGGCGACATGCTTGAGGATGACATTGAGGGCGCGCAGGCAGTTGGAATGCATGCGGTGCTTGTTGATCGCGAGAACCGGTATCCGGATGTCGCGGATCGGCTCCCCGACCTTTCGGGCCTGCTTGAGGAACTGGGACTCGACTGAACCGCTGCGGCGTGCGACGATCTTCGTATGCGCTGCGTCAACATCTTCACGCTTGAGCCGTCCGTCGAGGGTTCGCGTGACGGTTACCGGCATACGTCGGCTCGCATTGGTGCTGAGCTTGGTGCCGAGAAGATCGGTGGGAGCGTGTACGACATTCCCGAGGGGGAGGCGTCGTTCCCGTACCACTTTCATTACGGCATGGAGGAGTGGGCGCTTGTGTTGGACGGGACGCCGATGTTGCGTTCACCTGAGGGGGAACGCCAGCTCGTGCGAGGTGACGTTGTGTGTTTCCGTCCGGGGCCTGACGGGGCGCATCGGTTCCGCGGCCCGGGGCGGCTGTTGATGCTTTCGGCGAATCGTCTGCCGGAGAGCGTGGAGTATCCCGATAGTGGGAAGCTTGGTGTGATGCCTGCTCGTAAGATCTTTCGGGTCGCTGACGCCACCGACTATTGGGAGGGCGAGTGAGCGAGAGCGTGAATGTGTTCGCGCTTGTCGGTGAGGCTGATCCGACGGATCCTCCGGGGTTTCGGGCGCGGATGGCCCGGTTCGGCCCGTCGATTGGGGCTGAGCAGCTTGGTGCGTCGGTGTATCTGCTTGATCCGGGTGAGGCGATCTGCCCGTACCACTATGAGTTTCCTGACGAGGAGTGGCTTGTGGTGTTGGAGGGCAATCCGACGGTGCGGGATCCGGATGGCGAGCATGTGCTTGAGCCTGGTGATCTTGTGGTGTTTCGTGAGGGGCCTGAGGGGGCGCATAGGGTGTCGAACGGCGCTGATCGGCCGGGCCCGGCGCGGGTGATGATGCTGTCGACGAAGTCGGCTACCGCGGTGTGCGTCTATCCCGATAGCGACAAGGTTGGTGTGTGGCCGCTCGGGAAGCTCTTCAAGCTCGGCGATGCGGTCGACTACTTCGACGGCGAGGTGTAGTTCTCGCGAGAGGTCTGGCGCGTGATCCGCGCCGCCCCTCCAATTGGGGACTGTCCCCAGGACATGGCCTGCGGGGGCGGTGGGGCTGGTTGGGTGCCGCGTGGCCAGAAGCGACGATGCGCCCCCGAATCATTCTCGGTACGTTGGCGCTGTGGCCCGGCAACCGCGAAACGTGCTGCCCGCAGCGGGCGTTTACCACGTCACATGCAGAGGCGTCGCCCGCTGCGAAATCTTCGGTGACGACAGCGATCGCGAGTACCTCGTACGGCTCCTGCACGAAACCGCTCGGAAATTCGAGTGGCACTGCCACGCCTACTGCCTGATGGGCAATCACTACCACGCCATTGTCGAATCTGATCTCGACTCGCTATCGCTTGGAATTCATCGAATGAATGGCGCCTACGCGCAGCGATTCAACCGCCGCCAAGAACGCGTCGGCCACCTATTCCAAAACAGATTCTTCGCCCGAATCATCCAGTCCGACGAACACCTAGAAACCGCCATCGCCTACGTCTGGAACAACCCAGTGCGGGCCGGGCTCTGCGATGAAGCGTACGAATGGCCGTGGGGTGGCGCGATAGCCCCGCCACGCAGACGACACACCCAACGCACCGCGTAGAAAACGACGTCTGCGAGGGCGCTAGCCGCGCTGGATCGGCGCAAGCGCCGGCGCCCATGAACAGACCGGCGACACCTCGCCCTTCGACCCATTCAGCCGCCGATAACCCAGAGCGTGCTCCGCCTGCATCATCTTGTGAATCTGGGTCGTCCCCTCATAGATGATCGGGGCACGCGCATTCCGGAAATACCGCTCGATCCCCATCTCGGCGCTGTAGCCATACGACCCGAACACCTGGATCGCCAGATGCGCCGCCTCAAACGCCGATTCCGTCGCATGCCACTTCGCAAGCGACGTCTCGCGCGTTGAACGTTTCCCCTGATCCTTCATCCAGGCGGCCTGCAACACAAGCAGCTTCGACGTCTCGTACCCGAGGATCATCGTCGAGATCATGTCCTGCACAAACTGGTACTTCCCGATCGCCTGACCGAACGTCTCCCGCTCACGCGCGTATTCGACCGAGCGCTCAAGGCAGGCTCGGATCACACCGCAGGCGCCCGCGGCGACCGTGAACCGTCCGCCATCGAGGGAGTGCATCGCGATCTCAAACCCCTGACCCTCCTCACCGATGCGGTTCTCGGCAGGCACCTCGAGATCCTCGAAAAACAGCTCACCGGTCGAGCCAGCCCAGATGCCGAGCTTGTTCTCGGTATCGCGGGTCGTCAGACCCTTCATGCCCTTCTCGACCATGAACGCGGTGATCCCCTTGTGGCCGGCAGCAGGATCGGTCTTCGCGAACACAAGGATGTGGTCGGCAACCGTTGCGTACGAAATCCAGTTCTTCTGCCCGTTCAGCACGTAGGTGTCGCCCTCACGTCGCGCGACAGAACGCATCGCGGCAACGTCAGAGCCGGCATCCGGTTCGGTGAGACCGAACGCGGCAAGTTTCGTGCCCTTCGCCTGAGGCACGAGCCAACGCTGCTTCTGGGCTTCGGTGCCGTAATGCAGAAGCGAGAGCGAATTGAGTCCGACATGCACCGAGATCAACGTGCGGAACGCTGCCTCGCCACGTTCGATCTCTTCACACACGAGCGCCTCAGCGACGAAGTCGAGGCCTGCGCCGCCGTACTCCTCGGGAATCACGACGCCCAGGAGCCCGAGTTCGCCCATTCCGTCGATCACATCGCGATCGAGTCGGTGCGCAAGGTCGTTCTCGATCGCAACAGGAAGGATCCGATCGTCGACGAACGCTCGTACTGTGTCTTGGATGAGCCGTTGCTCATCGGTCAATTCAAAGTCCATTGCTACTTAGCCTAACGACGTGCACGCCTTCCCTCACGAATCCCTCGTTTTCGGACTGATCCTCGCGCTCGCGACCGCTGCGGCGTTCAACTGGTCCTGGGTTGCGCAGCACACGATCACGTCGCAGATGCCGCCGCTTTCGATCCGGCGACCGAAGTGGTCGCTCGCGATGCTGTTCTCGCATCGGCAGTGGTTGATTGCGTTCATCGTGGGGATCATCGGCTGGGTGTTCTACGTCTTGGCGTTGGCGCTCGCACCGCTTTCGCTTGTGCAGTCGGTGTCGGCCGGCGGTGTCGGGCTGCTCGCCGTGTTTGCGCAGCGTGCGACGGGAGAGCGGCTGCCGGCGCGAGAGTGGGTTGCCGTTGGCATCGCCGGTGTGGGCCTTGTGTTCCTTGGCGCGTCGCTTGCGGGGGGATCGGATGATGGTGATGTCGGCCATTGGAAGGCGATCGCCTTCTGGTTCATCATCTCGTGGCTGCTCGCTGCGATGTTCCTTGGGCCGTTCGCGCCGTTCCTGGCACCGGGCGCCGGCTTCGGGATTGCGGCAGGGTTGATGTATGCCGCGGCCGATGTGGGAACGAAGGCGGCGGTGCATGGCGGCTGGTGGCTGCTTGCGATCGCGCCGGTGTGGGCGTCGCATGGCCTCGCGTTTACGATCATCCAGCTGGGGTTCCAGCGCGGGCGTGCGCTCGCAACGGCGGGCCTCTCATCGTTTTGTACGAACGCGTTGCCGATCCTTGGCGGTGTCCTTGTGTTTAGCGAGAAGCCGCCGGGTGGAACGCTCGGCGCTCTCCGGATCGTTGCGTTTGTGTGTGTCGTGGCGGGCGCGGCCGCTGTGGCTCGGAAAGAGACTCCGAGCGAACCCGCGCCGCTCGCGCTCTAGTCGAACGCGGGAAGCCCGTCGAGCGACCGGCTGTTTTTCTCAGCCACGTAGGCGCGCAGGTCGTCGTCGGTCTTGCTTGCGACCCAGCGTTCAAACTGGGTGCGTTCGCTGACGTATTCCATGAGCGGGACGCCGAACCCGCACGAGTCGGAGACGCGGTCGACGTGAACGCGCACAATCGACCTCGCGCCACCAGGGCCTGGGTCGGTGTGAGGCAGCAGCTCTCCCCGCCCGTGGAGCCGCACGATGCGGGGCGGCTCATCGAACGCGCAGAACATCACGCAGATGCGGCCGTCGTTGCGGAGGTGCGCGGCGGTCTCGGCACCCGAGCCAACACGGTCGTCGTACTCGACGGTGTGGTCGTCGATCACGCGGAAGGTGCCGATCGGCCCCTTTGGTGACAGGTTGACGTGCCCCCCGTCGGCTGGCGCGGTGGCAACAAAGTAGAGGTGCTGGCGTTTCATCCACGTGGCCAACGCGTCGTCGATCCGTGGAAGCACCTTTCCCATCTCGCGAGCCTACCAATGTGGCGATGAGCCGTTCTGAGGCGGACGGGCGCGGCTACCATTGCCCGACCGTGACCGAGCAGAGCACCCGATCGGATGCTCGTGCCCGGCCTACTCCGGCGCTCACGCGTAAGCGTCATGTGGGTGCTGCCGGAGTTGCGGCCGGGCTCGCAGCCGCCGCTATCGCGGTCGGCTACGCGTTCCAGGGTTCGCTCATGACCCTGCCTGACGGCACCACGATTGCGGGGGTGAAGGTCGGTGGTCTTTCGACCACTGCGGCCGTCGCGTTGCTGGAGGAGAAGTCGGCCGCGGTTGCGTCGATACCGGTCACATTTACGGCGCGCGATCACAGTTGGAAGATTGCCCCCGAGCAGTTGGGTGTTCGGGTTGATTGGCAGGAGGCTGTTGATCGGGCGAAGAGCCGTGCGGGCGGGGTCGCGATCTTGCGGGGCTTCCGTCGCATTCAGCTCAAGTTCGCGCCGCTCCACCTGAGCGCGTCGCCCGAGAGTTATGAGCCGGCCGTCGAGTACGAGGTGAGCTTGATCGCTTCGACGATCGATAAGCCTCACCGCGATCCGCGGCTTGTCCGGCGTGGCCTCTTGATTCGGGAGATCCCCGGCGAGTCGGGTGTCGTGCTTGATCGCGATCAGTCCGCGTCGCTGATCGTGGGTGCCCTTGCGGGGTTCGTGCGCGAAACGGTGTCGCTTCCGGTGCGCACCGATCAGCCCGCGTTGATCGACGACAAGCTTGTGCGCACGCGTCTGCTTGCAGAACGGATCCTTTCGGGGCCGGTCGTGTTGCGGCTTGGGCGCCAGCGCATTGTGGTGACGCCGAACCAGCTTGCACCGATGCTGCAGCTGCCCGCGAGAGCGAGGGGAGACATCGTCCTTGGAGGCGAGGCTGGTGACGCGTTCTTCGCGAAGCTCGCCAAGCGGATCGGCTCAACGGCCCGCGATGCGGGGTTCGCCGCGGAGGGGAACAGGGTGCGTCTGGTTCCGTCGCGGGCCGGGGTTGGACTTGATGTTGCGAAGAGTGCCGAGGCGTTGCTTAAGGCTGCTGAACGTGGAACGAACCGTGTTGTTCGGCTTGCGGTGGGTCGTGTTCAGCCGACGCGTACGACTGCTGAGGCGAAGGCGATGGGAATCACCGGGGTTGTCGGAACGTACGAGACGACGTTCGGGGGTGTCCCGAATCGCATTCACAACGTGGAGCTCGTGTCGCACCTGGTCGATAACAAGCTGATTGAGCCCGGGGCGACGTTCTCGTTCAACGACACGACCGGCGAGCGGACGGCTGCGAAGGGATTTCTTGAGGCGCCGGTGATCATCAATGGCGAGGTGCAGACAGGCCTTGGGGGCGGGGTGTGCCAGGTTTCAACGACGGTGTTCAACGCCGCGTATGAGGCGGGTCTGCCGATCACTGCCCGCACAAATCACGCGATCTACATCTCGCACTATCCGCTTGGCCGCGACGCAACGGTTGACTATCCGAGCACCGACCTGAAGTTCGTGAACGACACGGGGCACTGGTTGTTGCTGCGGACGTTCGTCACGTCGTCGTCGCTCGTCGCCACGTTGTATGGCACGCCGCAGCATCGGAAAGTTGAGACGGCGACGTTGCCGCTTCGTTGGGTTGGGCCGCCCCCGGTGAAGAAGACGATCGACAGGGCGCTGAGGCCAGGTGAGAAGGTGGTTGACGATCCGGGTGTGCCGGCGCAGGCGACGTCTGTGACCCGAACGGTCTTTGCCCCGGATGGAACGGAGCTCTCTCAAGGAACGTGGGTGTCGAACTACCGGGCGGTTGCGAAGCTCGTTCGTATTGGGCCGAAGAAGAAGGGCGCGGCTACGACTGGCGCCGCAACGGCGGCAACTACGACGACTCAGCAGTAGCGACGGCCTCGATCAGCCAGGCGGGGATGCGCGTGGGGCGCATCGTCTGCCTGTCGACCGTGCCGTGGAGCGTCCAGCCTTCAGACACCACCTCGCCGTCTCGCTCGATGGCGTATTCGAATCGGAACCGCGCACCTTTCATGTCGACGCATCTGGCGTGGATGGTGAGCGTTTCGTCGAATCGTGTTGGGCGGATGAACTTCGCCCACGATTCGAGGACGACTGCCTCGATGCCTTCGTCGCGGAGCCGCTGGTAGCCCCCGGCGTAGCGCGAGAGGTAGTCGACGCGCGCGACCTCAAACCAGATGAACGTGTTTGAGTTGTGTGCAACTCCTTGAGCGTCGGTTTCGGCGAACCGGACGCGCACGTCGGACGAAAAGGTGTAGCCGTTCATTGGGGTGGAACGATAGAGGCAGTCTCGAGTGAGAGCTGCGCGTCACCGGCGAGGCCAGAGACGCCGACACCGACGAGCCGTAGTGGCCCCGGACGGTCGAGTAGTGCGCGGTCAAGGAGGCTGCATGCGAGTTCCGCGATTCGTTCGGCGTCGTCGACCCCCACACGGAGGGAGCTTGAGCGTGTTCGGATCGTGAAGTCGGGGTAGCGGAGTTTGGTCGTGACGGTTCGGGCCGCTTGACCTCGGGAGCGGAGGTGTTCGGCGAGTTTGACGCTCATCCGACGGAGTTCGTCGTGGAGCTTCTCGGGGTCCCCGACATCGCGCGCAAACGTCTCTTCGTGCGAGATCGAGATTCGTTCGGATGATGTTTCGAGTGGTCGCGGATCGATGCCTTGGGCCCGTTCGCGAAGGAGTGCGCCGACCTTGCCGGGAAGGAAGCGGCGGAGCGTGACGTCGTCTGTCGCTGCGAGCGCTCCGATCGTTTCGACTCCGGCGGCGATCAGCCGCTCTTCGGCGCGGGGACCGACTCCCGGAAGGATCCGGATTGGGAGCGGCGCGAGGAACGCCGCTTCGTGGCCGGGCCTGACGGCGGTGAGTCCTCCGGGCTTCCGCCGGTCGGAGGCAATCTTCGCGACGACCTTGGATGTCGCGACACCAAGGGAGCACGACAGGCGTGTGCGGGCGCGCACGACGGCACGGATCGCTTCGGCGAGCGCGCGCGCGTCGTCGAAGGATGGGGCGACCTCCCCGAGATCGAGGTAGCCCTCGTCGATTCCCGCCTGCTCGACGGTTGGAACCATCTCGTGCACGACCGACCAGACGGCTTGTGAGTACTCCCGATAGACCGACATGCGTGAGGGGACGAAGACCACTTCGGGGCAACGTCGGAATGCCTCTGCGCACGACATTGCCGAGCGAATGCCAAAGCCGCGTGCCATGTAGTTCGCCGTTGCGACGACGCCGCGCCCCTTCGGGTCGCCACCTACCACGAGCGGCACGGTTGCAAGTTCGGGCCGTTCCAGCTCTTCGACGGCCGCGAAGAACGCGTCGAGGTCGAGGTGAGCGACGATCATGTGTTCGAGCGTAGTCGCAGCCGCGGGCGGCAACCCTCGGCGGTGGCTACAGCAGCTCGGCGGCGACCGACTCGGCAATCATCGTGGTTTCGTCGAGCGAGAGCCCAGCCGCGGTCGAGTCCGCGTGGCGGGCTGTTCTGAACCGGCTTCGCGGTGTGACGGGAGGCCGGTTGATGGTGTGCAGCCCCGAAATGGCATCGAGGTAGCTTTGAACTCCGAGCGCAACCTTCCCGGCCGGTGCGTTCGCCGCGTGGAGCGTTTCGACCAACCCCGCGAGCGCCTGCTTTTCGTTGTGCGTGAGGGTGATCTTGAAGCCGTCGGGTCCAACATCGACGCTGATTAGCCGCCGGTGGAAGAGCCCGACGCCTGCCGACCCGACCGCCAGCAGCAGCAGTACGACGACGAGTGTCTCCGAGCGTCGTGATGGCGCGGCCACGCTCGTTGCGCGCTCGATCGCCACGACGGCGCCGCCCGCAGTTGCCGATCCCGACCGCTGTGTTGTGGTGACGGTGCGCACGACACCAGTGCGCCCTTCGTCGGCTGGGAGCCAGATCCGCCAGATCGCAATCCAGAGGAGGAGCGCGGCGAGCGGGAGCAGCAGGAGCGGCACGACGTTCTCGCTGAGCCAGGCGAGGAAGCTGGCGAAGGCGCGCCGCCAGGCTGGCCGCACGTTCCTTCGTGGGGAAGCGGTGGAAACCATGGCCGCGACTCTAGACTGTTGACTATGGTCAATGCAACTCGGCGGCTGGCTGCTGCCGCCATGGGGCTATGGTGTGAGCAGTCGTCGAGAGGAGCGGAACATGGTTCGTCGCACGGTGATCTCGCAGCTGCAGTCGGTGGGTGAAGGGGCGCTTGGCAAGCTCGCGCAGAGCCCTGTGACGCACAAGGCTCTCGAAGGCGCGATGCAGGTGAAGGATCGGGTCGAGAAGCTTGTGCGCGGCCTCGAGGACATGGACGGACGGGTTGCGAAGCTTGAAGCGCGCGTTGCGAAGCTTGAGGCAGCGAAGGCTCCGGCTCGTGCTGCCGCCAAGACGCCCGCGAAGTCAGGCGCAGCGGCACCGAAGAAGCCGACTGCCCGAAAGCCCGCCGCTCCGAAGGAGTAGCTCGCCGGTTAGGCGGGGACGCGTACGTTCAGCGCTGCGGGCACGATTTCGAAGCGCACTGGGGTGGTGCCACTCGGCTCACCTTCGAGTTCGATCGGAAGTGGTCGCGTTGACTCGACCTCGATCCAGGGTGAGCGCACAACATCGACCTTCTTGTGCTTCAGGTGCCCGCCGCCATAGAGCTTCGGTGACGTGGTGATGAAGTCAAGCTTCGAGACATCGCCGAAGAAGACGATGTCGAACAGCCCGTCGTCGGGAACTGCGTTCGGGGCGAGCATCATGCCGCCACCTGCGTAGCGTCCGTTTGCGACGACGACGTTGTTCATCAGGCCGGTTCGTTCGCCACCCTCGAAGCGTGTTGTGACATCACCGTTTTTCCAGGCGAGGAACACGCGTGTGAGGGCGTAGTAGAAGGTTGCCTTGCCGCCGAGCGCCTTCGACATGCCGTTCGCGCGATCGGCGACCGCGCCGCTCATCCCAACCGAACCCATGCTGGCGAAGTGGCGCACCTGCCGTGAGCCATCTGTAGCTGTGAACGTGACCTTGCCGACGTCGACGGTTCGCGCCGTGCCGTTCAATGCAACCGCGACAGCGTCATCGAACTTCTGCGGGATGCCGTAGGTGCGGCCAAAGTCTTGGCCTGTGCCATTGGGGAGCACTGCCAAGGTGGTGCCGGTTCCGACGATGCCGTTGACGACCTCGTTCAGCGTGCCGTCTCCGCCGACGGCGACGAGCAGGGTGTCAGGCGCTGCGGCGCTGCGAGCAAGCTCTGTGAGGTGTCCTGGGCGCTCCGAGAAGAGCACCTCTCCCGGCAGCCCAAGCTCCGCCGCGCGAGCGGCGAGCTTGGGCCATTTCTTGCCGGTCGAGCCGTTCCCACTCGCCGGGTTGACGAGGAAGACGGCCCGCATGATCAGACCTTGTCGGAGGTTGCGACCTGGAGCGCCAGCTGCGTCATCCGGTCGACTGCTGCGCGCAGGTCTTCGTCGGAGATCCGCTTGAACTCACCTTCGACAACGATGTCGCTGACTGTGAGGAAGCACGACGTCGAGACACCGCGGAGCGCGCCGACGGTGAACAGGGCGGCCGCTTCCATCTCGACGGCGAGCACACCCCGCGACGACCACCGCTCGTACTGGCCACCGTCAGGGTTGTAGAACAGGTCGCTCGAAACGATTGGCCCGACATGGATCTGCTCGTTCGAATGCTTGGCGATATGCACCGCCTCGTGGACGAGGTTCCAGCTTGCGGTCGGGCAGTGCGGCTCGTTGCCAACAAGGTGCATGGCGGTCGAGTCGGCCGGAACCGCCGAGAGGGCAACGATCAGGTCGCCAAGGGAGTGCGTCGGCTGAAGGCCGCCGCAGGTGCCGACGCGGATGAGCTTCTTGCAGCCGAGCTGCACAAGCTCTTCAAACACGATGGTGGCACCAGGACAACCCATACCGGTCCCCTGGACGGAAACGGGCTTCCCGTTGTAGGTGCCCGTGTAGCCAAGAAGCCCACGCTCGGAATTGCGCTGGACGACGTTTTCGAGGTAGGACTCGGCGATGTACTTGGCGCGGAGAGGGTCTCCGGGCAACAGGACGGCCTCGGCGTAATCGCCGGGCTCGGCGCGAACGTGAATAGGCATGGCGCAGGACTCTACCCCGGGAGGCGCCAATCCGCGAGGATATGGCTCACGTGGCACTTCTCATCGATCCCTCGCTGGAACAGGTACTTGAGTTCTGTGGCCGCGATCCCGTGGAACGGGTCTTCCTTGAAGATGTCGCGCGAAGGGGCGGCGGGCGGTTTGTCGGCTCGCTTCGCGACGACGGGTTGCTCTCAGCCCTCTGCCATGTTGGGGCGAACCTCGTGCCATCTGGTGCCGACTGCGAGGTGTTCGCACCGGTTGCTGGGCTCAGTCGGGCCCGAATGATCATTGGCGAGACCGGCGCGGTCTCGGCCCTCTGGGATGCGGCGTCATGGGGAATGCCGACACCGCGCGAAGATCGTCCAGGTCAGCCGGTGTATGCGATCGATGAGCCTCCCCCTCCGGGCGAGACGGGGTTGCGGGCCGCGAACCTTGCCGACCTGCCGTTCCTTCTGCCGGCGTGCGCTGCGGCGCACGAACTTGAGCTGGGCGTGAACCCGATGCAACGCGATCCCGACTCGTTCCGTTGGCGCACGATCGCTCACATCGAAGAGGGGCGCTCCTGGCTTTGGCTTGAAGACGGGGTGATCCGATTCAAGGCTGAAGCGTCCGCGTGGACGCCGGACGCGGTGCAGATCCAGCAGGTGTGGACCGACCCGGAGGCGCGGGAGCAAGGATTCGCAGGTCGCGCGTTGCGTGATCTTTGCCGACTGTTGCTTGAGACGACACCGACCGTGACGCTCTTCGTGCGCACCGACAATGCGCCTGCACTCCGGCTGTACGAGTCGATCGGCATGCGCCACGTGCTCACTTTTCGGAGCCTGTTGCTGCCATGAGTCGCGTGATCTTGGCGCGGCATGGCGAGAGCGTGTTTAGCGCCGTCGGCCTTCTGAACGGTGATCCGACCGTCCCCGGTGGCCTCACCGCGCAGGGTGTCGCTGAAGCCGAGGCCCTCGCTATCGAGATCGCGAGTGAGCCGATCGCGCTTTGCATTCACACCGAGTTTGAGCGGGTCAGTCAGACCGCGGCCCTTGCCCTCGCGGGTCGGGATGTCCCAACACTCATCGAGCCGTTGCTCAACGATCCGCGCTACGGCAAGTACGAGCGGGCCGACCTCGACGGCTACCGCGACTGGGCTGCCTCAGCTGGCTCCGGAACACGGGCCGAGGGTGGAGGCGAGAGTCGACAGGAGATCGTCGAGCGGTATGCCGACGGCTACCGTGCAGTCCTCGCCCGGCCCGAATCGACGATCCTCGTTGTCGCCCACTCGCTGCCGATCGCCTACGCCTTGGCCGCGCGTGACGGAACACCGCCGCAGCCGCGCGTCCCACTGGCGGCATACGCAACGGCCTACCGGTTTGAACGCCGCGAGCTTGAGCGGGTGGTTGACACCCTGGATGCGTGGCTCAGCGATCCCGACTGGTGAGTGCGACACTGAGGGTGTGGACGTGCTCACTCGCGTCGAACGACGCATCCGCTCTGACGCGCTGATCGAACCGGGCGGTGACATCACCTGCCTTGTTTCAGGTGGTGCCGACTCGACGTGTCTGTTCTTCGCGTTGAGTGAGCTCGGGTATCGCGTGCAGGCGGTGCACGTCGACTACGGCCTTCGTGGAGAGGAGTCCGATGACGACGCAGCGTTCTGCGCGTCAGTTCTTGGCGCCACGATCCTGCGTGTGCGTTCGACCCGGGCGACCGAGGATGAGCTGCGCCGACTCCGGTACGAAGCAACGGCTGGACCGCTGCGCGCAACCGGGCACACCGCGAGCGATCAGATCGAGACGATCCTCTACCGCCTCGCATCGAGCGGACGCCCAAGCGGGATCAAGTCGCGACGGGAAGATGGCGTCGTTCGGCCGCTCCTTGACCTTTGGCGGGAAGAGACCGAAGCGTTCTGTCGCGAGCGCGGGATCGAGTTTCGGCTCGACTCATCGAATCCGCAGACCGCCCGCGGCCTGATCCGCAATGAGATCCTGCCGCTCCTCGAACGGCTGCATCCCGCCGCGCGGCTCAACCTCCTTCGCGCGCTCGACGAGCGCCGCGTGATGCCCCCGGCGCTTGCCGAGCTGCTGGATGCGCCGATCGCCTCCAAGCGGGTCGACCTCGGTGGTGGGGTGCAGGCAGTGCGCGAGCACGACCGGGTGTGGCTCGAGCAGTCACCTGTCGCGCTGACCGGCGAGGTGCATTGGGGCGGATGGGTCATTGCATCTGACCGGCCAGGCCTTAGAGTGCGGGGGTGGCGTCCGGGCGATCGTCTGGCCGGGCGCTCGAAGAAGATCCAAGACGTGTTCGTTGACGCCAAGATCCCCCGCTCCGACCGTGAAGGTTGGCCGCTCGTGGTTCACGGCGACGAGGTTGTGGCAGTACCCGGGCTCGTCGACGCACCGGGTGTAACGGCGGTACGGCAAACGGAGGTAGGGGAATGACTCAGCGCGAACTTGAGCGTGGTGTCGGTGAAGTCCTAATCGATGAAGAGCGACTCCAGGCCCGGATTCGCGAGCTCGGCGCCGAGATCAGCGCGAACTACGCAGGCCGCGAGCTGCTGCTCGTTGGTGTGCTCAAGGGCGCCGTGTTCTTCATGGCCGACCTGATGCGCCAGATCAACGTTCCCTGCGAAATCGACTTCATGGCGATCTCAAGCTACGGCGCA
Organism: Actinomycetota bacterium; assembly: GCA_009702325.1. GTDB lineage: Bacteria > Actinomycetota > Thermoleophilia > Gaiellales > Gaiellaceae > PALSA-600. Next base: position 443,309 of record WLID01000001.1, read on the forward strand.
GGTGCTGACTCTTCGGGCGTCGTGCGGATCCTGAAAGACCTCGACATCAACATTGAAGACCGGCACGTTCTTGTCGTCGAAGACATCATCGACTCTGGTCTGACGCTCTCGTACCTCGTGCGGAACCTTGAGTCACGCGGTCCCGCGAGCGTGGACGTGTGCGCCCTGCTCACGAAGCCCGAGCGTCGCGAAATCGACGTGGACGTTCGCTACGTCGGCTTCGAGATCCCCAACAAGTTCGTGATCGGCTACGGCCTCGACTTCGCGGAGCGCTACCGCAACCTCCCGTACGTCGGCGTCCTACACGACGACCTGATGCCCGAGGGTCTTTGAGCCCCGAAAATCCGAACCAAACTTTTAACTCTGCGATGGCCCGCGCCGAAGCCCCACGCACCCCTGTTCGGGTACGCTGGGCCGCGGAGCTGCCCTCGTGAATCGCCTCTTCCGTAGCGCGTTCGTACCGCTCATCCTCCTCGTGGTCGTCGTTTGGGCTGCGAGCCAGGCTCTGATCCCGAGTACGAGCCACACCAAGAAACAGACCTACTCGCAGCTCAAGTCCGAGGTCGTAACGAACCCGGAGGCGATCTCAAAGGTCTCATTCGACCCGGACCGGCGCGCGATCACCGCATCGTTTGTTGCGACTTCATCGGAGAAGGCGCACAACGTCACCGTTCACTACCCGACGCCGCAGTCGCAGATCGAGTTCGAAAACCTCCTCGACAAGTCGCAGATCCTCTACGACTCAAAGGGAACGGGCGGCTTCTCGTGGACGACCGTGATTGGCAGCGTTCTGCCGATTCTCGTGATCGTCATCTTCTGGTTCTTCATGATGAGCCAGGTTCAGGGTGGTGGCTCCAAGGTGATGAGCTTCGGCAAGTCACGTGCGAAGCGCATGGCCCCCGACTCGCCGAAGATCGGCTTCAAGGATGTTGCTGGTGTCGATGAGGCGGTCGAGGAGCTGCAAGAGATCAAGGAGTTCCTCGAGAACCCCAAGAAGTTCCAGGCGCTCGGCGCGCGCATCCCGAAGGGTGTGCTGCTCTACGGCCCCCCAGGCACGGGTAAGACACTGCTCGCGCGTGCGGTCGCAGGAGAAGCAGGCGTTCCGTTCTTCTCGATCTCCGGTTCTGACTTCGTCGAAATGTTCGTCGGTGTCGGTGCCTCACGTGTTCGCGACCTGTTCGAGCAGGCCAAGCAGGCCGCGCCATGCATCGTTTTCATGGACGAGATCGACGCTGTCGGCCGTCACCGCGGCGCCGGCATGGGTGGCGGGCACGACGAGCGCGAGCAGACGCTCAACCAGCTGCTCGTCGAGATGGACGGCTTCGAGATGAAGGACAACATCATCCTCATCGCCGCCACCAACCGACCCGACATTCTCGACCCGGCTCTTCTGCGCCCGGGCCGCTTCGACCGACAGATCGTCGTCGATCGACCCGACCGCAACGGTCGCAAGAAGATTCTCGAAGTGCACTCGAAGGGCAAGCCGCTCTCCACCGAGATCGACCTTGAAACGCTCGCTGGCGGCACACCCGGCTTCACCGGCGCCGACCTCGCCAACCTCGTCAACGAGGCTGCGCTGCTCGCTGCCCGCCGCGGCAAGAAGATCATCGAGCAGTCGGAACTCGAAGAGGGGATCATGCGCGTGATCGCCGGCCCCGAAAAGAAGGCGCGGCTGCTGTCAGAGAAGGAGCGCCGCATCACCGCCTACCACGAGATGGGCCACGCGATCGTCGGTCACTTCCTCGAAAACACAAACCCGATCCACAAGATCACCATCGTTTCGCGCGGACAGGCACTCGGCCTGACAATCTCGCTGCCAACCGAGGATCGCTACATGCAGACGCGACGCGCCCTGCTCGAAGAGATCGCAATGACACTCGGAGGCCGTGCCGCCGAAGAGATCGTGTTCAACGAAGTCACAACCGGCGCCGCCAACGACCTTGAAAAGATCACCCACACCGCCAAGCAGATGGTGATGCGGTGGGGGATGAGCGAGAAGCTCGGCCCGCGCGTCCTTGGCCGGCAGAACGACATGCCGTTCCTCGGCCGCGAAATGGGTCATGCGCCCGACTACTCCGATGAGGTTGCACGCGAAATCGACGACGAGGTGCTGCGCATCATCGAAGACGGCCACCAGCTCGCACTCGCCGTCCTGAAGGAACACCTCGACGATCTTCATCGCATCTCAGAGATCCTGATCGACCGCGAAACGATCGACGCCGACCAGTTCCTCCGGCTGCTCGCGGGCGAAGGCCCCGACTCGGTGTTCCCTGCCGACGATGAGCCCGACTCCGCGCTGCCCGAGGCAACCGCCGAGCAGGGTCGCAAGACGCTGCCGAAGCCGCGACCGTTCCCGCTGCCGGGTCCGGCGATGCAACCGCCAAAGCCCGAAGGCGCCTCCTAGAACCAACCGCCGCGGTCTCTCGGCGGCCGACGTTCTGACATGGCCATCGAACCTCTCGCGCAGCGCTTCCCACGACCGTCGGTCATGGGGGTGCTCAATGTCACACCCGACTCGTTCTCCGATGGGGGCGTGCACTTCGACCCGGCAGTCGCTGCTGTCGCAGCGCGCCACATGCTCGAGGCCGGGGCCGCGATCATCGACATCGGCGGCGAATCAACACGGCCAGGCGCCGGAGGAGTCACCCTCGTCGAAGAGCTGCGACGCGTCGAACCCGTCCTCGCCGCGCTCCACGGTTCACCCATGTCGATCGACACATCAAAGGCGGGTGTAGCTCGCGTCGCGCTCCAATACGGAGCCGAAATGGTCAACGACATCACCGCCCTACGCCACGACCCCGAACTTGCCGACGTCGTCGCAGAAAGCAACGCCTACCTCTGCCTCATGCACATGCAAGGCGAACCACAAACAATGCAACACGCCCCGACCTACACCGACGTCGTCAGCGAAGTCAAAGCATTCCTGGAGGAGCGCCTCGCATTCGCGATCGAGGCCGGTATCCCCGCCGAACGTATCTGCCTCGACCCCGGCATCGGCTTCGGCAAAACCGTCGACCACTGCGTCGAGCTACTGCAACGGCTCGACGAGATCGTGGCAATCGGCCAACCCGTCCTCGTCGGACTCTCCCGCAAAAGCTTCCTCGGCAAACTGCTCGGCGATCCAGCCGCCACCCAAGGCCCCCTCGCAGCATCGATCGCCGGTGCCGTCGCCGCCCACGAACGCGGCGCCACCATCTTCCGTGTCCACGACGTCCACGAAACTGTCGCCGCCCTCCGCGTCGCCGCCGCGGTCGCCGCATGATCGTCGAACTCCAAGGCCTCGAACTCTGGGGCTACCACGGCGTCCTCGCCGAAGAAAAACGTGACGGGCAACCGTTCCTCTTCGACATCCAGCTCGACGTTGGAGAACACGGCGCAGACGACAACATCGACAACGCCGTCGACTACCGCGACGTCGTCCGCACCATCAAAGAACTCTCCGACAGCCGCTCATTCGACCTCCTCGAAGCGCTCGCACCCGCCATTGCCGACACCCTCCTCGCACGCTTCCCCATCTCCTGGGTGAAAGTCCGGGTACGCAAACCCACCGTGCGCCCCGCCGGTGAAAAGGTCGACTGGAGCGCAGTCACCGTCGAACGAAAACGCACATGACAATCGCCTACGTCGGCCTCGGTGCCAACCTCGGCGACCGCGAACAGACAATCCTTGAAGCGGCACACCGCATCGGCGCCCAGCGCATCTCAACCCTGATCGAAACCGAACCCTGGGGCGTCACCGACCAGCCGCACTTCCTCAACGCCGTCGCCGAAGTCCCCACCACAGCCTCACCCGGCATCTTCCTCCTGCAACTCCTGAAGGTCGAACGAGACCTCGGCCGCATCCGCGACGGCAACCGATGGGGGCCACGGCTCATCGACCTCGACCTCCTCCTCTACGGCAACGAAATCATCGACGACGAAGACCTCCACGTCCCACACCCACACCTCCACGAACGCACCTTCGTCCTACAACCGCTCGCAGAACTCGCACCCGACCTCATCGTCCCCGGGCGCGGCCCTGTAGCGGAACTCCTCCGCCGGATACAATCCTCCACGTGAGCCACCTCGACGAGCTCGACGAATACGAAGCCGAGCTCGAGCTTGGCATCAAGCGGGAATACAACGCGGTCTACTCGCTCTTCCGCTACTGCGTCCTCACCCAAGACGCCACCTACCTCTGCAACAAGCTCGACATGCAATACCTCCCCCAAGCGTCCTACCCGCTCTTCCGGGTCAAAATGGAAGACGTCTGGGTCTGGGACAAAAACCGGCCAACCCGGATGATCCCGCGGGTCGAGGTAAACACCACCTCCGACGTCACCGTCGAAGAACTCCGCGGTGAAGGCGACGGCCCCACCATCACCGCAGAAGCGCTCGCCAAACGCCAAGGCGACCACACCCCCGACGACGACGACCAGTAACCCCGGCCCCGCCCGGAACCTCATGCTGCTCGCAATCGACGTCGGCAACACCCAAACCGTCTTCGGCCTCTTCGACGACGACCGCATCGCCGAACAGTTCCGCGTCGGCACCGACCGCGCGCACACCGCCGACGAACTCGCGATCATGCTCCGCGCCTTCGTCGACCTCCAATCACTCGACGGCATCGTCCTCTCCTCAACCGTCCCCCAACTCATCCGCGAATACGAAACATTCGCCGAACGCTGGGCCGGCACCGACCTCCTCGTCCTCGGCCCCGGCGTCGCAACCGGCATCCCCATCCGCTACGACGACCCACGCGAAGTCGGCCCCGACCGCATCGCCAACGCCGTCGCCGCCCGCGAACGCCACGGCGCCCCCGCAATCGTCGTCGACTTCGGCACCTCCACCAACTTCGACATCGTCTCCGCCGCAGGCGAATACATCGGCGGCGTCCTCGCCCCCGGCATCGAAATCTCCATGGACGCCCTCTTCGCCCGCGCCGCCCGCCTCCTCAAAGTCCCCTTCGAAGCCCCCGCCAACGTCATCGGCAAAACCACCACCCAAGGCCTCCAATCAGGCCTCGTCTACGGCTTCGCCGGCCAAGTCGACGGCATCGTCGACCGCATCAAAGACGAACTCGAAGCCCCCAACGCACCCGTCATCGCCACCGGCGGACTCGCCGGACTCATCGCACCACACTCACGCACCATCACCACCACCGACCCGGAGCTCACCCTCCACGGCCTCCGTCTCGTCTGGGAGAAGAACGCCTAACGCGCCCCTGGGCGGCGCTCACTCTCGGTCGGCGAAGCCGCCCTTCGTGAGCGCCTGACGCCGCTGGCGGCAGGATGCTGCGCCCTCGCGCCCCGGTCGTACGACATGTACTGCCCTGCGGCGCTCGGGCTTGCCTCCTTGGCCAGCGACGCCCCAGGAACGCGCGCGCGTCGTTGGGCGGCACTTTTCGGTCGGCGACCTGGCGCCCCAGGAGCGCGTCGAGAGGGCGACCGAGTGAGGAATTCCGAGGAGCTAGGAAAGCCACGCGGTACCGTGGGAGGATGCGGAACGGAGTGATCGCCGTCGCATGTCTCGCGCTCGTCGTGGCTGCCGCCGCGGCAGGGGCACGGCGCGACACGGCGCCGATCCAAAACAGCCCTGATCTGCCGTGGACGAACCCGAGCCACCAGAGCAACCTCGAACTGCTGCTCGGCCCGATCGCATCACGCATCGCGAACCGCAACGTCACCATCCGCTGCGAAGGCGACACCGACTGGGTGCAGCTCGTCACGCAACAAGGCGGCAACCCCAACGCCGAGCTCGGCTACGTCAGCGCCACGTTCTCCGCAACCACACGGCAGGCAACCTCGATCGCCACCTTCGCCGAGCTACGCACCGCCGTCTGCACACCGCTCAAGGCGTTCGCGGCCGCCAACCCAAAGCCCACCAAGTGCGTTCCGATCAAACGCACACCCGCCACCACCAAACGCGTCAAGACGACTATCCGCAAACGCGTCACCATCAACGGTGTCCCCACCTGGAAGACCGTCCCCACCACCAAGACGATCACCATCCCGGGCACCACCACAACCGGCGAACCGACCCCCTGCTACATCGAAGGCGACCACGCCGCCGCCAACATGCCCGAGAGCTACTGGGACGCCTATGAGGACTACTCCCAAGCGATCCTGACCCTCGCACACGAAGCAATCCACCTCGGCGGTGTCGTGGGCGCCACCCTCCGCAACGGCCTCACCGCCGGCGACGCCCAAGCCGAAGCCAAAGCCAGCTGCTACGGCATGCAATGGATGCCCTACGTTGCCACCGAACTGGGCGCCACCCCCGACGACGCCCAAGCCATCGCCACCTACTACTGGGAACGCATCTACCCCAACTATCGCAACGCCGTCAACGCTCAATACTGGTCAGCAAACTGCACTCCCGGCGGAAGCATGGACATTCGGCCCCCCGGATCCACCTCCTGGCCCTAGCCGGAGCGGCGGGCCGACGCCGAAAGGCGAAAGGCGTGCTTCACCCGCCGCCGTAGGCGGAGATGGGGAGGGAGTCGAGGAGAATGTCGCCTGCCGGATCGGGCAGTTCGGCCTCAAGCCGCTCCACGATCTCGCGGGCGCCCGGGGCGGCGGCGAGCAGACGCAACTCAACCTCCTCCGTCGAGTTCAGCACCACAAGCTCCTGCTTGAACGGCTTCGGGAAACGGCCACGGCCGAGGTACCAGGCGTAGAACTTCTTCAAGAAGCCGCTCGCGCGATGCTCGCCGAGCTCACGCACCGTCTCGCGCATGAACAAGATCAGCTCCGCCGCCACCTCCTCACGGCTCGGCTCGGCAGCATCTCCCATGATCTCGCGCAACGCCCACGGATTACCCTGGGCGGCACGCCCAACCATCACGGCCGCCGCACCCGTCGTCGCAAGCACCGCCTGAGCGCGAGCGCGGGAGGTGACATCACCCGACGCGATCACCGGCACGTTCACCGCCGCCACGAACTCGGCGGTCAGCGTGTGATCCGCGGTGCCGGTGTACAGCTGCTTCGCCGACCGCGGGTGAAGGGTGAGCGCTGCTGCACCTGCCTCCACCAATCGCGGCCCAACCTCAAGGCAGGTGCGCGAACCGTTCTCCGTGCCGCGACGCATCTTCACCGTCACCGGCACATCAACCGCGCCTGCGACTGCCGCCACAATCCGCTCCGCCAAATCAGGCGCGTCAAGGAGCGACGACCCGGCACCCGTCTTCGTCACCTTGCGCACCGGGCAGCCAAAGTTGATGTCAACGATGTCGGCGCCCGCAGCAACAACACGACGGGCCGCCTCTGCCATCGCCTCAGGATCCGACCCGAAAATCTGAATTGCGAGCGGATGCTCATCACTCGCAACACGCAGATACCCAAGCGTCTTTTCGTTCCCATGCTGAATCCCAGCAACAGAAACCATTTCTGAACACACAAGGCCCGCACCATACCGGCGACCCTGCCGACGAAACGCCTGCACGCTCACCCCAGCCATAGGCGCAAGAACGAGCCGACTCGGAATTTCAACCGACCCAATCCACCAAGATTCACGCAATTCAGGAACCATCTCTCGGCGATGGTACCGAGGGGGCTTGCGGCGGCTCACTCGCTAGGGCTACTATTGCCCCCCATTTGGGGGCGCCAATTACGCCCTCGGTACCGGCGACGGGAGGCCGTTCTTGAAGGAAGTAATCCTCACGCCCGAGGGCTACGAGAAGTTGAAGCAGGAGATCGACCTCCTGTGCAACGAGAAGCGCCGTGAGGTTGCCGAACGGATCCGGGTTGCGCGCGAATTCGGTGACATCGCCGAGAACGCCGAATACGACGACGCCAAGAACGAGCAGGCGATGCTTGAACACAAGATCGCACAGCTCGAAGAACGTCTCCTGTCGGCACGCGTCATCACCAAGAAGGAGATCTCGAAAGATTACGTCTCAATCGGATCGATCGTGAAGCTCCGCGACGTCGACGCGAACAAGACGATCGAGTACCACATCGTCGGATCCGCCGAAGCGAACCCCGCCGAAAACAAGCTCTCGAACGAATCGCCGGTCGGCAAAGCGATCATGGGCTGCAAGAAGGGCGAGACCGTTGACGTCGTCGCCCCTCGCGGTGCCCTGAAGTTCAAGATCCTCGAGATTCGCGCCGCATAACGATCTTCTCGCCGCCGAGCCCCGCAACGCGGTAGGTTCGGCCTATGGAAATCGTGCCACTCCCCCGAGAAAAGCGGCCCGAAGCGGCCGCGGTCCTCGCGCGCGCGTTCCAACGCGATCCCGCCTGGCAATGGGTGCTGCCCGACGCACGCCGCCGTGCGGCAGTACTGCCATGGCTCTTCGCAAGCAGCTTCGATGTCACCGAAGCCGAACTCTGGACAACAGCAGGAACGATCCGCGGCCTCTCGCGCTGGATGCCGCCAGGCCGTCCTCCTGTGAAGCTCGGGCCCGCAATCCGTGCGCTCGTCATCACGCCGCTGCGGCTCCGCGATGCAACCCAACGCTTCTTCGCTTACGGTCGCGCAATCGATGATCTCCGCACCGACGCGGTGCCGATGCCGCACTGGTACCTCGCAGGTATCGGTGTCGAGCCGGGCGAACGTGGCCGCGGAATCGGCTCGGCCCTCATGCAGCCCGGTATCGACGCCGCCCAGATGGGAGGGCTGCCATGCGCGCTGCTGACAAACAATGAGCGAAACCTCAGCTTCTACCGCACTCACGGATTCGAGGTTGTGAAACAGACGCGAGCGACCCGAACCGGACCTAAGGCGTGGGTCCTCGTCCGGAATCCGTAGGCTTTCTGACCGTGACTGCCCCAAAGCGCTTCCCTGATCGCGACGAGATCGCCGCCGTACGCATCGAGGCCGAAAGCCTCGAAGCTGGTGTCGAAGGCGCAACCGCCCGTCGCGTCGCAGGCCGTGTGCTTGGCCGTCGAGGCATGGGCAAGCTCGTGTTCCTCGACCTCGTTGATCGCTCAGGTCGCATCCAAATCATGTGCCCGGTCGAGCGAACCGGCGAGGTCAACTTGCACCTCGGAGACATCATCGGCGTCACCGGCAAGCCGACGAAGACGCGACGTGGCGAGCCATCGCTTGTCGCCGACGAGCTTGAGCTGCTCGCGCACATTCGGGCGCCGCTGCCCGACACGTTCCATGGAATGACCGACGTTGAGCAGCGCTACCGGCGCCGCTACCTCGACCTCTTGATGAACGACGAGACACGCCACGACTTCCAAACACGTGCGCGGATGATTAGCGCTGTGCGCCGGGCGCTCGACGTCGACGGGTTCGTTGAAGTCGAGACGCCGATCTTGCAGCCTCGCTACGGCGGCGCCTTTGCACGCCCGTTCTCAACGCACCACAACGAGCTCGACCAGACGCTCTATCTCCGAATTGCGACGGAGCTGTATCTCAAGCGGCTGATCGTCGGCGGTCTCGAACGGGTCTACGAGATCGGAAAAGACTTCCGCAACGAAGGCGTCTCCTACAAGCACAACCCGGAATTCACGATGCTCGAATGGTACGAGGCATACGCCGACTACCGCGACACGATGGCGCGTATGGAGTCGCTCGTCGCCCAGGTTGCCGAGGAGACCACCGGGTCAACCAAGGTGACCTTCCGTGGCAACAACATCGACCTCGCAAAGTGGGAACGGGTGAAGCTCGTCGACGCGCTCGACGCGCACGGACTTTGGACGAAGGACCCGATCGAGCTCCGCGCGAAGCTGAACGAGCGTGGCGTCGACACAACCCACGATCGAACCTGGGCGCAGCTGATCGATCACGCACTGTCGCACTACGTCGAGCCGGCGCTCCAGCAGCCGACGATTCTCCACGACTACCCCGTCGAGCTGTCACCGTTCGCGCGTTCTACCGACGCGGATCCCGCGATTGTCGAACGGTTTGAGTACTTCGTTGGGGGCATGGAATTGGGTAATGCCTTCACGGAGATCAACGATTCCGTCGACCAAGAGTCGCGCTTCACAATGCAGGCCGATGAGGGTGCAGGCGGCAACGTCGAGGCTGAACCAGGCGACCCCGACTACGTCGAAGCGCTCTCGTACGGCATGCCGCCAACCGGGGGTCTCGGGATGGGGATGGATCGGCTCGCGATGGTGCTCCTTGGCAAGGAATCGATTCGCGACGTTGTCTTGTTCCCGGCACTTCGCGACCGGAACTAACCCAATTTCGCCGTAGCGGCGAAAAACGGCTGCTCGGCGCAGGAAGCTCGCCGAATCTGGAGTAAGGCTTGTCGAGATGACCGAGGGGCGAATCATCCGTTGGCGCCTGTTCATCCCGCTCGTCCTTGTAGGGGTCGCGGCCGGGATCGGTGGGGCGTACGGTTTCGGAAAGATCCAGACGACGCTCTACGCGTCGCAGACCTCGCTTGTCGTTCAGCAGGGCAATCAGCCGCTTTCGGGTGGCCCGACTGCAACCGGGCTCGTGAGCACGATTCGCGATCTCGTCCGCAGCGACATCGTTGCGTCGAATGTGATCCAAAACCTGCAGGTTCACGAATCGAGCACAACCTTCCTTCGGCGGGTGAGTGTGCACAACGCCACAGGGTCAGCTGTCATCACTCTCCGTGTGCTCGACGAAAGCTCGGCGCGGTCGAAGCAGATTGCGCAGGAGCTTGCCCTTGTCTTTACGCAGCTTGTACGCGATCGCTTCGGGCAGTCGTCGTCGGCAACACAGACGCCGATCCAAGTTTCAGTTTTCGATCCTGCCCATACGATCGCCGGCAAGGCGCAGCCCAGGGTTAAGCGCGACCTCGCGTGGGGCGCATTGTTCGGTGTGTTGGCAGGTCTGCTTGTTGCGAACCTCGCCGCGGTGCGACGTCGCCCCGCCCGGTGGGTTGAGCGCCGCTCGACGACAACAGCACCACGCCGGAAAGGTCGACGCACCGAAGATGTCGCGGCAGCCGAAGCGGCAACCGTGGAAGCGCCGGAGTCCGTTGTTGCCCCTGAGGCGCTCATCCCTACCGCACCGGCAGTTGTGGCACCGCCCGCAATAGACGATTGGGGCTTGACGACCGACGCCGATCCCCAGCCGGCGCCGCACCCCGCAGCAGCAGGTCTCGTGCTTGGTGAGGTCGGAAGCGCAGGAGGTTCCGCGCAGATCGCCGATTCGCTCATCCGCCAGGCAAAGATCGTCCCGTTCCAAACCGTGATGCTCGCGGGAGACCCTGATGGCGCCGTCACCGCCGGTATCGCGCACACCCTGGCGGAACGTGGCGAAATGACGATCTGGGTGCGGGCCGCCGACGCCGATCCCGCCGAGCTTGCGCGCCTCTCCGCACGCTGCTCGTTCGTGCTCGTCGCCGACCCGCGGTTTGACTCAGACCTTGCATCTTCCGTCGATGCGATCATCGCTGTCACGGATGGCAACGGGACGCCCGGCCTCGACGAACTTGCGGCACGCACTGGCATTCGGATCTTGGGCTCGGTCGTCGCCCGCCCCGTCGGGAAGGTCTAGCTACGCGCGGTCTTGCGGGAGCGACGGCGCTCATTGCGCTGGCCGCGGGGGCGGCAGGTGCTGCCGCCGCTGCTGGAACGCTGGTCCCAAACGATGTCGCTGCGGTCATCGCGCTCGCGCTTGCGGCGCTGATCGCTGCCACACGCGCTGAATTTGCGGCGGGCGTACCCGCCGCCGCGGCCCCACTTGCCGTTGCCTGGCCGCACGCTGCGCCCGCGCTCGGTGCCGTTGCACTTGCCTCGGCGTTCATCCACACACGCACGCTGGTACGTCCCGCCCTACCGCTGCTCGTGGGCCTCGTCTTTGCAGGCTGGATCGCCTATGCCGGTGACGGTGGCCTTGTGCGGGGTGCAGCGGCCTGCATCGCGATCGCGGGAGCCGCAACGCTCTCGGTGCGCTCCGAACGCGACATGCGAATGGCGGCGCGCGCGTTCGGCGCATCTGCTGCCGTTGTGGGCATCGTCGCCGGAGTCGTTGGAACAACCGGGGTGCGCGCCGACCTCATCGCGGTCGCAGCTGCCGCCGGGCTGGCGGCAGCATCCGGCTCCGGTCTGCGCTGGATTGCGGCTGCGGATCTGGCAGCAATTCTTGTGTTGCCTTCGCCTGCTGGGCTTGTTGCGGCGGGTGTTGCGATCGCGGCGTTGATCGCCGTTGAGACGTTGACCGTTGCTGACGGGGCGGCTGCGGCTGTTGCGGCAGGCCTTGCTTGGGTGCTGGGAGCGCCGATCTCGACGGGCACGCTGCCGCACGGTCTCTGGACGGCTGTGAGCGGTTATGCCGACACCTACCACCGGCTGGGTGTCGCGGGACTCGTCTTGTTTGCGCTGCTCCTCTGCGCGATTGCGATCACCTCGCCGCGCCGTCAGGTGCCTGCGGTGCTGGCTGTTGCTGCGGGGGCCACGCTCGTGCCGCTTGAGGCAACCGCCCCGCTGTGGTTGCTTGCCGGGCTCGCGGCGCCAATCCGTCGTGCAACCTCGTCGTACGGGGTTGCGTCAACGGCAGTCGATGAAGGCTGGCTGCGGGATCTCGAAGGCGACCTTCGTGATCTTGAGGATGAGATTGAGGCGAAGCGCCGCGGGCTCCAAGCCGAGGAGGATCGTTTGCGCCGGCGCCGCGAGGCGCTCGATCAGCGTGAACAGGAGCTTGCTCATCGGGAACGCGGCGCCATCGAAGTTCGCACACCCCAGACACCGCCGCCGCCTCGCGGTGAGGATCCGGAGGAACAGGAACGTCGGCGAAAGCTGCGTGAGCGGGAGGAAGAGGTCGAAGCACGGCTTGCGGCGCTCGACGACGGAACCCGGAGCTTCGATGTCCGCACACGCGAACTTGATGCACGGCTGCGAGCCGTTGACAGCTCGGCACGGGCGCTTGAGGAGCGCGAGCGTGTGCTCAACGATCGCGAGCTTGGGCAAGACATCAAGGAACGGAAATTCCACGACACGATCGACGATCTCGAACGGCGTGTCGCAGAGCGTCAGGCCGCACTGGAAGGGCGCGAGCGGGCGCTCGAACAGCATGAGCGCGCAATCAGCGATGCGCTTGATATCCGGGAGCGAACACTCACCGATCGCGAGAACGCCATCGGTTCACGCCTCGAGGAAGGGTTCAACGAGGCATATGCGGCGCAGGAGGCCGAGGTCAAGGCGCGTGCCCGCGATCTCGACGAGCGTGAGAGGCTCGACACCGAGCGCCGCCGTCGCTTCGACGATGCGCTGAACGAACGCGAGGCGGTCGTTGCAGCACGGGAGCGTGAGAGCGAGTTGCGGGAGCGCGAGCTCGTCGGACGCCTTGCTGAGTTGGAGGTACGCGAGGCCGACTTCACCGAGCGTGAGAGTGCTCTGCGGGAGCGCGAGAACGGCCTTGACGCGACGCTGCGTGAGCGCTCGAAGAACCTCGACGAGCTGGAACGGACGATCGCCGAACGTGAGCGAGCCCAAGACGAGCACATGCGGTCGCTCGAGGCAGCTGTGGCTGAGCGCGAGCGGATTCTTGAGAAGCGCGAGAAGTGGGTGGGGCAGAAGCTTGAGGAGCGCGAGCGGGCGGTGATGGAGCGCGAGCGCATCAGCCGCACCTCGTTGACCGAACGCGACGCGACCTTCGCTGAGCGTGAACGGCTGTTGAACGAACGTGAAGCAGCGTTCGAGGAGCGTCAGGCGTCCATTGCCGAGCGCGAGGCGGCGATCGAGACACGCGCCGGGCACCTCGACGAGCGCGACGCCGCACTCGCGGAGCGTGCGAAGGCAGCTGAGGATCTCAGCGGGGCGATGGTCGAGCGCGAAACCGCGCTGGAGCAGCGGGCGATTGAATTTGAGGCTCGTGCACGGGCGGTGGCCGAGCGTGCTGCGGCGAACGATGCGCAGGGCGCTGTGCTTGCGGAGCGAGCGCTTGCGCTCGACATGCGCGCCCGCGACCTCGAGGATCGGGAGCGAAACGCCGAGACAGGCCAGAGCGACCTGCAGTCGACGTCGGCAGCGCTCGCCGAGCGGGAACGCTCACTTGAGCAGCGTGAACGGGCGCTTGAGGAGCGCCTCACGGCGATCGCTTCGCGCGATGAGGTGATCGCGGTGCGTGAGGCGGCGATCCGTGATGAGGTCGCTGCGGTGCAAGCCCGCGAGGCCCTGTTCGTCGAGCGCGAGCGTGTGCTGGAGCAGCGCGAATCCCAGATTGCCGCAGCCGCGCTGCTTGTGCCGGGCGACGATTCCGAGCTGATGCATCGCGCGCGTGCGCTTGAGGATCGGGAAGCGGCGCTGGCCTCGCGCGAGCGCGGTTTGAACGAGCGTGAGCGAGTGCTTGCCCGGCGCGAGCAGCGCGTCGCGCCCGCCCCGAGCCGGGCCGAACGTGCCGTCGAGAGCGAGCCAGCGGCAGGTGCGAGCTCGGCGTCGACGCCGCCGTCTGAGCCGCGCCCAATTCGTCGTTTCGATGCACCGGTGTTCCAGCTCGCGGGTGACGATGAGGACAAGCCCACGATTCGGCGCGCTCGCCCTGTTGAGCGCGAGCTGTCAGCAGCGCAGGTGCCCGACGCTCCGAGCGAGCAGGTTGAGCCCCTCGCCGAGATTGCGGCACCATCTGCTGCGGTACCCGCAGGCAGCGAAGCGCCAGCTGAATCCCTCGAGGCCCCGGTGGCACCTGTGGAAGCCGCGGCACCTGTCGAAGCGGCCTCAGTCGTTGAGGCGCCTGCGCCAACGGTCGTGGCGCCCACTGCCGCGGAGGCCCCCTGCAGGCAAGGGGCCTCGCCCTCTCGGGCCGTTGCAGCCTGAGCCGCGCCACTGGGATCTCAAGGTGCTCACGTGGCTTGTCGAAGATGCGGCCGACGAGCACCCGACGCGCATTGAAGAGTGGCGCAGCTACCTCGACCTGCTGAATTCGCATGCCGAGAACGGGATCGTTCTTCCTGCGTTCGACGAACTCATCTGGGACGTGTTCCGGCCGATCGTCGATCCGCAGGAAAGCTGAGCTGCGCGAACAGTCCGGAACGTGCGGGTTTCTTGCCCGCGTGAGGTCATCTTGGCGGGGTACGATGGGCCACTCGGCAAGCCCAATCGGTGGCTCCGCCTAGGCGGAAGAGAGGTTTCAGGTGTTCGAACGGTTTACGGAACGAGCTCGCCAGGTCGTCGTTCTTGCTCAGGACGAGGCCCGTGCGCTCAAGCACAACTACATCGGTACTGAGCACATCCTGCTCGGCCTCCTGCGTGAAGAGGAAGGCCTTGCCGCACGCGTTCTCGAGTCGCTCGATATTACGGTCGAAGAGGTGCGCGCCCAGGTTGCGCGCATCGTCGGCCAGGGCGATGAGGTGACCACGGGTCAGATCCCGTTCACACCGCGCGCGAAGAAGGTGCTCGAGCTTGCTCTGCGCGAGGCTCTGTCGTTGGGCCACAACTACATTGGCACCGAGCACATTCTCCTGGGTCTCGTGCGTGAGAACGAGGGTGTCGCTGCTCGGATCCTGCTCGATTTCGACGCCGATGCCGAGAAGATCCGCAACGAGATCATCCGCATGCTTTCCGGCCCTGGCCGCCGTGGGCAGGCCCAGGCTGGGCCTCCTGGCGAGAAGTCGAAGAGCTCGAAGCTGCTCGATCAGTTCGGCCGCAACCTGACGAAGCTCGCCGCTGAAGGCAAGCTCGATCCGGTCGTTGGGCGTCAGAACGAGATCGAGCGCGTGATGCAGATCCTGTCGCGCCGCACGAAGAACAACCCTGTGCTGATCGGCGAGCCGGGTGTCGGCAAGACCGCCGTTGTTGAGGGTCTCGCCTCGCGCATCTCTGCAAATCAGGTGCCCGACATCCTCAAGAACAAGCAGATCTACACCCTTGATCTCGCAGCCCTTGTTGCCGGCTCGAAGTACCGCGGTGAGTTCGAGGAGCGTCTCAAGAAGGTGATGAAGGAGATCACCCAGCGGGGCGACATCATCCTGTTCATCGACGAGCTCCACAACCTCGTGGGTGCGGGTGCGGCAGAGGGTGCGATCGACGCTGCATCGATCCTCAAGCCGGCGCTTGCCCGCGGCGAGCTTCAGACCATTGGCGCGACGACGCTCGACGAGTACCGCAAGTACCTCGAGCGCGATGCAGCGCTCGAGCGTCGCTTCCAGCAGATTCGTGTCGAGGAGCCGTCAACCGAAGACACGGTGCAGATCTTGCGTGGCCTCCGCGACCGTTACGAAGCCCACCATCGGTGCAAGATCACCGATGAGGCGCTCGAAGCTGCCGCCACGCTTGCCGACCGTTACATCCAGGATCGGCAGCTGCCCGACAAGGCGATCGATCTGATCGACGAAGCGGCGTCACGCATGCGGATCAGGACGATGTCCGCGCCGCCGCGTCACCGCGAGCTCGACGAGGAGATCGAGCGCGTCCGCACCGACAAGGAAGACGCGATCGAGAACCAGGAGTTCGAGGTGGCAGCGTCGTTGCGCGATAAGGAGCGGAAGCTCAGCGCGAAGAAGAAGGAGCTTGAAGAGGAGTGGCGCAGCCAGGAGACGGTTGAGCAGCCCGAGATCGGGGAGGAAGAGATCGCCGACATCGTTTCGATGTGGACGGGCATCCCGGTCTTCAAGCTCACCGAGGCTGAGTCGCAGAAGCTGATGCGCATGGAGGAGGAACTCCACAAGCGTGTGATTGGCCAGGACGCCGCGATCGTTGCGGTCTCGAAGGCGATCCGTCGTGCCCGTGCCGGGATCAAGGATCCGAAGCGGCCAACCGGCTCGTTCATCTTCCTTGGCCCGTCGGGTGTCGGCAAGACCGAGCTCGCGCGCACGCTTGCGCAGTTCCTGTTCGGTGACGACGAGGCAATGATCCAGCTCGACATGTCGGAGTACATGGAGAAGCACGCTGTGTCGAGGCTCGTTGGTTCGCCGCCTGGGTACGTCGGGTATGACGAAGGCGGTCAGTTGACTGAGGCAGTTCGTCGTCGGCCGTACTCCGTGCTGCTCTTTGACGAGATCGAGAAGGCCCACCCTGACGTCTTCAACATCCTGCTCCAGATCCTGGAGGATGGAAAGCTGACCGACTCGCAGGGACGCAAGGTCGACTTCCGCAACGTGATCGTGATCATGACCTCGAACATCGGTTCGGCGTCGATCTCGAAGAACGTCGCGCTCGGCTTCAACATGAGCGACGAGCAGGGCCTGTCGTACGACGATATGAAGACCCGCGTGATGGGCGACCTCAAGCGCGTCTTCCGTCCTGAGCTCCTCAACCGGATCGACGAGATCATCGTCTTCCCGAAGTTGTCGAAGGAAGAGATCCTCCAGATCGTCGACCTGATGCTGAACCGGCTGCGCGTGCAGATGGTCGAGCATGGCGTCACGATCGAGCTCTCCGATGAGGCGAAGGAGATGCTGGTCGACAAGGGTTACGACCCGGCGATGGGTGCCCGGCCGTTGCGCCGTGCGATCCAGCGTCTGATCGAGGATCCGCTCGCTGACTTTGTCCTTGGGCGTAGCCTCGAGCCGGGTTCGACGATCATCGTCACGCGTAAGAACGACGACGAGGTTGATATCGAGGTTGTGCCTCCGCCCGCTCCGGAGCTTGTTGCCGCTGCGGCTGACGCTGAGCCCGACGCTCCGGCTGAAGTCGACGCCGAGTAGGGCGCGACACGATCTGGTTGTTTCCGATGCCCGCGCAAGCGGGCATCGGTCGTTCTCGGGCCGAAACACGCTTTACGTGCGGCTTACGCCGACTTACCGCCCGCTGATCGTGGCGGCACGATTGGCTTACAGACCGGTCGCAGGATGCCCCCATCACCTACCCCTCCTCGTAAGGAGCCCTCTGATGGGAAAGCGCATTGCCACCGTTGTTGTCACCCTCTTCGCCCTGGTTACGGGCAGTGCTCTTGCTGCTGATCCGGCCGTGAAGGGACCGTTCTACGACGCCGTGCACTCGACGTCTGCTGTCACCTACAAGGACGCCTCCACCCAGAACTGGACGTGGGATCGTGGCGCGATCACCGCGGTCTCATCGTCCTCCCTCACGTTGAAGCGCAAGGACAACCAGTCGGTCACGTTCGCGATCACCGACAAGACGGTTGTGCGAAACGCCGGCGCGACCTACGCCGTGACAGACCTGAAGGTTGGTGACGCCGCGGCCGTGATCTCGCAGTCAGGAAACGCTGTCATCATCCGCAACATCAAGGGTGCCGACGCCCCCGCCGGCGGCACGCCGTCGCCGATCGAAGGCCCTGCTTTCCAGTCGGTCAACGGCACGGTCTCGGTGCTCTACGCCGACGGCACGAGCCAGTCGTTCGACTTCACCCACGGCCAGATCACGGCGGCGGCATCCGGGTCCGTGACCATCAAGCGGCCCGACGGGTAGTCGGTGACGCTCACCGTTGATGCGTCATCGGTTGTGCGGGCAACGGGCGATGCGTCCGCAGCCGACTCGCTCAAGGTCGGCATGGGTGGTCTCTTCTTCTCGCAGACCGGTGCGTTGAAGCTCGCCTGTCTCAAGGAGCACAAGCAGGGCCAGGGCAATGGCTCAGCTCGGCCGCGCCAAGGTCAGGGCCAGGGCCAGGGCCAGGGTCAGGGCCAGGCGGGTGCGCGTCAGGCTCGCCCCGGCCAGCAGGGTCAGCAGGGCCAGTCAGGTCAGGGCCAGCAGACAACAAACGGCGTCCAGATTCTGAGCGTCACCGTTCGCTGAGTTCCAAACGCACACCCCCGCAGCAGAGCGAACACACGGAAGGGCGCCTTGGGCGTCCTTCCGTGTTAAGCGAAGATCGCGTCGATCGCAGCAAGCGTCGAGGCGTCGAGCTCGATGCCCGAAGCGCCCGCGTTGTCCACGACCTGCTCCGGCCGCGACGCGCCGATGATGGCTGAGGCGACATTGGGCTCGCGCAACGTCCAGGCGATCGCAAGCTGCGCCATCGAGATCCCAAGACCGTCTGCGATCGGGCGGAGTTGCTGAACACGCGTGAGCGTGTCGTCGGAGCGGAAGTGGCTCATCCAGCCGCCGATCTCATCGTTCGCGGCGCGCGAATCATCGGGCGGTGGTGAGCCGGGGAGGTACTTGCCTGTCAGAACGCCTTGGGCGAGCGGCGACCAGACGATCTGGGAGATGCCGTTCGCGGCGCAGACAGGGATCACGCCTTCCTCGGGAACGCGCCAGAGGATTGAGTACTGCGGCTGCGACGACACGAACTTTTCGACACCGGGAACGAGATCGATCGCCGCCTGAATCTGGGGTGCAGTCCACTCCGAGAAGCCGATGTATCGAACCTTGCCTGCCTGGACGATCTCGGTCAGCGCCTCCATCGTCTCTTCCAGCGGTGTCTCGGGATCCCAGCGGTGGCACTGGTAGAGATCGACGTAGTCGGTGCGGAGCCGTGCGAGCGAAAGGTCGATCTGCTTGAACACCTGCTCGCGCGAGAGGCCGCGGTCGGTGTCGGTCATCGGCCAGAAGAGCTTCGTCGCGAGGACGTAGGAGTCACGTGGACGGCTCGCGAGTGCGCGGCCAAGGAACTCTTCTGCCGTGCCCTTGCCGTAGATGTTCGCGGTGTCGATGAAGTTGATGCCAGCTTCAAACGAGGCATCGACACACGCGAGTGCTGCCGTCTCGTCGACGGCGACGCCGTAGGTCAGCCAGGAGCCGAGAGAGATCTCCGAGACGTGAAGGTCGCTGTCGCCGAGTTGCCGGTACCGCATCGCCGCATTGTTCCCGAGATGCAACACCCGCCGTCGGGGTGCCTGCGTACAGTGGCCACATGGCCTCCAAATCGAAACCGGCACCGATGCAGCACGTCTGCACCGAGTGCGGAACGATCTCGGCGCGTTGGCTCGGGCGCTGCCCAGGCTGCGGTGCGTGGGGGACGTTGCTCGCCGAGTCGACCGAACCCGCGCGTGGCGCCGACCCGACCCGCGCGCGGCCACTGCTGCGCCTTGTCGATGTGACGACCGAGGAGGTTGCGCGAATCCCAACGGGTGTGCCCGAGCTCGATCGCGTCCTGGGTGGCGGCCTCGTGCCTGCGTCGCTCGTGCTCGTGGGTGGCGAGCCGGGGGTGGGTAAGTCGACGCTGCTGCTGAGCGCACTTGGGGCGATCTCGCAAACGCGTCGGGCGCTGCTCGTGACGGGTGAGGAGTCGGCGGCGCAGGTGTCGTTACGAGCCGCCCGGCTCGGTGGCTGCGATGCGGTCGAGATCCTCGCCGAGACTGAGCTTGAAGCGGTGTGCGCCACGCTTGAGCGTGAGCGTCCCGACGTGTGCGTGATCGACTCGGTGCAGACGCTGTGGTCGAGCGAGGTCGGTTCAGCACCCGGCTCCGTCAACCAGGTTCGTGAGGCGGCTTCACGACTGCTGCGCGTCGCCAAGGAGTCGGGTGTCGCAACGTTCCTCGTCGGGCATGTCACCAAAGACGGCTCAGTCGCTGGGCCGCGCGTGCTCGAGCATCTCGTCGACTGTGTCCTGCAGTTCGAGGGTGATCGCTACAACGCCCATCGTGTGCTGCGGGCGGTCAAGAATCGCTTCGGCTCAACGAACGAGCTTGGCGTGTTTGAGATGACTGGCGAAGGACTCGTGGGTGTTCCCGACGCCTCAGCCGTGTTTGGCAAGAGCGAGGTGGGGGAGATCGGCGCGGCTGTCGTCTGCGCGCTGGAAGGAACGAGGCCGATCCTCGTCGAGATTCAGGCGCTTGTCGCGCCAACCGACCTTGCGATGCCGCGGCGTGTTGCAACCGGTGTTGATCCAAAGCGGCTCGCGATGATCGTCGCCGTGCTTGCCCGCCACGCCGGGCTGCCGCTTGGCGCTGCTGACGTGTTCGTCAACGTTGCCGGCGGCCTGCGAATCGACGAGCCTGGGGCAGACTTGGGCATCGCGCTGGCGATCGCCTCGGCCGCACGGAACGTCCCCGTGCGACCTGACCTTGCCGCGTTTGGTGAGATCGGCCTTACGGGCCGCCTGCGTCCTGCGGCTCAGGCGCCGCGGCGGGTCGACGAATGCCGCAAGCTCGGACGAAGCGCCGTGCTTGCTCCTGCAGGTACTGAGGGTGCGCCGCTCACCGCCGACACGCTTCGGCGCGCGCTGGGTGTGGGTCTCGCAGCTGCCGAATAGCCGCGTTCGCACCGAAAAAATCCGGAAACAAGCCATTTACGGCCCTTTGGTACGATGTCCTCCTTCGCCGGTCGGGAACGTTTCCCGTCCGGCGCTTTTTCCGGGCACGACGGGAGAGGGAGTCAGCTTGTACGAGGTCGGCGACAATGTGGTGTACCCACACCACGGGGCAGGCACAGTGGTTAGCCGTGAGAAGCGCGAAGTTTTGGGCGAAATGCGCGAACTCCTGACCATCAAGATCCTGCATAACGACATGACGTTGACGATTCCGGTCGACAGTATTGAGCGTGTTGGTCTGCGGACGGTTATCGATGAGGAAGCGATCAAGAAGGTGATCGGATATCTCACGAGCGGCGGCACCGCGATGCCCCCGAATTGGAATCGTCGCTTCAAGCACAACCGGGACAAGATGAGGACCGGCGACATCTTTGAGCTCGCAGAGGTGGTTTGCAACCTCTCGTTGCGCGATGTCGACAAGGGCCTTTCCACCGGTGAGAAGCAGATGTACGTCAAGGCGAAAAAGATCCTCGCCTCCGAGCTCATGTACGCAAAGGACATGACGGAGGAAGAGGCGCTTGCGTGGCTCGACGAGGTTCTCGTCAATCAGGCAGGCGGCGCCAAGAAGCCGGCGACCGTCGCGGCAAAGAAGCCCGCCGCGACGAAGCCCGCAGCCTCTAAGGCTGCGCCAAAGAAGACACCCGCCGCCGCCTAGCGGGCCGCGCGTTTTCGGGGTGCGAAGCTGAGCGTTTGGGCCGTGCTCGTCGCCGCAGGGCGGGGGGAGCGGCTCGGCGGGGACCGACCGAAGGCGTTCGCGCCTTTGGCCGGCCTGCCGCTGCTTGCCGAGCCGCTGCGTCGGCTCGACGAGGAGCCTCTGGTCGACGCGATCGTCGTTGTGTGTCCGCCGGAGTGGGAGGAGCAGTCGATTCTTGTGGCGGAGGACCTCGGTGCATCGAAGGTGAGTTCGTGCGTGCCGGGCGGTGAGAGTCGTTCAGACTCGGTGCGAATCGGCCTTGCCGAAGTTCCAGAAGACGCTGCCGTTGTCCTTGTCCACGACGCTGCTCGGCCGTTGCTCCCGGAAGGCGTCGTGCAACGGCTCCTTGACGCACTCCTCCAGGGCTACGACGGGGCGGTGCCTGGCCTCCCGGTCGTCGACACGATGAAACGTGTCGTCGGTGACGTCGTCACCGAGACGCTTCCGCGCGCCGAGCTTGTCGCGGTGCAGACGCCGCAGGCGTTTGTCGCTCCTGTCCTGCGCCGCGCGCTTGGCGCTACGGGCGAACAGACCGACTGTGCGGCGTTTGTCGAAGCGGCCGGTGGTCGCGTGACGATCGTTGCTGGCGACGAGCGGCTCCTGAAGGTCACGGGGCCTGCTGACCTCGCGCGTGCCGCTGCGTTGCTCGCGGCCGAACGCGGCGAGTAGCCTTCGCGCATGGCTGACCTTCGCGTAGGAATCGGTGTTGATGCACACGCTCTCGCGGAAGGTGTGCGCTTGGTGCTCGGCGGGATCACGATCGATCACCCCCGGGGGCTTGCGGGCCACTCCGACGGCGACGTCATCGCGCATGCGCTCACCGACGCATTGCTTGGTGCTGCCGGGCTTGGCGATATCGGCGGGCTGTTCCCATCGAGCGACGAGCGCTACAAGGATGCCGACTCGGTGGGGTTGCTCACTCAGGCATACGCCCACGTCCAGCACGCCGGCTGGCGCCTCGTGAACGCCGACTGCGTGTTGATCGGGCAGGAGCCGAAGATCGCGGAGCATCGCCATGCGATGGCCGCGAAGCTGACGAACGCGATCGGCGAGGGTGAGGTCAATGTGCGGGCCACAACGACCGACTTTCTTGGGTTCACGGGCCGCGGCGAAGGTCTGGCTGCGCAGGCCGTTGCGCTTCTCGAGCGTCGCTAGGAGACTTACTCCGGGAGCTTTGGCCCGTCGGGTGTGACGACGACGAGGCCATCTTTGGCGAGCGACGCGACCGCCTCGTCGTCTCCCGCTGCTTCGCCGGCGGCGATGGCGCGCAGCGCGACGGCGCGCCGCTGCCGGAACGAACCTTCAAACTGCGACTGCTTCCGCTCTGGCTCGTAACGCCTGCCGCGCGACGGACAGTTCGCCGCGAGCGGGCAGATCTCGCATCGGGGTATGCGCGCAAGGCAGATCGTTGCGCCAAGGTCGAAGAGCGCCTGAGTGCACGACCCGTCGAACTGCTCTCCCGTGCGCTCTTGGATGCGGCGGATGTTGACGTCGACGGGAAGGACGTCACGGCCGAAGGCGAAGTTGCCGACAGCGCCAGCGGTATAGGGGCCAACGCCTGGAAGCTCCGTCAAGTCGTCGGGCCAGCCGCCTTCAGCGACGGCACGCGCCGCGCGCTGTAGGTTGAGCGCGCGCCTGTTGTATCCGAGCCCTTGCCAGGCGACGATCACGTCAGCGGTGGACGCTGCTGCGAGTGTCTCCACCGTGGGCCACCGCTCGAGCCACGCGAGGTAGCGCGGAACCACGCGATCCACCTGGGTCTGCTGGAGCATGATCTCGGACACGAGGATCGCGTACGGATCCGTCGTGTGGCGCCAAGGAAGGTCGCGTCCGTGCTTCGCGTACCAGTTGAGGAGCAGCTCACGCATGCGAGCGACTGTAGTTAACAGCCTCGCCCAGACTCTTAACACGCGACCTTCGGCCGCTCGGGCACGATGGTGGAGTGATGGGGGGAACGAAGGGGAAGATCTGGCTCGTGCTTGCAGTCACTGCCGTTGCCGCGGCGTTTGGCGGTGCGGCATACGGATCGGCAACGCCGGTGGGGCCGCTCCCGAAGGGCCCGGTGGTTGTCGTGAAGCTGCACGTTGGCAAGAGCTACATCGTGAAGCTGCGGAAGCCCGCGGCGAAGGGTCACGTGTGGCGTATCGCCCGAGCGTTCGACAGCAAGATCGTGACGGAGACACATGAGGGGGAGACCCCGATCTTGATCGTCGTCACCTTCAAGGCCCATCACGCAGGGACGACGAACGTTGTTTTTGCAGAGACGCGAGGCGAGACGCGCCACGCGTACGCCGCGCGCACGTACCGCTTCGTCGTCGCCTAACGCGACAAAAGAACCACCCGCGGGTGGCACCCCACTTTTCGGGGATGCGCGCGACATGCGAACGTTGTAGGGTCGGTTCATGCTCAACGGAGCCGAACTCCAGCAGGCAGCACGCGACCACCTGTGGCTTCACTTCACGCGCATGGCTGGCTATCGCGACGCCGATGTGCCAGTGATCACGCGCGGTGAGGGCTGCTACCTCTACGACACCAACGGGAAGCGCTACCTCGATGCGCTCGCGGGGTTGTACGCCGTCCAGATTGGGTACTCGCATGGCGAGGAGATCGGCCAAGCGGCGCTCGAGCAGATGCGCGAGCTGCCGTATTACTCAAACTGGTCGTACGCCCACCCGCGCGCGATTGAGCTTGCCCACGAGCTCGCGCAGCTTGCGCCAGGCGACCTCAATCGGGTGTTCTTCGTCACGAGCGGTTCCGAGGCCAACGAGACGATCTGGAAACTCGCACGCGAGTACCACGCCGCGCGTGGTGAGCGGCGATGGAAGGCCGTCACGCGCAACCTCGCCTACCACGGCACAACGATGGGGGCGCTGTCGCTGACAGGTCTGCCATCGATCCGCGCCCCGTTCGAGCCGCTCGTTCCAGACGTCATCCGCGTGCGGAATACGAACCGGTTCCATCGGCCGCGCCACGAGACCGAGGCCGAATTCACACAGATGCTGCTCGACGAGCTGGAAAGCGCCATCGTCAGCGCCGGACCGCAGACAGTCGCGGTCGTCTTCATGGAGCCAGTGCAGAACGGTGGCGGTGCGTTCACGCCACCCGCCGGGTATTTCAAAGGCGTCCGCGAAATCTGCGACACCTACGGTGTGCTGCTCGCAGCCGACGAGGTGATCTGCGGCTTCGGACGCGTCGGCGCGTGGTTTGGCTCAGAGAAGTACGACATCAAACCCGACTTCATCGCGGCAGCAAAAGGCATCTCGTCGGCCTACGCACCGATGGCGGCAGTCATCGCAGCCGACCACGTGATGGAGCCATTCCTCGACGGCACCGCGATGTTCACCCACGGCACAACGTTCGGCGGGCATCCGGTTGGTGCAGCGGTCGCGCTCAAGAACATCGAGATTCTGAAGCGCGAGAAGATCATCGAGCACGTCGCCGCAAACGAAGGGCTCTTCCGAGAGAAACTCGAGACGCTGCTCGACCTTCCGATCGCCGGCGACGTGCGCGGAACAGGGTTCTTTTACGTCATCGAACTCGTGAAAGACAAAGAGACGCGAACCACATTTAACGATGAGGAGAGCGAAGGGCTCCTGCGCGGCTATCTTTCCGGCGCGCTCTTTAAGCGTGGCTTGATCTGTCGTGCCGATGATCGCGGCGACCCAGTCGTTCAGGTGTGCCCGCCGTTGATTGCCGGGGAGAAGGAAATGGACGAAATCGTGGGCGTCCTCGGGGATGTGCTCCCCGAGGCGTGGAAACTCATCACAGGGGGTTAGGGCAGCCGTGACAACTGTGTCGATGCCGCAGGAAGTGACCACGAGCTTCGCGCTCGAGGAGAAGAGCAAGCTCGTTAAGTCACTGCGACGGCTCGACATGGTCGGGTTCACGCTGTGCGCGTTCGTTGGTCTTGACACCCTCGGCAGCGTTGCCTCGAACGGCCCGCAGGGCTTCTTCTGGCTGGCGGCGCTCGCGATCCTCTTCGTCTATCCCTACATGCTGGTGATGGCCGAACTTGGTGCCGCGTTCACGCAAGAGGGTGGCCCCTACGAGTGGACGAAACTCGCATGGGGACGCTTCGCCGGCGGAGTCGGCGCGCTCCTCTACTGGGCGACAAACCCGATCTGGGTTGGTGGATCGCTTGCCTTCATCGCGACCGACGCGTGGAGCGGCCAAGTATTCGCGATCACGAGCGGCTCGATCGGCGACTACCTCTTCAAGCTGATCTTCATCTGGTTCTCGATCATGGTCGCGATCATGTCCCTGAGCAAGGGCAAGTGGATCCCGAACATTGGCGCGATGTTGCGCGTGTTCGTGCTCGGGTTCTTCACGATCACTGTTGTCATTTACGGCATCCGCCACGGCATCCACGGCTTCTCTGCCTCCGAGCTTTCGCCGAGCCGCTCCGTGCTGCTCGCGCTCGTGCCCGTGATCCTCTTCAACTACGTCGGTTTCGAGCTTCAGTCGGGCGCCGCAGAAGAGATGGACAACCCACAGAAGGATGTGCCGTTCTCGATCCTCCGCAGCGGGATCCTCGGCGTGCTCCTCTACTGCGTGCCGGTGTTCGGCATCATCCTCGTGCTGCCGTCGACCGCGATCACCGGGCTCGGTGGGTTCCTCGACGCCGTGAACGTCACCTACCACGGTGCCTACGGCGGCGCAGCACACCCGCTGCTCGTCGCGTCGACGATCGGGTTTGTCGGCACGCTGATCACCTCCGGATCCGTGTGGATGATCGGGGCCGACCGCACCCAGGCCGTGGCGTCCTACGACGGGTCGTTCTTCCCGTACTTCGGTGTCTTCAACCGTCGGCTCGGCACGCCCGTGCGTGTCAACGTCCTGTCAGGAGTCGTCGCCACCGCATTCATGGTGAGCGCGATCGCGTTCTTCGACAGCGGCTCCGACGCCACGTTCGTCGTCGTCCTTGACATCGCCGTGTCGACGACGCTTCTCAGCTACATCCTGATCTTCCCGTCCGTGATCATGCTGCGCCGCAAGTACCCCGATGTGCATCGTCCGTTCCGGGTTCCGTTCGGCAACATTGGCCTGTACGTCTCGACCGCGCTCATCATGTTCTGGGTGGTGCTTGGATCGTGGGTCGGTGTGTTCCCCGGGACGCTCGATCGACTGCTCGGTTTGTCGTACGACTTCGAGGACAACTGGGGTGTCTCACGCATGAAATTCGAGACCTACACCCTCGGCACGCTCGCCGTGATCCTCGTTGTCGGTATCGCCGGGTACCTGTCGGCATCGGGCGTACGGAACCAATCGGCATCGATCTCAATCGAAGATCCCGACGAGGGGCTCGCCGAGCCGCCAGCGCACTTCTAGCGTGGCTGGGTGGCTCCTCTGGGGACTGTTCGCCGCCGCGCTCGGTGCCGGTGAACTCCTCACGCCGGGGCTCTTCGTTCTTGGACCGCTCGCGCTTGCCGCCGCTGCCGCCGCCGTCGTTGCGGCCAGCGGTGGCGGCTGGCTCGCCGGCCTGCTCGTGTTCGCAATCGGCGGCGTGGGCTCGGTTGCCTTGCTGCGGCCCGTCGCGCGGCGCCACCTCCAGATGCCACCGGCAATCCGAACCGGGGCCGCGCGCCTCGTTGGCGGTGAAGGCCTCGTGGTGGAACGGGTTGACGCAGAGAACGGCCGGGTCAAACTCGGTGGTGAAGTGTGGAGTGCTCGAACGCTCGACCCGAACGACGTGATCGAACCCGGCACAACGGTGCACGTTGCCGAAATCGACGGGGCGACCGCGGTCATCTACGAATAGGAGAAGGTATGACCTCGCTCATCGTTGTTGCCGTCGTGATCGTGCTGGTGCTCATCATGCTCGGTCGAACCGTCCGGATCGTTCCGCAGGCACGCGCTGGCGTCGTCGAGCGGCTTGGCCGCTACTCGCGAACGCTCAACCCGGGTCTCGCGATCATCATCCCGTTCATTGATCGTCTCCGACCGCTGATCGACCTGCGCGAAACGGTCGTGTCATTTGCGCCGCAGCCTGTGATCACCGAGGACAACCTCGTGGTCTCGATCGACTCGGTCATCTACTTCCAGGTCACCGACGCCCGCGCGGCCACCTACGAGATCGCGAACTACATCCAGGCGATTGAGCAGTTGACGGTGACAACGCTCCGCAATGTCATCGGCGGCATGGCGCTCGAGAAGACACTGACCTCACGCGACGACATCAACACGCAGCTGCGCGGCGTGCTCGACGAGGCGACCGGCAAGTGGGGGATCCGCGTCAACCGCGTCGAGCTGAAGGCGATCGATCCGCCGCTTTCCATTCAGGAGACGATGGAGAAGCAGATGCGCGCCGACCGTGAAAAGCGTGCCGCAGTCCTTACGGCTGAAGGTGTGAAACAGTCACAGATCCTCACAGCCGAGGGTGAGAAGCAGGCCGCGATCCTCACCGCAGAGGGTCAGCGGCAGGCATCGATTCTCCGTGCTGAGGGTGAAGCGAAGGCGATCGAAACCGTCTTCAAGGCGATCCATGACGGAAATCCCGATCCGCAGCTGCTCGCCTACCAGTACCTCCAAACGCTGCCTCAGATCGCCGCCGGTGAGGCGAGCAAGCTCTGGATCATCCCGAGCGAAGTCACCGCCGCGATCGGCAAGTTCGGCGAGATGACCAAGCCGAAGGAGTAGCGGACTCCCGGCAATCACAAGCCGGAGAACATGCACTGCCAGAGTGGTGAAATGCCGATGCGCAGAGGGGCAGCGGGGGTGATGCTTGCGCCATGACACCCTCACTTGACGCACTGCTTGATCTCCACGGGACGACCGCGATCGTCACCGGTGGAGCGAAGGGAATCGGCAAGGGCATCGCGGCACGTCTCCATGAGGCGGGCGCGGCGGTGGTCATCGCCGATCTCGACCTCGATGCGGCCCGCACCACGACGGCCGAGTTCGAAGCGCTCCGTCCTGGCTCTGCGATGGCACAGCAGACCGACGTTTCGAACGCCGCGAGTGTCGACGCGATGGTGCGCGACACCGTTGAGCGCTTCGGCGGCATCGATGTCTTGGTGAACAACGCGGGCATCTTCCCGGCGGTACCGCTCGCTGAGATGACCGAGAACGACTTCATGAAGGTGATTGGCGTGAACCTCGACGGTGTCTTCCTTTGCACGAAGGCGGCGTCGACGCAGATGATTAAGCAAGGACGTGGCGGCAAGATCATCAACGTCACCTCGATCGATGCGCTCCATCCGTCGATGATCGGCCTTGCGCAGTACGACGCCTCGAAGCATGGCGTCTGGGGCTTCACGAAGAACGTCGCGATCGAGCTCGCCCAGAACCAGATCTGGGTGAACGCGATCGCGCCGGGTGGGATTGTCACCCCGGGCGTGGCGTCGATGCAGTCGGGCGACACGATCGATCCGGCCGTGATCGAGCAGATGGTTGCGCGGGTGCCGATGCATCGGTTCGGCGACCCAGATGAGATCGGGCGGGTCGCGCTGTTCCTGGCGTCGGGCCTTTCGAGCTACATGACCGGCTCGCAGATCGTCGTCGACGGTGGACTGCTTCTGATGTAAGCCGTGCGGCGCGGGTGTCCGATTCGCGTCGGATGCCCGCGCCCGGCTGCGCCGCCTAGACTCAGAGGCGTGAAAGTTCGCTTCGCACCGAGTCCAACCGGCTCGCTCCACATCGGAAACGCCCTGGGCGCGGTTGCCAACCGCAACTTCGGTGGAACGTTCCTGCTGCGGATCGACGACACCGACCCGGCACGCAACCTCGCGGGCGGAGAAGAGGCGATCCTCGCCGATCTCGCCTGGCTCGGGATCACCTGGGACGAGGGCCCAGTCCGCCAGAGCGACCGCGGCGACCGCTATCGCGAAGTTGCAGCGAACCTCCCCGATCGGTTCCAGGGAATTCAGCTGCTGCGGCCCGACGGCACCGCGACCTACCACCTTGCGAGCGTCGTCGACGACATCGACTTTGGCATCACCCACGTCATTCGCGGCAACGATCACCGGCCGAACGAACATCTCCATCGCGCGCTCACCGAAGCGATAGGCGGGACTCCGCCCGAGTACATCCACTTCGGCCTTGTGTTGGGTGCCGACGGGAAGAAGATCTCGAAGCGTGCCGACGGAGCGTCGGTTGCGTTGCTGCGAGAAGAGGGGATTCCCGCCGAGGCCGTTCGTGCCTACCTCGACGAGCTCGGGATTCCCAAACACGACATCCAGCTCGATCTTGCTCGGATCCGGTCGCTGGCTGGTGATGTGCTGGCGGGCCTCTCCGATGAGGAATTGACCTCACGGGTTGGTGTGCCCGTCGGGGTCGCCCCGGCGTTACGCGGAGCGCACACGCTTGTGGAAGCGCGCGCGTTTGCGGACGCGATCCTCGAGGTGCCGAGCGTGTCGCTTCCCGATGAGCGTCCGACCCTCGAACGGTTCCGTGAGCTGCGCATCGGCACAAGCGACGTGCTCGAAAAGGACGATGCGAAGGCGATCATCCGCGAGGTGAAGGCTGTCGGCGGTAACCTGCGGGCGCTCCGCCGGGCGCTGACGGGGCGCGAGAGCGGCCCTGAACTTTGGTCAGTGATTGCGGCGCTCTCGTCGGATGAAGCGCTGCGGAGGATCGATGCGGCTCTTTGACACCTATTCGAAATCGCTCGTAGATCTGCCGGCGAAACCCGGGCCTGTCCGCATGTACTTCTGCGGCCCAACGGTCTACGCGCGCGCTCACGTTGGGAACGCGCGACCGTTTGTGATCGGCATGTGGCTGCGCGCGTGGCTCCGCGAGACGGGCTACCAAGCGCTGCTCGTCCACAACATCACCGACGTCAACGACAAGATCTACGACGCCGCGCCCGGCGCGTCGGCCGAGCTCGCCGCTCGGGCGACGCAGTGGTACCTCGACGACACCGCCGGCTTCGGGCTTGGAATGCCCGACCACATGCCGAAGGTCACCGAAATGGTGCCGGAGATCGTCTCGTTCATCGAAGAGCTGGTCGAGAAGGGATACGCCTATCCGGTTGGCGGCGACGTCTACTTCCGGGTTGCGAAGTTCTCCGAGTACGGTCGCCTGTCGGGACAGCGACCCGACCAGGTTGAGGAGCAGGAGCCGAACGCGCTGAAGGAAGATCCGCGCGACTTCGCACTATGGAAAGGCACGAAGCTTGGCGAGGACACCTCGTGGCCCTCACCATGGGGTGACGGTCGGCCCGGTTGGCACATCGAGTGCTCGGCGATGGCAGAGGAGCTCCTCGGCGAGAGCTTTGAGATCCACGGCGGCGGACTCGACCTCGTGTTTCCTCACCATGAGAACGAGCTGGCACAGTCACGCGCGCTTGGGCATGGCTTTGCTGGCATCTGGGCACACAACGGGATGTTGCGCTTCACCGGCGAGAAGATGTCGAAGTCGCTCGGCAACGTGCTGACGATCCACGAGGCGCTTGAGACATGGGGGCAGGAGACGCTCCTGCTGTTCTTCCTGTCGGGCCACTGGCGCAAGCCGATCGACTTCTCGACCGAGACGCTGGAGCAGGCGGCCGCACGCGCTGAGACGTTCCGCAACGCGCTGCGCCTTGAGGATTCGGGGGACGAGACGGGCTGGGAGGCATTCGCGTCGGCACTGGACGACGACTTCGACACGCCGCGGGCGCTCGCTGTGCTGCACGAGTGGGCCTCAGCCCGCAAGCTGGGGCTGCTTCGCCGCGGCCTCACGGTGTTCTCTCTCAACTCGCTGGGTGACAGTGCCGAGGCGCCGGCCGAGATCGCCGCCCTTGCCGAGGCGCGCCTTGCGGCGCGAGCAGCCAAGGACTTTGGTGAGGCCGACCGCCTGCGCGACGAGATCGCCGCTGCCGGCTGGGAGTTGCGCGACGAGGCGGGCGGCTACTCGCTCGTGCCCAAGCGATGAGCGCCGAGATCGTCTACGGCCGCCGTGCCGTGCGTGAGGCGCTCCGCGGCCGCCGCGAGGTGTTCGAGGTGTGGGCGACCGACCGCGCGATCGCATCGGAAGAGTGGCTTGAGGCCGCCCGACCGAAGCTGAAGAACGAGCGCGACCTTGGAGAATTGGCTGAAACACGGGATCACCAGGGCGTTATCGCGCGTGTAGCGCCGTTCTCGTACGCCGACGCCTACGATCTTGCCAAGGCCGAGAGGCCGCTCCTTGCGGTGTTGGATCGGGTCACCGACCCACGCAACCTCGGCGCTGTGTGCCGCGCCGCGGAAGGTGCTGGCGCCACAGGGATCGTCGTTCCAGCCCATGGTTCGGCGGTGGTCACCCCCGCCGTCGCGCGCGCCTCGGCGGGCGCTGTCGAGCATCTGCCGATTGCCGTCGTCACGAATCTCGCGCGCTACCTCGAGGACGTGAAGGGCAACAGCGTCTGGGTCTACGGTGCTGCAGGTGAAGCGCAGCAATCGATGTGGGAGACCGACCTCTCGGGCGGCACCGTGCTCGTCTTCGGCGCCGAAGGCAAGGGACTGCGTCCGCTTGTGCGCCGGTCGTGCGACATGCTCGTGTCGATCCCGTTGCTTGGCGAGGTCGAGTCGCTGAACGTGAGCGTTGCCGCTGCCGTGATGTTGTACGAGGCGCGGCGCCAGCGAGCAGCAGCGGGATGACCGGCGGGAGAGCGAGTGCCTGACACGACGCTCTACCTCTTCGACGGCTACAACCTGCTCCACGCGGGGCCCTATGGCGACAGGCGCGAGCTCGTCGACGTGCTCGCGAGTTACGTCGCGGCGCAGGGCGCACGAGGAATCGTCGTCTTCGACGGGGTGGGGACGGATGCCGACCTTGGCCCGCTGGCAGTCCGGTTCGCTCCCGATGCCGACACGTTGCTCGAACGGCTTGCCGCTGAGAATCGCCGGACAACGCGCGTGCTGCTGATCTCGTCAGACACGACGGTGAGCGACACGGCGGGCATCCAAGTGAAGAAGCTCTCCTCGCAGACGTTCTTCCGCGATCTCGAGCTTCCCGTTCATCGCGACGAGAAGCCTGCGGGACTCACGGGCCGCCTCGACGAGGAAACGCGCGCGAAACTCGAGCGGCTTCGTCGCGGCCAGTAGCTGCGAATGCCTCCGTTTTCCCTGCAATAGCGGGGAACGGAGTGTACAGGTCCAGGCGTAAAAGGTCCAGTGCAAGTTCAGCTTGTGTTTGTTTGGGACCGCTGCTAAATTCACCTCAAGTTCAGGGTGAGAGTTGAGCCACGTCGGCGAACGCTCCTGCTCGGGAAAGTGCCAGCAAACGAAGGGAATCTCGTGGCAGTAGCACGCCAGGCGACAGCCGTACCAAAGAGCCCACAGAAGATCGCACGCGAACTGGAGGACCTCCAGCTCGTCATTAAGGCTCGCAACGGCAGCAGCGAGGCGATGGATGCACTCATCCGGCGCTACACCTCTTTCGTTCGCCTGAAGGCCAGCTCGTACTTCCTCGTTGGTGGCGATAGCGACGACCTGATCCAGGAAGGCCTGATCGGCCTCTACAAGGCTGTCCGCGACTTCCGCTCCGACCAAGGGACAACCTTCCGGTCGTTCGCCGAGCTGTGCGTGACGCGCCAGATCATCACCGCAATCAAGACCGCGACGCGCTTCAAGCACGCTCCGCTGAACACCTACGTCTCGTTTAGCCACACGCCTGCCGGCCAAGAGTCCGACAGTGACGTGACGCTTGGCGATGCGCTCCCCGGCCCCGGCGTCAACGACCCGTCGGTGTGCGTGATCTCAACCGAAGAGCTGCAGAGCCTCGTCTCGTGCCTCGGCTCGACGCTCTCGCCGCTTGAGTCCGACGCGCTGCGCCTGTACCTCGACGGACTCTCCTATGAGGACATGGCCGTCGAGCTCGGCTGCGATACGAAGACGATCGACAACGCACTCCAGCGCGTGAAGCGCAAGATCCTGACGCATCAGCAGGGTCGCCAAGTCCTCAGTTAGCTCACCTGTCGGTTGAGTGCGTCGGGCCGTACCATTGAGGTACGCCGAAGTAGCTCAGTTGGTCAGAGCACCTGTCTTGTAAACAGGGGGTCCGGGGTTCGAATCCCCGCTTCGGCTTTCGTGAACTCAGCCGACGGGCGCGACGCCGAACACGCGCTTGTACAGGGCGATCCAGTTCGTCGCGATGCCGACCTGCGCGTCGCGCAAGGTGATTGAACCGGCGCAAACCATGCTGTGGAGCCGGTTTTCGAGCTTGTCTTTGACGTGATACCCGGGGTTCGCGTTCGCCAGTTCGGGATACAGGTTCGCGATGTCGTTCGACCCGCCGAGCTCAAGCGAGACGATGTGGTCGATCTCCAGGGTGTGGCCGTAGCTCTTCGGGACGAGCCCATAGGCAACCTCGACCGCGTGTTTCTCAGATGTCGGGACATGGCGGATCGCGCTCGTACGGAACGTCGATGAGCAGATCACGTTCTTTGTGAGAGCCGAGTACGTCGCCCCGGGCGAGCACGCGGGGTCGGGGATGGCGCCGAGATGACACCCCGTGGTCTTGGTGCGCGATGCGAGCAGGACAGTGGTGCCGACAAACCGCGTCGAGCCCGAAGTCGAACCCGCCGAGGCGGTGCCGACCGTCGATCCGTCGAGCCAGCGCGCGACCCCGCCGTGGTGTGAGCAGGTGCCCGAGTGGTGAAGCGAGTAGCTGTAGGTCGCGTCGCGGCAGATCGCCGAAGCGCCCGACGGCGGTGTGGCAGCACCGGCCCTCAGCACAGCGCCGAGCGTCGCCGCGAGTACCACCACCCCCAGAAGCCACCGCATGCGTCACTTTTAGCACCGTCTGAATCGGACAGGTGAGCGCCCGCCGCGGCCGCTCGTTTGGGTCGCCGTCGCCTCCCGCGTCGTGCGGCCCGCGATTAGTCCAAAATGGATTGCGTGAACGGGAGAGTCATGCATCACGAAGCCGGGTTGATCGACGAGTGAAGCTCGTGGTTGCCATCGTTCGGCCCGAGCGAGCGAACGACGTGCTGGAGGCGCTCTACCGCGCCGACGTCCGCGGTCTCTCAATGAGTCGCGTACAAGGGCACGGCGGCGAGACCGACCGTGTCGAGACCTACCGAGGCACCACCGTGAAGATGGAGCTCGCCGAGAAGGTGCGATTCGAGGTCGCCGTCTCCGATCACTTCGTTGAGCCGACGATTAAGGCGATCCAGGATGGCGCCCGCACCGGCGAAGTCGGCGACGGGAAGATCTTCGTGCTCGACATCGACAAGGTCGTCCGTATTCGCACCGGCGAAGAAGACACCGAAGCGGTTACGCCGGTCGTCTGACAATGGCTGATCTGCTCGCCACCACCGCCGCGGCCGCGGGCGGAATTGACACGGGCGATACCGCCTGGATGCTCGTCTCCACTGCGCTCGTCTTGATGATGACGCCAGCGCTCGGCCTCTTCTACGCGGGTCTCGTCCGCTCGAAGAACACGCTGAACACCTTCATGATGAGCGTCGGTGCCCTTGGCGTTGTCACTGTCGCCTGGGTCGTAGTCGGATATTCGATCGCGTTCGACGGGGGCGGCAGTCTCGTTGGTGGGCTGCACCACGCGTTCTTGCGTGGAGTCGGGCCTGGCGTCCAGCCCGGCCTAACGATCCCCGCGCTGCTCTTCGTCGTGTTCGAGGCGAGCTTCTGCATCATCACTGCCGCCCTGATCTCGGGCGCCGTGGTTGAACGGATGCGGTTTGGCCCGTTCCTCGTGTTCATGACGGTGTGGTCGCTGGTTGTCTACGCGCCGCTCGCCCATCAAGTGTGGGGTGGCGGCTGGCTCGCCCAGCATGGCGTGCTCGACTGGGCTGGCGGCGTTCCTGTCGAGATGGCGTCCGGCTTCTCGGCGTTCGCGGCGGCGATCGTCGTTGGGGCACGCAAGGATTACGGTCGGCAAGCGCTTCTCCCACACAACGGTGTCTACGCCCTGCTTGGTGCGGGGCTCCTGTGGTTTGGCTGGTTCGGATTCAACGGCGGCAGCGCGTTGACGTCGGGCCGCGGTGCGGCATTGTCGTTTGCGAACACCCTGTTCGCACCCGCTGCGACGCTCGTCGCATGGATCGTCCTCGACCTTGTCCGTGCACGGAAGGCGACAGCGATCGGTGCGGCGACCGCGATCATCGTTGGCGCGGTCGCGATCACGCCTGCGGCCGGCTACGTGAGTCCGCTCGGGGCGCTCGGCCTTGGACTGCTCGCGGCGATTCCGAGCTACGCGTTCATCGTGTGGCGTCCGCGAACACGTCTTGATGAGTCACTTGACGTTCTTGCCGCTCACGGGCTCGGCGGCGTCACGGGCATCCTGTTCGTCGGCTTCTTCGCCGCAAAGAGCTGGAGCGGCATCGGTGACGGATTGATCTACGGCGATGCCGGGCGGCTCGGGTGGCAGGCAATCGCCGTTGTGGTGACCTGCGCGTACGCGTTCGGTGCCACCTTCGTCATCCTCCGCGTCCTCGCGTTGTTCACGCGGTTGCGGGTCAGCTCACGCGACGAGGGTCTTGGCCTTGACGTCAGCCAGCACGGCGAAGAGGCCTACACAACGGGCGAGGGCGCGATCCTCGTTCGGCTGACCGAAAGCTAGTTCGCGAGGGCGGCTTTGAGGTCGCCCCAAAGCAGCTCGACATCTTCGAGGCCAACCGAGAGGCGAAGCAGCCCGGTTGGAATTCGGTCGCCTTCCCAGCGATGGCGGCTCTCGATTGATGAGGTGACGCCGCCGAGACTCGTTGAGTTGCGGATCGTCGCGAGCGACGTTTCGACGCGACGTGGGTCGTCGACGTCGAAGGCGATCACGCCGGCAAAGCCGGGGTAGCGCACTTTCGCCACGGCAGGGTGCGCTTCAAGGCGGGCGGCAAGCTCGGTTGCGGTGGTTGTTTGACGGAGCATGCGTGTCTCAAGGGTGTCGAGGCCGCGCAGGAGCGAATACGCGGTGTCGGCCGAGGCTGCGCCGCCGTAGAGCGTTCGGGCCTGCTGCAGCGCCGCAGTCTTCTCGGGGTCGCGCGTGACCGTCACGCCAAGGAGCGCGTCGTGGTGCCCGGTCAAATACTTCGTCGCGGAGTGGACGACGATGTCGGCGCCTTCGTCGAGTGCCTGGAGGTACACGGGGGTCGAGAGGGTTGCGTCGCACACGAGCAGCGCGTCGGTCGAGGTGACCGCCTCCCAGTTGGGCATCGACAGGGTTGGGTTTGCGGGTGATTCAACCCAGACGATCGTGGCCTCAGCGGGCGGAGGGCCAGTCTGGTCGAACTCGATGAGGTTGACGCCGAACTTGCTTAGCGCCCGGAGAAGGGTGGAGGTTCCGTAGTAGCACCCTTCCGCCACGGCGACGGTTGTTCCTGTCTCCGTGAAGGCGAGGAGGACGGCGGTTTCGGCTGCCATGCCGGAGGCGAAGAGCACCGCGTCGCCTCCTTCGAGGGCGCCGAGTGCGGCCTCCGCTGCGACGCCCGTTGGGTGGGCGTAGCGGGCGTAGAAGTACGCGCCTGGCTCTCCGGCGTCGTCGAATGGCCACACGACGGTGCGATCGACGGGCGCGCTCATGTGGTTCGCGGGCTGCGGTCGAAGAACGGGACGAAGAAGTGGGCGAGCGGGCCGATACCGAGAGCGTAGAGCAAGGTGCCAATGCCGACGGTGCCGCCGAGGAGCCAGCCGATGATGAGGACGCCTGCTTCGATCGACCAGCGGGCGACGCGAATTGAGATTCCCGTTCGGCGTGAGATTCCGAGCATGAGGCCGTCGCGGGGCCCGGGGCCGAGGCCTGCTCCGATGTAGGCGCCGGTCGCGACGCCGTTCAGCAGCACGCCGGCAACCATGCAGGCGATTCGTGCGGCCAGCCCGTGTGGGGCGCTAACCAGCCAGAGGACGATGTCCATGACCCCGCCGACGAGGATCGCGTTGGCGACGGTGCCGACGCCTGGCCGTTGCCGGAGCGGGATCCAGAGGAGCAGGACGCCAGCGCTCGCGATGATCGCCCACGTGCCGATGGCGATGCCTGTGTGGCGTGAGAGGCCTTGGTGGAGGACGTTCCACGGTTCGAGTCCGAGGCCGCCGAGGACGAGGAGCGCCGAGCTCGCGCCGTACACGACGAGCCCCAGCACGAGTTGGACAGAGCGGCTCCCGAGTCGCTGGCGGTCGGGGCGTTCAAACAGCGTGGCGAGGCTAGGCATTTGTGAACCCTAGTCGCCCCACCTGTCCTGAAGCCTCACTGGCTCAAAGAGCCTCTTGACAGAAAAAGGTGTCTGACACCTTTCGCGGCAACTTGGCTCAAACACGCGGCTTCCCAACTGCCGGTGTCAGACACCGGGGTTGCGGGGCCGCTGCGAACCCTCGTTTCCGCACCTGTCCTAAAGAGCGTCTTGACAGAAAAAGGTGTCTGACACCTTTCGCGACAATTTGGCTCAAACACAAGGTTTCCCAACCGGCGGTGTCAGACACCGGGTTTGGCACCGGGGGTTTTAGGGGCGCGCGACCGCGTCCCTGAGGTGCTCGGATGGCTAGGCCGCTGGCTGCTTGCCGCGCAGTAGCGCGGGGGCGACGCGGGCGTAGTCGAGGCCCGACACAACGGTCATCACGACGGCGACGAGCAGCAGCCACCACGCAACGTCAAAGCGCCATACACCTGCGGCAGCAAGCCCGCCGCCAACCGCAGCAAGCGCCTGCGACCACGTCTTCAGCTTCCCGAGATCGCGCGCCGCAATCACAACACCACGCTCCATCGCCGCCTGTCGCAGCCCGCTGATCAGCAACTCGCGGCCAACGATCGTCGCGACCATCCAGGCCGGGAAAACATCCTGGTCGATCAAGATCACGAGCGTCGCCATCACAAGCAGCTTGTCCGCAACCGGGTCGAGCAACGATCCGAGCGACGTCGTACGCCCACTCGCGCGAGCGATCCGTCCGTCAAACCAGTCGGTTGCCATCGCCAGCGAGAACACGATCGTCGCAGCCCAGTTGTGACCGGTGAAGTGGATCGCGTAAAGCAACACAACGATCGGAGTGGCCGCTGCGCGCGTCACGGTGAGCTGGTCGGCGAAAGTCATCTGCGCCACTTTACGCGGCCGACGCACGACGTCCTACCTGGCAAACCACGATCCGTACGCCCCGCGCCCATCACGACGGCCGGTATTTCGAACACGCACACCCGTCACGGCACACACGAAACCCAACGGCTCACCGCCCGACGCCCGCATGCGCGCGCTGGCGCTACAGCTAGGGTCAGGGGCAATGGATCTTCTCGAATACCAGGGAAAGCAGCTCTTTGGCGCCGCCGGGATCCCAGTGTCCGACGGTCGCGTTTGCACCACCGCAGCCGACGCACGAGCCGCTGCAGACGAGATCGGCTACCCCGTGGTCGTGAAGGCCCAGGTGCTGACCGGTGGTCGCGGCAAGGCGGGCGGCGTCAAACTCGCGTCGAGCGCCGACGAAGCCGAGAGCGTCGCCCAGGGAATCCTCGGGCTGAACATCAACGGCCACATCGTGCGCACCGTCTGGGTGGAGCGCGCGAGCGATATCGCGAAGGAGTACTACCTCTCCGTGACATTTGACCGTGGGGCGAAGAAGCCGCTGTTGATGTTCACCACGGAGGGTGGGGTGGAGATCGAGACGGTCGCGGCCGAACATCCAGACGCGCTCGTTCGCCTACACGTCGACCCGCTCGAAGGCTTCCAGCCGCACCATGCGCGTGCGCTCGTCTACGGCGGCGGTGTGACCGATCCGAGCGAGCAGAAGCAGATCTCGGCGATCGTCGAGAAGCTCTACCGCTGCTTCGAAGCGAACGACGCGATGCTGGCCGAGATCAACCCGCTCGTCGTGACTCCCGACGGGGAGGTGAAGGCGCTCGACGCGAAAGTGACGATCGACGACTCAGCGCTGGTGCGCCACCCAAACCTCGCCGAGCTGCGAGACGAAGGCGCATCCGATCCACTCGAGACGCTCGCCCGATCGAAAGGCGTCACCTACGTCAAGCTTGACGGATCGGTCGGGATCATCGGCAACGGCGCGGGTCTGTCGATGTCGACGGTCGATGTTGTGGTCGTCGCAGGTGGCAAGCCCGCGAACTTCTGCGATCTCGGTGGCGGCGCCTCGGCAGACAGCGTGATCGACGCGCTCGAAGTGATCACCGCCGACCCCCAGGTCGGATCGATCCTCTTCAACATCTTTGGTGGCATCACGCGCGGCGACGAGGTTGCGCGCGGAATCTTGACGGCGCTTGAGCGGATCGACATCACCGTCCCGATCGTCGTGCGCCTCGACGGCACGCTCGCCGACGAGGGCCTCGCTCTTCTCGCGGAGGCAGCACCACCGAACGTGTTCGTTGAACCGACGATGCTCGACGCGGCCCGTCGTGCAGTGGAGCTCGCGGCATGACCGACATGTGGAGTGAACGGGCAGAGCTCTACCGCCAGAGCTTGGCGCACAGCGAGGGGCCTGACCTTGACGCGATCGTCGCGTGGGCAGAGGGGTGCAGCAGCGCGATCGACGTGGCGACCGGCGGCGGCCACACCGCTCGCCGGTTGCGCGAAGCGGGGCTTGAGGTCGTGAGCTGCGATCCGTCGCCCGGCATGCGCCCCGACGTCATCTGCTTTGCCGAGCATCTCCCGTTTGCCGACGGGAGCTTCGACTTTGCAACCACCCGGGTTGCGGCGCACCACTTCGCCGATATCCGTGAAGCAGTCTTGGAACTCGCGCGGGTCGCGCGGCAACGGGTCGCGGTCGTCGACAACCTGTTCATGGGCGAGGACACGGAGCTTGCGGAGCGTCTCCGCGATCCGTCGCACGTTCGGAACTACGGCGAGCGCGAGTGGCGAACTATGCTCGCCGACGCCGGCCTCAAGATTGTTCGTGTCGAGACCTGGGACTACCCGATCTCGTTCTCGGCCTGGCTTGAACGGTGCGGCTGCGAAGGCGACGAGGCCGACGAGGTGCGCAGGCTGATGGGGAGTCGCGTCGACGGCGACGAGGTCACGTTGGCACGCATCGGGCTGTTTGCGGAGAAGGTTCGCTAGATGGCGATCATCGTCGACACCGACACTCGGCTCGTCGTTCAAGGCCTCACCGGCAGTGAGGGACGCTTTCACGGGCTGCGAAACCGCGCCTATGGAACGCAGGTTGTGGCGGGTGTCACGCCAGGGAAGGGCGGTCAGGACGTCGAGGGGATCCCGGTCTACGACACCGTCGCTGAGGCCGTGACGGAGCAGGCTGCAAACACGGCGCTCGTGTTTGTGCCCGCCCGGTTTGCGGCCGATGCGGTGTACGAGGCGGTTGATGCCGGTGTCCACACCGTCGTCTGCATCACCGAGCACGTTCCCGCCCACGACATGCTCGCGCTCTACGCCTACGTCCGCGCAAAGGGCGTCACGCTCGTCGGGCCGAACTGCCCCGGTGTCTTGTCGCCAGGGAAGGCCAATGTCGGGATCATTCCGGGTGAGGTGTTCAAGGCCGGTTCGATCGGACTTGTGTCGCGGTCAGGCACCCTCACCTACCAGATCGGACATGAGCTGGCTCAGGCCGGGCTTGGCAACTCGTCGATCGTCGGCATCGGCGGTGACCCAATTGTCGGGTCGTCGTTCATCGATGTTCTCACGCGGTTCGAGGCCGATCCCGAGACGGAGATCGCGGTGCTCGTCGGTGAGATCGGGGGCGACGAGGAGGAGAAGGCGGCGCGCTTCGTTGCCGAGCACATGTCAAAGCCGGTGTTTGCCTATGTGGCGGGCTTCTCGGCGCCACCCGGCAAGACCATGGGTCATGCCGGTGCGATCATCTCTGGGTCGTCGGGTACAGCGCAGGCAAAGCGCGAGGCGCTTGAAGCTGTTGGTATCACTGTCGGCACGACACCGTCAGAAGTCGCCGCGCTCGTCGCTGCGTTTGCGAAAGGGGAATAGATGGACGTGATCTCACTTGCGCGGGGCGTTCCTGCGCCCGAGTGTCTCGCCGTGGACGCCCTTGCCGAGTGCGCGAAGGCCGTGCTGGAATCTGACGGGACGACGATCCTCTCGTACGGCCCGGGGGCCGGCTACGGGCCGCTTCGAAACTGGCTTGCTGATCGGCATGGCGTCGACGCGTCACGGATCCTGATCACGAATGGTTCGCTGCAAGGGTTCGTTCTGCTTGCGCAGCAGCTCACACCGGGCCGTCGAGTGCTTGTCGAGAACCCAACCTATGATCGGCCGCTGAAGATTCTGCGCGAGCTGGGGGCGGACATCGTCGCGCTCGAGATGGACGACGAAGGTCTGATTCCTGAGGCGCTTGAAGCTGCGCTCGCTGCGGGTGATCCGCCGGCGATGCTCTACACGATTCCGACCTTCCAGAACCCAAGCGGCCGGACTCTCTCAACGGAGCGCCGCAAGCGGGTGGCGGAGATCGCCGCTGCCGCCGACCTGCTCGTGTTGGAGGACGATCCGTATGGTCTCGTCAGGTACGAGGGTGAGCCGGAGCCGTCGCTCTTCGACCTCACCGGAGGCAAGGTCATCTACAGCTCGTCGTTCTCGAAGACGATCGCTCCAGGCCTGCGTGTCGGCTGGTTCGTGTTGCCCGAGCAGCTTGCTGCCGACCTCTCTGCGACCGCGACTGCGACCTACATCACGCCGGTCTTGCTTGGACAGGCGACCGTGTACGAGTTCATTCGGCGTGGCCTCTTTGAGCCGAACGTCGCGCGTGTCGCCGACCTGCTCCGTGGAAGGCGCGACGCGATGCTTGAGGCGCTCGCCGAGCATCTGCCGGGCGCGAGCTGGTCTCATCCGGCGGGTGGGTACTTCGTGTGGCTCGAGCTTCCGGAGGGAACCGACGCGGCTGCGGTGCTGCAGCGTGCGGCCTCAGGAGTGATCGCTGTTCCTGGAACCGATTGTGGGGGTACGCCGAACACGATCCGTCTGGCGTTCAGCTTTGTCACCCCGGCGGAGATCCGCGAGGGGATCCGTCGCCTTGCCGCGGCTGTCTGAGCTAGGCGGGTGCTGCGGCGTACATCGGTTCGGCTGAACGTTCAGCCGAGCTGAGCGGGCGTGCGACGAGCTGCGGCTGACGTGGTGGTGCAAGCCGTGCCGTGGTCGATCGGAACGTTGGGCAGGGTGCGTTCCCTGCCAAAGCACAGAGCCCCTTGGTTCGGAAATAGCAGTCGTCGCAGGTGAGGGGCTTGGGTGTCATCGGTCGTTGATCGCGGCGGGCGCGGCGGTTTTGCGCAGCCCGATCGACTCGGGAGAATACGGGTCTCTGGCCCGTCCACAAGGGCTTGTCTAGAGAGAAAACATGGTGTTTCCGGCGAAATGTTGCGAGCCGGTTACGGGCGTTACTGCGTGCCGCCGTACAGTGTTGCCAGAGCACGCAACGCCTGTTGAAAACTCTTCACAGGGATGATCTTCAGCGATCCCGCATAGCGCCTGGCCTCAGTGCCATTCTCGCCAGCAGGAACGAGGAAGACGTCCACACCTGCGCGACGCGCTCCGTACGTTTTCTGCTTAATCCCGCCAATTGGGCCTACGCCGCCCCCGAGGAAGATCTCGCCGGTGGCCGCGACCTTGTGCCCGTGGTCGACGTCGCGTCCCAACTCTTCGACGATGTCGAGGGCAAACGCGAGTCCTGCGGAGGGGCCGCCGATGTCGCCTGAGTCGATTGAGACCTTCCGTGGCAGCACGATCGTCGCGTCCTGTTCGATCGCGAGTCCGATCAGCGCCTGGCCGTTGTGGTTGACGGTCTTGACGCGAACGGTCGATAGGCCGCGCGCGTTGCGGATCGAGAGCGAGAGGGTGGTGCCCGGCTTCTTGCCGTTCATTACGCGTGCGAGAGCGTTGAGTGTGATCGTCGGCGCGCCGTCGATCGCGACGATCACGTCGTTCGGGTAGAGCACGGCAGCGGCGGGCGCGTCTGGATCGACGCCGGTGATGAGGATGCCGTTCGGCGTCGCCCGCACCTTCTCACCGAGCGATCGGAGGGCAACCGCTGCCGCCACGTCGTGCGAGCGCCGCATGTCGGCGAGGTCTTCAGCACGGAGAGTGATTGGGCTGACGTTCTGCGGGTTGACCGCGGCTGGCGAGTAGAGGTCGGCACCCTTGTGAATCGACGGTGCGAACGATTCGAGGATCGTCGCTTTGCGCGTCTGCACGTCGACGAAGTAGATGCCGCCACCGTCTGTCGGGTCGCTGCCGCCGGTGACGCGCACAAGTGGGGCTACCGGGTGGGCTGGGTCGGGAAGGAAGAGGTACTTATGCGAGGGCACAATCGCGACGATCAGCGCGAATCCGAGCACGGCAACGCCGACCACGAACAGCACCTGGCCGGAGAGGAGCACACGCGCGAGTCGCCTCACGCGGTCAGTGTTGCGCCTAGAGCGTCCGCCACGTCGCGCCAGTCTACGTTCGTACTGGTCGTTCCTTCGTCACCCGGGTTGGGGGTATTGGGTAGCGTGGGAGCGTGAGCAATCTCGCTGAAGCCGCCGCTCAAGCCGACGCTCTTGCCGTGGCTGGCTCCGAGCGTGAGCTTGCGACGCTTCGTGCCCAGTGGGATGAGGAGCTTGAGTCCGCTGCGCGTTCGGCCGACTACCGCATCCGCGCGGCTGCCTATCGGGGCGTTGGCCAGTTCCGTTTCCGGCAGAAGATCGAACTGCTTCGGCGTGGGCTTGAGGATGAGAGCCCGGCGGTGCGCGGGTCGGCGCTGATCTCGCTGGAGCTGCTCTCGCGCGACCATTCAGGTGACATCAACGGTGTGCGGCCGCTGCTGCACGAGGTCATCACGAACGACCCCAATGA
This sequence comes from Actinomycetota bacterium, assembly GCA_009702325.1. Classification (GTDB taxonomy): domain Bacteria; phylum Actinomycetota; class Thermoleophilia; order Gaiellales; family Gaiellaceae; genus PALSA-600. The sequence continues at coordinate 487,629 of WLID01000001.1, forward strand.
GGCGGTGCGTCGTCTCGGGATCGTTGCGTTGCGCAACGGTTCGCCGCAGCAGGACACGGTCACGATCCTGCTTGGTCTTGCCGAAGGCGATACGGCACCTCGCGAAGTGCGCGATGCAGCTCTCAAGGTTGCGCAGGCGCTCCGCAAGAAGGCCCTCGCGAAGCCTTCGGGCTCTGCGAAGTCTTCCTAGCGGGGGACGGCGACGCCGAGCGTCTCGGGAGCGAAGAGCTCCTCGGGCGCGACAAGCCGCTTTGAGAGGCCCTGCTCGAACGAGTACTGCATCATTGCCTCAAGGATTTTGCGGTTGTTCTCGAAGCCGTAGATCTGGGGGTCGCCGCCGAAGATGCGTTCGATCTGCTTGAGCTCTTCGTGCCACCAGGGGTGCGTAATCGGTGGGACGTCGGCATCGTGCATCTGCTCCCACCCGAGGCGTCGGGATTCGACGAATCCTTGCAGGAGCGAAACGGGAACCCACCGGTTTGCCTCGTAGACATCTCTCCGTACGGCGACCATGTGCATGATCGGGTAGAAGCCTGTGCGCTCGAAGTAGTCGGTCTCGACGGGGCGATAGTTCTCCCAGAGGCGCCGGATCTTCGGCGAACCCTTTCGATACGCGTACGGCGACTGGCTTGCCGAGATCGCGTCGAGCTCGCCCGCCTCGAGCAGCTCGTTGAGGGTGCGGTCGGTGGGGATTGACTCGAGGCGCACGCCGTCGGGCACGTCGTGGCGCATCCGCTCGGCGTAGTCGGCCGTGTTCAGGCCACCGTAGAACCAGTGGATGTCTTCCGGATGCACGCCGTAGTCGTGTTGGAGCATCGCGCGCTGCCAGAGCGCTGCGGTCATTTGGTACTCGGGAACTCCAACCTTCTTCCCCTTCAGATCCTCGGGCTTCTCGATGCCCGAGTCGACATTCACGTAGATCTGCCGATGTCGGAAGTGGCGTGACGGAAACACGGGGACGCCGACAAAGGTGTCGATGCCGCGGCTGACGAGCATCGCCATGGTCGAGACGGACATCTCGGAACTCTCGAATTCCGCGAATTGCGCCTGGCGACGGAACAGCTCGCGTACGCCGAGCGCGATGTAGTTGAGGTCGATCCCGGGCGGCGAGACCTGCCCCGTCTGGAGCGCCTTGGTGCGGTCGAAGTGATCCTCGCCCGCGTAGGTGAGCTTCAAGCGGCTCATGGCACGACGATAACGCACCCTCTGATTTCTGTGGGTCTATAGTCGAGCTATGGCATCGAATGTTGAAGCGCGGTTGGCGGAACTTGGTCTTGAGCTGCCGCCGCCTCTGCCCGAACCCCGGTCGCGCATGCGCCGCACTGCCCGTGCCGGAAATCTTGTTTACCTTTCAGGCAACGGTCCTTTCCGCGGGACAGAGCTTGTGTGGAAAGGGAAGGTTGGCCGGGACGTCTCGCTGGAGGATGCGCAGGCTGCTGCAGCGCTGACGGCGCTGAACATGATCCGTGTGCTGCGCGACGAGGGGTATGACCTCGATCGCCTCCGGTGGGTGAAGGCACTGGGGATGGTCAATAGCGATCCCTCGTTCGTCGACCAGGCGGCCGTGGTGAACGGTTTCTCTCAGACGATCGTCGACGTCTTCGGCGAGGAGAAGGGTCTGCACGCTCGATCGGCGTGCGGAATGGCCTCGATGCCGTGGGACATGGCCGTCGAGATCGAGGCCATCTGCGAACTCGAGACCTAACGTCGCGACGACCGCTGCTGGCGGTCGTGCTTCTTGGGGCGGTGTTTCTGACGACGTTTGTCGCGGGGGCATCGGCAGTGGCGATGCCGCAGATCGGCTCGGCCCTGCGTCTCAGCTTCGCGACCGCGCTGCTTGTGCAGGCGGCGCAGGTTCTTGCCGCAACGCTCGTTCTTGTCCCTGCGGGTCGGGTCTCCGACGCGCATGGGCGAAAGCGATTGCTGTTCATCGGGCTGGTGCTGTTTGTGCTCTCGTCCCTTGCCGCGGCGGTTGCACCGTCGGCCTGGGTGCTCGTCGCTGCACGACTTGGGCAGGGTGTCGCCGGGGCGTTGATCGCTGCGACGAATCAGGCGATGCTCGTGATGCTCTTCCCGGCGGCCGAGCGGGGTCGCGCGGTGGGGATGAATGTCGTCGCGGTATACATCGGCGTCTCGCTTGGCCCTGTTGTCGGCGGTCTGCTGACTGCTGCGTTCGGGTGGCGTTCGGTGTTCGGCGCGACTGCGCTGATCGCGCTCGTGCTCACCGTCGCGGTGCCGCTGCTCCGTTGGCCAGCCGATCCCCGCGAACCTGGCCGCGGGATTGACCTTCGAGGATCTCTGCTGCTTGCAGGCGCGCTTGGTCCGGCGATGGTCGCGTTCACCTACGCGCCTCTCTGGGGCTATGGCTCACCCGCGACGCTTGTGCTCGGTGCAGTGTCGTGCGTCTCGCTCGCTCTGTTCTTCCTCACCGAGCGGATCACTGTCGACCCTGTTCTCGATCTTCGACTCCTGCGTCCGCGATCGCTCTTTGGGAACGCCGCGCTCACGACGCTGCTCTATGCGCTTTCCCACTACGCGGTGCCGTTGCTCGTCTCGCTCGACCTGCAGCTCGTTCGTGGACGTAGCGCGGTCGTCGCCGGTCTTGTTCTCGTTGTGCAACCGATCGCCATGGCGGGCCTGACACCGCTCTTCGGTCGCTCGTTTGATCGTGCCGGGTCGCGCATCCTCGTTCCGGGTGGACTCGCGGCCGCGGCGCTCGCGCTCGTCGGCCTCGCGCTTACGGCTGAGTCGGGGCCGATCATCGTTGTCGCACTCAGCCTCGGCCTGCTCGGTGCCGGGATGGCTGCCTTCAGCACACCCAACGAGGCCGCTGCCCTTGGGGCGCTGCCTGCCGACCGCTTCGCAACCGCCGGCGCGATTCTGGCCGCGGCACGCAACAGCGGGCAGTTCCTGTCGCTTGCGATCCTCGGCGCGGTTGCCGCCTCACACCTGGATCGGGCCGGTCAGCGTGCGTTACTCCTGCGTGGCGCCTCGCACGCGACGCTCACGGGCTTCGGAACGGGTCTGCGTCCGGCGCTGCTTGTCGCCGCCGCCGCTTCAGCAGTGGGAGCGCTCGTCGCGTTCGCCCGACCACGGTCGTCGTAAGCCAGGCTGTGTCGTAGCCGCATCACAGTGGTGTGACGTTCAGCGACCGCTTGGTGACACACGCTCAGACGCCCTGGCGCCTCAAGCTCTGTGTGGCCGATCCGTCTTCCTAAAGGGCGCGGGAGTTTGCCGGCGGCGCCACGGAGACGTAGTCCCGCCGCGAGACATGCCACGGAATTGAGTAGCGCTCTGCGACTTCCATGACGAGGAAGATCAGGAGGCCGCCGAGGGAGAGGTAGCCGACGGCCACGAAGAGGCGAACGATGTCGTTGTCGCCAGCCGCACCCTGGATGACGTGGCCGATGCCCGAGGTTGAGCTGATGAATTCGGCAACGACCGCACCGTTGACGGCGAGGAGCGCGGCGAGCTTGAGGCCGCCGAAGATGCTTGGGAGCGCGTTGGGAAGTCGGATGCGCAGGAAGGTTGCGATCCAGCCAGCTCCGACGGAACGGGCGAGGTACATCTTCTCGATCTCGATCGTTCGCAGCCCGAGCACGGTGTTGATCACGATCGGGAAGAAGGCGAGGAGGAACACGATCAAGACCGTGGAGAGTCCGCCGTATCCGAACCAGATCAGGAAGAGCGGGGCGATCGCGAGCTTGGGAATCACCTGGGTTGCAACGAGCACCGGGAAGATCGATCGTGCGAACGGGCGGAACGTGACGATCAGGATGGCGAGCACGAAGCCGATGATCGCGGCGAGCAGGAAGCCTTCGATGATCCGCTGCAAGGTGACCCAGAGGTCGGGCCAAAGCTGGTCGAAGATGCCGAGCTGTGCGGCAATTGCCGACGGTGGCGGCAGGATCACGCTTGAGACGTCGGCGAGGCGCACCCAGGCCTCCCAGATGCTCATGAAGAGCACGAAGAAGAAGGTGGGGTACAGGACGGTCGACGCGCGATGCACGAGCAGGACGCCGAGGCGGGAGCCGCTACGCGGTGATGTCCAGAAGCTCATGTCAGCGACCCACCGGTGTCCGTTGGGAGAGATGCCACGGTGTTGCGACACGCTCGACGATCTGCATGGCGCCGAAGAACAGCGAGCCGAGGATCGACAGGTAGACGACGCCGGTCATGAGCGACTGGATGTCGAGGTTTCCGTTCGCGAGCAGCACGTAGTAACCAAGTCCGGCGCTCGCGCTGACGTACTCGGCAACGACGGCGCCGATCACGGCGAGGGTCGACGCAATCTTCAGGCCGACAAAGATCTGTGGCAGAGCATTGGGCATTCGCAGCTTCCAGAATGTCTGCCAGGTGTTCGCTCCGGTGATGCGGAACAGCTGAATTTGGAGCGGCTGGGTCGACCGCAGCCCGATGATCGTGTTCAGCATGATCGGGAAGAACGCGAAGTTCGCGACGATCAGCAGCTTCGGCGTCATGCCGAATCCGAACCACGTTGAGAGCAGCGGCGCGATCGCGATCGTGGGAATCACGTGGTAGACGACCACGAGCGGGAAGATTCCCTTCTGAACCGGGCGCAGGCTGACGATTGCGAACGCGAGCGGGACGCCGATTGCGGCCGCGAGCACGAACCCGTACACCGATTCGACGGTCGTCACCCAGGTGTGGTGGAGGAGCTGTCCGCGCCCGTCCCAACACGCACTGAGAACGTCGCTGAACGGAACCATGATGTAGCGCGGCTGGTCGGTAAGCCGCACCCAGACTTCCCACGCGACGAGCAAGATCGCGACGGCGAGGCCTGGCGATCCAAGGTTCAGTGCCTTGTCTCGAACGGCGTCGAGGCGGCGCGGGCGTCGGGAGGAGGGGGAACTCATCGCCTCTTCATTGTGTCGGAAGACACCAATAACAGTGCGATTCGCCGTAACCGCATTGACACTTTCGGGGGATCGGACCTATCCTCATCTCTTCTGGTCTGTCCAGTCCACCGCAGTCTCGGAGCGAGCCCCGCCGTCCCGGGCAAGGCGGAATCCGAAGGGAGCCACATGAAGCACGTAAATACCGACTCCCGGAGGCCCAGGCGTCGCCTGTCCCTCCGGATCCTTGCCGCCACGTTCCTGGTCGCCGTCGTCGCTGTCGGCGTCACCTCGAGCGCGTCGGCGCAGCATCGTGACCTGACGAAGGTCAGCATCCGCCTCGACTTCTTGATTCGCGGCCATCACTCCGGTTTCTATGTCGCACTTGACAAGGGCTGGTACAAGGACGCGGGCCTCGACGTCTCGATCGCAGAAGGCACGGGTTCGGCCCCGACCGCACAGTCGGTCGCTGCCGGCAACGACACGTTCGGTTTCGTTGACGCAACGACGATGATCTCGGCCAACGCACAGGGTGCGGGGCTGCAGATGATCGCGAACATGCGTGCCAAGAACGGCGCAGCGATCATCGTGCGCAAGACCTCAGGCATCACCGCTCCGACCGGCCTCGCGGGCCACAAGCTTGCGATCACGCCGCCGGGCACGTTCTTCTACAACATCTGGCCGCTCTACGCGAAGGCCGCTGGGATCGACACGAGCCAGGTCACGCTCGTTCCGATGTCCAACTTCATCTTCGTGAGCCAGTTCCTTGCAGGGAATGTCGACGGCATCATCGGCCTGATCGACGGTGAGCTGACCCAGATCCAGCTCGCCAATGTTCCGGTGAACGTCTTCCCGTTCGCCGACAAGGGTCTCGACACGATCTCGCACGGCATCGTTGCGAAGAAGTCCTATATCGAAGCGAATCCGAAGGTCGTGCAGGCGTTCATCACGGCGACGCTCAAGGGTTGGAAGTTCATGCTCGACAACCCGAACCAGGCGATCGGCGTCCTGCAGAAGTACTACCCGAACATCAGCGCGATCCAGTACGTCGACCGGATCAAGGGCGTGAAGAACGTCATCACGACCAAGAACAACGCTGGTCATCCGCTTGGCTGGATGTCTGCCAAGGATTGGGGAGCAACGGCAGGCCTTCTCTACAAGTACGGCGGCGACGTCTACAAGACGATCCCGGGCGGTCTGAACAACCTCTACACCAACCAGTTCATTACGCCGTGTAAGCACGCGGCCGCGAAGGCGAACACGTACTGCAACTAGTTCTGCAGTAGCGCCATCGGTGGTGTCTAAGCCGCCGCAGCCTCCGGGCTGCGGCGGCTTTTTTTCTTAGCCCGGGATGACGAGCGGTGAGCCGAGGCGCGCGAGTGTTGCGATCACGCTGTGGGCGACGATCGCTGAGGTCTTCGGGTTTGCGCTTGGCACGTTTGCGAGTGTCAGCTCTGCCTCACCGAAGCTCCCGCGTAACGTGAGCCGCACCTGGTTGGCGCGAAGTGCGGGATCGGCAACAACGAGCGCGCGTGTGCGTTCGAACCCAAGCCCGGCGAGGGCGACCGAGGCCGCCACGTTCGTCGTCTTCGGGAAGCGGGTGACGACCTCGGCAACGGTGCCGTCAAAGACCACGGTTGGCGCAGTGAGGTCGACCGCCTCGTCGGCCGGAAGCAGCGATGAGGGCGGCTTACGTTGCTCAACGATCACCTCGTCGAGCCCAGCGCCTGCTGCTGCGACCACGAGGTCGAGCGCGCCGACAGCACCGCTTGGCACGACGATCTTGCCGCCTCCGGCGGCCGCTGCGGCGAGGAGGCGCTCGCGCAACGATGTGTCGGCGAGCGCGCCAGTCGAGACAAGCACCACGGTTTTGCCTGCTGCGAGCAACGGTTCGATGAGGGCGTGAACGGCCCCGTGGCTTGCCGCCTCGACGATCACGTCGGCGTCAGCAAGTTGGGCGGCGGACGCGAAGCGGTAGTCGAGCAGCTCGTCGGTGGGACTCTCCGTCAGCACCCCAAGCAGCGCGAGGCCGGGAAGAGATCCTTCGAGGAGTGCGTCGGCGACTCCCACACCGATGGGGCCTGTGCCGATGATCGCTACGCGTTTGGGCTCCATGTCTCGATTATGGGCGTCGCCGACGATCGGCGAAAGCGACCCCTGTTAAAGTGGTCGCAGTGGCCGAGATGATTGTTGAGCAGGACCTTCTCGTGCCGATGCGCGACGGTGTGCGCATCGCGGCCGACATCTATCGGCCTGCAGGTGACGGCCCGTTTCCGGTGCTTGTCGCGATTTCGCCGTACGGCAAGGGCAAGCAGTCGATTCAGACGCTCCCGCAGCCGCCAGGCAGCCCGATCTGGGATGGCGGTGTTGAGGCGGGCGATCCTCGGTTCCTGACGGCGAACGGTTACGTCCATGTGATCGCCGACTGTCGTGGCGTCAACAAGTCCGAGGGTGAGTACCGCGGCTGGATGTCGAAGCAGGAGGGTGAGGACGGCTACGACCTGATCGAGTGGATCGCCGCGCAGCCTTGGTGCGATGGCAACGTCGGCATGGTCGGGATCTCGTACTTCGGAACGATCCAGTTGCATGTTGCCGCGGAGCAGCCTCCGGCGCTCAAAGCGATCATGCCGTGGAACGCCGTCGCCGACTTCTACCGTGAGGCGACCCATCACGGCGGCACGATCCAGACGTTCTTCTTCGATCTGTACACCCGGTCGACGAACGGCAACCCCGTGTCGGTCACGCCCGAGGAGTGCACGCCTGACGAGCTCGTCGAGCGGATGGAGGCACTCAAGGCCGACCCCGACCTGCGGATGTACACGCACCTGTGGCATCTCATCGACAACCCGAACGTGAACCCGTCGTTCTTTGACGTGCTGTTGCACCCGTTCGACGGGCCGTTCTACTGGGAGCGTTCTGCCTACACGCGGTACGCCGACATCAAGATTCCGTACTACACGCGGTCGGCCTGGTGGGCCTACGCCCACATGCATCTGACCGGCACCTTCCGACACCTCGCGGGGATCAACGCGCCGGCGAAGCTTGAGATCGACCGGCCCGTCGATGAGGAACGCCCGCTGGCGCGAAGCTACGACGAAGAGGCCGTGCGTTGGTACGACTACTGGCTGAAGGGCATCGACACCGGCGTGATGGATGAGCCGCCGCTGCGCCTCTTCGTGATGGGATCGAACACGTGGCGCCGGGAGCATGAGTGGCCGCTTGCCCGCACCGAGTGGAAGACGCTGCACCTGCGTCCGTGGGGTGGGCTGACTGAGGAGTCCGAGCCGCTCCCCGAGTCAAGCGACGAGTTCTTGCAGCAGCCCCTCTCGCAGACCCTAAAGATCGAGAGCCTCGACTACGCGACTCTGCCGCTCCCCCAAGACACCGAGGTGATTGGCCCGATCGCATTGCGCCTCTTCGCGTCGATCGACGCCAAGGACACGAACTGGATCGTTGCGCTCGAAGATGTCGACCCGGCCGGTAACGCCCGTGAAGTAACGCGGGGCTACCTGAAGGCGTCACACCGCGAGGTTGATCGCGAGCAGTCGAAGCCGTGGGAGCCGTATCACCCGCATCTCAGCGCCGAACCGGTCACGCCGGGTGAGGTCGTTGAGTACGAGATCGCGATTTCGCCCACCGCCAACCTCTTCCGTCGCGGCAATCGCATTCGTCTGCGCGTGATGTCGATGGACTATCGGGGGAACCCGCGGCCAGCCCCGGGCGTCTCAGTCGTGCATTACCCATGGCATGTGTGTTCCAGCGAGACGGTGCGGCACACCGTCTACCACGACGCGTCGCGACCCTCGTCGCTGCTGCTGCCGATCATTCCCGCGGGCAGCTGATGAGCACGCCTGATGTCGCGTCGGCGCGTGCGGCTGCCGAGGCGCTGCAAAACGGCGGGTTCGTTGTGTTGGCCGAGTCGAACGACGACGGTGCTGAAGGCAATCTCATGCTCGCAGCCCAATTTGCGACGCCCGCTGCGGTGAACGTCTTGGCCGCAAACGCAAACGGCCTCGTGCGGCTGTGTCTCACCGACGAGCGGTGCCAGACGCTCGGGCTTTCCGCACACGCGGTCGACGAGCGGGAGTGGCAGCCGACAGCACCCATCTCTCTGCGCGAAGTTGCCGGGACCGGGGCGTCGGCGGAGGATCGGGCCCGCACCATTCAGGGGGCGATCGATCCGTCCCGCCAGCGGGACGACTTCGCGCAGTCCGGCTACGTCTTTCCGCTCCGCGCCCGGCCTGAAGGTGTCCTACGTCGCGCCGGGCGCACGGAGGCCGCCGTTGATTTGGCGCGACTCGCGGGTTGCCTTCCGGCCGCGGCGATGTCGCTCGTCATGAACGAGGACGGCAGCGTCGCGCACGGCCAGGAGCTCGCGGCGTTCGCTTCGACGCACGGCTACCCGCTCGTGACTGTTGCCGACGTGATCGCGCTCCGTCGCCTCTCGGAGAAGCTCGTCGAGCGGGTCACCTCAGCACGGCTCCCTACCGACCACGGCGAGTTTGTCGCCGTCGGTTTCCGGGAGACGCTGACCGGAGCTCATCACATCGCGCTCGTCTGTGGCGAGGTTGAGGGAGGCGACGATGTGCTGGTTCGGGTGCACGCCGAGTGCATGGGCGGCGATGTCTTCCACTCGGTCGCCTGCACCTGCGCGCGTGACCTTCAACACTCGCTCGATGCGATCGCTGCCGAGGGAAGAGGTGTCGTCGTCTACCTCGTTGCGGGTGACCGCGGCCCGGTACGTCTCACGCGTCATGAGGAGGCCGACGCAGGTGCAGCCCAGATGGCCGAGTACGGCATCGGCGCCCAGATCCTCGCTGAACTCGGGCTCACATCGATCCGGCTTCTCAGCAACCATCCGCGCACGCTCACAGGCCTCGACGGCTTCGGCCTGCGTGTCACCGGCTTCGTACCGATCGGAGACTGACGATGGCTGATCTCGACTTCCGCGCACTGCTCGGACGCTGGGGCACCGGCGTGAGCGTCATCACGGCGCAATCGAGCGAAGGGCCCGCCGGCGGCACGGTGAACGCGTTCACCGCGCTCTCGCTTGAGCCGCCGCTTGTTCTCGTGTGCTTCGACCTCAGCTCACGCACGCTGCATGCGGTGCGGGAGTCGGAGCGATTCGCCGTCAACATCCTCTCGGCCGCGCAGCAGGAGACCTCACGCCTCTTTGCAACCAAGCGCCCCCAGAGCGACAAGTTCTTCGAGACGCCGCACAGGCTCGAACACGGGGCGCCCGTACTCGACGGCTCACTGGCATGGCTCGTCTGCTCGCTCGACTCCGAGCTTCGCCGGGGTGACCATGTGATTGCAATCGGCCAGGTGCTCGATGGCGGCTACGACGAGCATGCCGACCCGCTCCTCTACTACCGGGGCAGCTACCTCCAACCACCGATGTCGAAGGAGAATTAGACGATGTCTGACCAGCACCCCTACGAGTTGGCCTACGAGAAGGACGGGATCGTCTACGTCTCGGGCGCTGCGGCGATCGATGCCGACCACAACCCGATCCTTGGTGACGTCGAGTGCATCGAGGCTGCGTTCGAAGCGGTCTCGTCCCGCCTCGCGAAGCTCGGGCTGGGCCTTGAGCACGTCGTGAAGACCACGTTTTTCGTTACCGACATCAGGTTGCGGGACGAAGTCAATAAGCAGTACTCCGAGCGATTTGCTGAGCCGCGTCCGGCGCGCACCTTCGTTGAGGTTTCGGCGATCCCGTACGGCGCGCGTGTCGCGTTTGAAGCCGTCGCTCACCGGTCGTAGCTCGATGAGCGGCCGCCTCGCCGGCAAGGTTGCGATCGTCACAGGTGGTGGAAGCGGCCTTGGACGGGCCATCGCACTCGCGTACGCGGCCGAAGGAGCGTCGGTTGTTGTCGCATCAGTCGTCGCTGCAGCGGATGAAGGGGCGGTCTCCGAAATCGAAGCGCTCGGGGGCAACGCGTTCGCGTTCCCGGCCGACGTGCGAAACCAGGCGGAGCTCGAAGGGCTCGTAGCGGCCGCGGTTGGGAGCTACGGCAGGCTCGACGTCTTTGTCGCCGCCGCCGGCATCGACGTGCGGCGCTCGCCGGTGCGGGAGGATCGCTACCTCGGGCGCCTCGAGCCAGAGGATTGGGACACGGTGATCGCCACCAACCTGACCGGGACGTTCCTCTCTGCGCGAGCTGCGCTCCCGTCGCTTGCAGAGACCCACGGCTCGTTCATCGCATTCACGTCCGGGACGGTGCGCCACCCAGCGCCCGGACTCGGTGCCTACGTTGCCTCGAAGGCGGGAATCGAAGGGATGGTGTCGGTGCTGGCGCTCGAGGCGACAGGAGACCGTGTGCGCGTCAACCTGCTGCAGCCAGGCGGAGTGACCGACACAGGCTTCTTCGGGCCGGAGGTGCCCACGGAGCGCCGCGCTGCCATGCACCGCCCGAGCGTGATCGGCCCTTGCGCCGTGTTCTTGGCGAGCGACGCGTCAGTGGAGGTCACCGGTGCGTCGTTCGATGCCGCGGCTTGGAACGGCGAGCAGGGCATCGACCCGTGCGGATGCCCCGGCTGCGCGTCGCGTTCGGGCGGCGAGCCTCCCGAGACCGCCGCCTACCGGCTCTAGCCGAGCGCCGGAAACACGACGGGCCGCCTTGCGGCGACCCGTCGAATACCGATGCGGTTGGGCTCTAGCCGCGGTCGAACGCGGGGAACACGTGGCGGCCGAGCATCTCGATCGCCTTCATGTTGTCCTCGTGGCTCATGCCTTCGATCCCAAGCAGGATCTCGGTGTAGCCCATCGCCTCAAGGCGCTTGAACTTCTCGATCAGGAAGTCCGGCGTCCCAAACAGGACGTACGGCGTCTTTTCCATGATGTAGTCGAGGTCGGTCTGGTGCTCCTGCATCTCCTTGATGTTCTGGAGATACGAGTAGTCCGGCGACGTCGGAGCAAGCTGCTCGTACCGGCCGCCAGGCCCGATGTTGATGTCGATGAAGAGCAGCGCGGTGTCTTCGATCGCGCGACGCGCCTCCTCGGTCGTGAGCGCACAGTTGACGCGCGTCGCGAAGAAGCCGAGCGAGTGGTTGACCGTCGAGCCGGGAAGCGGCGTCGCAGTCTTGATCGCTTCGCAGTAGGCGGCCGACGCCTCTTCGACGTACTGCCAACCGACGATCGCGCCGCCGGTCATCGCTCCGATACCGAGCTCGCCTGCGGCGCGGTGCGTCGAGACGCTTGAGGCCGAGACGAAGAACGGCGGATGCGGCTGCTGGATCGGCTTCGGTGTCAGGGTGCGGGGATCCGGGAAGTTGAACCACTTGCCCTCGTAGGTGAAGGGATCCTCGGTGAATGCCTTGAGGATGAAGTCGAGCGACTCGCGCCAGATCTCCTTCGTGTCGGCTGGGTTGACGCCGAACGCCTGAATCGTGCTCAGGTTGTTCGAGCGCGCGGTGCCGAGGTCGACACGCCCGTTCGTCAGGTTGTCGAGCGTGGAGATCCACTCAGCGACGCGGGCGGGGTGGTTGAACGGGAGCAACACGACTGACGTCGGGCGCAGACGAATGCGCTCGGTGCGTGCAGCGACAAACGACAGGAACGACTCCGGCGAAGCGACGGCACCACTCTTCTGCGTGTGGTGCTTGTCGGCGCGTGACGTCTCGTACTCGTCGGAGTAGCCGAAGTGCTGCTCAGACGTGCAGTAGAAGTCAAAGCCCCACTTCTCTGCGTGGACGGCCTCATCGACCATGTCGAAATAGCGGCGCTGCAGGGTCGAGCCCTTCTCGAAGTACGCCTCCTGCACGATTCCAAACCTCATCCTGCCGCCTCCTCGTGGTCGTGTGCGACCGTCGTAACTGCATTGCTAGGGCCAAGTATGTCACTGCCTGGGCGCGCCTTCGTGTGACTACCCACCGCCGTTTCGTACGCTCCCTGTGCTCGACCGTGACACGACTGACGAAACTGTGGCAGGCTGGTTCTACAAGGCACCGAGCGCCACGGAGCAACGTTCAACGGCACGGAATGGAGGATGCGATGACGGTCGTTCGCAAAGAGGACAAGCCTGAAGCAAGCTGGCGGCCTGGCAAGAAGGGGATCCTTCACGCCGCTGCATCCGTGGGTGGCACGACCAAGCTGATCGTCAACGAGTCGTGGAACGACTTCGGTATTGGCGCCCCCACGCACGTCCATCCTGACGGCCTTGAAGAGATCATCATGGTGCTTGAGGGGCACGCCGAGTTCTGGATCAACGGCGAGCACTCGGTGCTTGGTGCCGGCGACCTCGTGATCATTCCGCCGCTCGCCCATCACGGGTTCAAGAACATCAGCGAGACCGAGACGCTCCATGTGCTTGCGGTCTTCTCGTCGCCGGTCGCGCCGACGATCTTCGACCACGAGCCCGACAAGATCGTCTACATCGGTGGCACCGACGGCGACCGCGTTGATAGCCAGCGCACTGTTGCCCCGGCGCCGTCGGCCTGAGAATCGGGTTCGCGGCACCGGCGCCTCCCTAGGAGGCGAGTTCGATTGCGGGCGATGTCGCTGACTCGCCCGCAGTTCGGCTTTCGCGGAGCGCGGCTGCCGCGGCAGAGTCAAGCACCTCGGTGATCCAATCCTGGAGCGGGCGGCCGTTCGCGTTCGCCGCGGCCCGCCACCGGGCGTGACGCAGCTCGCCAACACTGAGGTCGATTGCTACGCCGCTCGTGCTTGAGCCTGAGCTTGTGCCGCTACCAAGCTCCGCACGCAGCGCGCGACGAAGATCGTTGCGTGACCAGTGCTGAATGCTCGAGCGAAGCAGCCACATGTCCTGGTCGTCTTCGCTGAGCGACGCGACCTCGGCGTGATGGCCGAAGCTCAGGTCGTCACGTCGGCGGGACACGGGATACCGGCCTGCGATCCAGGCGTAGTTGCGGAGCGTCTGGTAGCCAAGGCCGGTCGCATCCATGGCTGAGCGGTAGCGGTCGGGATACGAGCGCTGGCCGTAGAGGAGCCAGTCGCCAACCCACCACGCGGAGCTGTCATGGAGCGTGCCCACCTGCTCCCCGATTCGCTTCCACGCATCGAACGGAAGCCCATGCTGCAGCCCGAGCGAAACCTTGCCGGCCTTCGAGTGCGCGGAGCGGAGCGCATCGACGTTACGGGCACGTGAAGAGGCGCGCGACGCTGCCTGCGTCTTCAGCGCTTCAACCGCCCCCGTGCCTGCGTCGACGCGGGAAGTGGACATCGGTGACGGTGTCCCTTCCAACTGGTCTGACATGTGTATCACATGCCACTGGTGGAGCGAAAGCTCCACCGATGACCGGCCCAAACGACGAGGCGACTATTCCTTGGGGGTAGCCGAACGGCGGCGCGCGAGGCCGCTAATGATGCGTTCGCGAATCGAGATGATGTGGAGGTTTGCGGCGGCCCGTGCGCGCTGCGGATCGTTCGCGATCACGGCACGGACGATCGCCTCGTGCTCATCGACCGACTGCGGTGGTCGCGCGCTCGTCGAGTAGACAAAGCGGCGTGATTCGGCGAGATAGGTGTGGAGGTCGTAGAGCAGGTCGTAGAGCAGCCGGTTGCCGCTCGCCTCTGCAAGCGCGACGTGGAAGTCGATGTCCAGCCGCACGAGCTCCTCAAGTGGCTCGTCGGCCTCAACGGCGGAACGCAGCTTCTCATGACTCTCGACGAGCGCCTCGATCGCCGCCACGTCCTGCCGTTCAGCGGCCGACTGTGCGGCGAGCTCGTCGAGCGCACCGCGGACGCGATGCAGTTCGAGCACCTCGTCGCGATGCAGCTGTAACCACCGCGACATCTGCTCGCCAAGTCCTGAGCGGCGGTCGGTGACAAACGCGCCCTTGCCGTGCTCAACCCGCACGAGACCCAGCGCTTCAAGCGACCGGATCGCTTCACGGACGGTGACCCGACTGACCCCGAACGTTTCGACGAGTTCGCGCTCCGAGGGGAGCTTGTCGCCAGGTTGAAACCCACCGTCCTTGATCGCCTCTTCGATCTGACGTCGGATCTGTTCGCTGCGCTGCGTCCGTTGAATCGCCCGCAACGGAACGACTCCGGCAAGCGGTGGATCAGCGTCGTTCGCGTCAGGCGTTGCAGTCACTTCGCGGAGCATACGCTCCACAGCGACGGAATTAGGAGCCCCAGACCTCTTCGAACAGGCGCAGGAAGTTGCCGCCGAGCACCTTCAGAACGTCGTCGTCGGAGTAGCCCCGACGGACGAGCGTCTCGGTGATCGCCGACATGTTGCGCATGCTGGTCAACCCGAAGGCGTAGTAGTGCTCGAACGGGAAGTCGCCACCCATCCGGAGTTCCGGGAACTCGGTGAGGAAGCCCTTGCGGCGCTCGGCGAAGCTCTCGGGGGTCAGACCCTCGTTGATATCGAGGCCAAGGCCGATGTGATCGATGCCGACCATGTCGGCGAGATAGTCGATCTGGTCGACGAACTGCTCGACCGTTGCGCCTTCGGCGTTGCCGTTCGGCGAGATCAGACGGGCGATCGCGTTCATGCCAAACACGCCGCCCCGGGCGGCCATCGCCTTGATCGTCTCGTCGGTCTTGTTGCGACGCACCGGGTTGAAGCTCTGCAGGCACGCGTGGGTGACAGCGACGGGAGCGCTTGAAAGCTCGATCGTCTCGAGGGAGCTGCGCTCGCCCGTGTGGGAGAGGTCGATCAGGATCCGGTGCTTGTTGAGCTCCTGCACGAGGTTGCGACCGAACACTGAGAGGCCAGCATCTGCCTCTTCGCCGGTGCCGTCGGCCGCCAAGTTGCGCCGCTGATAGGTGAGCTGCGAGATCCGCAGGCCGAGCCGA
This sequence comes from Actinomycetota bacterium, assembly GCA_009702325.1. GTDB lineage: Bacteria > Actinomycetota > Thermoleophilia > Gaiellales > Gaiellaceae > PALSA-600. The sequence goes on from WLID01000001.1 coordinate 503,253, forward strand.
TGAAAGAGGCTGACATACGCGAGGTTTCCGTCGAACGGGTCGGAGTTCTGGAAGCCGGCGACGATCGTCGGAACACCATCAGCCTTCCCGTTGCGGATGTCGGCGGCTGACCGTGCCAGCCGGATCGCGTCACTGCGGCGATCGATGGCGTCCAAGAGATGCGTGAACGTCTGGATCGTCGTCTTGAAATCGTCCTTGACCGAGATCGTCAAGTTCACAGCGGTGACTCCACCATCGCTCATGACCTCGGGCAGTCCGAAGTCGGCATCGGCCTTCTTCGGCGTCGAGTTTGAGCTGCAGAGCGCGTTGATCACGATCGCGCGGGCGTGCAGCTCCTGCGCTCGGGGGCTGATTTCGATTTCGGTGTGGCTCATGCGACGACCTGGGAGGCAGGATCGTCGTCGCGCAAAATCCCGAGCGATGTGAAGACGCGACGGATCTCGCTCGCGTACTTGCCGAACTCGGGCGTTTCGCGAATCGAGAGGTGTCGCGGCCGCGGCAGGTCGATGTCGAGAACCTCGACGACCTTGCCTGGACGCGGCGAGAACACGGCGACCTTGTCGCCGAGGAAGATCGCCTCGGAAATCGAGTGGGTGACGAACATTACCGTCTTGCGTGACTGCAGCCAGATGCTCTGCAGATCGAGGTTCAGCTGGTCGCGCGTGAGCGCGTCCAGCGCACCAAACGGCTCGTCCATCAGCAGCAGCGGCGGGTCGTGGAGCAGCGCGCGGCAGATCGAGACACGCTGGCGCATGCCGCCCGAAAGCTCGAACGGGTAGCGGTCTTCGAAACCCTCGAGGCCCACGAGCTTCAGCAGTTCGCGGGCGCGATCCTCGTAATCCTTGCCCTTCAGGCCCTTGCGCAGCTCAACCTGCAGCAGGATGTTGCCGAGCACCTTGCGCCAATCGAGGAGCACCGGTTCCTGGAAGACGATTCCGAGGTCGGTGTGTGGTCCGCGGACGGGTGTGTCGCCGATCGTGATCTCGCCCGAGCTTGAGGGGATCAGCCCAGCGAGCATCAGCATCAACGTGCTCTTGCCGCATCCCGACGGGCCGACGACCGAGACGAACTCGCCCGGCTTCAGGTCGAGCGAGCATTCGGCGAGTGCAGTGATCGGCTCGCCACGGGTCTCGTAGACCTTCGTGACGCCTTTGATCGACACGCCGCTCTGGCGGCTCGTATCGGCTGACTCAGTGGGTGACGGGGTGCTTGTCATTGGGCTTCGACTCTAGCGCGGTTTTCGAAATCCTTCAGCGAAGGAGTTCGATGAGGCGTTCGGCCGACCGCCACGCGAGCGCCTGGATGGTTGCTGTTGGCTGGTAGCCGCCTGACGTTGGAAAGCTCGATGCGCCGACGATGGCCAGGTTCGGAACCTCATGAGCGATGCACTGCGCATCGATGACGCTGGCTGCCGGGTCGTTCCCCATGCGGGTTGCGCCGAACACGCTCTGGAACGGGGCGGCGGGGAGGCGGCGGAATGACGTCCAGGTTTCGCTCGCCCCTGCCTCGCGCAGGAGCTCGCTCATGCGGTCGTGGAGGAAGTCGAAGCGACGTAGCTCCTGGTCGTGGAGCCGGTAGGTCATTCGCAGCACGGGCATGCCGGTTGCGTCGACGACGTTCGGGTCGAGGTCAAGGAAGGAGTCGTCGTAGGGGAGGCTCTCGGAGATCGCCATCAGCCGTCCTACCGAGTTGCCGTGCGTCGCAAGCCACTCCTTCCAGGCGCGTCCGTAGCGCGGCACCGAGGGTGGGGTGGAGAGGGCGGTCTGGATCGGCTTCGCTTCATGAATTGCGCTGATGCAGCCTCCGCCTACGAAGTCGAGACCGGCGTGGTCGAAGTTGTCGGCGTTCCAATCGTCGAGAGACGTCGCCTGGGGGTAGGTGCCGCCGAACCGGTTCAGCGCGCGTCCGGGGAACACCCCGTCGACGCCAACGAAGACGTGGCTCATCGCGTTGCGGCCAACCTGACCCGCCCGGTTCGCGAGCCCCGTTGGGAACGCGGTTGATCGTGAGAGCAGCAGCAGCCGCGTGTTCTCCAACGTGTGTGCGGAAAGGAAGACGGCTCGGGCTGGCTGGAAGTGCACACGTCCGTCACAGATGTAGGTCACTCCCGACATGCGGCCGGCGGCATCGATATCGAGCGAGATGACTCGTGCCCCGGTTGCGACCGCGAGATTGCCGGTGGCCTCCGCCCGCGGAATCGCAGTCACGTGCGTCGAACCCTTCGCGCCGACGTGGCACCCGTTCCAGTTGCAGAACCCGCAGTAGGTGCAGGCAGCAAGGCCACGGTGCGGCTCCGATCTGATCGCGGCCGGCCCGGCGAACGGATGGAGCGATATCCGTCGCGCCGCGTCGGCGATGAGGTCTGTCCAGCCTGTCCGTCGCAGCGGAGGAAGCGGGTACGCGGTTGAGCGATCTCCCTCGAACGGATTGCGTCCCGCCTCGCCCGAGACTCCGAGCGTCTCGTCGACGCGCGCGTAGAACGGCTCGAGGTCGTCGTAGGAGACGGGCCAGTCGGTCGCCGTGCAGTTCGAGGGAAGAGCGGAGGCCCCGTAACGCTCCTCCGTGGCGCTGCGGAGGCGAAAATGCCACGGCGCAAGCCGAAAGTGTTGTCCCGCGTAATGGACAGTCCCGCCGCCGACACCGTTGCCCATGAGGCTCACGATGCGGCCGTCGTAGCTCGTCGTCGCCTCGCCGGTCGGGTCGGGGCGCCACGTCGGAACCTCGTGATTTGCCTTCGCCGCGCCAAGGCGGTTTCGGTAGTCGTTTGCGAGCTCGTCGAACGCAGCCTCATCGGCGCCGAACCGCCCGCCCGCCTCGATTCCCGCCACGCGCAGGCCCGTCTCGGCGAGCACGAGAGCCGCGATGCCTCCTGCCGCGCCGAGCCCGACGATCGCGACATCTACAGGATCACACCGGTGCGCCGAGGTGCTCAGCGGAGCTCCTGATCGGCGGCAGTGAACGTCCCTTTCGGGCCCGGGTATCCGAGCAGCTGCCAACCAGCTCCTTCTCGATTGCCTCCATGGCTTGGGTCGCCGAACGCCCCTTCGATTGCGCGCCGACGCAGCAGCTCGAACGCGGCGGGATGTTCCGCATTGAGCTGGGCAAGAAGTGCCGCAACAGCGTCCTCACCAAGAGAAGCGAGGGCGAGCTCGCCACCCGCGAGCGTGCGGGCGGCCCCTGCCAGTTCGAGGAGTTGCGAGAGGTCAGGCGATCCCGCAGCGAGCTCGCGTTCGATGAACGCCAAGACGCCCAGCTCAACAGCACCAACGCTAAAGGCGTCGGCGGGGATCAGCCCGTCGAGCAGCACAGCAAGTGCGCTCCGGTCAGCCTCGCTAAGCACCTGCGCCATTGCGAGATCGTACGACCACGCCGACTCGTTTACGATCGGGGGGTGGTGAACGCGTGACGCACAAAGACAACGCCAACTGGATCTCGGAACTCGCCGGCCGTGCGATTGAGCCGCCGAGGCGCGAGAAGCTGCAGGACCTGATCGACTCGCGTCCGTTCTGGCTTTCGCTTGCCGACCTCACCGATCTGCCCGAGAGCGTCGAAGTTCATGAGGGTCTGACGCTGTGGGAGCGCGGCGAGACGACACTCACGGCCGACGTCTACGTGCCAAAGGGCGAGGGGCCGTTCCCGCTCCTGATGCACAGCCACGGGGGCGGGTACTGCACCGGCAGCGTGATGAACGACCGCAAGATCGGCATGAAGTTTGCCGAGCGAGGCTATGTCGTTGTCAATCCGGAATACAGCCTCTCGCCGGAGCACCCGTTTCCGCATGCCGTCGAGGACTGCCTGTACGCGATCCGCTGGCTCGTGTCGCACGCGGCTGAATTCAAGGGCGATCCAACCCGGGTCGTGCTCGAAGGTGGCTCGGCCGGGGCAGGTCTCTCGTCGGCCGTGATCTTGGCGCTCGCAGGCGAAGGTGGCCCGCTCGACGAAGGCGACCTAGCTGGCGTTCCCGTCCCGATCAAGGCCGCAATCCTCTGGTACGGAATGTTCAGCTTCCCGGAACTCTTGCTCTCGCCGGGATCCAACGTCGGGCCGGCCGAGCTTTGGACGCGCGCCTACCTTGGGCCGCACTTCACGACCAAGCTTCGACACCCACTTGTCAGCGCCGTCTTCTCGGAGAAGCTCGCCGCATACCCGCCAGTCTTCGTTGGCTGCGGTGCCGACGACTCGATGCTGGGTCACACGCTGGCGATGATCCGCGCGCTGGCCGACGCGGGGGTCGACGTGACGGCGTCGATCGCGTCAGGGCTCGACCACAGCTTCGTCAAGTTCGCCGGTTCAAACCCAGCCGCCTCGGCTGAGCTTGAGCGGGCGCACGTCTGGCTCGCCGGAAAGCTCTGAGCTCGATGGCAGGCGGGGCGGGGCAGGGGTCGATCGGCCAGACCTTGCGCGTGCTGCGCAACCGAAACGTCTACCCGTATCTGATCGGAAACATGTTCTCGAGCACGGGAACGTGGTTCCAGACGCTCGCACAGGCGATCCTCATCTACCGCCTCACACACTCGACGTTCCTGCTCGGTGTAATTGGCTTCTCGCAGTACGCCGCGGTGTTCGTCTTCGCCCCGATCGCCGGTGGGGTGGCGGACCGCTTCGACCGTCGACGCGTGCTGATGGGATCGCAGGCCTTCGCCTTCGCGATCACGGCGCTGCTGACAGTGATCACGGCGACCGGGCATGCAACCCCGGCTGTCCTCATCGTTCTAGCGCTGGTTCTCGGCTGCTCGAATGCCTTCTCGAACCCGACGATGATGTCGTTTGTTCCGTCGCTCGTCGAAGAGCAGTTCCTCGCAACGGCGCTCGCGTTGAACTCGGTGACGTTCAACATTGGTCGCGCGATTGGCCCAGTGCTTGCCGCGGTCATCATCAACACGCTTGGCCCCACGTGGGCCTTCGGGATGAACTCGGTGTCGTACCTCGCGTTGATCGCGGGCCTGCTGCTGGTCAGGCCGTTGCGTGTGACCCCGAAGCCGAAGGAGCGGCCGCGGCTGCTCGAAGCGGTGAAGCTCGTGATGCACGACCGCCGCCTGCTCTTCCTGCTCTACGTGATCGCGGCGATCAACCTCGCGACCGATCCGGCAATCACGCTCGGGCCTGCATTCATCACGAAGGTGTTCCACCACCGCGACTCCCTCGCGGGGCTGCTCGTCGGTGCCTTCGGTGCCGGGGCAGTGCTAGCTGCCTTCACCGTGGCGCACAAGCTGCACGGCAGCCGGCGCGTCCTGACGGCAGCGCTCCTGTGCTCGGGCATCGGCATCGCGGGGTTCGCCGTGTCGCCGATCCTGCCGGTCGCGCTGGCGCTACTCGTCCTGATGGGCTTCGGTTACCTGTCGGCGAACACCGCAGCAACCTCGCGGCTCCAACTCGAAGTCGCCGACGAGCAGCGCGGCCGCGTGATGGCCCTTTGGAGCATCGCGTTCCTTGGGGTGCGACCGATCGGCAGCCTGCTTGACGGGGCGATCGCATCGTTCGCAGGCGTCCGGATCGCGGCGTTCCTGATGGCACTGCCCGCACTTGCCGGCGCTGCGGCACTGCTCTTTCTGTGGCCACGAATGCGACGCAACGCCGCCTAGGCGCTACCGCTTGGTGCGTCGCCGTGCGTGCGGATGCGCGTCGAAGTAGACCTCGCGCCTCCGGGCGTCGGACACATGGGTATAGAGCTCGGTGGTTGCGAGGTCGGCATGCCCGAGCATCTCCTGGACGCTGCGGAGATCTGCGCCTCCTTCCAGGAGGTGAGTCGCGAACGAGTGTCGGAGGAGATGCGGATGCACGCGTCCTGGCTCAAGCCCCGCCACGGCAGCGAGCCTGCGCAAGATCACGAACGCGCCCGCGCGGGTCAGGCCACCACCCCGTGCGTTCAGGAACAGCTCGGGACGATGCCGACGGGCGAGATGGGGGCGTCCTCGCGACAGGTAGCGCCGGAGTGCTTCGACCGCCTCCCGGCCAATCGGAACGATCCGCTCCTTGTCGCCCTTTCCGGTAACCCGCACAAGACGGTCATCGAGATCGACGCCGTTCTTCGCCAAGCCCACCGCCTCGGACACCCGCAGGCCGGCGCCGTAGAGCAGCTCGACAAGCGCACGGTCGCGAAGCGAGCGAGGCGAGACGCCAGCGGCCGCAGCAATCAGCCGTTCGGCCTCGCCAGGCGTGAGTGTCTTCGGTAGAGGCTTCGTGCGGCGCGGAAGTGTCAGTGCGGCAGCCGGGTTGTCGGCCCGCGCACCGATCAGCTGCAGATGGCGGAAGAACGTTCGCGACGCAGCAGTGCGGCGAGCGATCGTCGAGGCTGACAAGCCCGCTTCTCGAAGCGACGTCGTGTACTGCTCCAGAGCGTCGACAGACGCGTTCGCGATTGGCGCCTGCAGCGCGCGGCTGAGCTCCGTGAGATCGCGTCGATACGCCTCGACCGTCTTGGGCGCTCGGCGCGAAGCGAGCACGGCGAGGAACGCCTCGACGTCACGGTCGCGGGGCGGCTCAGGAGCGCGGATGAGCTCTGTCATAGACCCTTCTCAGACGCTTGGCATCGACATGGCTGTAGACCTGGGTGGTGGACAGGCTCGCGTGGCCGAGGAGCTCCTGGATCGTCCGGAGGTCGGCGCCGCCTTCGAGCAAATGCGTCGCGAACGCATGACGCAGACGGTGCGGATGCGCGAGCAGCCGACGGATCGTCGAGGTATCGAGGCGCCGGCCACGCACCGACAGAAAGAACGCGTTCTCGGCACCAGCCGCAAGCGTCGGACGCGCGTCACGACGGTAGAGCGCAAGCCAGTAGGCGGCTTCCTCACCAAGCGGCACGAACCGATCCTTGCCGCCCTTGCCGTTGCGCACATGCACCGTCTCGGCGTCGAAATTGACATCGGCGAGATCAAGGCTCACCGCCTCCGACGAACGCAGCCCAGCGGAATAGATCAGTTCGAGCAAGGCACGGTTGCGGAGCTCAATCGGTGTCTCAGGAACGCCACCACCTTCGAGCATCGCTTCGATCTCATCCTGCTTTGGTGCATCGGGAAGTCGCCGACCACGCTTCGGAGAAAGCGGCACGTCAGGCACATGCTGCGGGCCAAGTGCGTAACGAACAAGGCTTCTGACGGCGGCCAGACGTCGCGAGATCGTTGACGGTGACAGCTTGCCGCCGGGTCGCGCACGGCCGAGATAGGCGGTGTAATCCGAAAGCGTGCGAACGTCGATCTCGTCGAGCGAACGGTCGCCAAACCACTCCGCGAAGTCGTTTAGGTCCGCGCCGTAGGCCCGCCGAGTGGCATCCGAGATGCCTGCGGCGGCGAGGTAGCGGTCGATCGCTCCGCTGAGTCTCACGCGGATCGGTTTCGGGGCCGCGCTACGATCGCCTGCCATGGACTCACGTTTTCACGCCCTCGCCGAACTCTGTGTCAATGCGACCGCAGTGCAACCCGGCCAGGTTCTGGCCATTGGCGCCTACACCGGGCAGGAAGAATTGGCCCGGGCGGTTGCCGACGTTGCCTACGCCGCGGGCGCACTCTACGTCGATGTTCTCTACTTCGACCCCTTCGTAAAACGGAGCCGGATTACCCACGCCGACCCGTCAACGCTCGACTTCGTCCCAAGCTGGCTACCCGCCCGCCTTGAGGCGCTCGCCGAACGCGGCGATGCGCGCGTCGGGTTCGCCGGCATCGTGGCGCCGAACGCACTCGCGGGACTCGATCCGGCGTTGTCTGGACGCGACCAGCTGCCCTGGCTGAAAGAGGCATCACGCGTCGTGTCCGAACGGCTCACAAACTGGAACATCGTTCCGTGCCCACACCCCGAATGGGCGAAGGTCGTTTTCCCCGACATTCCCGCCGACGCTGCGTACGAAAAGCTCTGGGAGCAGCTCTGGCACATTCTGCGACTCGATGAGCCCGACCCAGCGGCCGCCTGGGCAGCACGGTCAGATCAGCTCAAAGCATCCGCGGCCGCACTCAACGAACGGCGCTTCGACGCACTCCATTTCAAAGACGACGGCACCGACCTCACCGTCGGCCTGCTGCCGTCCGGAACCTTCGGCGGCGGCGCCTTCACGAACGTAAACGGCATCGTCCACCTGCCGAACGTCCCAACCGAAGAGGTCTTCACCTCCCCCGACCCAGAGCGCACCGAAGGGTTCGTCACCTCCACCAAGCCGCTCGTCTTCCGCGACGGAACGATCGTCGAAGGCTTGAAAGTGCGCTTCGAAGGCGGACGCGCGGTCGACATCACCGCCGACGTCAACGGCGAAGGCCTCCGCTCAAAGACCGAACTCGACGAAGGAGCCGCACGGCTCGGCGAAGTCGCGATCGTTGACGGCCAGGGCCGCATCGGGCCACTCGGCACCGTCTTCTACGACACGCTCCTCGACGAGAACGCCGCAAGCCACATCGCGCTCGGCGGCGGCTTCAGCTTCGCAGCCGACGACCAAGCAGACCGCGACCGCATCAACAAGAGCGGCATCCACATCGACTTCATGATCGGCTCGCCCGAGATGGAGATCGACGGCATCACCAAGAACGGGGAACGCGTCCCCGTGCTTCGGTCGGGCGCCTGGCAGCTTTAGGCGGAGCGATTGGCAACGCACGAACTTGTGTCGCCATGACGACGAAGCGTGCGTCGCCAAGCCCTCCTGAACGTCTCGAACGGCCAAGACAAAACCTCTTGAACATCTTGGGCGGCCAAGACGCTTGAACGTCTCGAACGGCCAAGACAAAACCTCTTGAACACCCTGGGTGGCCAAAACCGCTTGAAGGTCTCGAACGGCCAAGACAAAACCTCTTGAACATCTTGGGCGGCCAAGACCGCTTGAACGTCTCGAACGGCCCAAACCTTCTGAACATCGTGGGCGTGCCCAAACCTCCTGGACATCTTCTGAGTGACGAATAGGGTTGGAACTCGGAAATGGCCCCATTTTCGATAGCGTCCACGGAGGTGACCATGTCGCACGACGTCCTTGTGATCGGTGCCGGGTGCGCAGGAATGCGGGCCGCCATTGAGGCGCACGACGCGGGTGCTGACGTCGCAGTCGTCTCCAAGCTCCATCCGACCCGCAGCCATTCCGGCGCGGCCGAAGGCGGCATCAACGCAGCGCTCGGCAACGCGAAGGAAGACAGCCCCGAGGCGCACGCCTACGACACGGTGAAAGGCTCCGACTTCCTGGGCGACCAGGACGCGATCGAGGTCTTTGCCAAGGAAGCTCCCGGCGACATCTACCAGCTCGAAAATTGGGGTGCCGTGTTCACGCGCGCTGAGGACGGTCGACTCGCGCAGCGCCCATTCGGCGCCGCCGGCTCGCCGCGCACGATCTTCGCGGCCGACATCACCGGCCACGTGTTGATCCAGGTGCTCTACGAGCAACTCGTTAAGCGCAACATCAAAGTCTACGAAGAGTTCTTCGCCTGGAAACTCGTCGAAGACGACGGTCGCTGCCAAGGCGTGATCGCGTGGGACATGCTGAACGGCGGCCTCAAAGCGATCTCCGGCAAGTCGGTGATCCTCGCGACCGGCGGTGCAGGACGCGTCTACCGCGTCACCACCAACGCCTACGCGTGCACCGGCGACGGCATGGCAATGGCGCTCCGCCTGGGGCTGCCGCTCAAGGACATGGAGTTCATGCAATTCCACCCGACGACGCTCTACCCGACAGGAATCCTGATCACCGAAGGCTGCCGCGGCGAAGGCGCCTACCTGATCAACAAAGACGGCGAGCGCTTCATGAAGAAGTACGCACCGAACGCGCTCGAGCTCGCCTCACGCGACGTCGTTTCACGCTCAGAACAGACAGAGATCGACGAAGGTCGCGGCATCAACGGTAGCGTCATGCTCGACCTACGCCACCTCGGTGCAGAGCGCATCATCTCGCGCCTGCCCGGCTCGCGTGAACTCGCAATGACCTATGCAGGCGTCGACCCGATCTACGACCCGATCCCGGTCAGGCCCGGTGCCCACTACCACATGGGTGGCGTATCAACCGACATTCACGGCAAGACCGAGCTCGAAGGGCTATACGCCGCCGGCGAGGTCGCCTGCGTCTCGGTGCACGGCGCCAACCGCCTTGGCGGCAACTCGCTGATGGAGACGATCACGTTCGGTCGTCGCGCCGGCCGCACCGCTGCCGAAGATGCACACTTCGCGCCCGACGCTGCCGTCCCCGACTCGGCCCTCGCCGATGCGGAACGTGAGCTGGGCGAGCTGCTCGGCCGCAGCGGTGGCGAACGCCCCTGGCAGGTTCGCGAAGAGCTCGGCTCCTCGATGCTCGACAACTTCGGGGTGTTCCGCCGCGAAGAGCAGATGTCGAACGAAATCGAGATCATCGAAAAGCTTCGGCACCGCTACAACAACGTCGTCGTCGAAGACAAAGGCGGCGTGTTCAACAGCGACCTCACACAGGCGATCGAGCTTGGCTACTGCCTCGACCTTGCGGCATGCATGGTGCAAGCGGGCGTCGCACGCAAGGAGAGCCGTGGCGCGCATGCCCGCCCACACGACTATCCGACACGTGACGACGACCAGTTCATGAAGCACTCCGTGACACGCTGGGTCGACGGTGCCCCGAAGCTCGACTACGCGCCCGTGACCGTCACAAAGTGGCAACCCACCGAGCGGACGTATTGATGCGGCGCCTGCTGCTGCTCGCGCCGCTCTGCCTCGTCCTCAGCGCGTGCGGCTCGTCAAACAAACAGGCCACATTCGCTGACGCCGTCTCGAAGACGCAGAAGCAGAGCACCGAGCATGTGGCGCTCGAACTGAAAGTCGTCGCGCGCGGACAGACACTCTCGTTCTCCGGCGGCGGCGACTTCGACACCAACGGTACGCGCGGCGCCTACATCACCACGCTCTCGAGCGGCGGTCAAGCGATCGAGTTCGACGAGATCATCGACGGCACGAAGCTGTACCTGAGCTCGCCGATGTTCACATCAACACTGCCGTCCGGCAAGGATTGGCTGATGTACGACTCGACGGTCGCTTCGAGCGCTGACGGCTTCAACTTCAACGCGCTCACAGGCATCAGCCCGGGTGCGGTGCTCACACTCCTTGAAAACACCGCGCCGCCGCAAATGCATCTCGGATCCGCGACGGTCGACGGAGTCAACACCTTGCACTGGCAGGCGACCTACGACACAAGCAAGCTCGAGAAAGCAATCCAGAAGACCGTCGACCCTGTCTACAAGACGTTCGACGTGTGGATCGACGACGAGGGCCTCGTTCGAAAAGTCGTGGTCGACTTCACCGCGAAGCAGGCGCGAGACTCGACGGCGCGTGCGCATGTCACACTCACAATGATCCTGTCGAAGTTTGGGGCAGAGGTCTCCGTTCCGATCCCGACCGACGCACAAACGGTCGACGCAACCGCAGCAGCCGGCTGATCCGGCCGCCCGCCCCGACGAGGTAGACGATGAAAGTAGCTCTCAAGATCTGGCGTTCGAACTCCCAGACGGGTGAGCGCGCCCTGCGCGAATACGAAGTTGACGCGCCGGAGTGGGCGACGCTGCTTGATGTCTTGGATCTCGTGAAAGATCGCCACGACGGGTCACTTGCATACCGCAAGAGCTGCCGCATGACGATCTGCGGCTCCTGCGGCATGCGGATGGACGGAAAGACCGTGCTTGCGTGCCGCACCCGCATGTACGACATCGCCGAAGCAGGTCATATCCCAGTGATCTCAGCCATGGGAAACATGCCGGTCGTCAAAGACCTCGTCACCGACATGGACTCGTTCTGGGAGAAGTTCAAGTCCGTCAAGCCGTACGTTCAGCCCGGCTACATCGAACCTCCAGGCGGCCGTGAACACATCATCAGCCGTGAGCAGATGAGCGCGATCCACAAGGAGTCGCTCTGCATCAACTGTGGTGCGTGCGTGTCTGAGTGCAACGCGATGGAATCTGACCCTGCGTTCCTTGGCCCACACGCGCTCGCGAAGGCAATGCGGTTTGTTGGCGACCCGCGCGACTCGAAGCGCATCGACCGGCTCGAAGAGGTCAGCGGCCACAACGGCATCCACCAGTGCACACGCTGCTACTACTGCAACGAGCGCTGCCCGAAAGGTGTCGATCCGCGCGACGCGATCGCGAAGCTTTCCGCCGAGGCGATCAAAGAGAGCATCGACAGCGACATGGGTGCGAAGCATGCCAAGTGGTTCGTCACGTCCGCGAAAACCACCGGATGGCTGCGTGAAACGGAGCTCGTGCCGAAAACGCAGGGCGTGCTTGCGTCGATCAAGCAGGCGAAGTTCGCATTGGAGCTTGCGCGTCACGGCAAAGTGCCGCCGCCATTCCCCGCTCACGTCGCAAAGAACGTCAAGGAATCACGTCGCCTGCACGGCATCGTTGCCCGGCAGGGACGCAACGGATTTGCCGGGATCGTGCAGGGCGAGCAGGCAATGGCGAAGCTCGAGCATGGGCATACCGGACACAGCGACCGCGACCCGTACGGGCCAGGATCATTCCCGCGGCCGTATCTGCCGGGTGAGAAGCGGGAAGGGGCAAAGGCATGAAGCAGGTTGCGTACTACAAGGGGTGTCTCGCGTCGCTCTCCGCGAAGGAGCTTGATACATCGACGCGCGCGTTGGCACCGAAGGTCGGCTTGGAGCTGATCGAGCTCGAGTCGGTTACCTGCTGCGGTGCCGGTGACATCCACGAGGCTGAGCCCGACTACTACCTCCATCTCAACGCTCGCATCCTTGCGTACGCGGCCGCTACCGGCGCCGACACGCTGATGACTGTGTGCAACGTCTGCACGCTGAACCTGCGGCAGGCGAACTGGCAGCTCGTGAACGACACCGAGTTGCGTGCCCGCGTCAACGAGAACCTCGCGCAGGTTGGCGTTCAGCCGTACGAGCGCGACATCGAGGTGAAGCACTTCCTGTGGGAGGTCGCAGCGGGTGAGGGCTACGAGAAGCTGAAGGTCGCTGCCCATCGTGGCCTCAAGGGGTTGAAGATCGCGCCGTTCTACGGCTGCCAGATCCTCCGCCCGTCGAAGCTCATGGGGTTTGAGGATCCCGACTCGCCGTCATCGCTTGAGCGGATCATCGAGGCGTGCGGCGGCGAGGCGCTGGATTACCCGGCGAAGCTCAAGTGCTGTGGTTTCCCGATCATCCAGGCACGCGAAGAGACGGCGCTCGGCGAGCTCGTGCAGCCGATCGAGCAGGCCTACGAGATGGGTGCTGATGCGATGGTGACACCGTGCCCGCTCTGCCATCTGTCTCTTGACGCTTGGCAGTCGAAGCTGAAGAAGACGACCGGCAAGGATTTCAACATGCCGATCCTGCATCTGTCGCAGCTGATCGGTGTTGCAGCGGGGATCTCGGAAGCCGACCTGCAGTTCAAGCGGCACGTCGTGTCTGTCGACAAGGTGATGGCGAAGCTCGACGCGTAAGGCCGGTTCCGGCACCGAGCGGTGCGGGACTACACTCGAAGCATGGACGGCCAGAACGTCATCTCGCCTGAGGTGACGGCGCGATATGCCGCGGATGCGGCCCGCGAGGTGTCGGGAGTAACGCGCATCGTTGAGGGTGTGCGGAAGGGTGTTCGGGTCGGAAGTGACGGAGTGGTGGAGCTGCACCTTGCATTCGCGTGGGGCACGTCCCTGCCGGCGGTCGCCGCCGAGGTGCAGTCGCGGGTCACGGAGTACCTTGCGCGCATGGCTGACGTGAGCGTTCCGGGCGTGAATGTGATCGTCGAGGAGCTCGATGGCCGCCCCTAACATCGATGGGCTGACGAAGCTGACGCTTGAGTCGGCCCCTTCTGTGTGCCATGAGTGTGTCTGGTGGCAGAGCCGCGGTTCGCGTCCGGTCGACAAGGATCGTTGGATGGAGCGGACGGAGCTTGACGTCGGCGCGTTCGGGACGGTGTATGCCGACGGCGATGGCCGCTCGCTTGGCGTGATGCAGTACGGGCCGTCACGTCTCTTTCCGCGCGCGGCGATTTTGCCGGGTGGGCCGCCGTCGCATGACTCGCTGCTTGTGACCTGCGCGTATCTCGTCGATGCATCGAGCCCCTGGGTGTTGCAGTCGTTGATGCTTGCTGCGATTGGTGAGGCGCGCGACCGGGGTGCAACGTCGATCGAGGCGTTCTCGTACCGCTATCCGGAGGGCGAGCCGGCGTCGGAACGTCTTCGGGTGCACAAGACGGTGTTTCCGGCCGACTTCCTTGAGGATTTTGGGTTCCGGGTGGTGCGGAGCGCGGGGCGGGCGGGTCTGGCGCGCCTTGATCTCGGCGGGCTTCGGCTTGTGGAGGAGGAGAGCCGTGCAGAGCGGCTGTTGCGAGCGGTGCAGGAGCGTCTCGTGCCGGAGCCTGCGCCGAACCCCGTGCCGCCCGCGTAGGCGCTTAGCGCGCGAAAACTAGTACGCGATCTACCTCACGATCCACCCCGCGATCCGCACCCTCCCTCCGATTGGGGACTGTCCCCAGGACATGGCTTGAGGTGGCGGGTGGCACGTTGGCGATGGATCCGCCACCTACGCACGATCGCCTCGCAGACCGCCAGCCGACCTGCCTCGGTGTGCGCCGCAACCGGCGGCGGGGCCTGGAGAAGTGGCACGGCACGCGGCGGTCTGAATTCGATACGAGATAGCCGAGACAGAAAATCTCGACTCACGGCCGAGCGAACGCGATCAAGGACGCGAAAAACATCGTTGTCCTAACGCCGCGAGCCGCGAATACGCAGCGCAAATGTCAGTCGAAAAGATCTGACTAGCGCGACGCGAGCGCCGACACAAGCAGATCAGCGATCTGAATCGCGTTCAACGCGGCACCCTTGCGGAGGTTGTCGCTCGCAAGATGCAAGGTAAGGCCGTAGTTGCCCTCAACGGTCGTGTCCTGACGGATGCGACCAACGAGCACCTCGTCTTCGCCCGCAGCCTTGCCGGGCGACGGGAACTCGTCAAGCCGGATCGACGGCGCAGCACCAAGGATCGACGTCGCATCGGCAGCGGACAACGGCTCCTCGGTCTCGATCCACACCGTCTCGGCATGCCCGACCATGACCGGGACACGAACACACGTCGCCTGGATCGCAAGGTTCGGGAGCTCCATGATCTTGCGGGTCTCCTCGCGAAGCTTTGACTCCTCGTCGAACTCAACCCCATCGAACTCCCAGTCCATGCGGAGGTCGTGATCCTTCGACGCCTCGTGCGCAAGCTTGTCCATCGCCTTCGCTCCAGCACCCGAGACCGACTGGTAGGTCGCGACGCGCACACGCTTCAACCCGGCCCGATCGTGAAGCGGCTTCAAAACGCAGGTGAGCGGAATCGTGCAGCAGTTTGGGTTGGCGATGATGCCGTTATGTTCGAGGGCACGGTTGGGGTTCACCTCGGGCACGACAAGCGGAATGCCCGGCTCCAGGCGGTACGCCGAGCTCTTGTCGACGACAATCGCTCCGCCCGCGACCGCGTGCGGGACGAGCGCAAGTGACGCGCCGGTGCCGACCGAGAACAGGAAGATGTCGATGTCGCCGCGCTCAAGCGCCTCGGTCGTGGCCTCCTCGACGAGGTAGCCATGCACCTCGGTGCCAGCCGAGCGTGCCGACGCGAACACGCGCACATGCTCATACCCGCGGTCGCGAAGCAGACCGAGGGTGACCGTACCGACGGCCCCTGTGCCGCCGACGACGCCGATGCGTGGATAGCTCGCCATAGCCGTGACAGTGTAAAGACCCCGGCGAAGCGGGGTTCGCTACATCTCGCGCCGGCCCGAAAGGGCACGGCCGAGAGTCACTTCGTCGGCGTACTCAAGGTCGCCACCCACCGGGAGCCCGCTGGCAAGGCGTGTAACGCGGACGCGATCGCGCAGGCGGTCGGCGAGAAACGCGGCCGTGGCCTCGCCGGTCATCGTCGGGTTCGTTGCGAGGACGATCTCACGCACATCGTTCTGCTCGACACGCCGCATCAGCTCGTCGATCCGCAGGTCGCTCGGCTCCACCCCGTCGAGCGGGCTGAGTGCGCCGCCAAGCACGTGGTAGAGCCCGCGGTACTCGTGGGTGCGTTCGAGTGAGATCACGTCGACGGGCTGCTCAACGACACAGATCGTGGTGTGGTCGCGCCGCTGATCAAGGCAGATGACGCAGACCTCTTCCTCTGTGAGGTTGCCGCACTCACGGCAGAAGCGCACGCGCTCTTTGACCTCCTCCAGGGCTGAGGCAAGTGCGAGCGCCTCGTCTTTCGGGCGTTGCAGGATGTGGAACGCGAGCCGCTGCGCCGTGCGGGAGCCGACGCCGGGGAGCCGGGTGAGCTGGTTGACGAGGTTGTCGACCGAGGGGCTGAACACGAGGAGGCATTGTGCCCACCCGTCCCGGTCGGACAGGAAGGCGGCATGGTGGCGCTAGTCGAGCTCGCGGGCGTCGAACGTGCTCTTCATCAGTTCCATCAGTTCGTCTTCCGAGACTGGGCCGTCGTGCTCCGACTTCGTCTGCTCGCGTTCGCCACCGGCGGCGAAGACGAGTGTGAGTCGTCGTCCCGTCACTTCGTAGAGTGCGTCTTTGAGCAACCCGGTGTTCTTCGGGTCTTCCATCATTCCGCGGTGGAACGACGCGGCTGGCGGGAACTCAATCGTGAGGGTCTCGCCGTCGAACGTTGCGACGTGACCTTCATGGAGCATCGCCGCAGTTGGGATTGAACGCTGTTCGACGGCGGGGATGATCGAGCGCTTCCATGCCTCTTGCAGCCGCTCGAGATCGAGCGGGGGAACCCCGCCATCGGTGGCGGCCGGTGGGGTGGCGGCGACCACGGCTGATTCGGCGACAAGTTCGGCGGTGGGAGCGGGTGTGGCCACTGCTGCTTCGCTCGTCGGCGGTGCGGGCGCCGGTTCGGCGACAACTGCCGCAGCTGGAGTGGCAGGTTTTGGCGGCGCGAGGGGCGGCTGCGAGGCGGCAGGAACGTGGCCTGTGCCGCTCTCGAGACGCTCAAGCCGGAACGCGAGAGATTCGCGTGACAGGTCGGAGCCGGGGCGGGTGACCTTCACGAGCGCAAGCTCGAGCGGAAGGCGGGGATCGCCGCCCTGCCGCATGTCGTCGGTCGCGACAGAAAGGAGGTCGATCATCCGTACGACGGTGGGCGCAGGCAGCTGATTCGCCTGTTCGCGAAGCCGCTCACGCGCCTCGTCGGTGACGGGCAGCGTGTCGGGAACCGAGCCGGTGTGTTGGACGAGCATCAGGTGGCGGAGATGTTCGAGCAGGTCGACCACAAGCCGACCGAGATCCTGACCGCCCTCCGAGAGCTCCTCCAAGAACACGAGTGCGCCTGCGGTGTCGCCATCGACGATCAGATCGCAGAGTCGGAACAGCACCTCGTCTTCGACGGCTCCGAGGAGCTGGAGCACGTCCTGGACGGTGATCGTGCCGCCGGTTGCTGATGCGAGCTGGTCGAGTGTCGAGACCGCGTCACGGAACGATCCGCGGGCCGCGCGAGCGACCAGGGCAAGCGCAGCGTCAGAGACGTCCATCTGCTCGCCGTCTGCAACTCGGCGGAGCAACTTGACGATGTCGGGCAGCCGTGGCCGCGCGAAGACGAACGTCTGGCAGCGTGACCGCACCGTGGCGAGCACCTTCTGGAGCTCCGTCGTGCAGAACACAAAGATGAGGTGGGGCGGGGGCTCCTCGATCAGCTTCAGCAGCGCGTTCCATGCCGCGTCGGTGAGCTGGTGGGCCTCGTCGAGGATGTAGATCTTCGAACGGCCCTCCGCCGGCTGAAGAACGACGCGGTCGCGGATGTCGCGAATGTCGTCGATGCCGCGCTGAGAGGCGGCATCCATTTCAATTACGTCTAGCGAGGTGCCGTTCGCAATCGAGGTGCAGACATGGCAGGTGTTGTCGGGGCTCGGTGTTGGCCCGTGTTCACAGTTGATCCCTTTGGCAAGGATGCGGGCGAGCGAGGTCTTGCCGGTTCCGCGGGGTCCGGCGAACAGGTACGCCTGGCGCACCTTCCCGGTCGTGATCGCGTTCGTGAGGGTGCGTACGACTGCTTCCTGGCCGACGACGTCGTCAAACGTCTGTGGGCGGTACTTGCGGTAGAGGGCGGCCACGAGTCGATCTTCGCAGATTCGCGGGTTGCGCCGCGGCGAGGGGACTCTCCCCTTGTCGAAACGCGTGTTGAAAAGGGTGGTAAGGTCGGCAGCGGTGTTCGAGCCGTCGTCGTCCCTTGCCAAAGCGCTCCTCGCGGGCCTCTCCAGACTTCGGCGAGAATCGATGGAAAGCACGGAAAGTCCTATTTGCCTTCTATCAATTTCGGGCGTACGCTCGACCCTGCCCAAATCACGATCGGGAGACATCAACTTATGAGCCCATCACCCACCGACGGCACCAGCCTCGAGAAGAAAGAGCGCTGGGCCTCCGGAGTCACGCCGTATGCCGATATGGGGTATTACGACGCGGACTACGTCCCGAAGGACACCGACATCCTGGCGGCCTTCCGCATCACCCCTCAGGCCGGCGTTGACGCAATCGAGGCGGCAGCTGCCGTCGCGGGTGAGTCTTCGACTGCAACCTGGACGGTTGTCTGGACCGACCGCCTGACCGACCACAAGCACTACCAGGCCAAGGCCTACAGCGTGGAGCCGGTTCCTGGCGTTGAAGGCCAGTACATCGCGAAGATCGCCTATGACATCGACCTCTTCGAAGAAGGGTCGATCGCAAACCTTTCGTCGTCGATCATCGGCAACGTCTTCGGCTTCAAGCCGCTCAAGGCTCTCCGCCTTGAGGACATGCGGATTCCGACGCACTACGTGAAGACGTTCCACGGCCCGCCGCACGGCATCGTCATGGAGCGCGAGTACCTCGACAAGTTCGGCCGCCCGCTTCTTGGCGCGACTGTCAAGCCGAAGCTCGGCCTCTCGGCCAAGAACTACGGCCGCATCGTCTACGAGGCGCTCGTTGGTGGTCTCGACTTCACCAAGGACGACGAGAACATCAACTCGCAGGCTTTCATGCGCTGGCGTGACCGCTTCCTCTACTGCATGGAAGGCGTCCAGAAGGCGTCGGCCGGCTCAGGCGAGATCAAGGGTCACTACCTGAACATCACCGCGGGAACGATGGAAGAGATGTACGAGCGGGCTGAGTTCGCGAAGGAGATCGGCTCGGTCATCGTGATGATCGACCTCACGATCGGTTACACCGCGATTCAGTCGATGGCGAAGTGGTGCCGCGCGAACGGCGTATTGCTTCATCTCCATCGTGCAGGCCACGGCACCTACACGCGTCAGAAGACGCACGGTGTCAGCTTCCGTGTCATCGCGAAGTGGTGCCGCCTCATGGGCGTCGACCACATCCACGCGGGTACGGTCGTCGGCAAGCTCGAAGGCGATCCGAATACGACCGCTGGTTTCTACGACACCCTCCGGAAGGACTTCATCCCGGAGAATCCGCTCCACGGCATCTACTTCGACCAGAACTGGGCGTCGATGCCCGGCACCATGCCGGTTGCATCGGGCGGTATCCACGCCGGTCAGATGCATCAGCTCCTGCACTACCTCGGCGACGACGTCGTCCTGCAGTTCGGCGGCGGCACCATCGGTCACCCGATGGGCATCCGCGCAGGTGCAGCGGCGAACCGCGTTGCTACCGAGGCGATGATCCAGGCCCGCAACGAAGGCCGGGATTACTACCAGGAGGGCCCGGACATCCTTGAAAAGGCTGCCAAGGGCTGCCCCGAGCTGAACGCTGCGCTCGAGGTCTGGAAGGACATCACGTTCAACTTCGAATCGACCGACACGCCGGACGTCCTCGCGACGCCGAGCATCGGCTAAGGGGAGACTGAGCGATGAAAATCACTCAAGGCGCATTCTCGTTCCTGGCAGACCTGACCGATGAGCAGATCGATGCTCAGATCAAGTATTCGGTTGACAAGGGCTGGTCGATTTCGATCGAGTACACCGACGATCCGCATCCGCGGAACTTCTACTGGGAGATGTGGGGCCTTCCCCGCTTCGACCTGACGCCGGATCAGTCCAGCGTCGTCATGCGCGAGGTTCGCGCGTGCCGTGAGGCGTTCCCGGAGGCGTACATCAAGGTCATCGCCTATGACGCCACTCGTGGCCGTCAGACAACGGCGCTGAGCTTCATCGTCAATCGTCCGTCGGTCGAGCATGGCTTCCAGCTCGAGCGCACGGATGATCACGATCGGGTCGTCCGCTACAAGCTGACTCATCTCAAGGCGTCGTCGGGTTCGGTCGGAGTGACCGGCACGGCGATCCGCGGAAACGACTGAGAGAAGCACTCATGACACGCATCCCCTTCGGCAGCTCCGGCAACTCGACACCTTCGGTGCCGAGTGCGACTCCTGGCGAGTCGGCGCCGGCGGCTGTCGAAGGGGAGGCGGTCGTGCCTGCCGTTGTTGAGCCTCCGAAGAAGGCGACGGCAAACCTCCAGGCGATCCTGGAGGAGACGAATATCCAGCAGGTTCTCCGTGAGCTCGACGATGAGTTGATCGCGCTCGCGCCGGTGAAGACCCGGATTCGCGAGATCGCGGCATTGCTGCTTGTCGATCGTCTGCGCGGCGAAGTCGGGTTGACGTCGGAGCGCCCGTCGCTCCACATGTCGTTCACCGGCAACCCTGGTACCGGCAAGACGACAGTCGCCATGAAGATGGCCCAGATTCTCCACCGGCTCGGCTACATCGAGAAGCCGGTTGTCGTTGCGTGTACGCGCGACGATCTCGTCGGCCAGTACGTCGGCCATACGGCGCCGAAGACGAAAGAAGTTCTTCGCCGGGCCTTTGGCGGGGTGCTCTTCATCGACGAGGCGTACTACCTCTACCGTCCAGAGAACGAGCGCGACTACGGCCAGGAGGCCATTGAGATCCTCCTGCAGGTGATGGAGGCTGAGCGTGACAAGCTCGTCGTCATCTTCGCCGGGTACCGCGATCGCATGGACACCTTCTTTTCGTCGAACCCGGGTATGGGGTCGCGCGTTGCGCACCACATCCACTTCCCCGACTACGACATTGATGAACTGCTTCAGATCACCGAGCTCATGCTTGAGCAGCAGTCGTACAAGTTCGGGGAGGGTGGCGATGCCGCGTTCCGCGAATACCTCGAGCGTCGCATCCATCGCCCGCGTTTCGCGCATGGCCGGAGCGTCCGCAACGCCCTCGACCGCTCTCGTCTGCGGCAGGCAAACCGGTTGTTTGACCAGGGCGACAAGGTTCTCACCCGTGAGGATCTGATGACGATCATCCCCGACGACATCCTGAAGAGCAGCGTCTTCGACGAAGACCGCGAGGCGGACACGTCCGCCCCCGCTGCCTGAACAGAGCAAGGAGCGACCATGGCCCGGCCGATCATCCTCGGCGTCGTCGGCGATTCGGCGGCAGGTAAGACGACTCTCACTCGCGGTCTCGTCCGCGTGCTCGGCGATCACAACGTGACGCACGTCTGCACCGATGACTACCACCGCTACGACCGTCGTCAGCGCGCGGAACGGCAGATCACGCCGCTGCATCCTGACTGCAACTACATGGACATCATGGCCCAGCACCTCGGCCACATGCGCGCAGGCGAGGCGTTTCTGAAGCCGGTCTACCAGCACACCGACGGGACGTTCGGCCCGCTTGTGCGGATCGAGCCGACGGAGTACGCCGTTGTCGAGGGGCTGCTCGGGTATTACAGCGAGTCTTTGCGTCAGAACTACGACGTGCGCGTCTATCTTGCGCCGCCGGAGGAGCTGCGGCGCAAGTGGAAGGTGCAGCGTGACTGTTCGCGCCGCGGGTACACGACCGATCAGGTGCTTGCCGAGCTCGACAAGCGCGAGCCAGATTCGGAGGCGTTCATCCGCCCGCAGAAGGATACGGCCGACATGGTTGTGTCGTTCCTGCCGAGCTCAGATGATCAGGAGCACCTCGATGTCGAGATGATTTTGCGGCCGTCGCTGCGTCACCCTGACCTGACTCCGCTCGAGCAGGCCGGCGAGAACTCTGGCATCCGGTTCAGCCGTCAGGGCGAAGATATTCATCTCTTCGTGTCGGGTCAGCTTGATCCGCAGGTCGCGCATGCGATGGAGGAGTCGATCTGGGAGAACCTGCATTTCGCGAGCCACCTGCGCACGGAGCGGCTTGGCGAGTTCACGATCGGCACCGACCTTCACCGGTCAGAGTCGCTTGCGCTGGTGCAGCTGTTGCTGCTCTACCACCTCTTTACGGCCAAGGCGAGCGTCGCGCTCGGCGGTGCCGGCACACGAGCGGCTTAACACGCTTCTCCGTGTGAGAACCCCCCTTCGCGGGATATCCGATCGGGTCGGGGGGGATCACACTGTCACCAATGGATAGGCATCCCCTTCCGCCTGGCCCGCCACCGCCACCTCCACTGGAGGGTCGTGGTGTGGAGGAGATCGTCATCTGCGTGGTCGCTCTCATCGTTGTGGCGGTCGCGGTCTACCTGATCGCTCGCGTCGTCGAAACGCGCGGGCCGCTCGCCCGTCGCGTCGCGGTGCCGAGCGATCCCATTGAGCTTCTGCGGCAGCGCTACGCGCGCGGAGAGATCGGCCGCGAGGAGTACCTTGAGGCGTGGCTTGACCTCACAAGCGGGCCACCCCAGCGTTCGGCGGACGTTCCACCTCCACCGACGCCCTAGCGAACGAAGCGAGGAGCACCATGGCGGTCAAGCTCCACCGATGTTCAGTCCTCTGGGCCAAGTTCGGCGCCCATCCCTGCTGGCGCGTTCAGCGTGAACTCGACGCGAAAGGGATCAGCTACGAGATCGTGACGGGGCCGCTTTCACGCAAGAAGCGCACCGTAGTTAGTGCGCTCTCCGGCCAGGCGGCGTACCCCGTGATCGAGTTCGAGGACGGCTCGTTCTACCGCGAGCAGTCGAAGGAGATGGCCGCGCGGATTCGGTCGGGTGAGCTGTTTGGAAGCCGCGCAGCTGCGCCCGTCGACGAGATCACCGTGATGTCTGACGCCGATGAAGGCGTCGACGCCGACGGCGGTTGAGCTAGGCGGCGTGTTCGCCGAGGTCGCCGTCGAGGTGGATGTCCTCGGCGAGCTTGAGGCGATCGTGCACGACATTCACGGCGCGCTGCACCTCTGACGCGCGGATGACGCACGAGATGCGGATCGACGAGGTCGAGATGATCTCGATGTTGATGCCCGCATCTGCGATCGCCTCGAACACATCGGCGGCAACGCCGGGGTGGCTCTTCATCCCTGCGCCGATCACGGAAACCTTGGCGATGTCAGGGTCGATCGTGAACCCACCAGCGCCGACTTCGGCAGCCAAGTTGGTGAGGATCGGCTCGGCTGCCGCGATGTCGACCTTCGGTAGCGTGAACGAGATGTCGGTGTGGCCTTCGGCCGAGACGTTCTGGACGATCATGTCGATGTTGACGCCGGCGTCGGCAAGCGGACGGAAGACGCGAACGGCGACACCGGGCTGGTCGGGCACAGACTGAATCGTCACCTTCGCTTCCGAGGTGTCGTGCGCGATACCCGAGATGATGGCCTGTTCCAACATGTCCTCCTCGTTGACGATCCACGTGCCTTCGGTCTCGTTGAACGACGACCGGACGTGGATCTTGACACCGTGATTGCGAGCGTACTCGACTGAGCGAAGCATCAGCACGCGTGCGCCGCTCGCGGAGAGTTCGAGCATCTCTTCAAATGACACTTCACGCCGCTTCCGCGCCTTCGGCTCGATCCGCGGATCGGCGGTGTAGACACCGTCGACGTCGGTGTAGATCTCGCACACATCGGCTTTGACCGCGGCGGCGATTGCTACCGCGGTTGTATCGGAGCCGCCGCGCCCGAGTGTTGTCACGTCCTTCGAGGATTCCGAGACACCCTGGAAGCCGGCGACGATCACGATCTTGTCATCGGCGAGCGCTTCCACGACACGCTTCGCCCGCATGTCGACGATCCGGGCGCGACCGTGGCTCTCGTCGGTGACGATGCCTGCCTGGCTGCCTGTGAATGAGACGGCCTCGTGGCCGAGATCGTTGATTGCCATCGAAACGAGTGCGATCGAAATCCGCTCGCCGGCCGTGAGCAGCATGTCCTGCTCGCGTGGGTGCGGGCTCGGTGAAACCTCACGGGCGAGATCGAGAAGCCGGTCGGTGGTGTCGCCCATTGCGGAGACGACAACGCACACCTTGTTTCCGGCGCGCGCCGCGTCAACGACTCGTCGTGCGACGCGCCTGATCTCTTCTGGTCCGGCAACAGATGTGCCGCCGTACTTCTGAACGATGATGCCCATGTGCCTTAACGCTAGCGGCGCCGCGCGTACAAGCTCAGACCAGCGTACGGATAGGCGTTCAAAGCCCAGAGCGTGGCGGGGAGTGACCCGACGCGAAGGAGCTTGCCTGCGATGTTTCGCTCGGCAAGTTTGCTCGCACCTTCAGCGTATTCGAGCCGTACCGGGCGCAGCCCGGCGCGGGCGAACGCTGCGAGGTACGTCCACATGGTGTGGACGTGTTCGTTGATTCCAAGCTCCTTCTCGTGCTCCTGATCGGGGTTCTCACCCGAGCGGTACGGCGCACGTGTCCCCTCGTTGAGCCCTGCGACGATTCCGCCGCGTCGCGTCACCCGCGCGAGCTCCGACACCATCGCTCTGAGGTCGATTGCGTGATGGAGGGTTGCGACGCAGAAGGCGAGATCGAAGCTGCCTTCGGCGAACGGGAGCCGTTCCCCGTCGGCCTGCACGCGGAGATATGGGCCAACGGTTCGCTCGAAGTAGGTGCCACGGCCGAGCCCAATCACAGGGTCGACGACGAGGTCGACGGCGACGTACTCGCAGCCGAGGGGAATCAGGCGTTGCGAGGCCCAGCTCTTTGCAGCTCCAATCTCAAGGATTCGCATGCCGGGCTTCACGTAGTGGCGCACCATCGTGTCGAAGCCGTGTTGGGTTGCACCCCACGCACGGTCGTCCCAGCCGAGGTCGCGATTGAGGTAGGGGAGGGCATCATCGATGCGATCGTCGGTGCCGTACCACCCTTGCTCCTTGGCGAGCTCAGGCCATGCCGCGAGCTCGCGCAGCTTGGCGTCGAGGCCGGGTGCGGAGCGGTCAAGCAGCCGCGGGATGCTGTCAACCGTTTCGTACGTGACACCGCAGCGCGGACAGGCATCGTCGCTTCCGAGCGCTGTTCTGCACGTTGGGCAGCGGATGTAGGAGGGCAAGGCCACGTCGAGACGATATCGGTGCGGTCGGGAGTTTCCCGCATTGAGGATCAGCGCAGGCGCCGATGCTCGTCGTCGACGGGTGGGCGAGGATGAGTGCGTCATCCGAACAGGAGGAAACGGAGATGGAAGCCATCTGGACACTGGTAACCGCGAGCTTCGTCCTCGTAGTGCTTGGCTCTGTGGCGTTTGGTGTTGTGAGGATGTTCGGCTTCGGGCCGCACCGGCACTAGTTCGGAGATACCTCGTCTCTCCCCACATGCGCGGCTGCTCTTCAGGGCAGCCGCGTCCCCTTTAATCTTGGAATAGATGAAAATGGATGGAAGTTGGCGAAAAATCCATTTGCGGTCTATACATAGGCGATCTACGATGCTTCCAGATCAACTGATCGAGTCTTACCGAGAGGCTCGAACCAGGAGGAAAGCACGCATGAACACCTTGTTTACGGCACTCACCATCTGTTTCGTCACCGGGTTCGTCGCTGTCGTCGGCGTGGGCATCGCCGGCATGTTCGGTTTCACCGAACCGTCGCGCTGAACCCGCTTCCCTCTGCGGGGCGTATCAGGCAGGATCGGGGTACATGGTCGTCCCCAACCCCGATCCTGCCACTCCTCTTCGCATCTATGTCGCCGGCCCGCTCTTCTCTGAGGCGGAGCGCGCGTGGCTCGACACGTTGGCTACCGCTCTCCGCGCAGCGGGTCACGAGTGCTTCGTGCCGCACGAGGAGTCGGCAGCGCTCACGGAGTTCACGGGGCGTTCGATCTACCAACTCGACGGTGACGGGCTCCGGTCGGCGAACGTCCTCGTGGCGTGGCTCGACGGGATCGGTGTCGACGATGGCACGGCGTGTGAGATCGGCATCTTCGCGGAGCTCGTGCGCAGCGGCGGACCGCAGTACCGAGGCATCGTCGGCATCGTCACCGACCTCCGACTCCAGCGTCGTCGCGGTGCAGTTCCCGGCGACGGACTCAACCTCTTTGTGGCGGGTGCGATCGAGTCGGCAGGATCAATCTGCTGGTCGGTCGACGAAGCACTCGCCGCGGTCGCGAGGCTGGCCTAACGCTGGTGTGGTGGGTGACCGCTGCCACCCACCACACCAGTCGAACATCAGGCGGTCAATAGCCCTCGAGGCTGCCGCCCGACGAGCTCGACGAGCTTGAACCGCTACTCGACGTGCTGCCGGAGCCTGCCGCGGCCTTCGCGGGCATCGTCTTGACGACGCCACCAGCTGGCGAGACGGCATACCACGTGCCGCTTGCACCCTGGCCATTGATGTCCCCGCCGGTTGTGTCTCCCTTGTAGCGATAGAGCGCGTGCCCGCCGTAGGTGACTTGCAGCCCGCCGTCGGCCCGCTTGATCGTTCCAAGCTTCGCAGCCTTGATGCCTGCGCCCGCCACCGGAGCTGTTCCGGTCTTGATCAAGACTGGGGGCCAAGCCTTTGCACACGCCCCGGTGCATGCGATCTTGCCCGCCGTTTCAGCTGCGTAGCTGTAGACCGTCAGTCCATCGCCCGACACGACAATGCTTCCAACGCCAGTGATCTTGGCGGTGGTCAGTGTCGGTGCCGACGCTGCCGCTGCCGTGGACGCCACGATCACCGCAGCAATCGCGACGAACGAGGCCGTCTTCAACGCCTGCCGTACTGCCATCAACTCCGTCTCCTTCCCGTTCAGGACAGGTAGTACCCGGGAAGAACTACGGTGATTGACCCCGCAACGGTTCAAATGGGGGTCGGAGATCGCTCGTGCGAGTGAACGGCTAGGTAGCCAGCAGCTCGAGCGCGACGCACGGGTTGTACCCGTGAAGTTCGCGGCCATGGTTGCGGAGCCACTCGACGTCGTCACGCCAGGCCGGACGAAACGCATCAAGGAGCGCCCAGAACCGGGCTGAGTGGTTGAGCTCCCGCAGGTGCAGGAGCTCATGCACAACGACGTAATCGAGGATCGTGCGTGGCGCGGCAACGAGCCGCCACGAGAACGACAGCGTCCCGTTCGTCGAGCACGATCCCCACCGCGTCTTCTGGTCGCGCACCGCGAGGCGCGCGTACCGCAGGCCGAGACGCTCAGCCTCAGCTGCAACCGCATCATCCAGTTCGAGTCGCGCCTGATCTCGATAGAAGCGGTTGATCGCAGCCTCTCGTGTTGCCGGGTCGCCGTGTACGACGACGCCGTCCTCGCGCAGGTCGACCCGCGCCCGGCCGCTTGTGCGGCCACCCGCAACCGGAAGTGCCCGGCCGCCAAGCCAAACCACACCACGGGTGTCGAGCCCAAGCCTTGGTGTGGACGCCTCGCGTCGCAACGCCTCGGCTACCGCCCGCGTAAGCCACGCCCGGTTCGTGTGCAGGAAGCGTTCGAGATCATGCGCGGAGACACCTGTTGGGACGACCGCCTCGATCGCCGTCGAACCCGTGACAACTAGACGCAGACGTCGCGCGCGGGATGACGGACGAACGACGATGCTGACGTCGCGCCCGCCGAGGGTGACGGTCGCCAAACGTGAAGTTCGGATGAGGTCGCGCTGCGACATGTGTGCAGCGGACCGTACCGGCCGCGGCCGCCGTAACACCCTCTTGACGTTCGCTGCGTATCGTTCCTCCCGTCATCCTTTCAGGAGGTTTCCGATGAAGAGCGCAGCGACGATGCTCGCCATTCTTGTTCTCGCAGTAGCAGCTGGTTTTCTCGCCGGACGAAACCAGCATCGGGGCACCTCGGGTGATCACACAGTGACCGTGGCAGGAGCGGGCTCCGCGACAGCCGTGCCTGACGAGGCGGACTTCACCTTTGGCGTGTCAAACCAGGCGAAGAGCGCGGATGAAGCGACGCGAACGACGTCGGAAGCGATCAGCCGAATCATCGCGGCCGTGAAGAACGCGGGCGTCGCCGAAGCAGACATTCAGACCGCGCAGATCTCGGTGTACCCAACGACGGGCCCGAACGGTTCGAACGTCACGGGATACGCCGCGTCGAACACCGTGTCAGTGAAAGTGCACACCATCGCGAAGGCCGGGTCGGTGCTTGATGCGGCCACAGGAGCCGGTGCGAACCAGGTGAATGGCCCAACGCTCATCAGCTCGAAGCAGAACGTCGCCTATACAACGGCGCTCGCGGCGGCCTACGCCGACGCGAAGGCTCGCGCAACCGCCATTGCCGATGCAAGCGGCGAGAAGCTCGGCTCGTTGCGGACAGCGTCGGAGCAGTCGTCATCGAGCCCCATCACGATGTCGGCCGCGAAGTCGGACACGTCCTCAACACCGGTTGAGGCGGGGACGCTGCAGATCGATGCGCAAGTGACCGTCACGTTCGATCTCGGGTAGCCGAGCTTCGCTCGAACAGCAACGGGGTCGTGCGCCGGATGACCCGGGCGTAGACCTGCTTGAGCGCAGCAGCGAGGCGCTCACGCTCGCGCGGATCGGCGAACTCTGGGTCGTGTGGGCGTATGCCAAAGCGGCTGAGCAGAATCCGAGCGACCACCATTGCACGGGTAACGGTACGAACCCGTTCTGTTACGGCGGGTTGCGCCTCTGTTAACGCAGACTGACGTTCGGTAGGCTCCAGGCAGCGACGTTTGGGGTGCATCACAGCGAACGTGGCATGCCGAGTCGGCCAGGGAGGGGGGTGATGTTGGGAAAGCGCTTTGACTCTGGGGGTGACCCGAGTCGCCTCGTGCCCTACACCGCGGGCGCGCTCTTCATCGGCTTCGCCCTTGTGTTGATGCCGGCACCGCGGCACGACCTGTGGTGGGTGGTAGCGGCGGCGTGCGTTGCTGCAGCCGTGATGGAGCACGCGCATGCCATTGAGGTCGATACGCCCAATGAGCTCGTCGCGACCATGGATACGGAGGCGTTTGAGCGGATCCTCTCAAATCTCGTGTCCAACGCATTGCGCTACGGCTCGGCTCCGATCGGCGTCAGTGCGCGGGCCGAGGGAGAGGCACTCGTCGTTGTCGTCACTGACCACGGCCCAGGCGTGCCATCAGAGTTCATTCCCGACCTGTTCCAGAGGTTCACGCGGAGCGATGCTGGCCGCCAGCGTGCTCCAGGTACGGGACTGGGGCTTGCGATCGCCCGTTCATACGCTGACGCGCACGGCGGGACGCTCATGTACACGGGCAGCGAGCGTGAGGGCGCGCGGTTCGTGTTGCGACTTCCGCGTTTCGGCGCAAGCACCGGGCATGCAGCTCCGCTCGCCCAGCTGGCGCCGGCGAGCGTGAGCTAAGGCCTAGGGCCCGTCTGGGTCGGGCGCGCCGACGGACGTCTCCGCCACCGGCAGCAAAAGGGAGAAGGTCGACCCCTCACCTTGGTGGCTTTCCACGAAGAGTGTCGCCCCATGTGCGTCGGCGATCTCACGAGCCACGAACAGCCCGAGACCAGTGCCGGGGATCATCTGGCTGATCGCGTGCTCCGTTCGCGAGAACCGTTCGAAGATCACCTGCAGATCGGCCGCCGCGATACCGATTCCCGTATCGGCGACGTCAATCCGCACAGCGTCACCCTCGCGGAAAGCGCGCACCGTCACAAAGCCTTCTCGCGTGAACTTCGCCGCGTTGCTTAGGAGGTTGTCTACGAGCTGGCTGAGCTG
The DNA here is from genome assembly GCA_009702325.1 of Actinomycetota bacterium. Taxonomy (GTDB): domain Bacteria; phylum Actinomycetota; class Thermoleophilia; order Gaiellales; family Gaiellaceae; genus PALSA-600. The sequence continues at coordinate 532,911 of WLID01000001.1, forward strand.
GCTCGCATCACCGAGAACGGTCAGGTTTGGATTGACCTCACATTGCACCGTCACCTCGCGGTAGCGAATGAGTGGAGTGATCGCGTCGGCTGAGTCCCGGACGAGGCTCGAGACGTCAACTACATCTCGCCGAATCTGATTCGGACGAGCTTGCAGAGCGGCGACTACGAGCAGGTCGCTGACGAGTCGGACGAGCCGCGCAGCGCTCGACCTAATGACCGAGACATACTCGCGATGTTCGGGATCGAGGCGTTCTCGGTCGTCGTCGAGGAGCTCGATGTAGCCGTCGATAGCCGTGAGGGGCGTTCGGAACTCATGTGAGACACTCGCAACAAAATCGTCCTTGAGCTGGTCGAGCTGGCGCAGCGCCGCATTTTGAGCGAGCGTCGCGCGCACCGCTTCACGAAGGGCAAGACCGTTAAGGTGCGGTGGAGCCGCAACGTCTCCGCCGGAGCGTGGATCCTCCGCTACCCGCTGCCGAAGCGACTCGCTCCGGGCCGGTACCGCATCAACGTAATTGCGCAGGGTCAGGACATGAGCCGGTCGCTCAGCATCCCGGTGCGCCTGACGCATGCAGCGATCCGGGCGAAGGGCAAGCCCACTGTCCTCGTCGTGTCGTCGGGCGCCCCGAGATCGCTGCCGCACCTGAGCCTCGGTGCTCAGGCGAAGGTGAGCGTCACGACCGCGTGGGAGACGGCCGACGCAGTGTTCACAAGCCGTTCGGTGGCCGCCGTCGTCGTCAATGTCGACACGCAGAGCATCGCGCTTGTCCACTCGATCCACATTCTCTATCCGAACGTGCAGATCGTCGCTGTGACCTCCGATCCGAAGCGTGCGGTGCGCGCCCGCCGGTTCGGTGCAAGCGCCGTCGTGCTCGCGAGCAAGAACTTCGACGCCGTCCTTAGCGGAACGCTGTCGGCAATCGTCGCGCAGCAGTTCGGTCGGTAGAACGCCCTACCCCGTATAGGGCATTCGCTTCCCGCGAAATGGGACTAGGCAATCGCGGGCGAGTCGAGCACCTTGTCTCAAGGCTTTGCCGGGGCAGGTCCAATGCTTCTTCCCCAACTTGGAGCTTGGATCACCCTGCTGTAGCCAACCCGAATCAAAGGGCCCGGAGATGTCCGCCGCAGAACATCTCCGGGCCTTCGGGCTTTTAGCCACTAGTGGTTAAGTAGTCACGCCAGAACGACCGACGATGGCGCCCATTTCCGGCCTTCTGCCGGCGGCGTGGTGCGGGTTATCTGGCGTTATGGTCAGGGAATTCTCATCCCACCGAGAGCTCTTGCTCGTGCTTGACTCATCGGCGGAGATTCGTTCACTTGTGCGCGAAGTGGTTGGCTCCGATTTTGCGGTCGCAGAAGCGGGGGATGGGCTTGAAGCGATCGCGGTTGCGCGGGAGTTGCGACCACGCGTCGCGGTGATCGACCATCACGCACCGTTTGTCTCGGGTGTCGACGTCGCAGCCGAAATCCGTGGAATCGTCGATCACTGCATCCTCATGTCATCGACGTGGCTCACTGCAGAGGAGCTAATCCGCGCAGGCAACCCGTCTGTGCTGCCAAAGCCTTTCCGGATTGCTGCACTGCGCAAAGCAGTTGGCGTGCCGTCTGTTGCGACAGTTCGCTAGACGTCGCGGCTAGCACCTATCGGCACCTAAAGCGTGAGCCACATACCTCAAATAGGGTATCCTGCTGACGCAGTATAGTGCATAGCCGTTTCACAGGCCTCGGTAGAAGATGTGTCCATTGGGTGAAGCTCTTTCGCCCTTATTCTCTTGCTGAATCAACAGCCAGACAGCTCTGTGGAACCCATTCCGGGTTCCACTATTCACCCTGACAGGTTCGTGCCCTGGGACCCGCTCGGCACCCTTGACAACGATGCGCTGTCGGGGGGAGTGGTTTTTGGGGATTTCTCCGACGCGCTGATCGCCGGTGCATATGAGACTGCGACGGCGCTCTATTTCGAGGGCTCGCTCCAGCGGGCGCTTCACTACGTCCTTCAGGGTGCGATCGAGACGACGGAGGCCGACTACGGGTTCGTCGGCTTCTGCGAGGGCGACTCGCTCCGCGTCTACGCCTGGTCAGGACTGCAGTGGGATCCCACCGACACGTCGGGGCTGATTGCGGAGACCGACCGTTCGTACAGCCGCGATGGGTACGTCGACTTTGGTCAAGACGACAACCTCTTCATGCGCGTTGTTCGAGAAGCCCGGCCAATCGTCGAGAATGATCGCGTCGCTCATGGCGGGAGGACGCTTCCGAGTGGCCATCCACCTCTCACGAGTTTTATTGGTATGCCGTACGTGGTTGACGGTCAATCGCTCGCGATGATCGGAGTGGCTCGATCGCGTGGTGCGTTCGCCATTGGGGCTGATCAGATCGTCGAGCGTTGGACGCGCATCGTCGGGCTCATCTACCGGTTGCGCGCGCGCCAATTCGAACTCGCAGCGGCATACCGTGAGAAGCTCGAGCTAGGGCGTGTAGACACCGTCTCGAATGTCGTCGCCGAAATCGCGCACGACATCAACAACGAGTTCTTCACGATTCGCGCGACAGCGGCCGCGTTGCAAGCCCGAGCCTTGGGTGATGCGGAAGAGGACATCGCGAATCTCAATGCCGCCGTCACGGAAGCGTCGGAAATCGTTTCGTCTTTCGTGCAGAAAGCACGCGGCACACGGGACGCGTCCGACTTCAACGACCTCGTTGTAGAGATTGCCGAAAGGAAGTCCCGGCTCGACCTTATTGTCGGGTCTGCAACGCCCGTCATGCTCGATCTTGCGTCGGAACCGCTTCCCGTAGCGCTCAGCCGTGCGGATATCCGGCGAATTCTTCTCAACACCTGTTGGAACGCCCGGGAGGCAAGCCCCGAGGCAAACGCACGGGTCACGATCACCGTTCGCCGCGCGACCGCGGATGATCTGAATGGACTCTCAGGTATTCAGGGTGACCATCCGTACGCGTTGCTCGCGATCTGTGATCGCGGCTCCGGGATGGATGCCGACACGCTCGCTCGCGCAACGAAGCGGTTCTTCACAACGAAAGACGTGGGTGGGTCGAATGGGCTCGGTCTTGCTTCTGTCGCGCGTGTCGTCGCCACGGCGCAGGGCAAGCTCGACATTCGCTCTGCAGTCGGTGTTGGAACCTGTGTTCGGATCGTGCTCCCGCTCGTTGGCGCGGCGCCAACGACGGTGCCCGTTCAGCGTTCGGCTCGAGCAGCGAAGCCAGCCGATCAGGCCCTCTCGTTGCTCGTTGTCGACGATGGGAAGGCAACCGCCCGAATCATCCAGGCGATGTGTGAGGCGGCTGGGCATCGCGTCGAGATCTTCACCCGCGCCGATGAGGCTCTGGTGTGGGCGAACCGTGCGGGTGTCCCTATCGACGTTCTTGTCACAGACATTCGCATGGAACCGTTCGATGGCTACCAACTCGCCGATCAGATCAAGAAGGCCCACCCCGACATCGGAGTCGTCTTCATGTCTGGCTACTTCCCCGACACGAATATTCCCCCACACCCGGATGGCGCTGCCCTCGTCCGTAAGCCGTTCGACGACGTTTCTCTCCTCCAAAAGATTGCTGAGGTCGCAAAATGATCAGCTCACTCACTGATTCTTTGTCTGTTCTGCTCGTTGATGACCACCCGGCAGTCGGTAGCGCACTCGCTGCGCTGCTCGAGCGGAACAAGATTGGTGTGATCGGTGTTGCTGCTGACGCTCGTGCCGCGGTCGACCTCGTTACCGAGCATCGTCCAACCGTTGCGATCATCGATCTCGGTATCGGCGAAATCGACGGCATCGAGCTCACACGCCGTGTGCTTGCGATCTCCCCGACGACTTCGGTGCTGATCTACAGCGGTACCGGAAACCTCGCGTTGTTGTACGAGGCTCGTGATGCCGGAGCACGCGGATACCTGCTTAAGGAGTCTCCGCTCGACGATCTGATCCGCGCGATCGACCTGATTGCGAGGGGTGGTTCGTACATCGATCCGTCGCTTGGGAACTACCTGATCCAATCGCGTGGTGAGGGGCCAGACAAGCCCTTGACGGGTCGTCAGATCCAGATTCTTCGGCTGATGTCCTTAGGCCAGCGCGACGCGGACATTGCTGCGAATCTCTGCATCTCGATCGAGACGGTGCGCGCCCACGTGAAGCGCGCGAACTCGCGACTCGGTGTGACGACGCGGAGCCAAGCTGTCGCGGAGGCGTTCCGCCGTGCCCTCATCACCTGATTCTGTGGGATGCGACATGCCGAGTGCGGGGCCAGATCACCTGCTGAGTTCAGCTGCCAAACGCCTCTCGCGACGCGAAGATCTCGCGCGCTTCGCGGCGGACCTTGCGCTGCACGCAACGGGCGCCGAACGCGAGGGCGGGGTAGCCCGCGATGTAGAAGATGTCGGCCGCGGATGGGAGTGGGGCGGCGCGGTTAGCGAAGAGCTCGTAGCCGGCATCGACTGCATCACCTGCAAAGTCGAGCATGAGACCGATGCCGAACCAGAACCACGCGCCATGGAGGCCGCCGCGTTTCGGGATCGCACGCAGCGTCATTGCAATGGCGGTGAGGCCAATCGCGAGGTAGACGACGTTCTGGGCGGTATCGCCGAGCAGCGGGTAGATCGCGATCAGGACCGCGCCGACGCACAACGCGGCAGCCGCACTGATGCGAACGCCGCGCACCCCGACCGTTCCCGGATTGGTCCTGGCACCCATGATTGTCAACAGTGTGATCGACGGCGCGGCCGTCGATGTTTACACCTGGGCGTTTGCGTTCGCGCGACGCGCGATCGAGCGCAACATGCCGCCAAAAATGACGGTGTGGACGGGCCACAGCGCGTACCAGTAGACGAGGCCGAAGAGTCCCGAAGGGTCGAAGATCGCTGTCTGGGTGATCGTGCTGCCGGCGGCCGTCGATTCGACTTCGAACTGGAGCCAGGCTCGACCCGGCACCTTCATCTCGGCTTGGAGGCGTAGGAGCGCGTCAGGGGTGACTGCTTCGACCCGCCAGAAGTCGATCGTGTCGCCGACTCTGACGTTAAGGGCGTCGCGCCGCCCGCGGCGTAGGCCGGGGCCGCCAACGATGACGTCGACCGCGCCCCGAATGCGCCAGAGGAAGTGGCCTGCGTACCAGCCGTTGCGACCGCCGATCGTGCGGATGGGGACGAATGCGGCGGCGGGTGGAACGGCGACGTCAATGTGGCGCGAGTCGACGAGGCGTGAGCCGCGGCGGGTTCCGCCGTACGGCTGGGTGTCGCCGAACGCCTCGTCTGACCAGCGGGTTTCGGCGAACTCGCGGTCTTCGTTGACGAGTGCGCGTGCGATCGCTTCGCTGGTGTTGCGGGGGGTGACGGCGAAGGTCTCAAGGGCCGTCGTATTGGCGACGATCGTCTCGTTGCGGAGCGAGTCGACGAGCTTGCGGCCGATTCCCGCATACACGGGGGTGACGAGGCCGAGCCAGAGGCTCGAGAGGTGCGGTGTGAGGACGGGCACGGGAACCATCACGCGGCGGAGGCCGCGTTGGCGCGCGTACTCCTTCATCAGTTCGAGGTAGGTGGTGGCGTCGGCTCCGCCGATTTCGTAGAGCTCGCTGGTTGTGATGTCGCGGTCGAGGCACGCGACGAGGTAGGCGACGACGTCTTCGATCGCGATCGGTTGTGCGTAGGTCTTGACCCAGCGGGGGCAGATCATGAATGGGAGGCGGTCGACGAGCGCGCGGATCATCTCGAACGATGCGCTGCCGGAGCCGATCACGATTGAGGCGCGCAGTTCGATTGTGGGGACTGCGGATTCGCGGAGGATGCGCCCGACTTCTTGGCGCGATGCGAGGTGGGGGGAGAGTTCGCCTTTGCCGAGTCCGCCGAGGTAGATGACTTTGCGGACGCCTGCTTGGGCGGCGGCGGTGGCGAAGTCGTTGGCGGCGGCGCGGTCGGCCTCGTCGAATGGGCGGCTCGATCCCATGGAGTGGACGAGGTAGTAGACGGTGTCGATGCCTGCGAGGGCGGCGGCGATGCTGGGCGGGTCGAGCACGTCACCCGCGACGACTTCGACACCTTCCGGCACGCGGGCTCGGAGCAGTTCGGGGCGGCGTGAGAGGCAGCGGACTGTCTCGCCGCGTTCGGTCAGGGTGCGCAGCAACCGCCCGCCGACGTATCCGCTCGCGCCGGTGAGCAGGATCGTGCGCGTGGGGGTGTCGGGTTTCGCCATGGCGTCACTGACATCGTGACGGTGCGGGGGTAGGTCCCGCGGCCGCGCCCTCCCCAACCCCCGGTGTCAGACACCTATTTCTGTCAAGTGTCTTTTGTTGCGTCTTCGCAACAGTTCGTCGAGCGGCGGAGCGACGCTGACGAAGTCGCGGTAGCGACGCTGCCAGGCATGGTCGGCGCCGCACGCCTCTCGCAAGAGCGCGTCGTTCAGGAATCGGGGCGCTCGTTCGAGCCCTGCCGTCGCGCGGTGGCTGCTCCACGGCCACTCATCCGGCAGGGAGCACAGTCCAGCCCGCACAGGGTTGTGAGCGACGTAGCGACAGACCGTGAGCAGGTAGCTCTCGTCCTCGATCGGGAGTGCCATGAAGTGGCTTCGGAATAGGTGTGCTGTTCTCCCATAATTCCGGTTGAAATAACGGGAATATCCGCCGTTGAGCTGCCGCATGGCGTGCGACAGACCTCCGTCGAGCGTGCGAACCACTAGGTGGTAGTGGTTGCCCATGAGGCAGTACGAGACGCACTCGAGTGGGTAACGGTGCACGACCGCTTCGAGGTGGTTGAGGAAGGTTCGGCGGTCATCATCGAACACGAAGAGCGGCTGCCCGTTGCTCCCACGCGAAGCGACGTGGTAGATCCCACCCTCGACGAACTGCCGTGGAGCCCTTGGCACTTGGCCAGGGTAGGCCCGCTCCTTGCCGAGCGTCGAAAATGATCCAAAGTTGGTACAGCTTGCTCTTGACAGAAAAAGGTGTCTGACACCGGGGTGTGTGACACAGGGGTGTGACACAGGGGTTGAGGGCGCCGCGCTCGCTCGGGAACCGAGGCGCAAAGCGCGCCTGATCCGAGCACGGAGAGGCAGGCGCCCCTCACGCATGTTTGAGATGCGGCGAAACGGGGAACAGGGATGTCATGACGCATATGACACCGAAGTTTCGCGCGGCGCTGACCGCAATCGTTCTTGGCTTGACGCTCGTCCTCCCGCAACTCGGGCAGGCGGCGATCAACCCCCGTATTACCGTCGCGACCACCGCAACCGCCGGTGCCGCACCGCTCGCCATCACGCTCGGCGACACGGGTGGAGCAGGCGACGCATTTGCCAAAGCCGTCGTCTACGTTCCGGCCGCATTTTCGTTCGTCGCTCCACCAACGACCGTTGGCACAGCGGCGGTCACAACAGTTTGGACAGACCGTGACCCGCAGAGCCCCGTTCTCTTGTCAGGTGGAATCTCGGCGGTAAGCCCAAGCGACCCACGCATCGCCGCATCAAGCAACTGCGACCCGGGAACGCATACCGCAACCTGGCTCGTCTCCGTCACGAGCGTCGGAGGCGATTCGTTCGCGTTCCCGATCTACGTTGATGCCACCACAGGAACCGAAACGCAGTTCGGGGCGACGAAGCTCGTGTTCTGCTTCCTCCCACCGACGCAGGGCCTCCCAAACCGTGCGAGTGACGGCAACAAGTTCGTCTCGGCTCAGCTGAAGCTCAATGGCTTCTCGCACATTGGGGCGTCCGGAACAACGACATGGCGATCGCTGTGGACTCCGTACACCACCGGGACAGCAACATTGAACGCCGCAGGAGCGATGGAAGCTCAGTCGACGCTCACGGTCCTGACACCGTCGGATCTGGTGCTCACCGGGAAGATCGTGACCTCACGCATCAACGGCAACACGCGTAAGCAGGCCACCGTTGTCGCATCGCTTTCGGGAGAAGGAACGCCGATTGCGGGCGTCATCGTGCTCATCAAGCACGGCATCACGCCAGCAAAGCTCGTGTCGTTGGGCAAGGGCAGCACCAGCGGAAAGGGAACCGTCACAAAGACGTCTCTGCTCGCGGGTGGAACCTACTTCCAGGCGGGAGCAACCCTCACTGGAATTGCCGGGGCATGCAACCCGTCGTTCTCTGTGCCGTGCAGCAACGCTTCTGGTGGCGCAGTGACCTACGCCAGTAACACGCTCCATCTTCGTGGCTAACCCCTGATCGGCACTTCACGCCGACCGCCAACCACCGGCGCTGCCTCCTTCGCGGGGCGGCGCCGGTGCTTCAGGCAGCAAGTTCTGCCGGACGCTCCGGCAGAAGTCGAATCTTCTCAAGCGACCGGCTGATCAGACGAGAGACCTGCATCTGCGAGATCCCCATTCTCACGGCGATCTGCGCCTGCGTGAGTTCTTCGAAGAAGCGGAGCAGAATGATCCGTCGCTCCCGCTCGCCGAGTGAATCAAGCCCGCGTGAGATCAAGTCGTGATCGTCGGCGACACCAAAGGGCGCCAACGTGTCGGCAACCGTGTCGCCGAGCACCGTGTAGGGATCGCTTCCGAACGGTGACGACAGCGAAATGGTGGCGTACGCCCGCCCAGCTTCAAGCGCCTCGATCGCCTGTTCCTGATGGACGCCCGCGGCGCTGGCCAGCTCCCCGATGGTTGGTGATCGACCGAGGCTGCCCGTGAGCTCATCATCGAATTTCAGCAGCTTGCCGTTCAGTTCCTTAAGGCTTCGAGGGACATGCACGGCCCAACCACGGTCGCGGAAATGCCGCTGGATCTCACCGACGATCATTGTCATCGCGTACACCCTAAGTTCGACCCCACGTTCCGGATCGAAGCGGTCGACCGCCTTGATGAGGCCGATCGTCCCGACTTGGATGACGTCGTCGTGCTGGTCGCCGCGCCGGCCGTACCGCCCTGCCACGGCGCGGACGAGCGGGAGATATCCCTCAATCAGACGATCCCGCGCCGTGCTGTTCTGCCACTCCTGAACCTCAAGCCGTGTCGGCGAGGTGTTGGGTGCGATGGCCTTGAAACGTTCCACGAAGTGCCCCCATTCAGGGAGGATTGAAAGGTCGCAGCCGAGCAGTCTCGGTTGCGTTTCAACCCACGGTGCTGAGGGAAGGCACACATGCGAAATCGACGAGCGTGAGATTTCGCGAACGAATCAACGAGACGCCGGTCTGTCTCGTTGCAGTTCAACGTAGCACCCTGCGGATGGCTGCTCGGAGGGGGCGCCGCACGAAACGGCTCACTCAAGCCGTTTCTGCGAGGGGTACAGAGTGGGCGCACCTGGGATCGAACCAGGGACCTCTCGCGTGTGAAGCGAGCGCTCTCCCGCTGAGCTATGCGCCCGGGAAAGTCCGCGGCACCTGCGAGGGATCCTTAGGGCTGCTTCCTCCCGGATCTGACCCGGTTCGGAATCTCGCAGCGCCGCGGGCGCGCACAGTCTAGCTGTGCCGACACCCTTCGGTTCGTAGGGGCGCGGCTAGTTGTCGGTCGGGGTTGGATTCCCGCCGAGAATGGCGGTGAACTTGACCTTCGTCGAGTTGCACACGTCGTCGTAGGTGTCGGCCTGGGTGTAGGTGATGACACCCGTTACCGTCGTCGCGTTCGTGAACTTGCCGGTGATCGTCGACACCGTCTTGATCGTCGGATCGAACGTGAACGTTCCGGCTGCCTTCGTCACTGTGAACGTTCCGCTTGTGACGGGGATCGTCGCCTTGAGGATCACCTTCGATGTGGCGAACGGATCAACGCCCGCGGGAAACTCGCCGGCCGAGAAGCAGCCGAGGGTGCGGTAGGTGAATGTGGCGAGGCCCTTCGCGCCAACGGTGAAGCTGGCGGTGGGCGGGAACCCGTTCACGGCCTTCTCGGACGTGTTGCCGGCGTACGCGCCTGATTTCGGCTTGACCGCACCGAACGCGGAGGTCGCGACAACGGTTGCAATGACCAGGGAGAGAACCACGACCTTGCGCATGTCGGTCACGATAGCCCCACGTGCGCCTCCGCCGCAACGGGCATCCGCCCAACGTGTTCGACGTCGGCAAGGTAGAACGACACGATGGTCTCTCTCCTCGCAGCAATTGCAGTCGCAGCCGCGCTGCCTCTGCATGGAAAGACGGTGGCGATCGATCCGGGGCACAACGGGGCGAACTGGTCGCATCCCGCCGCGATCAATCGGCTCGTCGGCGCTGGAACATTCCGCAAGGCGTGCGACACGACCGGCACCGCCACGAATGCGGGGTACTCCGAGTCGGCCTACACGTTTGATGTCGCGCGACGGCTCGCGGCCGACCTGCGTGCGCTCGGCGCGCGTGTGATCGTGACGCGGCCGTCGAACCGCGGTGTCGGGCCGTGCATCAACGAGCGAGCCGCGATCGGCAACCGCGCCCATGCAGACGTCGCGCTCTCGATTCATGCGGACGGCGGCCCTCCATCTGGCCGAGGCTTCCATGTGATCTATGCGCCAGCGATCCCGCATCTCACGGCCAAGACAGCCGCGGCTTCAGCGCGGCTCGCGCGGATTGTGCGCAACGTCTTCCGTGACGAGACGGGGGAGCCCGTTGCTTCGTACGTCGGGACGCAAGGCTTGAACGTGCGGCGCGACCTCGGCGGGCTCAATCTCTCCACGGTGCCGAAGGTGTTGATCGAGACTGGGAACATGCGCAACGCAACAGACGCGATCCGGCTCAGCTCATCGACGTTTCGGGCTATCCAGGCCCGTGCGCTCGCGACGGCCCTCACGCGCTATCTGTTGACAACTGTCCACAGAAAACAGTAACCTCCCGCCACTGCGGCCCTGCGGCGAACCCATTCCGCTCTCCAAGGAGGCTCGTAGTGACAACGATGATCACCCGCCCACAGCGCCGGCTTGGGCGGCTCCCTGTCGCCACCGACGTCCGCACTCTGCGGCTCGCACAATACGTCGACCGATCGGCTCTTCCGCCTGCTCCACCCGAGATGGACATCAGCCGCGCTGTTTACGAGTGGCCGATGTACGCGAACGATCGCATCGGTGACTGCACCACCGCCGCCGCGGGCCACATGATCGAAGCGTGGACGGCCGCGGCGACGGGAACGCCTGTTGTGGTCAGCGAGCGCGACGTTCTCGTGGCCTTCGATCACGTGAAGCAGGTCGATCCGTTCACCGGTGAAGAAGGAGCGATCGAGCTCGACGTTTTGCGGTACTGGAGGAAGACCGGCATCGGCGAGCATCGGGTGGGGGCGTTCGCTCGCGTGTCAACCGCCGACCGAGAGCTTGTGCGCATCGCCGCGTATCTCTTCGGTGGGCTCTACATCGGCCTCGCGCTCCCGCTCACCGCGCAGCGGCAAGACGCCTGGGATTGGACGGGATCGCTGACTGGGCCTGCTACACCCGGCTCGTGGGGTGGGCATGCCGTCGACGTCGTCGCGTATGACGACACCGGTCTCACGATCGTCACGTGGGGTGCGCTCAAGCGGATGACGTGGGCGTTCTGGGATCGCTACTGCGATGAGGCGTACTGCTTGATTAGCGACGACTTCCTGCGCAACGGCCGAGCGCCGAACGGCTTCGACGCCGCGGCGCTCCGAGCTGATCTCGCGCTCGTGACTGCCTGAGCGATGGCCGGGCGGGCGCCGGGGAGAGGGTGCCCGCCCGGGTTAGGCTCAGGCGGTTTTTGTGGTCGCCGAGATGTGAGCGTCAGTGCGGGAGCAGTGCTCGTCCAACGACGGCCGCTTCAGCTCCCGCGTTGGCGAGCGTCTCGAGATCGGTGGGGTCGCTGACGCCGCCCGCAGCCAGCACCGCGAGGCCGCTGGCGGCAACCGATGCGACGAGATCAAGATCGGGGCCGGCAAGGGTGCCGTCGCGGTCGATTGCGGTGCAGTGGACGCGCACGACGCCTGCATCGAGGCATCGTGCGACCGCGTCGGCGACCGCGAAGCCGCTGCCTTCGAGCCAGCCGCCGGTGCGCACTTGGCCGTCGCGGACATCGAGCGCCACGATGAGCCGGTCGCCGAGCGCCTCGACCCACGGGGCAGGGTCGGGGAAGGCCGCCGTTCCGACAATCACACGGTCGGCGCCTGCCTCAAGCAGCGACGCGGCATCGGCAAGGGAGCGGATGCCACCCGATGCCTGAAGTTTCACCCCGCCGATTGCGGTGGCCACAGCCGCGACGATCTCGGGCCGCACTCGGCCGGAGCGTGCGCCATCAAGGTCGACAAGGTGTACGCGGCTCGCACCAGCGTTGGCCCAGGCCGCGGCAAGCGCGATCGGGTCTCCGGCGTCAGCAACGACAGCGTCGTAGTCGCCCTGGTGCAACCGAACGGCGGAGGTGCCGAGCACGTCGACTGCCGGGATGATCTCGATTGGCCCATCGAGCCAGCCGTCGAGGGTGAGATGCGGGGTGGGGGTCGTCATCGGGGTACACACCATATCGACGGGCATATCGCTCCGTTACCGTGTTAGCGTGCTAACATGGCGACCGTTATGGCTGACCGTGAAGGACACTCTTGGCGCACCGACGAGATGCGCGAGCTCTTCGAGACGCTCGCGGCGTTCGACTCTGTCGATGATCTCGAGCGGTTCCTTCGCGATCTCTGCACGCTTGCCGAGTTGGAAGCGATGGCGCACCGCTGGTCGGTCGCCCGGCTCGTGGAGCAGGGTCTGCCCTACCTCGAGATCGCTGAACGAACGCATGCCTCAACCACCACCGTCACTCGTGTCGCGCACTGGGTGCGCTACGGGGAGGGCGGCTACCGCCTCGCACTCGACCGTCTGAAGGAGTCGTCATCGACCGTTTGACCATCGCGCTGCCCGTGAAGGGCCGCCTCCGTGAGCCCTCTGTATCGCTGCTTGTCGACGCGGGGTTTGGGCCTGAGCAGCCAGGCGAGCGTGCGCTTGCGTTCCCATGCCGCAACGCACCCGTCGATGTGCTGCTCGTCCGTGCCGACGACATTCCTGAGTACGTCCAGGATGGCGTCGTCGACTGCGGCGTCACCGGCCAGGATCTCGTGCGGGAGCGCGGCGCCGACGTCGAGGAGCTGCTTGAGCTCGGCTTCGGTGCGTGCCGGCTTGAAGCCGCGGTGCGGGAAGAGTCGACCTACCAGCGTTTCGAAGACCTCGAAGGTGTGAAGCTCGCCACCGTCTTCCCACGGCTCACACGCGAGCTGATGCCCGTGCCCGTGCAGGTCGTCGATGTCACCGGTTCCGTTGAAATTGCGCCCCGGCTGGGTCTTGCCGACGCGATTGTCGACCTCGTTTCGTCAGGGAACACGATGCGCGCGAACGGGCTGCGCTCACTCGGCGTGCTTTTCCGGTCGCAGGCGGTGCTGATCGGTCGGCCTGGGGCGAATACGTCGCAGATCGTGGCGATGATGCGCGCCGTCGTCGAAGGGCGCGCGCACCGGTACGTGATGATGAACACGCCGGAAGATGCCCTCGAAAAGGTCTGCGCCGTCCTTGGCGGCACGCGCACCCCGAGTGTGCTCCCGCTGGCAGAGGAAGGGATGGTTGCGGTGCACGCGCTCGTCCTCGCCTCAGATGTGTGGCGGTTGCTGCCTGAGCTTGAAGCGGTTGGTGCGTCATCGATCCTCGTGGTGCCGGTTGAGCGGATGGTGTCGTGAGCATCGTTTCCGACATCAAGGAGCGAGGTGACGAAGCCGTTCGCGAGTGGGCGCTCAAGCTAGACGGAGCCGAGCCGACACGCGCGGTCGCGGATCACTCGCTGCTGCCGAAGCAGGCGGTGCTTGATCTTGCCGATCGCGTCGAGCGGTGGCACGCTGCGCAGCGTCCAGCCGACATTCGGCTTGAAGTCGAGCCAGGCGTCGTGCTCGAACGGAAGTGGCTGCCACTCCAGAGCGCCGGCGTCTACGTCCCTCGCAATCTTGTCTCGACCCTCGTGATGTGCGCGGTCGTTGCGCGAACCGCTGGGGTGGAGGAGATCGTTGTGTGCACGCCGCCTGCCGGCGCGGGGCTTGTTGCCGCTGCCGCCGAGTTGCTCGGGTTCGGCGAGGTGTGGGCGCTCGGCGGGCCGCAGGCAATCGGCTGGCTTGCCTATGTGCGGAAGGTCGACAAGATCGTTGGCCCAGGCAACCAGTATGTGAACGACGCCAAGCTCGAGGTGTGGCGCGACGTTCCGATCGATCTGCCCGGCGGGCCATCTGAGGTCGTCGTTGTCGCAGGCGAGGGCGCCGACCCGCACATCGTTGAGTTGGAGATCGCCGCGCAGGCCGAACACGGCCACGACGCTGGCTGCACCGTTGTCTCGACCCTTGCCGAGGCCGAGGAGATTGCGCCCGAACACCTTGTGTTGCTCGGCTCTGCCGAAGCCGACGCCGACCTCGTTCGCAACGCCGGCGCGGTGTTCGTCGGCGACTACTCGCCGGTCGCAAGCGGCGACTACGCCACCGGCGGCAACCACGTGCTTCCGACCGGCGGCTGGGCACGCTCCACCGGTGGCCTCGGCCTGGAGACGTTCCTCAAGCCGATCACGATCCAGCGTCTGACGAGGGAAGGGCTCGACCTCGTGCGCCCCACGGTCGAGGCGCTCGCGGCCGCCGAAGGGCTCACCGCGCACGCGGCGGCGGTGCAGCGATGAGAGAGCTCTCACCCGAGTTCAAGGCCTACACGTGGGCAACGCCGACCGATGAGGTTGCGCGCTTGGCGGGGATCGACCCCACGCAGGTCATTCGCTTCGACCAAAACACGCCGCCGCTGCCACTGCCTTCGACCCGCCCGGGCACGATCGCCGGTGCTCTTGCTGGCATCAGCGGCTACCCGGCCGGCGGCTACCGGGCATTGCGCAAGGCGATCGCGGACTACAACGGTGTTGGCCCCGAGAGCGTCGTCCTCGGTGTCGGTGCCGACGACCTGATCCTCTTGTGCGCCCGCGCGTATGCGGGCCCGGGCGACACGATCGCGATCCCTGAGGGTACGACCTACCCCGTCTACAAGATCGCCGCGCAGCTCGCCGGCGCCGAGGTGTCGTATGTGCGCCGCGACGGGACGGTTGAAGGGAACCCGGCGCTCGCATTCACCTGTTATCCGAACAGCCCGACTGGCGAGTTCCGAGCGCTCCCGACGTATCGCCCCCTCGTTGTCGACGAGGCGTACTACGAGTACTCGGGCCGTACCGTCGTCCCAGACCTGCTCGCGGACGAGGGTGTAATCGTGCTGCGGACGTTCTCGAAGTCGTTCGCCCTTGCCGGAGCGCGCGTCGGATACGCCCTCGCTGCACCTGCAACAGCTGCCGAGCTGAACGCCCGTCAGGCGCCCGCACCGATCTCGACGATCTCTGCCACGCTCGCGCTTGCTGCGCTCAAGTCGCCGCCCGACGTCACGCCCCTCCTTGAGGAGCGCGACCGTCTTGCGGAGCAGTTCCGTGCGCTTGGGTTGGAGCCGAACGAGTCGAATGCCAACTTCGTCTACGTCCCGGTGCCCGACGCCCGCGCGCTGTCGGATGCGTTGCTGAAGAAGGGGATGGTCATTCGCGCCTACGACGACGGGATCCGCGTCACCGTTCGTGACCAGGACGACGACGATGCGTTGATCGACGCGATCGCCCACATCCTCGATCGGCCCTCGCCGGTTGTTGAGCCGAAGGGGCGGCGCGTCCGTCACCTGCGTGCGACCGCAGAGACACGCATCGCTGTACGGCTCGGCCTCGACGGTGAGAGCCGCGTGTCGGTGCAGACCGGCGGAGGCCTCTACGATCACTTCCTTGAGCAGCTCGCGTTCCATGGCGGCCTCGACCTGCTCGTCGACGCGGTTGGTGACCTTGAGACCGGTGACCACCACGTCGTGGAAGACACGGCGCTTGCGCTCGGTGAAGCGCTCGATCGCGCGCTTGGCGACCGACGCGGCATCGCCCGCTACGGCGACGCGGTCGTGCCGATGGACGACGCGATTGCACGCGCTGCTGTCGACCTTGGCGGTCGCCCGTACACCGAGCTCTCGATTGAACCCGACCCGGGTATGGCCAGCCACTTCTTCATCTCGCTCGCGCAGGCCGGGCGGATGGCGATCCACGTCGAGGCGTCGGGTCGGGATGCCCATCACGTCGCCGAGGCGGCGTACAAGGCTGTTGGCCGTGCCCTGCGTGTCGCGCTCCGTCAGGAGTCGGCGGGCATTCCTTCGACGAAAGGACTCCTGTGAAGGTCGCCGTCTGCGACTACCGCGCCGGAAATATCCGGTCGGTTGAGATCGCCATGCGTCGCCTCGGCGCCGAGCTGACCGACGATGTTGACGGCTGCGATCTCGCGATCCTGCCGGGAGTCGGTTCGGCCGCATCAGCGATGGATGCGCTCAAAGACCAGGGGCTCGACGTGGCGCTCAAGCAGCGGTTTGCCGACGGTAAGCCGATTCTTGGGATCTGCCTGGGTTTGCAGCTGATGCTGCAGTCGTCGGAAGAAGACGGGGGCACCGAGTGCTTGGGGCTCCTGCCGGGGCACGCCTACCGCTTGCGTGAGGGGCGGATTCCGCGCATCGGCTGGGCGCAGGTCGACGATGGCGCCACGTACTACTTCGCGCACTCCTATGCGGCCGAGACGCCGAAGGCGACCGCGTGGTCGGACGGGATCGTCGCCGAGGTGCGCGACGGCTCGTTCCTGGGTGCGCAGTTTCATCCCGAGAAGAGCGGTGCGCCTGGCGCCCGGTATCTCGCGAAGGTGCTCGAGGAGGTGAGGTCAAAATCACTCTCCCGCGCCTAATCCCGTGCCTCGATGTGGCCGGTGGCCGTGTCGTGAAGGGCATCAAGTTCCAAGGTCTGCGTGACGTCGGTGATCCGGTCGATCTCGGTGCGGCGTACTCCGATCGTGGCGCTGATGAGCTCGTCTTCCTTGACGTGAAGGCGACCCTTGAGGAACGCGACACGCTTGTCGGGCTCGTGCGGCGGGTGGCCGAGCAGCTCTCGATTCCCTTCACGGTCGGCGGGGGTATCCGCACGATCGCCGATGCCGATGCGCTCCTGCGTGCGGGGGCCGACAAGGTGTCGATCAACTCCGCGGCACTCGCGCGACCACGTCTGATCACCGAGCTTGCCGAGAAGCTTGGGTCGCAGGCAGTTGTTGTTGCGATCGATGCAGAGGGCGGCCGTGTGAAGACACGTGCGGGTACGACCGAGACGACCCTCGACGCGGTTGAGTGGGCGAAGGAGGCTGAGGAGCGTGGTGCGGGCGAGATTCTGCTCACCTCGATCGATGCCGACGGAACCCGCGAGGGCTACGACATGGCGGTGACGCGCGCGGTTGCCGCTGCGGTGTCGGTGCCCGTGATCGCTTCTGGCGGGGCCGGCGACGCGTCGCATATCGCGGAGGCGCTTGAGGTTGCTCAGGCGGCCCTGCTTGCCTCGATCCTGCATGAAGATCCTGAGCGTCTCACGTCTCTGCGTGAGGAACTCCGACAGATGGGAGTGAAGATCCGTGACGCAGCTTGACGCGTTGGAACCGGTTGGCGACCTTCGGGCGGCGATTGTGCAGGAGGCTGAGTCGGGCCGCGTGTTGATGCTCGCGTGGATGGACGATGAGGCTGAGCGCCGTACCCGCGAGTCGGGTGAAGCGTGGTTTTGGAGTCGTTCGCGCAGGGAGTACTGGCATAAGGGTGCGACGTCGGGCAACACGATGGCGGTTGTCGAGTTGCGGGATGACTGTGATGGCGACGCGCTGCTCGTGCGTGTGAAGCCCAACGGGCCCGCGTGTCACACCGGGTCGCTCTCGTGTTTCGCGCCGGATCTGTGGCGGACGATCTCTGATCGGGTTCAGAACCCGAAGGAGGGCTCGTATACGACGTCGCTGATCGAGGCGGGGGTGGCGGCGCCGGCGCGCAAGGTGGGCGAGGAGGGTGTCGAGATCGTCGTTGCCGCGCTTGCCGAGAGCGACGAGCGGCTCGTGTCCGAAGCGGCCGACCTGCTCTACCACCTGTACGTCACGCTGGCCGCCCGCGGGATCGATATTGCGGCGGTCGAAGACGAGCTCGCGCGCCGCTCCAAGTAGCAGGCGAAACTGTTCCAAAGATGTTGCAGTTTCCCCCTTGACAGAAAAAGGTGTCTGACACCGCCGTTTGGGCACGGCAGCGAACGGCACGTCTGAAAGCGGCGTTTGCGTACGATCGGCCGGTGTCCTTCGGTGGAACCCGTCACGACTATGTCCATGCCGCGCTGAAGCCGCGCAACCCGCGTCGCATTCTCGACGTCGGGTGCGGCCATGGTTGGACGCTCGCCGGCCTGAAGGATTTGGGCGCCGATCTCGTCGGGATCGACACTGACCCGGAGGTGCTTGCCTCCGCTCGGGCGACCTACCCGTTCCTTGAGATCGTCGAATCCCCGGGCGGCCCGTTGCCGTTCCCCGACGGAAGCTTCGACGCGGTGATCTGTTCGGACGTGATCGAACACGTTGGTGACGAGAACAAGGCGCCGCTCCTGCGGGAGATCCATCGCGTGCTTGAACCCGGCGGGACACTCGTTCTAACCGCCCCGCATGCAGGGATTTTTTCGTGGGCAGACCCGATGGATCTCAAGCGGAAGGCTGCCGGGCTCTACCGTCTTTACGCGCGCGTCTCGGGCTACCGGTCGACGACGGAGGCACGCATCGGCCACAAACACATTTCTCGGCGTGAGGCCGAATCGCTGCTCGACGGGTTCGTCGTAGAAGACATGTTGTTCTCGGGCGCGTTCACCTCGGCGCTCACCTGGCCGATCGCGCTCGCGGAGCGGCTGCCGCTTGTCCCCGAACGCGTCGAGCACGTGCTCGCCCGCTTCCGTGCACAGGAGTCGGGCGTGCGGCTCGCGCGGCTGCTCGCCGACAACATTCGGCTCACCGCGCGCCGCGTCTGAGCTGCGGCGGTCGCCGCCAAATCACGCCCCGATGCAGACACCGGTGTCAGACACCTTTGTGTGTCAAGGGGGAAACTGAAACAACTTTGGATCAGTTGTGGCGTGGGTGCGCGGGCGCTAGACGGCGCCGAGCACGAGCGCCAGCAGCGCCTTCTGCACATGCAGGCGGTTCTCGGCCTCGTCCCAAATCGCCGAGTTCTCGCTGTAGAGCACGTCAGCTGAGATCTCCTCGCCCGGGTGGGCCGGAAGGCAGTGCATCGCAATCGCGCCGTCGGCAGCCAGCCCGAGCAGCGTCGAATCGAGCCGATACGCGTCGAGGTCGCGCAGCCGCTGCTCCTTCGTCGCCTCCTGACCAAGGCTGACCCAGATGTCGGTGACGAGGACGTTCGCACCACGCGCAGCCTCGGCCGGGTCGCGAACGAGCGTCAGCGGCGTGTCGGCAGGCGGGTCGTAGCCCTCCGGGCAGGCCGCAACGACCTCCATGCCAAGCCGCGACGCCAACCGTGCGAGCGACACAAGCACGTTCGTTCCATCCCCAACCCACCCGATCTTCACGCCCTCGAGATGACCGATCCGGTCGCGGATCGTCAACACGTCGGCAAGCGCCTGACAGGGATGCTCATCCTGGGTGAGCGCGTTGATCACCGGGATCGTCGCGACGTCGGCCCACTCCTCAAGCTCTGCGTGCGACAGCGTGCGGATCGCGATCGCATCGACGTAACGCGACAAGACCCGCGCGGTGTCGCCAAGCGACTCGCCGCGCGAGAGCTGCATCTCGCTTGCCTGCAGGGTGATCGGCATGCCGCCAAGCTGGGCCATCGCAACCGAGAACGAGATGCGCGTGCGCGTCGAAGGCTGCGCAAACACGAGGCCGAGCGTGTGGCCCGCCAGGCGCGGCGTGCGGTCGCCCTTCAGCGTCGTCGCGAGATCGAGGACGTGAAGCAGCTCTTCGGTCGAAAAGTCATCGACCCGCAGAAAATCTCGGCCCTTCAGATTCATGCTCCCCACCGTTTCTTTGCGGCAGCCACGGCTGCGGCGACGTCGATATGGCGTGACTCGGCAAATGGCACCGCCGGCGGCGGCTCGAACGTCCCCGCTCGCACCGACGCGGCAACCTGCTCGTGCGCGTCGCGAAACGGAACGCCGTCCTTCACGAGCAGCTCGGCGGCATCGGTTGCGCGCAGCCCCGGGTCGGCACACGCAGCGGCGAGCCGCTCGCGGTCGAACTCCAGCCCCGAGACGAGCACCGCGAGCGCGCGCAGCGCGCCCCGCACCTCGCCCCGCGCAGCGAACACCGGCGGCTTGTCTTCCTGCAGATCACGGTTGTAGGCAAGCGGCAGGCTCTTCACCGTCGCGAGCAGTCCGGTGAGCCGCCCGATGGCCGTGCCCGCCTTGCCGCGTGCGAGCTCGGCGACATCGGCGTTCAGCTTCTGCGGCATCATCGACGACCCGGTCGCGGCGTTCTCGGGCAGCTTCGCGAACCCAAACTCGCTCGTCGTCCAGAGGATCAGCTCCTCGCCGATCCGTGACAGGTGCGTGAAGAGCACGGCGGTTGCGTAGAGGTAGTCGAGCGCGAAGTCGCGGTCGGCGACGGCGTCCATCGAGTTGCGCATCGGATTCTCGGGCGCGGGCAGGGGCAGGGTCGAGCCAGCAACGGCACCGGCACCAAGTGGCGACTGCGACGCCCGCGCCGATGCGAAGGCGAACCGCGCGCGGTCGCGCTCGAGCATCTCCGCCCACGCGAGCAGGTGGTGGCCGAGCGTCACGCCAATCGCGCGCTGCAGGTGGGTGTAGGCGGGCATCGGCGTCGCAGCCTCAGCCTCGGCGCGTGCGAGCACGGCCTTCGCGAGGATCGCGAGCTCCTCGTCGGCCTCGCGCGCCGCCGCGAACACGTACAAACGAAACGCGGTGACGACCTGGTCGTTGCGCGAGCGTCCCGCATGCACCTTGCGGCCGACATCGCCGAGGAGCCGCTCGATTGCCGAGTGGACGTCCTCGTCGCCAGGCTCAAGATCGGCAGCGGTGATCGTCGCGAGTCGTGCGGTGATCTCGGCGAGTTCGTCGGCGGTCAGGAACCCCGCCTCGGCAAGCCGCTCGGCATGGATCCGCGTGCCTTCGAGGTCGTAGGGGAGCAGTTCGGTGTCGTCGGCGCGGAGGAAGTCCCACACTTCGGGATCGAGTCCGCCGCCGCCGGTGCGGCCGCCCCACAGTGGTTGTGTCATCTCCGGCCTCCTACTCGCCGAGCTCGAGCGGGTCGCTTGGCTGGGCGCCGGGTTCAAGCCGGAGCCGCCGGTGGACGTCGAGCATCGTGCGTGCGTCGGTGATGTCGTTGATCTTCACCGCGAGCTGGCCGATGCGGTCGGTGGCGGTGAACGCGCTCTCGCTGCGCTCCATGCTGAGCCGCTCGGGGTGGTAGGTGATCGCGTCGCCCTGCGTGTCGAGGATCGAGTAGTCGTCGCCGCGCCGCAGCTCGAGCGTCACCGAACCCGACACCGGCGCCGCGACCCACTTCTGCAGTGCGTCGCGCAGCATCAGCGCCTGCGTGTCGAACCAGCGGCCCTCGTAGAGCAGTCGGCCGAGCCGCCGGCCCTGGTCGGCGTACTGGTCAAGTGTCGCCTCGTTGTGGATGCCGTTCAGCAGCCGCTCGTATGCGATCGAGATGAGCGCCATGCCGGGCGCCTCGTAGATGCCGCGGCTCTTCGCTTCGATGATGCGGTTCTCGATCTGGTCGGACATGCCGAGGCCGTGGCGACCACCAATCTCGTTGGCGAGCTGGATTGCGACGACGGGATCGGTGACATCGGTGTCGTTGATCGCAACCGGCAGGCCGCGCTCGAACGTGATCGTCACCGTTTCGGCCGCAATCTCGACCGCTGGATCCCAGAACGCGACGCCCATGATCGGCGACACGATCTTCATGCTCGTCGACAGGAACTCGAGATCCTTCGCCTCGTGCGTCGACCCGAGCATGTTCGCGTCGGTCGAGTACGCCTTCTCGATCGACTGCGAGAGCGGCAGACCGCGCGCGGCGAGCCACTCGCTCATCTCCTTGCGGCCGCCGAGCTCGCTGACGAATGTCGAGTCGAGCCACGGCTTGTAGATCCGCAGCTTCTCGTTGACCATCAGGCCGTAGCGGTAGAAGCGCTCGATGTCGTTGCCCTTGTAGGTCGAGCCGTCGCCCCAGATGTCGACGTTGTGGTCGCGCATCTCGCGCACGAGCATCGTTCCGGTGACGGCGCGGCCGAGTGGCGTCGTGTTGAAGTAGCGCCGGCCGGCCGACTGGATGTGGAACGCGCCGCACTGGATTGCTGCGAGACCTTCGCGGGCGAGCGCTGTCTTGCAGTCGACGAGCACCGCGTTCTCGGCGCCAAAGAGCTTGGCCTTGTCGGGGATCGCCTCGATGTTTGGTTCGTCGTACTGGCCGAGGTCAGCGGTGAACGCAAACGGGATCGCGCCCTTTTCGCGCATCCAGGCGAGCGCGCAGCAGGTGTCGAGGCCGCCCGAGAAGGCGATGCCAACCCGTTCGCCGACGGGCAGTGAGGCAAGGATCGAACTCATCCGTCGGCGTCCCGGTCGCGCAGGTGGGCAAGCTCGTGGGCGAGGTCGGATGGGCTGATGCCGTCGCGGACTGCCACGAAGATTGTGTTGTCGCCAGCGACGGTGCCCGCTACTTCGGGTAGGAGCGCCTCGTCGATCGCGTCGGCAAGCGGGGCCGCAACGCCTCGTGCGGTGTGGATGACGAGGATCGGGCCGGCGGGAACCATCGGCCCAGCGAACGTCCGCAGCGCAGCGGTGAGCGCATCGAGTCGTCGCAGGTCGGCGGCGCCCGGGAGCGCGTAGACGAGCCGGCCATTGGCCGACCGAACCTTGATCAGGCCGAGCTGCGCGATGTCGCGCGACACGGTTGCCTGCACGGCATCGATTCCCTCGGCCCGCAATGCCTCGGCCACCTCGGCCTGGGTTGAGAGCGTGCCTTGCTCGACGAGCCGCAGGATCGCTGTGTGCCGCTCGAACTTGGGGCTCACCCGCGTGCCTCGCGCGCTCATGCGAGCACCTCGCGCAGGATCGCGATCGCCTGCAGTGCCTCGTCGTGCGAGATCGTCAGCGATGGGGTCAGCCGCAGCGCGGTGTCGCCAGCCGTTCCGACGAGCAGCCCCTTCGCGAGCAGCTCATGGGCGACGGGGCCCGCTGGCCGGCCGAGCTCGACCGCGAGCAGCAATCCGCGGCCACGCACGTTTGGCAGTTCGTTCTGGAAGAGCGCGCCAATCTCACGGACATGGGCGAGCAGGTCGTCGTCGATCGTGTCGACCACTGCGTTCGCAGCAGCGCATGACACGGGGTTGCCACCGAACGTCGAGGCGTGATCGCCTGGAACGAAGCCGGTGGGGGAGTCGTCGGAGACGAGCAGAGCGCCTATCGGCAGCCCGTTCGCTAGCCCCTTCGCAAGCGTGATCGCGTCGGGCTTCACGCCCGAGTTCTGCCAGGCGTAGAACGCCCCGGTGCGCCCGATGCCGGTCTGCACCTCGTCGAAGATCAGCATCGCCTCGAACTCATCCGCGAGCGCGCGCGCCGTCTCCAGCACCTCGCGGCCGAGCGGGTGCACGCCACCTTCACCCTGGATCGGCTCGAGGATGATCGCTGCCGTGTCGGCGTTGACCGCATCGGCGAGCCGGTCGGGCGTCGTGAAGCTAACGCCAGGAACAAGCGGCAGGAACGGCTTCTGCTTGCCGGGCTGGCCTGTGATTGACAGCGCGCCCATGGTGCGGCCGTGGAACGAGCCTTCAAGCGCGACGTAGCCGGTCTTGCCGGTCGACTTCCGCGCCCACTTCAGCGCCGCTTCGACGGCCTCGGTGCCCGAGTTGCAGAAGAACGCGTGCGCGCCCCCGAATCGCTCCGAAAGCCGCACGGCCAGGTGCTCCATCGGCAAGGTCGAGTAGAGGTTCGAGACGTGCCAGAGCCGGTCGAGCTGCTCTTTGGCGGCGGCGAGCGGTGCCGGATGCTTGTGGCCGAGGCTCACGACCGCGATGCCCGCGATCAGGTCGAGGTAGCGCTTGCCGTCTTCGTCGATTAGCCACGAACCCTCACCGTCGACGAACGTGACGGGGAAGCGTGCGTAGGTCGGCAGCAGCGGTGCGCCGGTGAGGACGGTCATGCGGCAACTCCTGTGGCGGCGATGATTGTGCGGCCGATCGCGGCGTTCACGCCACCCTTGGCAGCGATGACGGCGGCGCCGAGCTTCGGCAGGATGGTCGGGTCGAGTGTGCCGCCCGCCATCAGCGCCTCGGCCTCGGTTGCGTCAAGTGAGTCGAGCACGACGCCGTCGAGCATGAAGCCTTCGACGTCGGTGAGGAAGCGCAGCTCGTCGACGCCGAGTCCTACCGCGAGAGCGGCAGCGGCATCGTCGGCGTTGACGTTGAGCGGGCCTTCAGCGAGCGGCATGACAACGGGAATCTTCCCAGCTGCGAGCGCGTCGATTACGGCCTGGGGGCGTGACGGCTGCGGATCGCCGACGAGGCCGAGCTCCTCGACCTGCCGGGCCTGCAGCCCGATCTCGTCGCCGTGGAGCGCAACCGCCTGGTCGCCGATCGCCTCGGCGAGCGCTGTATTAACGGCGACAAGCGAGGAGCGCACGATCTTGATGCCGTCGGCGGTGGTGACGCGCCGACCGCCGATGAACTGCACGGGCACGCCAGCAGCCTCCATCTCGGCGCTGATCTGCGGCCCCGCACCGTGGACGACGCACACCGAGTGCTCCTTGGCGAGCTCCAGCACAGCTTGGGCTGAGCGGGCCGCGACGGCGCCGCCCACCTTGAGGACGATCGTGCTCATGAGCGGTAGTCCGCGTTGATGCGCACGTAGTCGTACGAGAGATCGCTCGTCAGGTAGCCGGCCGAGCCGGAGCCGAAACCCAAGTCGAGCTCGATCGTGCACGTCGGGCCGGAGACGTCGGGCTCGACGTCGGTGGGGGTGCCGTGGTCGAGAACGAGCACGCCGTTGTAGTGCAGCGAGGCGCGGTCGGGGTCGATCTCGGCGTACGTTCCGTTCCACGGTGCCGAACCGGCGGCGGCGAGAACCCGGCCCCAGTTTGCGTCGTGGCCGAAGAGTGCGGTCTTCACGAGCGACGAGGTGGCGATCCGCTGCGCGATCGCGCGGGCCTGCGAGTCGTCGGCGGCACCCTTCACGTTGATCTCCGCCAGCACCGTGATGCCCTCGCCGTCTTCGACGATCTGCCGCGCCAGGCTCGTGCACACCTCGAGCAGCGCCTCGGCAAAGGTAGCGTCGGTCTCGGCGGTGCGCTCGATCCCGCTGGCACCATTTGCAAGCAGCACGACGGTGTCGTTCGTCGACGGCTCACCATCGACCGTGATCGCGTTGAACGACGGCTCGACGGCAGCGCGCAGGAGATCCTTCGACTCGCCGTGGTGGAGCGGATAGTCGGTGGTGATCACGGCGAGCATCGTCGCGAGGTTCGGGTGGATCATCCCGGAGCCCTTCGTCATGCCGCCCACGGTGAACCCGTCGCGCGTGACGACTGCTTCCTTCTCGCGCGTGTCGGTGGTCATGATCGCGAGCGCGGCATCGTGGCCCCCATCGGGCGACAGCGCGTCGGCGACCTTCTCAAGGCCCGGCAGGATCTTGTGCATCGGCAGTTGCGCGCCGATCACGCCGGTGGAGAGGACGAGCACCTCCTCGGAGGTGATCCCGAGCACGCGGGCCGTCTCGGCGCACGTCGCGATCGCGTTGAGCTTGCCGCGCTCGCCGGTGGCAGCGTTGGCACAGCCTGAGTTGACGACGACAGCTTGCGGCTCGGCGAGCTCAAGGTGCGCGGCGCTGACGAGCACGCAGGCGGCCTGCACCCGGTTGCGCGTGAACATCGCCGTGCCAACGGCGGGCTCGGTGGAGCGCACGATTGCAAGGTCGAGCTTCTCGGTCTTCTTGATGCCGGCGGCGATGCCCGCGGCGACAAAGCCCTTGGCTGCGGTGACGCTCATACCGTCACTCCCTTCAGCCGCAGGCCAGCGGTCTCGTCGAGCCCGAGGGCGAGGTTCGCGTTCTGCACTGCCTGGCCAGCCGCGCCTTTGCCGAGGTTGTCGGTGGCGCAGATGACGATCTTCATGCCCGTCGAATCGTCGGTGAAGAGACCGATCTCGGCGGCGTCGGTGTTCTGCACGCGGGAGAGCTCGGGAATGCCGCCCTCGGGGAGGAGCCGAACAACCTTGCTGCCTGCGTAGAAGCTCTCGTACAGCGGCCGCAGGTCGGCGTCAGCCTCGAAGTAGCAGGTCGTGATCACGCCGCGCCGCACGGGCAGCAGGTGGGGAACGAACGCGACCGGGAAGCCGATCGTCTGCTCGATCTCGGGTGCGTGCCGGTGTGAGCCGACTGCGTAGGCGGAGAGGTTCTCAAGCACGAAGCCTGCGTGTGACGTCGGCTTCAGTTCGCGACCCGCCCCAGTCATGCCGGTCTTCGAGTCGACGATCGCCTTCGCCGTGAGGCCGCGCGCAGGCGCAAGAGCGAGCGCGGCGGTAGTCGCATGGCAGCCAGGGTTCGCGATCAGCGGGCCGGTGGCGGGCGAGACCTCTGGCAGCCCGTAGCTCCAGGCTCCAGGCGTGAGCTTGTAGTACCGCTGAGCGAGCGTCTGGTCGAGCAGTCGGTGCACGCCAGAGAGGTCGATCACGACCGCACCCGCGGGCGGCTGGAACGCTGCCGCAGCCTCGTTGCCGGTGCAAAGGAAGATGACGTCGGCGCCGCTTGCGGCGGCCTCATCGTTCGTGACGAACGCGAAGCTGTCGTCGAGCCGCGGGTCGAGCACCGAGCCGGGTTGGCCAGCGAAGGTGTTCGATCCGGCGGCGAGCAGGCTGAGGCCAGGGTGGCCGAGCACCCGGTCAAGCGTCTCCTGGCCGGTGTAGCCGGCCGAGCCGATGATCGCCGCGGTCTTCATCTGTTTGCGTATTATGCACGAAACATGCAATCTATGCATCCGATGTCGTCACTTCTTTCGCGCCCGCAACACCTCGTTCTCGAAGATGGCACCGTATTTCCCGGGATCGGCATCGGGGCAGCCGGTGTCGCAGCCGGCGAGGCGTGCTTCACGACCTCGATGACGGGGTACGAGGAGGCGGTCACCGACCCGAGTTACGTCGCGCAGGTGCTGACGTTCGCCTACCCGCTGATCGGCACGTATGGCGTCGACGAGATCCGGATGGAGTCAGACCACGTTCAGTGCGAGGGCGTTGTGATGCGCGACTGCCGCCCCGAGTTCGCCGCGTGGTTGAAGCAGAAGGGTGTCGTCGCACTCACGGGTGTCGACACGCGCACGCTCGTGCGGCGGATCCGCGATGGGGGAGTGCTGCGGTGCGCGCTCGGCGATGGGACGCCAGAGGAACTGCAGGCGCGCGCGCTCGCTGAGCCGTTGATCGACGGTCGCCCGCTTGAGCGCCACACCTGGACGCCCGAGCCGTACGTGATCGGCGAAGGCCCGCGCGTTGTGGTTGTCGACTTTGGCTCGAAGCGCTCGATTCCCGCGCGGCTCGCGGGCGCTGGGCTTGAGGTCGTCGTCGTGCCGGGCGACTACGACGCCGACGCGATCCTCGACTGGTCGCCGCGCGTCGTGATGATCTCGAACGGCCCAGGCGACCCGTCTGTGCTCACCACGCAGGTCGAGACGATCAAGGAGCTGCTCGGCAAGCTGCCGGTGTTCGGCATCTGCCTTGGCCACCAGCTGCTTGGCCTTGCGCTCGGCCACGAGACGGTGAAGCTGCCGTTTGGCCATCGCGGCGCGAACCACCCGGTTCGCGACATCAAGACCGGCCGCGTGATCGTGACGGTGCAGAACCACGGGTACGCCGTGATCGCCGACGACGACGTCTCGCACGTGTCGCTGAACGATGGCACCGTCGAGGGTCTGATCGGCGACGGCTTCGCGAGCGTGCAGTTCCATCCCGAGGCGTCCCCAGGGCCGCTCGACGCACTTCCCTTCTTCGACAGACTGGCGGACGCGTGCCGAAGCGCACCGATCTTCACACGATCCTGATCCTCGGCTCCGGCCCGATCAAGATCGGGCAGGCCTGCGAGTTCGACTACTCCGGCGCGCAGGCGTGCCGGGTGCTGCGCCGCGAGGGTTACCGCGTGGTGCTCGTCAATTCGAACCCGGCGACGATCATGACCGACCCTGAGTGGGCCGATGCGACCTACTTGGAGCCGCTCGACGCCGAGACGGTGACCGAGATCATCGAGCGTGAGAAGCCCGACGCGATCCTGCCGACGCTCGGCGGCCAGACCGCCCTCAACCTTGCGATTGAGCTTGCGCCGCTTGGCATCGAGCTGATTGGCGCCGACCTCTCGGCGATTGAGCGGGCCGAGGATCGCGAGCTCTTCCGGCGGGTCGTGCAAGAGGTTGGCCTGCACGTGCCAAAGAGCATCGTCGCCCGCACGCCCGACGTCGAGTTCCCGACGCCGGCGATCGTTCGCCCGGCCTTCACGCTCGGCGGCATGGGCGGCGGCATCGCGTTTACGCAAGACGAGCTGCGCGCGACGATCGCGCACGGCATCGAGATGAGCCCGGTCGGTCAGGTGCTTGTCGAGGAGTACCTCGAAGGCTGGCAGGAGCACGAGATCGAGGTGATGTCGGACTCGGCGGGCAATGCCGTGGTCGTCTGCTCGATCGAGAACCTCGACCCGATGGGCGTCCACACGGGCGACTCGTGGACGGTCGCTCCGCAGCAGACGCTCTCCGACCCGGCCTACCAGCAGATCCGCAACGCAGCGTTTGCGACGGCACGGGCAGTGGGTGTCGCCACGGGTGGCGCGAACGTGCAGTTCGCCGTCAATCCCAAGACCGACGAGTACCGGATCATCGAGATGAACCCGCGCGTGTCGCGGTCGTCGGCGCTCGCGTCGAAGGCGACGGGCTTCCCGATTGCGAAGCTCGCTGCGCTGCTTGCCGTCGGCTTCACGCTGGATGAGCTGCCGAACGACATCACGGGCAAGACGACGGCTGCGTTCGAGCCGGCGCTCGACTACTGCGCGGTCAAGGCGCCGCGGTTCGATTTCGAGAAGTTCCCGTTGGCCGAGCGCAAGCTTGGTGCCGAGATGCGCGCCGTTGGTGAGGCGCTCGGGCTGGGTCGGACGTTTGCCGAGGCCTTCCACAAGGCGTTTGTTGGCCGCGAGAACGCGCCGTTCCCGATGCCGGCCGACAACGACGAGCTCGTCGAACGCGCGAGCAAGCCGGTGCCCGAGCGGTGGGATCTGCTGCTCGAGGCGGCGAAGCGCGGGTTGGAGTTGCCGGGCATCCACCCGTACTTCCAGGAGCGGCTGCGTGAGGTTGCTGCCGTGCCTGCCCGGATCTCGCGCACGCCCAAGCGGCTTGCGGTCGACTCGTGCGCCGGTGAGTTCGAGGCGAAGACGCCGTACTACTACGTCACCCACGAGGGTGAGGACGAGGGTCCGCCCCCGAGCGGCAAGGCCGTGATCGTGCTCGGCGCGGGGCCAAACCGCATCGGGCAGGCGATCGAGTTCGACTACTGCTGCGTCCATGCGGCCTCCGCGCTGCGGAAGCTCGGCTACGAGGCGGTGCTCGTCAACTCGAACCCCGAGACGGTCTCGACCGACTACGACACCTCCGACCGTCTCTACATCGAGCCGCTCGTTCCCGAGAATGTCCTCGACGTCTGTTCGCTCGAGCAGCCCGTCGGTGTGGCCGTGTCGTTTGGTGGCCAGACGCCGCTGCGGCTTGCGCCGGTGCTTGCCGAGGCGGGCTACCCGATTCTCGGCGGCGTGCTCGACTCGATCGACGCGGCTGAAGATCGCGGCCGCTTCGCCCGGATCGCGGGCGAGCTCGCGCCCAAGTGGGGCCTCGCCGAGAACGCCGATGAGGCGTACGCGGTCGCAGCCGAGATCGGCTACCCCGTGCTCGTGCGCCCCCATCACGTGATCGGTGGCCGCGGGATGCACGTTGCGTATGGCCCAGACGATCTCGATGTCACGGGCCCGGTGCTGATCGACAGCTACCTCGAAGGCGCGCTCGAGCTTGACGTCGACGCGCTCGCAGACGGCGAGAACGCGTGGGTCGCGGCGATCCTCGAACACATTGAGCCGGTGGGCGTTCACTCGGGCGACTCCGCCTGTGTGCTGCCTGGGCCGTCGGTAAACGCAAAGCTTGAGGCCGAGATCCGCGAGGTCGCGTCGTTCATCGCGAAGGGCGTGGGCGCGAAGGGGCTGCTCAACCTGCAGCTCGCCGTGCATCACGGCCGGCTGTACGTCCTTGAGGCCAACCCGCGGGCTTCGCGCACGGTGCCGTTCGTTGCGAAGGCAACCGGCACACCGCTCGTTGAGAACGCGGTGCGGCTGCTGCTTGGCGAGAAGATCGCCGACCTGGGGCTGCCCGAAGTGGTGCGGCCAACGCGAGCGTGGGCAAAGGAAGCGGTGTTCCCGGCCGAGCGATTCCCGGGTGCGGCACGTCGAGGCCCCGAGATGCGCTCAACCGGCGAAGTGATGGCGGGGGCTGCGACACCCGCCGAGGCCTACATGCGCGCGGTGCGTGCCGCGGGCCGTGGGAAGCGGGGCGGACACATTCTTCCGCCCTTGCAGGCCTCCGGGCTATCCTGACCTTCATGCAGCAAGAAGTTCTCGACCTGATCGAAGCCGCAGCTGCGGCGGGTGAGCAGGCTGCGGTTGCGACGGTCGTTTCGACGATCCGCTCGGCACCGCGCCAGCCCGGTTCCAAGTTCGTTGTCACCGAGAGCGGCCGGATGGTTGGCTCGGTCTCGGGTGGCTGCGTCGAAGCCGATGTCGCAACGCGCGCGCAGGAGCTCTTTTCCGGCGCCGACGCTGGTGTCGTCCACTACGGCGTCGCCGACAGTGACGCGTGGGAGGTTGGGCTTTCCTGCGGCGGCGAGATCGATGTCTACCTCGAGAAGGCCGACCCGTCGTTCTGGACCGCGATTCAGGAAGTGCTGAACGAGGACGGCTACGGGATGCTCTACACCGACACCGCGACGGGCGAGAAGCGCTTTGAGCGCGGCGTGCTGGAAGCGACCGAGCTGCGCGAGGATGGTGTCTTCGCCGAGGTGGTCGAAGGGCCGCTGCGCGTTGTCATCTTTGGTGCGGCCGAGGCGGCCGAACATCTTTGCGCCTATGGCAAGCAGCTTGGTTGGCGCACGACCGTTGTCGATCCGCGGCCGGCTCTCGCGACGCCCGAGCGGCTGCCGAGCGCTGGCTCGATCGTCAAGTCGTGGCCTGAGGATCTTGGTGACATCGTCGATGAGCGCACGGTTGTGGTGACGCTCTCGCACGAGGAGCGGCTCGACATTCCGGCTGTCGCATCGGCGTTGCGCGCGAACGCACGGTATGTCGGTGCGATCGGCGCGAAGAAGACGCAGGAGCGCCGCAAGGCTGCGCTGCTCGAGCAGGGCTTTACAGAGGACGACCTCGCCCGCATCAACGGGCCGGCCGGTCTCGATCTTGGTGGCCGCCAGCCGTCGCAGATCGCGCTTGCGATCGCGGCGGAGATCGTGCAGGTCACCTCGGGTGGGGCGCGGCGTAAGCCGGCACCCGCCGCCGCCTAATCAGGCTGCGGTGAGAGAGCGGCTTGAGGCCGCCGCAGGAATCCACGGCGACCTCAAGCATCATCAGCTTCTCTAGGCGTTGCCGCCGACACCGCTGAGTGTGTCGCTCGGTGCGATCGTGCCGCCACCGGCACCGCCGGGGCCATCGCCATCGTCATGACCGCCGAAGCCGCGCGGGCCGCCGAAGCCACCAGGGCCATCGAAGCCGCCGGGGCCGCCGGTGTGGCGGACGCCGTTGACCTCATCGGTGACGCGGGTCTTGAGGTTGGCGGTGATCTGGTCTTCCTGGGTCTGTGTCAGGTTGCCGGCCTTGACGGCGGCGTCGAGCTCGGTCTTCTCGCTGTCGACGAGGGCTGCGACGAGACCGTCAACGGTCTTGCCCTCCGTCTTTGCAACGTCGGCGAGCGACTTGCCACCCTGGAGTTGCGTCAGCAGGTCGGCTTCCTTGACGCCAAGGTAGGTTGCCGCCGCGGTGAGGTGACCGCCGGGGCCGCCGTGGCCGAAGCCGCCGCGCATGCCCATGCCGTCGTGCATGCCCCGACCGTCGCTCAGTGCGCCGGCGAGCGGCACGTTCCCAGCCTCGATCTGTGCCTTGAGCGCGTCGGCCTTGGCCTGGGTGATCTGGCCGGCCTTGAGCTCGGCGGCGATCTCGTTCTCGTACGCCGTCTTGAGCGCGTCGGTGAGCTTGGTCGGTGTGACGCCGAGCTGGCCTGCCGCGTCGGCGACGATGCGTGAGCTCTTCGCCGACGGCGAATCGAGCTGGGTCGCGGCGATCGCGGCGCCACCGCCAGCAACGGCGATGACCGCGACTGCGGAGGCGATCAGCTTCTTGCGGCGGTTGCCGGCCGGCTGTGCGGCCGGGGTGATTTCGGTGGGTTCTTCGGTCAAGACGTGCTCCTTGTGGGGTGGGGAGAGTGGGTCACGACGGCCGGTTGTCGAGCGTGAGAGTCGTTTGGTGGGTGTTGCCGTCGCGCCGGTAGGTGACTTTCACCTGCTGGCCGGGATGGAAGGAGTCGACGCTGCTCGTGAGGTCGTCGGGCGAGTTGATCGCGGTGTTGCCGAGGCGCGTGATGACATCGCCGGGGGCGAGCCCAGCCTTTTCGGCCGGGCCACCGGTGACGGTTGAGTCGATCTGCGCACCTGTTCCAACGGTGGGGCGACCGATGCTGACCCCGAGGTAGGCGTGCTTGGCGGTCTTGCCGGCGACCAGCTGCGAGACGACCACCTGAATCGTGTTTGACGGGATCGCGAAGCCGACGCCGTCGCTGCCACCCGAGTCGCTTTGGATTTGGGCGTTGACGCCGATCACGTTCCCGGAGGCCGAGATGAGGGGGCCTCCTGAGTTGCCGTGGTTGATCGGCGCGTCGGTCTGGATCGAATCGGAGATCGTGTAGTTGTCGGGCGAGGTCATCTGGCGGTGGAGCGCGCTGACGATGCCGCTTGTGACGGTGCCGCTGTATCCGAACGGGCTACCGATTGCGATCACTGGATCACCGACCTGAACCTTCGAGGAGTCTCCGAGCGGCAACGGGTGCAGCGCGGAGGCGGGGGCCTTGACTCGCACGACGGCGAGGTCGGTGGAGGCGTCAACGCCGATCAGCTTGCCGACGTAGCTTGCGCCCGACGGGAAGTTGACTTTGATCGATGTGGCGCCCGCAACGACATGCTCGTTCGTGACGATGTCGCCCTTTGTGTCGTAGACGAAGCCGGAGCCTTCCGCGGTCTGCGGCTGGGAGTAGAAGCCGTTCGATGCGTTTGAGGTGACGACGATGTCGACGACGCCGGGCGTTGTGCGCTTCGCGATATCGGTGATCGAGAGCGCCGCCTCTGTGACCGTCGATGATCCTGCGCCTGAGATGTCGCGCACGACGGTTGTGGTGCCGCCATGGTCGAGGCTCGCGTAGGTGAGTGCGCCAACTGCTGCTCCGCCACCACCGACTGCGAGGAGCGCGGCTGCGGTGAGTGCGGCGCGTCGGCCTGCGCCGGACGGGGCGGGGGGTGGGGTTGGGGCTGGCTGGTTTGGCAGAGGGGGGAATCCAGGAATCTCGTTCATGCCTGTATTCGACCGGTCGGCGGTGAGATCTGCCTGAAAACCACCTAAGAACTCACTAAGAGTTCGTTTCCTCTCCGTCGGCTGGGGCAGGTTCTTCGAGCTTCCCGTCGCGCAGGCGTATCACCCTTGGGGCCCCGGCGGCGATTGCCGGATCGTGCGTGATCACGAGCACGGTATGGCCTTTCTCGTCGGCGAGGTTGCGCAGCAGCGTCACGATCTCGGCGCCCGAGGCCGAGTCGAGGTTGCCGGTCGGTTCGTCGGCGAGCAGGACGTCGGGGTGGTTGGCGAGCGCGCGGGCGATTGCGACCCGTTGCTGCTCGCCACCTGACATCTGCGACGGCAGGTGCTCTGCACGTGCGCCAAGGCCAACTGTTTCGAGCAGCTCCTGTGCGCGAGCGGTGCGGTTCGCGATCTTCGTGGGGGCGAGTGCGACCTCGACGTTCTGGCGCGCGGTGAGTGTGGGGATCAGGTTGAACTGCTGGAACACGAAGCCGATCTTCGTCCGTCGGATCGCTGTCAGTTCGCCTTCGCCGGCATGGGCGATATCGCGGCCTTCGAAGAGCAGCTCTCCCGCGGTCGGACGGTCGAGGCCACCGAGCAGCTGCAGCAGCG
Source organism: Actinomycetota bacterium (assembly GCA_009702325.1). Taxonomy (GTDB): domain Bacteria; phylum Actinomycetota; class Thermoleophilia; order Gaiellales; family Gaiellaceae; genus PALSA-600. The sequence goes on from WLID01000001.1 coordinate 566,906, forward strand.
TGGTCTTGCCCGAACCGCTTGGGCCGGCGATGACGGTGTATTCGCCGGCGCCGATCGTCAGTTCGAGGTTGTTGACCGCGTTGACGGCGGTGGTGCCGGAGCCGTAGCTGCGCGAGACGCCGCGGAGCTCGTAGACGGCCGGTGTGGTGTCTGTCGTCGTCATGAGTGGCTCCTAGTCGAGGTGGCGCAGGGCGTCTGCGGGGCGAAGGCGTGATGCACGGAACCCGCCGACGGCACCGGCGAGCAGGCCGCCGAGGACGGCAAGGCCGATGGCGGTGGCGAGCAAACTGATGCTGACGGGGGCTGAGATCGAGACGCTTGACGACCCGGTTGTGAGGCCGTTGTCGAGGAAGCGGCCGAAGAGTCCGGCGCCGCCGCCGGGCGGGCCGAAGTCTCCGGGGCCGCCGCCCTGTCCTGTCACGGCATTGGCGGTGGCCGATGTGCTGCCGACGGTCGCTTGCAGGCTGGGGGCGAACGCGCTGACGAGCGCGGCACCGCCAAGTCCTACGACGACGCCAAGTACGCCGCCGACGAGGCCTTGGAAGAGCGATTCGCCCGTGACTTGGCGGATGACGAGGCCTTGCGACCACCCGAGCGCCTTCAGCGTCCCGAGCTCTCGGATCCGCTTCGTGACTGAGGAGAGGGTGAGCAGCGAGGCGATCAGGATTGCGGCGACGAGCCCGACGATCTCGAGTGCTGTGCCGAGTTTGTCGGTCAGCTTCTTCGTGTCGACGAGTGATCCGGAGATGCGGTCGGCGAGGTCTTTGGCGGTTGTGACGCTGGAGTCTTTGAACGTCTTCTTGATCGCGGTCGAGACGGCGGCGACGTGGGAGGCGTTGTCGGCCTCGACGAGGATCGTGTTGACCCGACCGGTGTTGCCGGAGAGCTTCTGGAGCTCAGCGAGCTTGAGGTAGACGTCCGAGGATTGGCCACCAAGCGGTGTTGTCGCGATCCCGATCACCGCGAACGTCTTGCCTGCGAGGGTGAGCTTCGAACCGACCTTCAGGTTGTTGCTGTTGGCGTAGCTCACGTTGAGGATCGCCTGGTACGGGTCGGTGCCACTGAAGTAGGCGCCCGACGAGATCTGGGAGGTCGTGATCGCGCCGAGTGTTGGCTGGGTCTCGTCGATGCCCGTGACCGACTTCGTGTCGAAGTTGATCGAGCGAGGGCCGGAGAAGAAGCCGCCGCCGCCTCCGCCACTGAAGCCGCCGGGGCCGGGTGTCGCCGTCGTTGTCTGTTTCGGGACGGTGCCGGAGATGTGGACGGCGTTGAGGGTGAGTGAGCCGGCGGCGATCGAGACGTGCGCGAGCTTCGAGATCGAGGCGACTTCCGTCGAAGGGAAGGTCTGTTGCGTCCCGAAGGTGAAGCGGTCGCTGCTGAACTTCGCGCCGGGTTTCAGGCTTTGGAAGTCGAAGCCGCGCGGGCCGCCTTCTGAGCGGAGCTTCGCGCGTTCGGCGGGCGTGAGCGACTGGAAGCCGCCGGAGGTGGTGGCGATGACAAGCGGCCGGGTGACAGACATGTCCGTACCGAGACCGGTGAGGGGTTTCAGCACCTTTGCCTGCGCCTGGTTGAGCCCTGTCGAGAGGGCGTTGACGGTGACGACAAGTCCGACGCCGACCGCAAGGCCGAGCGCTGTGAGCAGGGTGCGGCCCCGGCGTCGCCGGAGCTCCGCGAGCATGTACGAGATGTAGAACACAGGCGCTCCTCGGTGGGTTCGCTGACGCCACGCGGCGACCCGGTGGACTACATCAGCCACGCTTTAGAAGGGCCTAAGATTTCCCTATGAGTTTCGCTGCGAGCGGTACATTCGCCCTCACGCAACCCCTGTCGGAATTGGAAAGCGCTAGACCCCGGTGTCAGACACCGAGTTCGCCGAGGCCGCTGGGCTGTTAGGCGCCGTCACTCGCCGGCGCGAGCGGACGCGCGGGGAGCGTAAGCCGCATTAGGGTGCCGCCACCATCGGGTCGTTCGACGGTGATCGAGCCACCGTGGCTCTCCGCCACCTGACGGACGATCGCGAGGCCAAGGCCCGAGCCCGGCATTGAGCGTGCTGAGGTTGCGCGATAGAAGCGGTCGAAGATGTAGGGGAGGTCGGCGTCGGGGATGCCGGGGCCGTGATCGCGCACCGTCAACACGCCGCCCGTAAGGACAACTTCGATCGAGGCCCCTGCGGGGCTCCACTTGGCGGCGTTGTCGAGCAGGTTGCCGATCGCACGTTCGAGGTTCGCGGGTGATCCCACCGTCGCGACCGGCTCAAGCTCGGCGTCGATCGGCACGTCGGGGTGGTTGCGGCGGGTGCGCTCGATCGCCTCACCAACGAGCAGGTCGATCCGCACCTCCTCAAGCACCGTCTCCTGGCCCTCGCCGCGGGCGAGGTCGGTGAGCTCGCCGATCAGCGCCGTCATCTCGGTGAGCTGCGCGACAACATCCTTCAGCAGCTGCTCGCGATCCTCGGCGGGCAGACCATCGCCCATCGCGAGCACCTCGATGTTCGTGCGCAAGCTCGTGAGCGGCGTGCGCAGCTCGTGCGACGCGTCCTGGACGAGCTGGCGCTGACGCTGCGCCGCATCGTCGAGCGACTCAAGCATCGCGTTGAAGGTCGAGGCGAGGCTCGACAGCTCGTCGTTGCCGTGCACGTCGATCCGCTGGGTGAGGTCGCGGGTCAGTCGCACGTTCTCGGCCGTGTCGGAGAGCTTGCGGATCGGGCGGAGCGCCGCACGTGCCACCAAGAAGCCGGCGACCGATGCCGCGCCAACGCCGCCGATCGCAACAAGCAGCAGCCACAGCTCGATCTTCCCAAGCTCATGGTCGACGTCCGAGAGCGGCACCGCGATCTGAATCGCATAGGGATACGGTGTCGCCCGCGTCGTCAAGACACGCACATGCTTGCCCTGCACATGCGTGTCCGAGAAGAACGCCGGCTTCGTGTTCTCGGCCACCTTCTGCGCCTCGGCAGCGCCAGGAAGCTGCGGTGCAACGGTGTCGAACTGCTCGGGGAGATACAGCGAGCCGCCCGCATCAACGAGCTGGAAGTAGCTCCCAAACGGCAACCCACGCGTATGCAGCGCGTACTTCTTGTTGCCGATCGGCGTGGCGAACCCGAGACCTGGCAGAGAGACGATCTGGCGCGCCTGATCCTGCAAGCTGCGATCGACCTGCCCGCGCAGCTCGTTCTGCACGATGAAATAGACGACAACCGACGCGATCGCGACAGCCGCCGCAACAGCAGCAGCCGCAACCAGGACAAACCGCCCGCGCAGACTCATGCTGCTGACCCTAGTGGTTTGGCGAAGGCGTCGTCGCGCCGCGCGCGCCCGCAACCGATGCGGACCATGGCTGGCAAAGACGCTCACCGGCACACCGGGAGCGCGAGCAGTGGTGCCATTCCATGCCCTAGCTCTCGCGCAGGGCGTACCCGACGCCCCGAACCGTATGGATGAGGCGCGACATGCCGGCCGCTTCCGTCTTCTTGCGCAGATACGAGATGTAGACGTCGAGGCTGTTCGACCCGTACCCGAAGTCGTAGCCCCACACGCGATCGAAGATCACCGATCGGGTCAGCACCTGGCGCGGATTGCGCAGGAACAGCTCGAGCAGCGCGAACTCCGTGCGCGTCAGCTCGAGCGACTGATCGCCGCGCGTCACCTCACGCGTGCCCGTGTCGAGGGTGAGGTCGGCAAACGAGAGCGTCGTCGACTCCTCATCGGAGCCAAGGCGCCGCAGCAGCGCCCGCACACGGGCGATCAGCTCTTCGAGCGCGAACGGCTTGACGAGGTAGTCGTCGGCGCCAGCCTCAAGACCAGCGACGCGATCGGCGACCTGGTCGCGGGCCGTCAGCATCAAGATCGGAAGCGGGCTGCCGTCAGACCGCAGGCGACGCGTCAAGTCGAGACCATCCAGGCGCGGCATCAACACGTCAACCACAAGCAGATCGATGCCAGCCGGATCGTTCAAGCGCTCAAGCGCCTCCTGACCATCGGCGGCCGTCTCGACGTCGTAGCCTTGCATCGAAAGGGCGCGCCGAATCGCGTCGCGAACAGCCTGGTCATCGTCCACGACAAGAATTGCCATGCGCGTATGGTGGCCGTTCCGCGCGCGGTTGGAAAGCCCAGCCGCCGAATGTCCGCCAATCAGCTCACTCATGGCTGAAAAAGGGAGGTCCCCGGGGCCGACCCGACCATACGCAGGCAGGGGGAGTCTGAGCCGACCCCGGGGTGAGTGCGACGCAGCGTGGGCCGCTGCGACCGTGTGAGAGAGAGCGCGTCTGCGCGCTCGCTGTGCCACGCGACCTGCGTGGGAGGGAGGGAGTTGGAGGTCGCGATCACAGTGAGCACAGCTTGCGGCCGCCTCCTTAGAGCCGCCTAAGACCGACGTAAGAACTCCTTCAGAATCGGCGAGGCACCCGGAGCGGCACTACGCAAAAGAATTGCTAATCGCAGGTATGCAGGAACTAATACTTCATATTTGGTAGTGGCGCCGATTCTGTTGTAGACTTGTTTCTGCATGAGCGATCACCAGCACCGGCGGATGGGCGATGTCCACGACGGAACGTGCTGTGCTGTCGCGGCCACATCCGATCTGATCGGCTCGAAGTGGACGTCAGTCATCGTTCACGACCTCTCCGAAGGGCCACGCCGCTTCACGCAGATGGAGCATGCGTGCCACGGCATCAGCCCGCGGACACTGTCGGAGCGCCTCCACATGCTCGAAGAGCAGGGCATCGTCGAGCGCCGCAGCTACCCCGAATCACCGCCCCGCGTGGAGTACAGCCTCACGTCGAAGGGCGCCGCACTGCTGCCGATCATCGAAGAGATGCGGCGCTTCGGGCACGGCTGGCTGATGGAAGAGCACGCCGAAGCGCACGCGGCAGAAGACGCCGTTTCGGCCGCGATCGCCTAGCCAAAACGGCCCGCACGATTGGTCTGCGGGGTTTTCCCTGCTCCGCGTACCATTCTTGACACCAATACAGGCCGTAGGCAGACTCAAACCACCGATGGCACAGGCGATCGAACACCGCTCATCCTTTGATGCGTCCGCACAGACGCTCTCGTTCGTTCTGTCCATCGTCGTAATCCCCCTCTAGGGGGATCGATGCACTCACGCGGCCGAGTCGCCGCAGACGGAGACCGAACACGGGAGACGTGCGCCGCGCCGACGGCGCGTACCGACAAACCAGTAGGAGCCTGAGAGTGCGTACGACGATGAACACCAAGCGGGAAATGGAAGGCCTGAAGCGCGATTCGCGCTCGGCCACGCGCCCCCACACCCACCGCAAGGAGGCCACGGCATGACACGGATGCTCGGCTCTGACGCGATCCTCCGCTCGCTCGAGGCGGAAGGCGTCGAGGTGATGTTCGGTATTCCGGGAGGAGCGATCCTTCCGACCTACGACGCAATTGCTCGTGGAACGACCGTACGCCACGTCTTGGCACGGCACGAACAGGGTGCTGGCCACATGGCGCAGGGCTACGCGCGCGCGTCCGGCAGAGTCGGTGTCGCCATCGCGACGTCCGGCCCGGGAGCGACGAACCTCGTTACTCCGATCGCCGACGCGTGGATGGATTCGACGCCGCTTGTCTGTATTACCGGCCAGGTCTACTCGCGACTGATCGGTACTGACGCGTTCCAGGAGATCGACATCACCGGCATCACGCTCCCGTGCGTGAAGCACTCGTGGCTCGTGCAGGACGTTCGCGAGATCCCTGCGGTCATGAAGGCTGCGTTCCACGTTGCCCGCACCGGCCGCCCCGGCCCTGTCCTTGTCGATATCGCGAAGGACGCTCAGGAGGCCGAGCTCGACTTCCACTATCCCGACGAGGTCGATCTGCCAGGGTGGAAGCCACCGACGAAGGTGCACGAACGCCAGGTACGCGAAGCCGCTCGGGCGATCGCCGATGCCCGCCAGCCGATCGTCTACGCGGGCGGCGGTGTCCTGAACGGTGACGCCTGCGCCGAACTGCTCGAACTGATCGAGTCGGCCAACCTGCCGTCCGTCGTCACGCTCATGGGCAAGAGCGCGATTCCCGACAGTCATCCGTTGAACTGCGGCATGCCAGGCATGCACGGCTCGAAGTTCGCGAACTTCGCGCTCAACAAGTCCGACCTGATCATCGCCGTCGGCTCGCGGTTCGACGATCGCGTCACCGGCAAAGTCTCAGCGTTTGCGCCAGGCGCAAAGGTCATCCACTTCGACATCGACGCGGCCGAAGTTGGGAAGATCCGCTCGGCCGACATTCCGGTCGTCGGGCCGCTGAAACTGGCACTCACACAGCTGACGAGCGAGCTGAAGACGATGCTCGCCGAGAAGCCGATGCAGACCGCCGCATGGCACGCGCAGCTCGACGAGTGGCGTGGGCAGTACCCCTACAAGTACCGCAAGGGGACGCCCGGCTCGCTGATCAAGCCGCAGCTTGTGATGGAGACGCTCCGTGACATCACCGCCGGACGCAACGACGTGATCTGGACAACAGGCGTCGGCCAGCACCAGATGTGGGCGATGCAGTACCTCCAGTGCGACGAGCCCCGCTCCTTCATCACCTCAGGTGGGCTCGGAACGATGGGCTTCGGTGTTCCGGCCGCCGTCGGCGCCAAGGCGGCACGCCCCGACGCCACCGTGATCTGCGTCGACGGCGACGGCTGCTTCCAGATGACCTGCCAGGAGCTCGCGACCGCAGCGCTTGAGCGGCTCCCAATCGTCGTCGTGATCGTGAACAACGGTTGGCTGGGCATGGTGCGCCAGTGGCAAGACCTCTTCTATTCGGAGCGGTTCGCCGAAACGCACCTCACCAAGCAGGTGCCCGACTACGCACAGCTCGCTGAGGCGCTCGGGGCAGCTGGCTTCACGGTCGACCACGAAGACGATCTCGAGTCGACGTTGCGTGCGGCCCTTGAAGCGGGACGCACCGCGGTTGTCGACGTTCGCACCGATCCAGAAGAGAACTGTTACCCGATGATCCCCGCCGGCGCAGCTGCCGTCGACATCATCGAGATGCCCGACGAAGAGGAGGTTCCATCGTGAGCCACCACACCGTCTCGGTTGAGCTCGAGAACAAGCCGGGCGCACTCGTCCGCATCTCGCAGCTCTTTGCCCGTCGCGGCTACAACATCCAAAGCCTTGCCGTTGGCCCCACCGAGCGCCCGGGTATCTCCCGGCTCACGCTTCGGGTCGACTGCAGTGAGCACACGATCGAGCAGATCGAAAAGCAGATGCACAAGCTCGTCAACGTGCTGCGTGTCGTCGAACTGCTTCCCGACGAGTCAGTCGAGCGTGAGCTCGCCCTGATCACCGTGGGGGCACCACCCGACCGCCGCGCCGAGCTGATCGCGCTCGGTGACGTCTTCGGCGCCCGTGTCGCTGACATTGGCCGTGAAGCGCTCACGTTTGAGATCGTCGGAAGGCCCGAGGAACTCGACGCCTTCGAGGAGCTCGTCCGCCCCCATGGGGTGCGCGAACTCGCCCGCACGGGCAGGATCGGCTTGCGCCGGCCCGGCCCGCGCCAATCCCGGGCCCAGGCCGCCCTTACTTAAAAGCGAAAGGAACGAAACCGCATGGCAGAAGTGATCAAGTCGGGCGACCTCTCCCTGCTCTCAGGCAAGGTCGCAGTGCTCGGGTTCGGCAGCCAGGGCCACGCACACGCACTGAACCTCGCCGACTCCGGCGTGAAGGTCGAGATCGGCCTTCGTCCCGACAGCGCCTCGCGCGCAACCGCCGAAGAGGCTGGCCTCACCGTCAAGACCGTCGCTGAGGCCGTCAAGGGCGCGCAGCTCGTCGTCTTCCTCGTCCCCGACGGCTCGCAGGCCGAGCTGTTCAAGAACGAGGTTGAGCCGAACCTCGAGCCGGGCGCGGCGCTCGTCTTCGCCCACGGCTTCGCGATCCACTTCGGCCTGATCACCCCGCCGGCCGGCCATGACGTGTTCATGGTTGCCCCGAAGGGCCCGGGCCACGTCGTCCGCCGCTTCTTCGAAGAGGGCTACGGCACCCCGGCACTGATCGCCATCGCCCAGGACGCGTCGGGCAAGGCACGCGACTACGCCCTCGGGTACGCCGTCGGTATCGGCTCGGGCCGTGCCGGCATCATCGAGACGACGTTCAAGGAAGAGACCGAGAGCGACCTCTTCGGTGAGCAGGCAGTCCTCTGCGGTGGCGTCACCCAGCTGATCCGCTACGGCTTCGACACGCTTGTCGAGGCGGGCTACCAGCCGGAGATCGCCTACTACGAGTGCCTCCACGAGCTCAAGCTGATCGTCGACCTGATCTTCGAAGGCGGCCTCGAGCGGATGCACTACTCGATCTCCGACACGGCCGAGTTCGGCTCGCATCGCGTTGGTCCGCGTGTTGTCGACCAGCACGTCAAGGACAACATGAAGAAGGTGCTGACCGACATTCAGGACGGCTCGTTTGCCCGCGAGTGGATCGCCGAGATGGAGCGCGGTCGCCCGTCGCTCGTCGAGTACCGCAACGTGCTCAGCGAGACCACGATCGAGAAGGTCGGCAAGCGGCTCCGTGCGCTCGGTGAGCGCGAAGTGACGGGGGCGCATGGCGTCAGTTGACGTACCGGTAGCCCTTCTCGGCTACGGCACGGTTGGGGCCGCTGTCAACCGTCTGTTCCATGAGCAGGCGGAGGACATCGAGCGCGCAACAGGGCACCGCCTGCGGGTGGTCAAAGCCCTGGTGCGCAGCCTCGACAAAGAACGGGAGTTCCCGGCGGCGCCGGGCGTCCTCACCACGGACATCAACGAGATCCTCGACGATCCGTCGATCTCCGTTGTTGCCGAAGTCATGGGCGGGGTCGAGGGGACGGGCGAGACCGTCCTCGACCTGCTGCGCCGGGGTAAGAACGTCGTGACGGCAAACAAGCAGCTTGTCGCCCGCAGGGGCGACGAGCTGTTTGCCGCCGCGTCATCCTCGGGCGTGCAGCTGCGCTTCGAAGCGAGCGTGTGTGCCGCGATTCCGGTGATCAAGGTGCTGCGCGAGTCGCTCGTCGTCACGAACGTGCACAGCGTGCTCGGCATCGTGAACGGCACCACGAACTTCATGCTCACCGCGATGGAAGCGGGGATGAGCTACGACGAGGCTCTTGCCGACGCGCAGGCGCGCGGCTACGCCGAAGCTGACCCCACCGACGATGTCACGGGAGCCGATGCCGCCGCGAAGATGGCGATCCTCGCCACCGTCGCGTTTGCGTCGCGCTACGCCCTGGAAGACGTCGCGAAGGTGGGCATCGACACGATCGACCCGCTCGATGTCGCGGCGGCGAGCCAGCTCGACATGGTGATTCGGCTCATCGGCCAGGCCCGCCTGATGGACGGCCACGTTGACGTTCGCGTCAGCCCGGCGCTCGTCGACAAGCACCATCCGCTCGCCGCCGTCGAAGGCGCGTTCAACGCGGTGATGCTGCAGGGCGACGCGATCCGTGAGATCACGCTTGAGGGTCCCGGCGCCGGCGGCGTCGAAACTGCGTCGGCCGTCATCGCCGACATCACGAGCGTGATCGGAACGATGGGCACAGGCTTCTTGCAGAACGACCCAGTGCGCCGCACGCTGCCGCGCCTGCCGGTTGGCGAGCATCGCTCGCCGTACTACTTCCACCTGTCGGTCGAGGATCGTCCGGGCGTGCTCTCGCGCGTCGCCGACGAACTCGCGCAGCGCCAGGTGTCGGTGTCGCGCCTGCTGCAGCACCAGAGCCTTGACGGCGCCACGCTGCACGTCGTAACGCACGAAGCGCGCGAGGGTGACCTGCGCGATGCGCTCACGGCAATCGCCGCGCTCCCAGAGGTGAAGCGTGCGCCCCAGCCGTTCCCAGTGATCTCCTCGCGCGGCGTGACGGAGCTCGGATGGGCGTAATCGACCGCTACCGCGACCGGATCCCGGTCATTGGGCCCAACACGCCGAACCTCACACTCGGCGAAGGCTCCACGCCGCTCGTCCGCGCACGTCGGCTGGGCGAGACGCTCGGGGTCGAGCTGTGGTTCAAGTTCGAGGGGATGAACCCCACGGCGAGCTTCAAAGATCGCGGCATGGTCGTCGCGGTCGCGAAGGCGCTTGAGGCTGGCGTCGACGGAATCATCTGTGCATCGACGGGCAACACTGCTGCATCGGCGGCCGCCTATGGTGCGGCTGCTGGGCTCACCACCGTCGTGTTGACGCCCACCGGCCAGATCGCTGCTGCGAAGGGCGCACAGGCTCGTGCGGTTGGTGCGCGCGTGCTGGAGGTGCGAGGGTCGTTCGACGAGGCGCTCCAGAGCTGCCGCGAACTTGCCGACCGCGGCGTCTTCGCGCTCGTCAACTCCGTCAACCCCGACCGCATCGAGGGACAGAAGACGGCGGCATTCGAGATCAACGAGGCGCTCGGCAGCGTCCCACACGTTCTTGCGCTTCCCTATGGCGGTGGCGGCAACACGGTCGCCTACTGCAAGGGCTTCACCGAGGAAGGCGTCAAGCCGCGGATCCTCCAGGGTGAGGCAACCGCGCGCGCAACAACGCTCGCGACCGCGATCCGCATCGCCGAACCGGCCCACCAGCACGAGATCGACGATCTCGACGCGCAGGGTTGGCTCGAGCGCGTGTCGCTCTCCGACGAGGAGATCGCGCACGCCTGGCACGAGATTGCAAACAACGAGGGACTCTTCTGCGAGCCCTCGTCTGCTGCAGGGTTCGCTGCGCTCAAGCACGCCGAGCTCGAGAAGGGGAGCACGGTGGTCTGCGTCCTGACCGGCCACGGCCTGAAGGACACCTCGCGCGTCGACGCCATGGCCGCACCGAGTCGACTCGTCGATGCCGACGCCGACTCGATCCTGGCCGAGGCGATGCGGCCGTGACCGCGGTCACGGTCCGCGCTCCAGCAACCACGGCCAACCTCGGTCCCGGCTTCGACTGCGCCGGTGCCGCATTCGACCTCTGGAACGAACTTGAAGTTCGTCCTGCCGAGCCAGGTGAGCCGCTCGTCGAGCTCTCCGGTGAAGGCACCGACGAGATCCCGGCTGGCCCCGAGCACCTTGCGCTCCGTGCGTTCGCGCTCGTCGCGCCGATCGACGGCTGGGCGTTCCGCTTCGTCAACCGCATTCCGCTCGAGCGCGGCCTCGGCTCCAGCGCGGCCACGGTGGCAGCCGGACTCGTTGCGGCCTCGATCGTCTCTGGTCGCAACCTGGACTCCGACCAGCTGCTCGCCCTCGGCCTGCCGCTCGAAGGTCACGCCGACAACCTCGCAGCCGCCCTGCTTGGCGGCGCCTGCCTGATCTGGCAGGAAGACGGCGCGCCGCGCGCCCGCCGCATCTCGACCTCACTCCCGTTCGACCCCGTTGTGATCGTGCCGACCTCGCGGGTGAACACCGAGGCATCGCGCGGCCGTCTGCCACAGACCCTGCCGTACGCCGACGCCGTCGCGGCTGCCGCCCGTGCCGCGCTCCTTGGCGCCGGCATCGCAGCGGGCGACGGCGCCTTGCTTGAGCGCGCGTTCAACGACGTGCTGCACGAGCCCTACCGCATGGCCGACGCGCCAGTGCTCGCCGATCTTCGGGCGAACCCTGTGCCTGGCTCGGCCGGCGCAACCCTTTCGGGCTCAGGCCCCACCGTCGTCTGCTGGGCGTGGCCCGGGCAGGCCGAGGCGGTCGCCGCTGAGCTCGAACGACGTGCACCCGGAGCCCGGGTGTTGCCCTTGCGTATCGCCACGAACGGAACGGAGGCTGTGTGAGCGTCTACTCACAACCGACAGATCCCGCCAAGAAGCGGAGCAGCATGCTCACCGACGGTGTCGACCGCGCTCCTGCGCGCGCGATGCTGAAGGGCGTCGGCTACACCGACGAAGACCTCGCGAAGCCTCTGATCGGCGTCGGTACGACGTGGATCGAGACGATGCCGTGCAACCTGAACCAGCGGCTGCTTGCCCGCCACGTCAAGGAAGGCATCCGTGCCGCCGGTGGTACGCCAGTCGAGTTCAACACGGTCTCGGTCTCCGACGGCGTCTCGATGGGCACGACCGGTATGCGCGGCTCGCTGATCTCGCGCGAGCTGATCGCCGACTCGATCGAGCTCGTCGTCGAAGGGCATCTGCTCGACGGCCTCGTGATGATCGTTGGCTGCGACAAGACGATCCCAGCCGGCGCGATGGCGCTTGCGCGCCTCGACGTTCCGGGCTTGATCTTCTACAACGGCTCGATCCAGCCAGGCCACTACGACGGCCGTGACGTCACGATCCAGGACGTGTTCGAGGCCGTCGGTGCTCACGCGGCCGGAAAGATGTCCGACGAGGATGTCCATGAGCTTGAGTCGGCTGCCTGTCCGGGTGCCGGCGCGTGTGGCGGTCAGTTCACCGCCAACACGATGGCGATGGTGCTCGACTTCCTCGGTCTGAGCCCGCGCGGCCTGTCGGGTATTCCGGCGACGCATGAAAAGAAGACTGAGGCGGCGTTTGCTGCTGGCCAGATGGTGATGGACGTCGTGCGCAAGGATCTTCGCCCGTCGAAGATCCTCACCAAGGAGGCCTTCGAGAACGCGATTGTGGCGGTCGCGGGCTCGGGCGGCTCAACGAATGGCGTGCTCCACCTGCTTGCGATCGCGAAGGAGGCGGGGATCCCGCTGACGATCGACGAGTTCGACACGATCGCGGCCAAGACGCCGATCGTCGTCGACATCAAGCCGGGCGGTCGCTACGTGGCTGTCGACATGTACGAGGCTGGCGGTATCGGCCTCGTTGCCCGCGAACTCGTCGGTGCTGGACTCGTCCACGAGGGCCAGGTTGGCGTTGACGGGAAGACCCTCGAAGAGATCGGCGCAGAAGCGGTCGAGACCTCCGGCCAGGAGGTCGTTGTTCCGTGGGAGCATCCGTTGAAGCCCACGGGCGGCATCGGCATCCTCCGCGGCACCCTTTCGCCCGAAGGCTCGGTCGTGAAGCTCTCGGGCCACGAGCGCCTGCTCCATCGCGGCCCCGCGCGTGTCTTCGACTCCGAAGAAGAGTGCTTCGCCGCCGTGAAGTCCCGGTCGATCAAACCGGGCGACGTGGTCGTGATCCGCTACGAAGGCCCCTCGGGTGGCCCCGGCATGCGCGAGATGCTGCACGTCACGGCTGCAATCGTCGGCGAGGGCATCGGCGACGAGGTCTGCTTGATCACCGACGGTCGCTTCTCGGGCGCGACACACGGCCTGATGGTCGGCCACATCGCGCCGGAGGCCGCACACGGCGGCCCGATCGCGGCTGTCCGCGATGGCGACATCATCACGCTCGACGTCGTCAATCGTCGGCTCGACCTGGAGGTTTCACCCGAGGAGATCGCCGAGCGGATGAAGAGCTGGACGAAGCCGGAGCCCCGCTACAAGCAGGGCGTGTTCGCGAAGTACGCGAAGCTCGTCAGCTCAGCTTCGGAGGGCGCGACGACCTAATGGGTCGCGCGCTACTCGCCTTGGAGCAGGCGGCGGATCGAGCGAGTCGCCTGATTGATCCGCTGCTCGTTCTCGACGAGAGCAAATCGAACGTGGCCGTCTCCGCCCGGGCCGAAACCGATGCCTGGGCTGACGGCTACGTCGGCCTCCCGGGCAAGCTTCAGGGCGAATTCGAGGCTGCCGAGCTCACGGTAGGCCTCGGGGATCCGCGCCCACGTGAACATCGTGCCGATAGGGGCGGGAACGTCCCAGCCGGCCCGCTGCAGTCCGCCGATCAGCGCGGCGCGACGGCTCTTGTAGATCTCGTTGACCTCAAGCGGGTAGTCGGAGGCCTCGCGCAACGCGACGATCGAGGCGATCTGGATCGGCTGGAAGGTGCCGTAGTCGAGGTACGACTTGAGCTTCGCGAGCGCCGCCACAACGTCGGGGCGGCCGAGCACGAAACCCATGCGCCAACCGGCCATCGAGAACGACTTGGTGAGGCTGTAGAGCTCGACGGCAACATCGAGGGCGCCGTCTGCCGCGAGCACCGACGGCGGCTTGTGGCCGTCGAAGGCGATATCGGCGTACGCAAAGTCATGGACGAGCACGAACTCTCGCTCGCGCGCAAGATCGACGAGCCGCTGCATCAGCTCGGGCGTTGCAACGACGGTCGTCGGGTTGTGCGGGAAGCTGACGATCACAACGCGCGGCGCGGGCTGCGCGGCACGAACGGCATCCTCGATCGCCTCCAAGAACTCGGCGCTCTCGATGCGGGCGTGCACGACGGTGGCACCAGCAAGGCGCGGCGCAACAAGGTGGATCGGGTAGCTCGGCGACGGCACGACGGCAACGTCGCCCGCATCGAGCAGCACCCACATCAGGTGGGCAAGACCCTCCTTGGCACCGATCGTGCTGACCACGTGCTGGTCGGGATCGAGGTTCGTGACGCCGAAATGGCTGGCGTAGCGCTCGCACACCGCCTGGCGCAGGTTCGGCAGGCCGCGGCTCGACGAGTACCGATGGTTGATCGGCTTGCCCGCAGCTTCGGCAAGCTTCTCTACAGCGATCTCGGGCGACGGGATGTCGGGATTGCCGAAACCAAGGTCGATAACGTCGCGACCGTCGCGCCGAAGCTCACGCTTCAGCTGGTCGACAGCGGCAAAGACGTAGGGGGGAAGATCGTGGATTCGCCGGAACTGCATGGAGAAAGTCTAAGGAGAGTCGTGGCAGCTCAACGAATGAGGTGTCACACCGACCCGACCTTCGGGAACACATGGGAGAGCAAAGCCGCATGAGCACAGAGAACTACCCCTCCGACGAGACGCTCGCCGCCACCCGGCGCGAGATCAACGAGATCGACCAGAAGCTGCTTGAGCTGCTCAACCGGCGGCTCGAGATCGTTCGCACACTCCACGTGCACAAGGTGCGCGCCGGGCTGCCGCTGCGCGACATGGCCCGCGAGGAATCGATGGTCGAGCAGCTTGTTGAAGCGAACACCGGAACGCTTTCACCAACCGGCGTGCGCCGGTTCTTCACCCACTTGCTTGACCTGATTCGAGAGGAGATTCATGGCGCCTAGAACGATCGTCTGTCTGCCGGGTGACGGCATTGGCCCCGAGGTGATGGCGGAGGCCATCCGTGTTCTCGAGGCGCTTCCCCTTGAGCTGACGATCGAGTCGCACCTCTTTGGTGGCGCCGCGATTGACGCGACGGGCAACCCGATGCCCGACGAGACGGTGCAGGCGTGTCTGCGTGCCGACGGGGTGCTGCTTGGTGCCGTTGGGCTGCCGAAGTACGACGGTGCCGCTGTGCGCCCGGAGATCGGGCTGATCGGCATTCGCAAGGCGCTCGACGTCTACGCAAACCTGCGCCCGGCGATCGCGCCCGGCATCGACATGTTGATCGTGCGCGAGCTCGTCGGCGGCCTCTACTACGGCCGTCGCGGAACGCTCGACGATGGCACCGTATTCGACACCTGCGAGTACCACCCAACGCAGATCGAGCGGATCGTTCGCCGCGGCTTCGAGCTCGCACGCGCACGGCGCGGGAAGCTGACCTCAGTCGATAAAGCGAACGTGCTCGACACCTCTCGCCTGTGGCGGAAGATCGTGATCGAGATGTCGGCGGAGTTCCCCGACGTCGAGCTCCGTCACGGCCTCGTCGATAGCGCCGCAATGCAGCTTGTGACCGATCCAGACATGTTCGACGTGATCGTCACCGAGAACACGTTCGGCGACATCCTCTCCGACATCGCGGCTGCCGTCACCGGCGGCCTTGGTCTGGCTGCCTCAGCGAGCCTCGGCTCGTCGGGCCCCGGGATCTTCGAGCCGGTGCACGGCTCGGCCCCCGACATTGCCGGCCAGGGCAAGGCGAACCCGACCGCAATGCTGCGCTCGCTCGCGATGATGCTCGACCACGGTCTCGGTGAAGCAGCGCTTGCCCGCAAGGTCGAGGCTGCTGTTGAGAGCGCGCTCGCGTCGACTCCGACACCCGATGTCGGCGGCACCGCAACAACCTCGCAGTTCGGCGATGCCGTGCTGGCCGCGCTGGCGGCTGCGTGACCGACCTGGTCGTCGCGTACCCCGGCCCGGCCGGTAGCCACACCGCGGCCGCTGCCGCGCTGCTTGCCCCTGCAGGCGCAACGCTCGAACCGATGCCGAGCTTCATCGCCGTGGTCGAGCAGACCGCGTCAGCGAAGACCGCGCTCGGTGTGCTTCCGATCGAAAACTCGTTGCACGGGCCTGTCGCGGAGACGCACGACCTGCTCTACGACGCACCGCTCTCGATCGTTGCGGAAGTGACGCTGCCGATCGTCCACTGTGTCGTCGCGAAGAGCCCGATTGCCATCGGTGAGGTGCGCACGCTGCGGTCGATTCCCGTTGCGTTCGACCAGTGCCGCGACCTGATCCGCTCGCTCGATGTTGAGTGTGTTCCGGCTGCGACAACCTCAGACGGTGCCCGGCTCGTCAGCGAGTCGGGCGACCCGTACGACGCCGCGATCGCGAGCGCAGCCGCCGCAGAGATCTATGGCTTGCACGTCATCGCGGAAGATGTCGGCGACCGTCCCGGCGCATTCACCCGCTTCGTGACGATCGCGCCCTACACGCTGCTCGAGGTGCCACACCGCCCGCGCGTCGGGATCTCGTTCGTCACCGACCACCGGCCGGGTGCGCTCGTCGGTGCACTCCAGCCGTTTGCGCGTCACGGGTTGAACCTTGTGCAGCTCGTGTCACGACCGATCCCGCACTCCACCTTCCGCTACCGCTTCGACATGGTGCTCGACGGGCATCCCCAAGATGCGGGGCTGCAGACGGCCCTCGTCGAGATGCGCGAGTGGACGCGAGAGATACGGATCTTCGGTAGCTACGCTGCAACAGGAGACCACTGATGGCCGGAACGACACTCTTCGAAAAGATCTGGCAGGCGCACGTCGTCGATGAAAAGCCCGGTGAGCCGGCGCTGATCTACATCGATCTGCACCTCGTCCACGAAGTGACAAGCCCGCAGGCGTTTGAAGGCCTGCGGCTCGCCGGCCGACCTGTGCGCCGTCCCGACCTGACGATCGCGACGATGGATCACAACGTTCCGACCGAGCGCGGCCCGATCACCGACCTGATCGCGAAGGCGCAGCTCGACGCGCTGCGCGCGAACTGCGAGGAGTTTGGCGTGCCGCTCAACGCGACCGGAAGCGGCCGCGAGGGAATCGTCCATGTCATGGGCCCCGAGCTGGGCATCACGCAGCCGGGCATGACGATCGTGTGCGGCGACAGCCACACCTCAACGCACGGCGCGTTCGGAGCGCTCGCCTTCGGAATCGGCACGTCCGAGGTTGAGCACGTGATGGCAACCCAGACGTTGCTCCAGTCGCGGCCGAAGACGATGCAGATTCGCTTCAGCGGCACGCTCCCGTTCGGTGTGACGGCGAAGGACATGGTGCTCGCGGCGATCGGCAAGATCGGCGTCGACGGCGGTGTCGGGTACGCGATCGAGTACGCCGGCGAGGCGATCGAGACGCTCTCGATGGAGGGCCGAATGACGATCTGCAACATGTCGATCGAAGCTGGCGCCCGCGCCGGCATGGTCGCGCCCGACGCAACCACCTTCGCGTACATCGAGGGTCGCCCTGGTGCACCGAAGGGTGCGGCGTGGGACGAGGCCGTGGCCCGGTGGAGCGCACTCAAGAGCGATGCCGACGCCACGTTCGATCGCATCGTCGACATCGACGTGACGACGCTGACCCCGCAGGTCACCTGGGGCACGAACCCGGGCATGGTCGTGCCGGTCGACGGCACCGTTCCCGACCCGGCCGATTTCGCTGATCCCACCGATCGTGAAGCCGCTGAGCGTGCGCTGCAGTACATGGGCCTCGAAGCTGGCACACCGGTTACCGAGATCACGATCGACCGTGTCTTCATCGGCTCGTGCACGAATGCGCGCATCGAAGATCTGCGCGCCGCCGCCACCGTCGTTCGCGGCAAGCACGTTGCGTCGACCGTTCGCGCGATGGTGGTTCCCGGCTCCGCCAAGGTCAAGCATCAGGCAGAGCAGGAAGGCCTCGACAAGGTCTTCCTCGACGCCGGCTTCGAGTGGCGTGAAGCTGGCTGCTCGATGTGCCTCGGCATGAACCCCGACACGCTCTCGCCCGGTGAACGCTGCGCATCGACTTCGAACCGCAACTTCGAAGGGCGCCAGGGGAGCGGCGGGCGAACCCACCTGCTCAGCCCGACGATGGCCGCCGCTGCAGCCGTCGCCGGCCGATTCGTTGACGTGAGGGAGCTCGGCTAATGCGTGAACTGCGCCAGGTGACGTCGGTGGTCGCGATCATCGATCGCCCCGACATCGATACCGACCAGATCATCCCGAAGCAGTTCCTCAAGCGCATCGAGCGCACGGGATACGGCCAGTTCCTCTTCTACGACTGGATGAAGGAGCCCGACTTCGAGCTGCACAAGCCCGAGTTCAAGGGTGCCGAGATCCTGCTCGCGGGCCGCAACTTCGGCTGCGGCTCCTCACGCGAACACGCGGCATGGGCTCTTGAGGACTACGGATTCCGTGTCGTGATCGCGCCAAGCTACAGCGACATCTTCCGCTCGAACTCCGTCAAGACCGGCATCGCGACGATCACGCTGCCCGACGCAGAACTCGCGGAGCTCAAGGCCGCGCTCGCGCAGCGCAACGAGTTGACGGTCGACATGGAGACGCTCACGATCACGCATCCCGACGGGCTCGTGATCACGTTCGCCTTCGACGAGTTCGCACAAGAGACGCTCGTGCACGGCCTCGACGACATCGCGCGCACGCTCAAGCGTGACGACGCGATCGCAGCTTACGAAGCTGCGACGCCGGGCCGGTTCGACACGCGCACGCTCTCGACGTAGTCGCCAACGGCGATCACGTCGCCGACGACAAAGAGCGCGGGAGAGGGGAGATCCTCCGCGGCTGCGAGCTTCGCGATATCGCGCAGCGTGCCAGTCACGATCTTCTCGTTCGGAAGCGTTCCGTTCGAGATCACAGCGGCCGGTGTGCTCGCGTCGCGGCCATGGGTGATCAGTCCGGCCGTGACGATGTCGAGTCGACCGAGGCCCATGAACACGACGAGCGTGCCCGGTGCCTTCGCGAGCGTCTCAAGCGGCAGATCGTCGCCGAAGGCCGACTGGCCCGACACGAGCGTCACCTGTGCCGAGACTCCGCGGTGAGTGATCGGAATCAGGAACGACCCGGGAACCGAGGCCATTGCCGACACACCCGCGACGACATCGAACTCGATGCCTGCTGCAGCCAGCACAAGCGCCTCTTCGCCACCACGCCCGAACACGAACGGGTCGCCACCCTTCAGACGAACGACATCAAGGCCTTGCAGTCCGAGCTCAACGATCAGGTCGTTGACCGCCGCCTGCTTCATGCCGCGCCGCGAGATCCGCAGCGCGTCGGCGGGGGCTTCGTCGACCAGCTCGTCGCTGACGAGATCGTCGTAGACGATCGCTTCACAGCGACGGATCAGCTCAAGGCCGCGAACGGTGATCAGACCCGGATCACCGGGGCCAGCACCAACGAGATGAACGGTCATGCGAGCGCCTCGGCGACGACCGCTTCGAAGTAGTCGCGCCGCTCGGCGTAGGTCGGGAACTTCTCCTTCACCTCAGGCCGCATCGCATGGAGCTTCTTCGCCAGCTCCGCGTGCTCCGGCCGGACGATCTCGGCGATCTCGTTGCGGAGCCGCTTCGCAAGCGCTGGCGACGCACCACCGGTCGAAACACCAACGGCGATCTGACCCTGCCGATGGATAGCGGGAAGGATGAAGTTGCAAAGGTGGGGGACGTCGGCGACGTTGCAGAGCATCTGTCGCTCCTCGGCATCGCCATGCACATGCGTGTTGACGCAGGTGTCGTCAGTCGCAGCGATCACAAGGAACGCGCCATCCAAGTCGCCCGTCTCGTAGTCACGTGCGATCCATTCGACATTGAGGTTGGCGAAATCAGAGTGCAGCTCGGGAGAGATCACCGTGACGTTCGCACCGCAATGCAGCAGCCCCTCAGCCTTCTCGTGCCCGATCCGCCCGCCGCCAACAACGATGCAGCGGCGACCCGTCAGGTCAAGACAGGCCATGTAGAACTCGGTGTGCGCCATTAGGTGCCGATCGACGAGACGCGGGCGCCAGCACGACCAAGACGCAGAACGATCTCGTAGCCGTCGGTGGAGATCGAGATGCCGTACTCGCCCGGGCCAACCGACGTGACCGAGACCTTCTCGAGCGTGCGACCCTCAAGGCCCGAAAGCGCCTCGGTCAGCTCGCGCGTCGACTCGGAGAGATCACGACCCTGCGGCAGCCGCCGGAAGAGCGCGAGCGACGCCTGCTCGCCTCCCGGGCCGTACGTCGAGCGGATGCGGCCCGTCGCCAACCCGAGCTCAAGCAGCTCGCCGAGACCCTCGGCCTGCTCCGGATCGAGAACACCATCATCGACCGCAGCAACGAGATCGGCCAGCCGTGAACAACGATTCTCGTCGTTCACGAGTGCGAGCACCGCGAGCGCCTCAGCGCGTGCGACCTCAGCCGCCTCGCCTGAGACCTTCACCGTGGTCGTCGTGGTCTCGCTGCTCACGGCGTTACTCGCTGCGATCGCCGATCAGGGCGTGGAGCTCATGCTCCAAGCCGCCGCTCTCAACGGAGCAGTGGATACCGCACTCCTTCGGAGCGTTCGACTCCCACCACCACCGGCCAGCGCGGCTCGCTTCGCCCGGCGCAATCGCCCGGGTGCACGGCGCGCAGCCGATCGAGGTGAAGCCACGATCGTAAAGCGAGTGGTACGGCACGTCGCGCTCGCGAATGTAATCCCAGACCTCCTCTTCGGTCCACTCGGCAAGCGGGTTGAGCTTGATGATCGCGCCATGGTCGTGATCGATCTCGACCTTGCGAATGTTCGTGCGGCTCGCCCACTGATCACGGCGGAGGCCCGTGACCCAGGCGTCGAGCCCATGCAGGTGCTTGGTGAGCGGGCGCACCTTGCGGACGTTGCAGCAGAGCAGGCGGAGGTCAACCTGCTTCTGGAAGAGATTCGGGCCGTGCTTGGTGACCATCGCGCCAACCTCGTCGGCGTTCGGCGAAATGATCTCAAGGTTCATCAACGGATAGCGCTCACGAAGCCGCTCGGCGAGCTCATGCGTCTCGGCCGGGAGGCGGCCGGTGTCGACGGAGAACACGCGGACATTCGGCTCGATCTCGTACGCCATGTCGATCAGCGCAACGCTGTCAGCCTGGAACGACGTGCTGAGGGCGATCTTTGAGCCAAACGTCTTGAACGCCCACTCAAGGACGACCTGCGGCTCCTCGCCTTCAAATTCAATGGAGAGCTCACCTGCTTCGAGCTCGTCGATCAGATCGACGCTCATTCCTCCGTCTCCTCCCGTTGTCTCGCCTTCGCCGGTTCGAGTCCGGCCAAGCGGCCGAGCTCGTCATCGTCCGTCCGGCGCGCGAATGCGGCGAACGTTTCCCCGTGCTGCCGGGCTGCAATCCAGCCCGTGACAAGGCCCTGGACGGCCGTGTCGAGTGCCTCCGTCGGCACGCGGCGGAACAGCGCGCGGCCGATCTGTGCGTCGGGGCCGAGGCCGCCGCGCACGAAAATGTCGTAGCCCTGCTTGCGCACGCCGCCTTCATCCCGGACGGTCGTGCCCTGGAAGCCGATGTCGCCAACCCAATGCTGGGCGCAGGCGTGCGGGCAGCCATCGAGATGCAGACGCAGGCCCGCGAGATCCTCGCGGCTGAACGTCGCCTCAAGCCCTTCGATCAGCCGACCGAGACGCGTCTTGGTCTCGGCAACCGAGAAGTTGCAGTGCGGCTCGCCGGTGCAGGCAATCGAGTTACCACGCAGCGGGTTGAGATCGAGGCTGAAGCCGATCCCTTCAAGCTCCGCGATCGCCGAGTCGATTTCGCCGTTCGGCACATTCGTGACGATGAAGTTCTGCTGGCGCGTCAAGCGGATCTCGCCACCGAGGCGTTCGGCGAGTGCAGCGACAGCGATCATCTGGTCGCCTGAGATCAGGCCGAGGTGCACCGGAACGCCGATGTAGGAGAGGCCCTCCTGCTTCTGCGGGTGCACACCAAGGTGGTGGCCAGGCTCAACCGTGATGGGTGGCAGCGTGTAGTTCTCGAGCGTGCGGCCGAGCTTCGCTTCGACGCGCTCGCGGATGCCCTCGGCGCCAATGTCGTCGACCATGAACTTGAGGCGGGCCTTCACACGGGAGACGCGGTACTTGAGGTCTTCCGCCCAAACGGTCGTGATCGTGCCGAGGATCTCGTTCGACTCTTCCTTCGGAATGAAGACGCCCATGTCGCGTGCAATCCGCGGAACCGACGAGAGACCGCCGCCGACATGCACGGCGAAACCCTCACGGCCTTCGTGGACAGTGCCGATCAGTGAAATGCAGTTGATCTCGGGCGCGTTGCACCGGTCGGCACAGGCCGAGATCGAATACTTGTGCTTCCGCGGCAGGTTCGCGTAATCCGGGTTGCCATAGAAGGTGTCGGAAGCCGACTGCACGATCGGCGTAGCGTCGAACAGCTCGTCGGCCGCAAGGCCCTGCACCGGGCAGCCCGTGATGTTGCGCACCGTGTCGCCGCACCCGCCGGCCGTCGTGATGCCCGACTTCTCGAGATCCTCGAAGACATTCGGCAGCTCGGAAAGGTGGAGGTAGTGCAGCTGGATGCACTGGCGCGTCGAAAGCTCGCCGTCACCCTTGCCGTACTTGTTGGACACCTCACCGATCGTGCGCAGCTCCGCCGGGCTCAGCTGGCCGGCCGGGATCTTGACGCGCAGCATGAACGTGCCGATCTTCGGCTTGTCGTGGTAGAGACCCCACCACTGCAGGCGAACGACATCTTCTTCAGCAACGCTCTCGTACCCGGCAGCGATCAGCGCGGGGAGCTCGTCGCGAATGAGCAACGGCGCCTTCTCGCGCTTCAAGCGCTCAACGGGATTCCGCTTGAGAACGAGGTCCCAGTCGGGCGGCGGCTTAGGTGCGGATTGTGTGCTCATGCGAGGTTTGTGTGGTTGTGTGGTGGTGAGTTGAACGGCGGCGACGAAACGACGTCGCTCCGTCGCCGCCGGACCCCAATTCGTGAGAACCACCCGATTTCGCGGATGCCCTCCGATCCACCGAGGAGCACGATAGCCAGGGAGCTACACAAAGTAAAGTCTTTAGCGTTCAAGCCATCGGCCGCCGCTTCACTTTCTGCAGCAATATCGCTGCAAAAAACGAAAAATCACCACTTCATAAAGGATAGAAATGGATTCTGCGTGGCAGCGAACCGCGACGCGACGTTGCACGATTGCGTAGGGTAGAAGGAGATGGCTGAGCTTCCAAAAGTCCTTGTGCGCGAAGAGATCGCTGAAGCGGGTATCGATCTGCTCCGATCGAAGTTCGACGTCGACGTCGACCAAGACTCCGACCTCGCGAGCATCATCGGCAACTACGAAGCGATCGTCATCCGCTCCGCAACCAAGATGACCGCCGACCTGATCGAGGCCGGAACCCGGCTGAAGGTGATCGGTCGCGCCGGCGTTGGTGTCGACAACGTTGACGTTCCTGCCGCCACCAAGCGCGGCATCGTCGTAGCGAATGCGCCTGAGTCGAACATCGTCTCGGCAGCCGAGCACACCGTCGGCCTTCTCCTTGCGCTCGCCCGCAACATCCCACAAGCGCACGCTGCCCTCGTTGAGGGTCGCTGGGAGCGCTCGAAGTGGGGCGGCGTCGAAGTCGCCGAAAAGACGCTTGGCGTTCTCGGGTTCGGTCGCATCGGCCAGCAGGTCGCGCGCCGCGCACTCGGGCTGCAAATGCGCGTGATCGCCTACGACCCATTCGTTTCGGCGGAACGCTTCAAGGATCTCGGCGTCGAGTCGGGCACCGTCGACGAGGTTCTCGCCCGCTCAGACTTCCTCACGCTGCACTTGCCAGCAAACGACGAGACCCGCCGGATGATCAATGCCGAGGCGATCGCAAAGATGCGCGATGGCGTTCGCCTTGTGAACGCCGCCCGCGGCGACCTGATCGACGACGACGCGCTCATTGCTGCGCTCGAATCGGGCAAGGTCGCGGGCGCCGCAATCGACGTGTTCTCGCCCGAGCCGTACTCCGGCCCGCTCCTCCAGGCGAAGAACATCGTCGTCACCCCACATCTCGCAGCCTCGACCGACGAGGCTCAGGATCGCGCTGGCGTGATCGTGGCCGAGCAGGTTGCTGCGGCGCTCGAAGGCGGCCTCGTCTCGAACGCGGTCAACATCCCGACCGTTGGTGCCGACGACCTGAAGGTGCTCGGCGCATTCGTGCCGCTCGCCGCGTCACTTGGCCGGCTCGCGCTCGACCTCGCGGGCGGCGAGCCCCACAAGATTGAGCTCGAGTACTACGGCGAGCTTGCGAACTACGACACCCGGCTGCTGACGGTCGCCGCGCTCAACGGCGCGTTCGCCGGCCGCACCGATCAGCCAGTCAACTACGTCAACGCACCGGTGATCGCCGCCGAGCGTGGGATCGAAGTGGTTGAGAACAAGCGCAGCACCTCGCGCGACTTCACCAACCTGATCGCGGTCGCCGCAGGTGACATGCGTGTTGCGGGAACGACGATCGGTCGTGAGAACCGGCAGTGGCTCGTCTCAGCGCTCGGCTTCGAAGTTGAGATCGAACTCGCCGAACCGATGGTGCTCCTGCGCTACGACGATGTCCCCGGCGTGGTCGGCAAGGTCGGCACCATCTTCGGTGACGCCGAGGTGAACATCGCGAACATGGCTGTGTCACGCACAAACGACGGCACCAAAGCCCTGATGGCGATCACGATCGACGGCAGCGTTCCCGCATCGGTCGTTGAACGGCTCGCAACCTCGTTCGACGAGGTGTGGGTCACCGGCACGAACCCCGCGTAGTTCGCCCGCGACGGTTCTCCTCCCAAACCTCGCGCAGGATTCGCTAGAGTCCTCCGCAGGTCGACCGTCGTCGTAGACGGCCGCCCGAGGCACTGAGGCCTCAGGAACTAGCTCCGGCTAGCTCCTGAGGCCTCTTTTTTTTGTTCTCGAACGAGGGGAGAGGCGCATGGTGAAGGTAGAGGCGGTGGTGATCCGGGAACGGATCGAGATCGTCATCGACGCTGTCGAAGAAGCGACAGGTCACGTCGGTGTCACGGTTCTCGAGGCCGTCGGACACGGCCGACAGCGTGGACTCACGCACGAATACCGCGGTCGCGTGTTCGAATCGCGGTTCTTGCCGAAGGCAATGCTGATCTTTCTGGTGAAGGACGAGATCGCTGACAACGTTGTCGCGGCAATCCGCGACTCGGCACGCAGCGGTCATGTCTCAGGCGACGGGCTCGTCTGGACTTCGCCGGTCGGCACCGTGATCCACAACCGCACAGGAAGCAAGTTGGAGGAGGTTGAGCCCGGTGTCTAGCCTGGTTGGAGCAGACGTCAGCAACGGTGACCTGCTGATCGCGGCAAGCACGATCTGGGTCGTTGTTGCGGCCGTGCTTGTCATGTTCATGCAGGCGGGCTTCGCGTTCCTCGAAGCTGGCCTTACCCGTATGAAGAACGCCGGTCACATTGCCGGCAAGAACGTCCTGATCTTCGCGATCGCTTCGCTCGTCTACTGGATGGTGGGCTTCGGCATCGCCTTCGGTGACGGCAACCTGATCGTCGGCACCGACGGTTTCTTCCCGTCGGTCGATGCTCTGACGTCGGTTGGTCAGGCACCGTTCGATTGGTTCTCGGAGATTCCGGGTGCCGCTGGCTACCTCTTTGAGGTCGTCTTCGCGGGCGTGTCGCTCGCCATCGTCTGGGGCTCCATGGCCGAACGGGCCAAGCTCTACGTGTACGTCGTGTTCGGCGTGATCTTCACGCTGATCTACTCCGTGACGTCGCACTGGATCTGGAGCCCGCACGGCTGGCTGTTCAAGGGCACGCTCACCGACGGCGTCGGCATGCAGGACTTCGCCGGGTCGACGGTCGTCCATTACCAGGGTGCTCTTGCGGCACTCGCCGGGGCGTTGCTGCTTGGCCCGCGTATCGGCAAGTTCGGCACGGACGGTCGGGCGAACCCGATCCCGGGTCACAACATCCCGTACGCCGTGCTCGGCACGATCATCCTCTGGTTCGGATGGTTTGGATTCAACCCGGGCTCGACCCTGTCGGTTGACTTCGGTGGCATCGGCTACTTCGCCTACGTCGCGACGACGACCAACATCGCGGCTGCGGCCGGCGGTATCGGCGGGTTCTTCACCGCCTGGATCGTCCTGAAGAAGCCGGACATTTCGATGATGTTGAACGGTGTGCTCGCAGCGCTTGTCGCGATCACTGCTGCTTCGGGCTTCGTTGCCCCGTGGGCGGCTGTCGTGATCGGTCTCGTGTCCGGGTTCATCGCGGTTGTCGGCGTGATCTGGGTTGAGAGCCTCGGAATCGACGATCCGATCGGTGCTGTCTCGGTGCACGGCATGTCCGGCATCTGGGGCACGCTCGCCTGCGGTCTGTTTGCGGTTCCGTCGCTCGCGTCGAATCTCGCAACCGGCACGGGTGGTCTCGTCTACACCGGCAGCTTCAAGCAGCTCTGGGTGCAGTTCCTGGGCCTTGTTGTTGTGGGTGCATGGACGTTCTCCACATCGTTCCTTGTTCTTTGGGTGATGAAGAAGCTCTGGGGCATCCGTGTCCACGAGGAGGACGAGATCCTTGGTCTCGACGTCTCCGAGCATGGCATGTGGGGCTATCCCGAGTTCTACATCCCGGTTCCTGGTGGCTATGGCACCGGAACGCACAGCCACATGCTCTCGGGCGCTGGCGGAGGTTCGTCGTCGCATACGGCGCACGCACCGACGCAGCCCACGATCGAGGGCTAACAAGAGGGAGCGGGGAAGGGGCGTTATTCGCGGGGAGTGTCGCCCCTTCCCACGCTTTCCTGTCAACGGTCGGCGCTGCCACTCAACGTGGCGGCGCCGAACGTTGCTCGTTAAGGACACGCTTCCCCCGGCCGCGTCCGGGGGACTGTCCCCAGGCCATGCTTCGTTAGGTCACGCTCTGTTTGGCCACGTCCGGGGGACTGTCCCCAGGCCATGCGTCGTTAGGTCACGCTCTGTTTGGCCACGTCCGGGGGACTGTCCCCAGGCCATGCTTCGTTTGGCCACGCTCTGTTTGGCCACGTCCGGGGGACTGTCCCCAGGCCATGTCAGTGCAGGCCAAGGCCGCTCGGGCCATGCTGGACTCGGGGAGGGCGCCGCGGAGTTAGCGGGCGCCGCCGGCGACAGCCGGCAGCAGGATGACCGTCGTACCCGGCGAGACCGCCGTGTCGAGACCATCGAAGAGGCGGACGTCCTGGCCATCGATGAAGACGTTCAGGAACTGCGGCAGTTCGTCGCCCGCGAAGATGCGGTTGGCGAGGCCGGGGTAGGTCGTCACAAGCTCGTTCAGTGCCTCGCGCACCGTGGAGCCGCCCGTCTCAACCTGGCGGTTGTTCCCCGCCTCAGGGCGAAGAATCGGTGGGATGCGAATCGTTGGCATAGTCCGAAAACCTCGCTCCCGACGCTACCACAGGGCGCCGATTCGGCTGAGCGCTAGGCGACAGCTTCGACAGGCTTCGGCCGAATATCTTCCAGCCGGTCGATCCGTGCGAGCGCCGGGAACACCTTCGGCCACACCGCCGCAAGCCCGATCGTCAGCAGGCCGCCCGCCACGACAGACGTGACCGTCCCGAACGCAGCCGCAGCCGCACCCGACTCGAAGGCGCCAAGCTCATTCGACGCGCTGATGAACACCATCTCGACCGCCAACACCCTGCCACGCAGCTCATCGGGTGTTGCGACGACGACAGCCGTCGCCCGGATGTTCATGCTCACCATGTCGACAGCCCCACTCACCGCCAGGGCGAGCAGCGACAGCCAGAACGAGTGCGAGAGGCCGAACACGACCATGCACAGGCCAAACGCGCCAACGACGGCGAGGAGGTTGCGTCCGGCATGACGCTGCGGCGGCCGCCGGGCGATCCAGATACCGGCGAGGAGCGCCCCGATCGCAGGGCCGCTCCGCAAGATGCCGAGGCCGATCGGCCCGACGTGCAAGATCGTCCGTGCGAACACTGGGGCTAGCGCCACAGCACCACCAAACAAGACGGCGAACAGGTCAAGGGTGATCGACCCCATGATCACAGGGGTCTTGCGGATGAAATGGATGCCAGCGACAAGCGCGGCGAACCCTCTGACGTCGTCCCCTTCCGCACGCTCGACCCGGGCCGGCTCGGAGACCATGAGCGTGGCGACAATCCCGATCACGATCATCCCGGTGGCGGCGGCATAGACAACGTTCGGTGAGATCGTGAACAGGAAGCCGCCGAGTGCTGGCCCAGTGATCGTCGCAGCCTGGAACGCGATCGAACGCAGCGCCATCGCGCTAGAGATCAAATCGAACGGCACAACCATTGCGGGCAGCGCCCGCCCTGGGGGCGTGCCGATCGCGATCGACACACCGGTCGCGAAGCCAAGTGCCAGGAACGGCCACAGCTCATGGGCGCCCGAGATGCTCACAAGCAGCAATCCGACGGTGACACCCGCCAGCCCGATCAGCGAGGCGAGGAAGAGCAGCCGTCGTGACACGCGATCGGCAAGCTGGCCCGCGGGGAGCGCGAGGAGCGGAAGCGGGATGAACTCGGCGAGGCCGATCAGGCCAAGCTCGAACGGCGAGTGGTGAATTGAGTAGACCTGCCAGCCGACGGCAACGGCCGTCATCTGCCCACCAAAGCCCTCCGAGATCATTGCGAGCCAGAGCAACGTGTAGTTGCGGTGACGGAGCACCGGCGGGAGGATGGGCCTGCGACCCGATGCCTCAGACGCGCTCAACGAGGGCTCCTTGGGCGTACACGGTGGGCGCGAGACGCGATGCCATCGCAGAAGTATGGAGTTGGGAGCCCGCCTCGCGACGGACTCCCAACCAGTTATTCGTCTGCTGGTGCGTCTTCGGCGAGGATCCGATAGAGCGACCGGCGCGTCTCGGCGAGCACCTTGCCCGCCTCGGCGACCTGCGCCTCGGTTCCTGCCTGCATCACTTGCTTCGCTGCATGAGCGACCTGCGCAAGCGACTTGCCGACCTCAATCATCCCGGGAGGGAAGCCAGCACCGGCCTGCTGCCACGGGGATCCGAGCGCTTCGCGGTTCTCCTCAACGTGGGCGCGGCCCGCGTCGGTGAGCTCATAGAGCGTTCCGCCGTCCTTGCTCTCGCCACGGACAAAGCCTTCGTCGGCGAGCATCTGGAACGCGGGGTAGACCGAGCCGGGGCTTGGGCGCCAAAGCCCTTCGCTGCGAGCTTCGAGCTCTTGGATCACCTGGTAGCCGTTCCGCGGCTCTTCGGCGAGCAGCAGCAGGATTGCTGCGCGAACATCACCGCGGCCCATGCGGCGTCGCCGACGAAAGCCGCCGGGACCACCCGGGCCGCCAGGGCCACCCGGGCCGAACATGCCGAACATCGGCGGGAAGGGGGGCGGGCCGCCGGGGCCGCCGAAGCCGGGGCCACCAAAACCAGGGCCGCCGGGTCCCATGAAACGTACGTTGTGTCTGTGCATATCACGATATGTAACCGATATATCGTTAAGTGTCAAGATCGGCGGACGATTTGAGGAAGGACTTACGTCTGTCTTAGCTCCCTCTGAGGTTGGAGGTGTTTCCTGCGTGTCAGGCCAGGCATCCCGCCCAGCCGTCCGAAGGAGAGCGATGCTCGGCAGGAAGACCCTCGCGATGCTGGCCATGTGCGTTTCGGTCGCTGCCACTGCGGCGGTAGCGAACGCGGCACGCGCGAACATCGCGGACATGACAACGAGTTCGAACTGGGCGGGATATGCGGTTGCCGCGTCCGGAGTGAGCTACACCGACGTCTCGGGCACGTGGGTCGTCCCGGCCGTGAAGTGCACGACGAGCGGGGCCGAGACCTATTCGAGCCTGTGGGTGGGAATCGGTGGCTACGACACAGCTGCCGCATCACTTGAGCAGATTGGAACCGATGGAAACTGCGATGCGAACGGCAACGCCGCCTACACCGCGTGGTACGAGCTCGTTCCAGCTCCCCCGGTGAATCTCACGTCCTTCGCGCTCTCTCCCGGAGACACTGTGACGGCACGGGTCCGCGTGAACGGGAAGCGGGTCACGCTCTCGATCGCGAACGTCACGACGGGTGAGACCTTTGCGCGCACCCTCCGCATGACCTCGCCTGATGTGAGTTCGGCGGAATGGATCGCCGAGGCGCCGGCGCAATGCCAGAGCGCGGCGTACCTCCAGACATGTTCCGCGCTGCCGCTTGCGAACTTCGGGAAGGCAACGTTCACGAAGGCGAGCGCCACCGCAAATGGCGTTGCCGGCCCAATCACCGACCCGCGCTGGACGGCCTACCCAACACGCATCGCCGCAGGCGGTCTGATCTCTGCCACGCCACGAGCGATCTCGGCCGACGGCACCTCATTCGCGGTCGCCTGGAAGTCGACCGTGCTTCAGCCGTCGATGTCTCACGGCTGGGGATCGGGCCAGCCAATGCCCTACCCGGGCGACAGCTTCGGCTACGGCTACTAGGCGAGGGATCTGCGAACCGTGACCACTCGTCCGGTCCGGCTCGCAAACCGACGGCCGGAGCCGGTGCGTATCCTTGCCAGCAATGAACGTCGTACTTCCTGACGGCAAGACCCTCGAGCTCGCGGACGGCGCGTCGGGCCTCGACGCTGCGCTGGCAATCGGCCCGAAGCTGGCCGAGCAGGCGGTGCTGATCAAGGCAAATGGCGAGACGCAGGATCTGCGCGCTCCGCTACCTGATGGCGCGACGATCGAGATTCTCACCACCCGCAACACCGCCGATCCCGACGCGCTCTACGTGCTGCGTCACTCGGCAGCGCATCTCCTTGCCGAAGCAGTGCGCCGGCTCCATCCAGGAGTGAAGGTGGCAATCGGTCCGCCGATCGACGACGGCTTCTACTACGACTTCGAGTTCCCGTCGGCGATCACCGAGGCCGATCTTGAGGCGATCGAGAACGAGGTCAAGCGTGAGATCACCGAAGGCCGCACGTTCAGCCGCGAAGAGATCACCGCCGACGAGGCGCGCGAGCGGTTCCGGGCCGAAGGGGAGCCGTACAAGGTGGAGCTCGTCGACACCGCGCAGGGCGCGATCAGCCTCTACACCCAGACCGGCGCAAACGGCGGCGAGTTCACCGACCTTTGCCGCGGCCCGCACCTGCAGAACGCGGCGCCGATCAAGGCGTTCAAGATCACTGGGCTTGCCGGTGCCTACTGGCGCGGCGATAGCGCGAACACGCAGCTCACCCGGATCTACGGCACGGCCTTCTACAAGGAGGCCGACCTCGCCGCGTACCTCGAGCGGATGGAGGAGTCGCGCAAGCGCGACCATCGCCGCCTAGGTGTGCAGCTCGATCTCTTCCATTTCTCGGAGCTGTCGCCCGGGTCGCCGTTCTGGCATCCGAAGGGAATGAAGATCTGGAACGTCCTTGAGGATCTGCGTCGCCGCGAGAACCTGGCGCGCGGGTACGTCGAGGTTCGTACCCCGCAGATCTACGACAAGGAGCTGTGGGTCACCTCGGGCCACTGGGACAAGTACCGCGAGCACATGTTCACGTTCGAATCCGAGGAGCGCACCTTCTCGCTGAAGCCGATGAACTGCCCGGGCCACTGCGTGCTCTACGCAAACGGGGCCGTGAGTTACCGCGACCTGCCGATCCGCATGTCGGAGGCTGGCGTGCTGCACCGCGACGAGCTCGCGGGTGCGCTGCATGGCCTGCTGCGCGTGCGGATGTTCTCGCAAGACGACGCGCACATCTTCTGCACACCCGAGCAGGTTGAGGATGAGGTGCTCGGCTGCCTCGACTTTGGCTACTCGATCTACGAGAAACTTGGGCTGGAGATCAAGGTTGAGCTCTCGACGCGCCCCGAAAACAAGCTTGGCACCGACGAGGAGTGGGACGCTGCTGAGGGTGCGCTGAAGGCTGCACTTGACCGGCAGGGCCTCACCTACAGCGTGAACGAGGGTGACGGCGCGTTCTACGGGCCGAAGATCGACCTGCACATGCTCGATTCGCTCGGCCGCGGCTGGCAGATCGGCACCGTTCAGCTCGACTTCCAGTTGCCGCAGCGTTTTGGCCTCACCTATCAGGGCGCCGATAACGCCGAGCACACGCCTGTCATGGTTCACCGCGCGCTGATCGGCTCGTTCGAGCGCTTCATCGGGATCTTGATCGAGCACTTCGCTGGCGCGTTCCCGTTCTGGCTTGCTCCAGTGCAGGTGCGGATCGTCCCGGTCGCCGAGGTACATACGGCCGCCGCCCACGATCTGGCGGCCAAGCTTGGCCGCTATCGCGTCGAGGTCGACGACTCGGCCGAGACGCTCGGCAAGCGCATCCGCAATGCCGAGCTCGAGAAGATCCCGTTCGTGATCGTCTACGGCGAGAAGGAGTCCGACGACTCGCTGGCCGTGCGTGAGCGGGGCGGCGGCCAGTCGACGAAATCGCTCGCGGAGCTGCAGGGCGAACTCGCCGTGCTCGCCGCCGGTGCGTAACCGCATCTTCCGGGTTGTGCGCGCTGTACGGATCCTCGCCCGCGACGGGCGGATCCCGCGCCCACTGCGATTGCTCGTGCTGATCGGTGCCGCGCCGGTGCCCGGACCGTTCGACGAGATCGTTCTGCTGATCGCCGCGATCCCCCTCGCGCTCTTCTACCGGCCGCTGCTTCGCGAGGCATGGGTGGGTGCCGCAGTTGCAAAATCCCCCGCGTAGCGTGCAATCCGCTACGCTTCACCCCTGGCAAGCAGGGGCGTTCCGTTCCTCACCTCCCGGCCAACGGCCTTCGGGGGTTCAACCAAGTGGGTTGAGTTCGGTGTCTGCCGCTGCCTGTCGACCGGTTTTTCATTGGCGAAGGAGGACAGACACAGCTTGGTGACAGCGATTTGAGGCCGCGGCGAGGCTCCTTTGAGCCCCCGCGCCGTCCGGAACCCCAGACTCGAATCAACGATGCGATTCGTGTCCCCCGGGTACGTCTGATCGGCGAGGAAGGGCAACAGCTCGGGATCAAGACGACGGAAGAGGCGCGTACGTACGCCTATGGCAAGGGCCTCGACCTGGTCGAGGTCGCTGCAGGCGCGGATCCGCCCGTGGCCAAGGTGATGGACTTCGGGAAGTACCGCTATGAGCAGGAACAGAAGGCGAAGGCGGCACGGAAGAACCAGACGCAGATCCTCATCAAGGAGATCAAGCTCCGACCCAAGATTGGAATTCACGACTACGAGACCAAGAAGGGCCACGTCGTCCGCTTTCTGCACCAGCGGGCGAAGGTGAAGGTCACGATCATGTTCCGGGGCCGCGAACGCGAGCATCCGGACCGCGGACGAGACCTGTTGATGCGGCTCGCCGACGACATCCAGGAGATTGGGACGATCGAGATCCAGCCGCTCCTCGAAGGCCGCAACATGACGATGGTGCTTGCACCGACCAAGAACGCAGGAGTCAAACGAGATGCCGAAGCAGAAGACGAATTCAGGGGCGAAGAAGAAGTACAAGGTCACGGCGACGGGGAAGCTCCTGCGCCGAGTGGGGAACCAGAGCCACAACCTGGAACACAAGAGCCCGCTGAGTAAGCAGCAGTTCAATAAGGATCTTGCGGTGGACAAGTCGCAGGAGCGCACCGTCAACCGTCTCCTTGGGAAGGCGTAACCGATGCCACGCGTAAAACGAGGTGTTCACGCTCGCAAGAAGCGCCGAAAGGTTCTTGAGCAGGCGAAGGGGTACTGGGGCCTTAAGAGCACCAACTACACCTACGCCAAGGAGCAGGTCGAGCACTCGCTCACCTACGCCTACCGCGACCGCAAGGTCAAGAAGCGCACGTTCCGGCGCCTCTGGATCATGCGCATCAACGCAGGCGCCCGGATCCATGGCCTGTCGTACAACCAGTTCATCGCTGGCCTGAAGGCCGCGAATGTCGAGCTCGACCGCAAGGTGCTTTCCGACCTCGCCGTGAACGATCCGGCGGCGTTCGGCAAGCTTGCGGAGCAGGCGAAATCCTCGCTCCCAGTCGCGTCGTAGCTTCGCTCCCGCGCAAGCGGGATGCTCGACTCTCGTTGACTCACTGACGCCCGGTTCGCCGGGCGTCAGTCGTTAACGGTTGTGTCGTTCTATGTGGCTGTATTTCCGGGAACCCCACCTCCCTCCCCGTTGGTTCGACCATAACCCGGTGGAGTGGGGTGCGCTAGATGTCTTCTGGAACAACTTTGAAACATGTTCTCGGCGCACGACCCCACCAAACAGGGAGAGAATGCGCGCAACGGCCGCCGCGCCCCACTGTTCAACCCCCGGCCCGAGGCAGCGCAATGATCAGCTCCCCCGACAACGAGAAGCTCAAGCTCGTCCGCAAGCTCCAGGATCGGCGCTGGCGAGACAAGCTCGGCCTGTTCGTCTGCGAGGGGGAGGATCAGGTGGCCGCCGCGACCGCTGAGCCGGTTGAGCTTCTGATCGCGGGCGAGAATGTCGAAGCCGAGCTGCTCGCGCAGGTGGCGACCGCCGGTCACCCGCCACGGGTGATTGGGGTCTACCGCCGCGCCGACCTCCCGTCGCTTGCCGATCGTCGCGCGACGGTCGCGCTCTGGCAGCTCTCCGATCCCGGCAATGTGGGCACGCTGATCCGCACCGCCGACGCATTCGGTGCCGCGGTCGCTCTCTCACCAGGCTGCGCCGATCCGACCGGCCCCAAAGCTGTCCGCGCATCGGCTGGGTCGATCTGGAATGTGCCGACGCTCGCCTGGGACGACCTTCCAGCCGCCACGCCGCGCGTCGCGCTCGTCGCACACGGGGGCGTGCCACTGCCCGAGGCGAATCTCACCGGCCCGGTAATTCTCTTGCTCGGGTCGGAGCGCGACGGACTGCCGCGAGAGATCGATCGCGACCTCGAGGTGACGATCCCAATCGGCAGTGCCGAGTCGCTCAACGTCGCTGCCGCCGGCGCGATCGCCCTCTACGAGTGGCAGCGTCAGAACGGGCCGCAATGAGCAGCGCCGCGATCTCACGCATCAATGTCACACCCGTGAAGGGGTGCGCCCTCGTGCATCCCACCGAGGTTGAACTGACACCCTCAGGGGTTGCCGGAAACCGACGCTTCTTCCTCGTCTCGGGCGACCGCGCGTTCAACGGGATGCAGTGCGGGCAGCTCGTCCAGATCGTCCCGACCGTCGCGAATGGCGACCTCACATTGACCTTCCCCGACGGCACGGCGATCACCGGTGCGATCACGCACGGTCGAACAGTCGAGACGAAGCTGCCGCGCGGCACGGTCAGCGGCCGCACGCTTGAAGGGCCCTGGGATGAGGCGCTCTCCGACTTTGCGGGCGCTGCCGTTCACCTCGTCGACTGCGACGACCCGACCGGTGCGCTCGACAGCCACGCGGGAACGCTCGTCTCGGTTGCGTCGTGCGCCGAGCTTGGCACTGTCCTGGGGGCTGAGGTCGACACTCGCCGCTTTCGCATGCTCTTCGAAGTAACAGGCGTCGCTCCGCACGAGGAAGAGACGTGGGCGGGGCGCCGTGTCGCGATCGGCGAAGCGATTGTTCGTGTGCAGTCAACCGTGCCGCGCTGCGTGATCACGACGCACGATCCCGAAACGGGTCTGCCAAACCTCGATGTGCTCCGTGGCATCAAGAAGCTCCGCGGCCTCCACGACGGCGACACGGTCGACTTTGGCGTCTCGTTCGAGGTCGAGCGGCCGGCGCCGATCCGCGTCGGCGACCCCGTGGTCGTTCTCTAGCCCGCGTCGCGCAGCGAGCAGACCCACACGGAGTCTTCGCCTCCGCGCCACGGCGAGTTGTCGAACCACCCGTAGAGGTGGTCGACGGCGAACCCGTGCTCCTTAAGCAGCAGGCGCCACTCGGGCACCGACAGCCACGCGAGTGAGAGCTCAGCCTCCGATTCAGGGCCACGCACGCGCAAGATCAAGCTGCGGTTGCGCTCATCCCAGTCGGCGCGCTCAAAGATTCCGGGTTCGCGCTCAAGCCATAGGCCATGCGTCTCGGCGATGTCTTCCTTCCCCGGCGTGAAGACGTCAAAGACGAACGTTCCTCCCGGCGCTAGCACCCGACGCACTGCCTCAAGCGCGGCGTGCCGATCGGCGTCGGTCTGCATGTGCAGAAGGGTGCGAAACGGGATCAGGACGAGCGGAAACTGCTCATCGACCGGAGGGTCGCGCAGGTCGCCGTAGCGAAAGTCGACCTCGACCGACGCGAGCGCCGCCCGCTCGCGGGCCACCTCAAGCATTCCCTGCGAGGCATCGACGCCAACGACGCGGATCCCCTCAGCAGCGATCGGCACCGAAATGCGCCCGGTTCCAACGCCGAGCTCGAGCACCGGCCCTCCGGAGCGTCGCGCATGCTCGACGTAGAACCCGATGTCTTCAAGCACGGTGCGCGACCAGGGGTCGTACAGACGCGAGATGTTGTCGTAGGCACTCATCCGGTCGCGCAGTCTCGCACGGGGAGTCGCGCCGCGCCGGGCTATGCTTACGCGACTGTGACGGCACGCGCACGCTCAACGCTCTTTATGCGGCCCCGGTTCGGTTCGGGGACGCAGGAGTTCGCCTCCTAGTCATCCGTTCCGGCGCCGGGGCTTTGGCCCGACGACCTGTGAGCGAAGGAGGATTGACCGCTGTGACTGACACACCCGATTGGAACGCGTACGAAGCTGAAGCCGCTGCTGCGGCGCAGTCTGCCGCGTCGTCGGACGAGCTCGAAGAGGCACGCGTCCGCTTCCTCGGTCGCAAGAGCGACATTGCGCTCGGCCTGCGGGAAGTGCGCGACCGCGAGACGGGCATGCTGTTGAACGGCGTTCGCACACGGCTCGAGGAGACCTTCGACACGCGCGCGGCGCGCCTTGCCGACGACGAGCTCGATCGCCGGCTGCGCGAGGAGATCGTTGATGTGACGCTCCCAGGTGACGAGCTACCGCTCGGGCATCTGCATCCGATCACCCAGATCCGCCGCATGGTCGAGGACGCGTTCCTTGGCCTTGGCTACGAGGTGCGCGACGACCGTGAGGTCGAGACCGTCGAATACAACTTTGACAAGCTTGCGTTCCTGCCGACCCACTCGGCGCGCTCACCGCGCGACACGTTCTTCTTTGATCCGAACCATGTGCTGCGCACCGAGACGAGCCCGTCGCAGATCCACATCATGGAAGAGAAGGAGCCCCCGCTCTACATGGTCTCGATCGGCCGGGTGTATCGCCGCGATGCGATCACCGCAACGCGCTATCCGATCTTCCATCAGTTCGAAGGGCTTGCGGTCGACCGTGGCCTGACACTCGCCGACCTGAAGGGGACGCTGCTGCATGTGATGCGCGCGCTCTACGGTCCCGAGCGAAAGGTGCGGTTCCGCACCCACTACTTCCCGTTCACCGAGCCGTCGATCGAGCCTGACGTGTCGTGCGGCATCTGCGGTGGCTCGGGCTGTCGCACCTGCAAGTACTCCGGCTGGATCGAGATGGGCGGCGCCGGCATGGTCGACCCAACCGTGCTTGCCAACGTCGGCCTCGATCCCGAGGAGTGGAGCGGCTTCGCCTTCGGCTGCGGTCTTGAGCGCACCGCTCAGCTGC
This sequence comes from Actinomycetota bacterium, assembly GCA_009702325.1. Lineage (GTDB taxonomy): Bacteria > Actinomycetota > Thermoleophilia > Gaiellales > Gaiellaceae > PALSA-600. The sequence continues at coordinate 604,389 of WLID01000001.1, forward strand.
GTCACGACATTCCTGACATTCGCGCCCTGTGGGAGGGCGACCTCCGCGTGCTGAGGCAGTTCTAATGCGTGTACCTGTCTCCTGGCTGCGCGACTACGTCGCGATGGACATGTCGCTCACCGAGCTGGCAACGAAGCTCTCGATCGCGTCAGCCGAGATCGAGGGAATCGAGACGCGCGGTGTCGCTGACGAGGGTGGCAACCTCGGCCTCTTCCGCATCGGCAAGGTCGTCGAGGCGATCAAGCACCCGAACGCAGACCGTCTGCAGCTCACGAAGGTCGACCTTGGCGAAGCCGAGCCTCGCTCGATCGTCTGCGGCGCGTGGAACTTCGGTGTCGGCGCGACCGTCGCAGTGGCACTCCCTGGAGCAACGCTTCCGGCGCGCCCCGGGCTTCCCGACGGATTGACACTCGAGCGCCGCAAGGTGCGCGGTGAGATCTCCGACGGCATGATCCTCGCCGAAGACGAGATCGGCCTTGGTGCCGACCACGAGGGGATCATGGTCTTCCCCGAGATCGAGCCGGGCACGCCGCTCGCCGACGTTGTTCCGCTCTCCGACAAGGTTCTCCTCGTCGAAGCGACGGGCAACCGTCCCGACCTCCAGTCGATCTATGGCGTTGCGCGCGAGATCGCGGCGATCTACGACCTCGACCTTGCCGAGGCACCCGGACAGTTCCCGGTTGGGACGCCTGGTGGGCCCGTGAAGATTCAGGTCGACGATTACGAGCGATGCTCGCGCTACGTCGGCACGATCGTGCAGGGGGTGACGATCGGTCACGCGCCGCTGATCATGAAGGCGCGCCTGCTTGGGGCAGGAATGCGTCCGATCTCGAACGTTGTCGACATCACGAACTACGTGATGCTCACGCTCGGGAGCCCGCTGCATGCATTTGACCTCGCAACACTGAGCGGGGGCGGCATCAACGTGCGCCGCGCCGGTGACGGCGAGAAGTTGACGACGCTCGATGGTGTTGAGCGTGCCCTCACTGCCGACGATCTCGTGATTGCTGATGACGCGCGCGCCGTCGCCCTCGCCGGAATCATGGGAGGCGCGGAGACAGAGGTTTCCGCCGACACGCACACGATCCTGCTCGAAGCAGCGAACTTCGAGTCGCACGGTGTGTTCCGCTCGTCGGAGCGCCACCGGTTGCGCAGCGAGGCATCGAGCCGTTTCGAGAAGGGCGTTGACCCGCAGCTCGCCGATCAGGCCGCACGCTGGGCGACCGAGCTGATTGTTGAGTTCGCCGGCGGCACCTGGACGAGTTGGAACGACGTCCACGCGGGACTGCCCGGTAGACCGTTCGTTGAGTTCCGCCCCGAACGGTCAGACGCGGTGATCGGTGTTGAGACACCGGCCGACGAGCAGTTCCGAATTCTCGGCAAGCTCGGCTTCGAGCAGCGCGGCGAGGGCGTTGTCGTTCCGTCGTGGCGCGCACGCGATGTCACGCGCGAGATCGATGTTGTTGAAGAGATCGCACGCTTCCGTCTTGAGGAAGTGCCGTTCACGCTGCCACAGCGCCGCGAGATGTTCGGCGTGTTGACACGCGAGCAGCAGCTTCGTCGTCGTCTTGAAGATGCGCTCGTGGGCCTCGGCTTCGCGGAGACCTACACGCCGAGTTTGCGGCCCGATGACGAGACAACCTGGAAGCTGCCTGAGCCGATCTCGGTCGACCTCACGGCGCTTCGAACGACGATCCTGCCGAGCCTGGTTGAGGCGGTCGCGCGCAACATTGATGCCGGAGCGAAGAACATCGCGCTCTTCGAAGTCGCCCGCGTCTATCTGTCGGGCGACGGCGACCTGCCGACCGAACGCGTTCGTGTGGCGGGCATCGTTGAGGGTGGGTTCTCGCGAGCGAAGGGCGTTGCCGAGACCATCTATGCCGCGCTCAAGGCCGAGCCGGAGTTCGCACGTGGCGAGCATCGTCTGCTGCATCCCGGCAAGGCTGCGACCACAGGCGCGGGCATCGTTGGCGAGCTGCACCCGCGGGAGCTCGACGGCGAGTGGGGAGCGTTCGAGCTCGATCTCGAAGATCTGTTCGCTGCGTCGAGAGAGCCGATCACCTACACCGACGTCATCACCTATCCAGCCGTCCGCCAGGACATCGCGGTCGTGGTTGCCGAGGATGTTGCTGCTGGGGATATCGTCGCGGCCGCCCGCGCAGCTGCCGGTGCGGAGCTACGCGAAATCCGTGTGTTCGACGTGTACCGCGGCGAGCAGCTTGGGGAGGGCAAGAAGTCGGTTGCGTTCTCGGTTGCCTACCAGGCAGACGATCGGACGCTCAACGACGAAGATGCGACGCGGCTGCGTGACGCGATCGTCAACGCGCTGGCAACCGAGTTCAGCGCCGAACTGCGCGCTTAAGGCTGCGAGTCAGCTAGACGGTCTTGCCGGCGATCTGCCAGACGGGACCCTGCGTCCCGACAGGGTGCGTGTCTGAAAGGACACGCACGACAGAGACCGCACCGCTCATACCGGCGTTGTCGCAGCGCTCAAGGCAGCGGCGCACCATGCCGATCGACGCGCCGTACCCGAACTTGCTCGACGAACGAAACTGAAAGATCAACGTTGTACCCTGACGACGCGGATTGATCGGCCCAAGGTGCACGGCGCCCTCGTCGATCCAGTCGCTTGAGTTGAGCTCCACCTCACCAAGCAGATCGCTCCAATCTGACGGCAGCTTGGAGAGCGCCTCATCCCAGCTCGCGGCGAGGCTCACGCCAGGGACGACCGGACGAAGCCCGGCAGTTGCCGCTTCGCCCGACGTCAGTTCGGCGTGGATGCGCTTCTTGTCGAGCCGGTCGAGGGCCCGGCGCGCCATCTGCGGGCTGACGCCCTCGCCGCTCCGCGTCACGCGGATAGCAATCGAACCGTCGTCAGTCACGAGTGGCTGTGCCGATGTGAGAAGAGCAAGGGCGCGCGTTGCGTCAGACGTGTCCTCCAGCGTGATCCGAATCGTCACGTCACTCCACGTCAGCGGCAAGCCCTGCTGCATGGTCTCCCATTGTCCCGCCAACTTCACGCGACAAACCGTACACTGTCTGCCGGTGTCAAAGACCGAGAAGAAACGCGCCCTCACCGAAGATCGCCTCCGCGAGTTCCTGCGCGAGATGCTGCTGATTCGCCGGTTCGAGGAAAAGGTTGAGGAGCGCTTCCGTGCGGGCGAGTTGCCCGGCTTCCTCCATGTCGCCATCGGGCAGGAGGCTGTTGCTGTTGGAGCGTGCGCCGCAATGGCTGACGGCGACGTCTTCGGCTCAACGCACCGCGCACACGGCCACACCCTTGCCCGCGGCACCCACCCGAACGCCGTGATGGCTGAGCTCTACGGAAAGATGGAGGGCTGCTCGCACGGCTACGGCGGATCGATGCACCTCTACGACGTTGAGCGCGGCAACCTTGGCGCGAACGCGGTCGTGGGTGGTGGCATCCCGGCCATGGTTGGCGCCGGACTTGCCTTTTCGATGCGCGACGAGCCACGGGTCGCGATCGCATTCTTTGGTGACGGTGCAACGAACACCGGCACGTTCCACGAATCGTTGAACTTGGCGCAGCTTTGGAAGACCCGCACGGTGTTCATCTGTGAGAACAACACGTGGGCGGAGTCAACCCCAGGTTGGCAGCACTCGCCGGTGTGGGACGACATGTCCAAGCGCGCTGTCGCGTTCGACATGCACTCGATCAAGGTCAACGGCCAGGACGTCGAAGAGGTGTTCGAAAAGACCAGTGAGGCGCTTGAGTACGCGCGCTCTGGTGCCGGCCCGGTGTTCCTCGATGTCGAGACGTTCCGTATGCACGGCCACTACATCGGCGACCCGCAGGTCTACCGCGGGAAGGAAGATCGTGATGAGGCCGCTGAGCGCGACCCGATCGTGCGGCTCCGCGAGATCCTGCAGGTGACGTCAGAAGAGTGGGCTGCGCTCGAGGCAGAGGTCAAGGAGATCGTCGACGTCTCGGTCGAGTTCGCGAAGAACGGCACCGACCCGCAGCCTGAAGACGCCCTCAAGAACATCTACGCGTAAGGGATCCGGAATGAAGACGATGTCCTACCGTGAAGCCGTCCGTGACGCGATCGCCGAGTCGATGCGCGCAAGTGATGAGGTCTTCATCATGGGCGAGGACATCGCCGAGATGGGCGGCTCGATGGGTGTTACGCAGGGGCTGCTCGACGAGTTTGGTGCCTCACGCGTGCGCAACACGCCGATCTCAGAGATGGCGATCGTCGGTGCCGGCATCGGCGCCGCGATGCAGGGCATGCGTCCGATCGTCGAGATCATGTACGAGGACTTCATCACCCTTTCGCTCGAGCAGATCGTGAACCAGGCTGCGAAGCACCGGTTCATGTCGGGCGGCCAGTTGAAGGTGCCGATGGTGATTCGCACGCAGGGTGGCGCGGGCTGGTCGCCTGGTGCGCAGCACGCCCAGCAGCTTGAAGCGTGGCTCGTTCACGTGCCGGGGTTGAAGGTCGTCTTCCCGTCGACACCTGCTGATGTGCGTGGCCTGCTGTGGTCGTCGATCTACGACGACAACCCGGTTGTGTTCTTCGAGCATCGTCTGCTGTACCCGATCAAGGATGAGGTGCCGGAGACGCTTGAGCCGATCCCGCTTGGGAAGGCCCGCGTGATCCGTGAAGGCAAGGATGTGACGGTCATCGCCACCGGGCCGCTCGTTCATCGTGCGCTCAAGGCTGCGGAGGAGGCTGAGGCCGACGGTATCTCGGTTGAGGTCGTCGACCCCCGCACGCTGCAGCCGCTCGACGAGGATGGTCTGATCGAGAGCGTCAAGAAGACGAACCGCTGCGTTGTTGCCCATGAGGCGGTAACGCGCATGGGCTTTGGTGCTGAAGTTGTGGCTGTGCTGCAGGAGAAGGCGTTCGATTACCTCGACGCCCCGATCCAGCGGGTGGGTGCCAAGTTCGCACCGCTCGCATTCGCACCCGCCATGGAACAGTTTGTGGTGCCTGGCCCTCAGGACGTGCTCGACGCGATCCGTAAGACGGTCGCAAAGGCCTAATCGTGGCAAGCGAAGTCAAGATTCCGCGGCTTGGTCAGGGCATGGAGTCGGGCACAATCGTGCGCTGGCTCAAGGCTGAAGGCGACACTGTCGCCGCTGGTGAGCCGCTGTATGAACTCGACACCGACAAGGTGACGCAGGAGGTTGAGGCAGAGGCGAGTGGTGTGCTGCTGAAGATCACTGTCGCCGCCGGTGAGGCGCCTGTCGGTCAGGTGGTCGGAGTGATTGGCGCTGCCGGGGAGGTTGTCGATGTCGTCGCGTCGGCGCCCGAGCAGCCTGCCGCGCCGGCTGCGCCTGTCGAGTCGGCCCCGTCAGCCCCGGTTGTTGAACTGCCCGCCGCCGCGGTTGCTGCCGCGAACGATGGGGGACGCCTGAAGGCGTCGCCACTCGCTCGGCGCATCGCACGCGAGCGTGGCATCGATCTTGCAGCAGTTCGCGGAACCGGTCCTGACGGCCGGATCGTTGCGGAGGATGTCGAGCGCGCCCAGACCCAGGGTGTGGCGCAGACTCCGCCTGCCGCGGTGATTGCTGCCGCACCTGTTGCTCTGCCGGTTGGCGAGATTGAGCAGGCGGGGCTCTCGTCGATTCGCAAGACGATCGCCCGCCGCCTGACCGAAGCATGGACGGTGCCGGCATTCCAGCTGACGATCTCGGCCGACATGGGTCGCGCCGAATCGCTCGTTGCACGTGCCCGCGAGCTCGACCCCGATGTCCGTGTCACGGTCACCGATGTGCTCACGAAGCTCGCGGCGCAGGCGCTCGTGCGACATGCCGATGCGAACGTGCAGTTCGCGGGCGACTCGATCCTGCGGTTCCCGACGGCCAACATCGGGATCGCCGTTGCGGCTCCACAAGGTCTCGTCGTTCCGGTCATCGGTTCGGCCGAGCGGCTCTCGCTCGCCGAGATCGCCGGTGCGCGTGGCGCGATCGTCGAGAAGGCTCGCTCCAACAAGCTCACCCAGGGTGATCTTGAGGGCGGCACGTTCACGATCTCCAACCTCGGCATGTTTGGGGTTGAACAGTTCATCGCGGTGTTGAATCCGCCGCAGGCGGCGATCCTTGCGGTCGGTGCCACCGAGCAGCGCGCGGTTGTGCGCGACGGTCAGATCGTTGCTCGCCCGATGATGACGCTGACTCTGACGGTCGACCATCGTGCCGTCGATGGAGCGCAGGCCGCATCGTTCTTGCAGACGCTCAAAGCGTTTGTTGAAGATCCCGCGCTCGCGCTCTAGCGCAACGTCGCCTGGCCGATAATCGGGCTGTGAGCACGATTTCTCATCGCCACGTCATGTCGGCGCGGTACCAATAAGGGCAGACGTGTCGGTTGCGCCCACCCAAATTGAGCATCGCCCGCTGATTCGACGCGGCGGTCGTGAGGATCTCCCGTTCCTGCGGTCGCTCCTCACCCTTGCCCACGGGTGGCGTGTGAACGTGTCCGAAGTTGACGCTCCGTTCGGTCGATACATCGAGCGGTGGGGCCGTGCTGGCGATCTCTCGGTGATCGCAATCGAGGACGGGCACCGGATCGGTGCCGCCTGGCTGCGCACGTTCGACGAGGACGAGCCCGGGTACGGCTACCTCGATGCGGAGACGCCGGAGCTGACCATCGTCGTGCTCCCAGGCAAGCAAGGGCAGGGAGTTGGGCGGCTGTTGCTCGACGCGATCTTGCAACGGGCGACCGATGAAGGTGTGCACGCTGTCTCGGTTGCGGTCGAGAAGGGGCACCCCGATCAGCGGGCTTTCGAGCTGAAGGGCTTTCTGCCCGCCGCCGAGAACGGGCACGGCACCGTGCTGCGCCGCGTCCTCTAGTCGGCTGCGCTCAGCACGCCACGGATCCAGCCCGGAAGCTCCTGAACGACGCGCGGGTCGATCTGGTGATCCATCGGTGATTCGCGGTAGTCGAGCGTCGCGCCAGCGGCCTCAAGCCGATCGCGCGAGGCGTGCGCGAAGCTGAGCGGGATGATCGAGTCGTAGGTGCCGTGCGCCAGGAAGATCGGCGGGAACGGCGCGGCGATATCCCACCCGGGAACGACCGGTACGAATCCCGACAGCCCGATGACGGCGGTCGCACGCTTGCGATCCGACCCGAGACCGAGCGCGTAGCTCATGACGGCGCCCTGTGAGAACCCGCCGAGGATGATCTTCTCGTGCGGGAGCGCGTCGAGCCAGGCGCCGGCCTCTGCGTAGCTCGCGTTGAACGACGCTGGGTCGGGGTAGCCCACCCGAGGAACGACGTACCAATGAAAGCCTTGGCCGGGAGGAGCCATCGGCGCACGCAGGGTGTAGCCATCGAGCCGCCGCTCAGGGTCGAACGCGTCGAGCAGTGGGTAGAGGTCGTGCTCGCTCGACCCGCGTCCGTGCAGGAGCACGAGTGCTCCTTCGTCAGGCCCCTCGGCTGTGCGTTCGAGGTAGATCACCAGCCGGCCCGCGGGTTCGGCAGCGGCGTCAGGATCGGCTCGAGCTCGGCGCGCAGCGGCTCGAAGCGCGGCGGGAGCACAAGCGACTCGCCGAGCGACTCCATCGGCTCGTCAACACCGAAGCCAGGGCCGATCGACGCGATCTCAAACAGCACGCCACTGGGCTCGCGGAAGTAGATCGAGCGGAACCAGAAGCGATCGATCACCGGGGTGGGGCGGATGCCGCCCGCTGCGACCCGGTCGACCCAGGCATCGTGTTCGTTCAGGAGCGACGACCACGCAACGTGATGAACCGTGCCGCCACCGGGGACGCCCGGCGCCTCGGGCGGCGTGTCGTAGAGGTAGAAGCCGTGGCGGGAGTCGCCCGCGACGTCGTACCCACCGTCGATCGCGTCGAATCCGAGATGGCGGAGGAATGCGGCGCTGCGCTCCGGGGAGGACGCATAGGCGCGCACACCAGCGAACCCGCGGATCGCGTGCTCGGCTGGGATCTCCGGATGGCGTGCGGTGAGCGGCTCGTCGGTGGAGTCGTCAACGATCAGTTCGAGCGCGAGACCCTCGGGATCGGCGAACAGGAGGGAGCGCTCGCCGCGCTCACCACCAACGCGCTCTGCCCAGAAATCGAGTGACGCCTCCGAGGCGACACGGAAGACGACACGATGAACCATGCCGTCCCCTGCGCGGCCGGGGAGGGCGCCGGGATATTCGAAGAAGGTGATGTCGCTGCCGGCGCTCCCGAGCTCGTCGGCATAGAAGAGGTGGTAGACGCTCGGATCATCTTGGTTGACGGTCTTCTTGACCAGGCGAAGCCCGAGCGTGCCCGCGTAGAACTCAACGTTCTTCGGAGCATTGCCCGTGATCGCCGTAACGTGATGGACGCCTTCGAGATTCATGCTCTGGTTAACGCTCCGTTCGCTTCGCGGATTCCCTCATGCTGAGAGTGTCGCACGGAGCGGGATAGGTGCCGCTTGGCACCCTGGCGCCGAGTACCATCGGCACTGAATCGACTACGAGGAGTGGCATGGACTGCGACGTTGCCGTTCTGGGCGGAGGCCCTGGCGGATATACGGCAGCGATCCGCGCAGCCCAGTTGGGCGCGAAGGTCGTCTGCATCGAGAAGGAGCCGGATCTCGGCGGCACGTGCCTGCGGGTTGGGTGTGTCCCGACGAAAGCGTGGGTGCAGTCAGCGCACTTCCTGCACCAGGCGCGGGAGTCGTTCCCGAAGCTTGGCGTGAACGTCGCGGAGCCAGTCCTCGATTTCACGAAGGCCAACGAGTGGAAGACCGGCGTGGTCAAGCAGATGACCGGCGGTATCGCACAGCTCCTGAAGGCGAACGGTGTTGAGTGGGTGAAGGGTGCCGGAACGTTCACGGGCCCGAACACGATCTCGGTTGCGGGCGGCGAGGATGTGACGTTCAAGAGCGCGATCATCGCGACGGGCGCCTATCCGGTGCGCCCCCCGATTCCAGGCCTCGATTCGTCGCTGTGCGTTGATTCAACCGGGCTGCTCGCGCAGACAGAGATTCCGCGCCGGCTGGTTGTGCTCGGCGGCGGCATCATCGGGTGCGAGTTCGCATCGATCTTCAACGAGTTTGGCAGTGAAGTGACGATCGTCGAGATGCTCCCGCGGCTGATCCCGCAGGAAGATGACGACGCGGCGAAGGAGCTGGCGAAGCAGTTTGGCCGCAAGGGCATCACGCTGCACCTTGGCAAGCAGTGCACGAAGGTTGAGCAGAGCGGGTCGACGCTAACGGTGCACTTCGGCGAGGGCGAGTCGGTCGAGGCCGACTTGATGCTCGTTGCTGTTGGCCGCACCCCGCTTGTCGAAGGTATTGGTCTTGAGGCGGCTGGGGTCGCGTTCGATCGCAAGGGGATCACCACCGACGAGCGCCGCCGCACGAGCGTCGCCCACATCTATGCGGTTGGTGACTGTGCTGGCTACTGGCAGCTCGCACACACGGCGTTCCGTGAGGGTGAGGTCGCCGCTGAGAACGCCTGCGGCCACGACTCGGTAATCGGTAACCCCGCGGTGCCGCGACCGATCTACACGAGCCCCGAGATCGCCGGCGTGGGATTGACTGAGGCGCAGGCGCGCGAGCAGTACGGGGACGCCGTGGCAATCGGCATGTTCCCGTGGGTCGCGAACGCACGCGCGGTGATGCAGGACGACACGACCGGCTGGGTCAAGACGATCCACGAGACGCACTACGGTGAGCTGCTTGGCCTCGTGATGGTCGGCCCGCACGTCACCGACATGATTGAGGTGGGCGTGGTTGCGCTTGATTCCGAGTCGACGGTCGAGACGATCGCCGACGGAATCGCACCGCATCCGACGCTCTCAGAAGCGATCAAAGAGGCAGGGCTTGTCGCGCTCGGACGCGCGATTCACCTGCCGAACAAGAAGCGGAAGTAGCAGCGACGGCCTCGCGGCCGTGCGAACACCGCTTGCCGGTCGAATCCGGCTTATCGGTCGAACTTCGTGGTCGAGAGCGACGCCGGGTCGATCAGTGGCGCGCCGCAGGACTCGCATGTCGGGGGTGCTTCGCCGGGTTCCGGCGGGAACACTTCGACTGCGATCTGGCAGACGCGGCATGCGGTCTTGTGACCTTCATGCGCGTGATCGTGAGTGGCGCTCTCGTGCGGTGTCGAGTCGTTCATCGTCTTCATACGGTAGCGACAGCGTCCGTCGTCGCGGGGCCGCGCGCCTAGGCCGCGTCGCGCGCAGCGGCCGTGCAGGCGGTGATCGCCTGCCGCATCGCAGCAGTGCTCTTTGTGAGCCGCACGCCAACGACGCTTCCCGTGCGTGCAACCTGCACGGTCGCGGCATGAGGATCGAGCTTCAGAATGCGCTTCAGGCCTGCCGAGATCAGCTTCGCGTGGATGTCGTCAGAGGTGAAGAAGAAGAGGCTTGCCTGCCGGCCGGGGAACTCCGCTGCGAGCAGCGACACGCCCGACACGCTTCCGAGCAGCTCCGCAAACGCGCTCTGAGGGGCGATCGTTGTGGCTGCGGCCGGGTTCAGGCTCTTCATGCGTGCCGCCACAGCGTTGACCGACAGGTTCTGGGTGGTCGCGTGACGTTCATGCAGGCAGGTCGCGAACGCCGACTTGCTGTATTTCGCGCCGAGCACGTTGTGGACAGCGCTTGCACCACAACCCGCGCAGAGCACGGTGAACACACCGAGGAGGGCAAGGTGTTTTCGCACGTCGCGACCCTATCGCCTTCGCGTCACCGAGGCTAGAGGGAGTTGCGAATGTCGCTGCAAGTTTCTTGCAGGTACGGCATCCCAATCTCTGGACGGGGGTACACAAACGTCCCGCCCGGGAGCCGCGCCCGCCCGCTCGGTTCCCGGGCGACTCCTCTCCAGGGGAAACAAGCTACGGGGCCTGCCTCTTCGGAAGAACTGGGGGCAGGCCCCGTTGGTCTCTAGGCCGTGACGCGGGCGGCGAGGTACTTCTCGACGGCCTGCGCGCAACGCCGACCCTCGTTGATCGCCCACACGATCAGCGACTGACCTCGGCGGGCGTCGCCCGCGGCGAACACGCCGTCGGCAGAGGTGGCGTAGACCGGCGCTTTCGCGTTGCCGCGCTCATCTTTCTCGACACCGAACGCATCAAGCACCGATGCCTCGGGGCCGAGGAAGCCCATCGCGAGCAGCACGAGGTCGGCAGGCCGTGTGTCATCGGTGCCGGGAATCGGCTCAAACGGCGGTTTGCCGGAGTTCTGTGTCCAGCGGATCTGTTCGATCTGACCGTTCGACCCGAGCATCTCGGTGGTCGAGATCGCGAAGTCGCGGTGGCCACCCTCCTTGAGGGCGTATGGGATCCGCAGCTTCATCGGCCAAAGCGGCCACGGTGTCAGCTCGTCGGGGCGCTGCTTTGGCGGCTCACCCACAAGCTCGATCTGCGTCACCGACGCGGCGCCTTCACGCAGCGAGTTCGCCACACAGTCGGCGCCGGTGTCGCCACCGCCGATCACGATCACATGCTTGCCTTTGGCGGTGATCACCTCGTCGCCCGCAGGGGCTGCAGGCGCGCCAGGCATCGCTGGGCCGTGCTCACGTGCCACAAAGCGGTTGCGCTGATACAGGTAGTCCATCGCGAAGTGGACGCCCTTCAGCTCGCGACCGGGCACGGGCAGGTCGCGGGGCACACGTGAGCCGATCGCGAGCACGACCGCATCGAACTGCTCGCGCAGCTCGTCTGCCGACACGTCGGTGCCAACCGAGACGCCAAAGCGGAACTCCACACCCTCGCCCTTCAGCTGCTCGACACGGCGCTCAACAATCCACTTCTCGATCTTGAAGTCCGGCACGCCAAAGCGCACCAGCCCGCCGCCCGCCTCGTCACGCTCAAAGACCGTTACGGCATGACCTGCGCGGCGCAGCTGCTGCGCGGCAGCAAGACCCGCGGGGCCAGCACCGACGACGGCAACGGAATGGCCCGTCTCGTGCCCGGGCGTCTGCGGCACAACCCAGCCCTCATCCCAGGCGCGATTGATGATCGCGAGCTCGATCTGCTTAATCGACACCGCCTCACCCTCGCGAATCTCGAGCACACACGACGCCTCGCACGGAGCGGGGCAGAGGCGGCCCGTGAACTCCGGGAAGTTGTTGGTGCGGTGGAGCTGGGCGATCGCGTCTTGCCAGCGGTCGCGGTAGACGAGGTCGTTCCAGTCGGGGATCAGATTGTTGATCGGGCAGCCGTTGTGACAGAACGGTACGCCGCACTCCATGCAGCGTGCGCCCTGGCGCGCGATCTCCTCGCCTTGCAGCGTCTCGACGAACTCGTTGTAGTCGTTGATCCGCTCGGCCGGGCTGCGCTCGGGGTTCTCGACTCGACCGTCCTTGAGGAAAGCGCCAAGCTCACCCATCGTTAGGCCGCCGTTCCCGCAGGGGTTTCCGACTCGGACGTGACAAATCCCTCGCCGCCGCTCGAAACGGGGTGGTCGTCGGGATACTCAATCTGCCCGGCAGACGAACTCATCTCGGCCATCGCACGCTTGTAGTCGTGCGGCATCACTTTCACGAACGAGCCCGAGGCCTCAGTCCAGTTGTCGAGGATCTTTGCGGCGACGATCGAGTCGGTTCGGTCGCGATGTTCGCTGACGAGCGTCTTCACGAGCTCGAGATCGTCTTCGGCCATGTCGTCGAAGCCGACGAGCTCCATGTTGCAGCGCGCGCCGAAGGTTCCGTCAGAGTCGTACACATAGGCGACGCCACCGCTCATGCCTGCCGCGAAGTTGCGGCCCGTGCGCCCGAGAACGATGACACGGCCTCCCGTCATGTACTCGCAGCCGTGATCGCCAACGCCCTCGACGACGGCGATCGCGCCCGAGTTACGGACGGCGAAGCGCTCTCCTGCGAGGCCACGGAAGAACGCCCGACCGGCGGTGGCACCGTAGAGCACGGTGTTGCCGACGATCACGTTCTCCTCGGCGGCAAACGTCGCGTTCTCGTTCGGCCGGACGGCTATCACGCCGCCCGAGAGGCCCTTGCCGACGTAGTCGTTGGAATCGCCGATCAGCGTCAACTCGACACCGTTCGCAAGCCATGCGCCAAGCGACTGGCCCGCAGAGCCACGGAGGGTGAGCTTGATCGTGCCCGGCGCGAGCCCGTCCGCACCGTTTGCCCGTGTGACCGCGCTTGACAGCAGCGCGCCCACGGCACGGTTGACGTTCCGCACCTCAACCTCGGCGGTGACCGGCTCGCCCTTCTCGATCGCCGGCTTCGCGAGCTCGATCAGCTCCCAGTCGAGCGCGTACGGCAGCGGTGAGTCTTGCGAGCGGGTGCGGCGGATCTGGTCGGGGGTCGCCTCGGGGCGGGCCAGCAGACCCGAGAGGTCGACGCCGCGCGCCTTCCAGTGATCGATAGCGTCGTTCGCCTGCAACAGGTCGGTGCGGCCAACGAGATCTTCGAACTTTGCGATCCCGAGCTGCGCCATGATCGTGCGCACCTCTTCAGCGACGAAGAAGAAGAAGTTGATGACGTGTTCAGGCTGTCCCTGGAACCGCTTCCGGAGCACCGGATCTTGGGTGGCGATACCGACCGGACAGGTGTTTAGATGACAGGCGCGCATCATCACGCAGCCTGTTGCAATCAGCGGTGCCGTCGCAAAACCCATTTCGTCGGCGCCGAGCAGCGCGGCGATCACAACGTCGCGCCCTGTCTTCAGCTGACCGTCGGTCTGCACCCAGATCCGTGAACGCAGGTCGTTCAGCACGAGCGTCTGCTGCGTCTCGGCAAGTCCGATCTCCCACGGCACACCGGCGCTCTGGATCGACGAGAGCGGTGAGGCGCCCGTCCCGCCGTCATGCCCCGAGATGACGACGTGGTCGGCGTTGCACTTCGCGACACCTGCGGCGACCGTGCCGACACCCATCTCGGAGACAAGCTTCACCGACACCTGCGCGTCGGGGTTTGCGTTTCGGAGATCGAAGATCAGCTGCTTGAGATCCTCGATCGAGTAGATGTCGTGGTGCGGCGGCGGCGAAATCAGCCCAACGCCCGGCGTGGTGAACCGAATCTTTGCGATGTAGCCGTCGACCTTGTGGCCGGGCAGCTGGCCGCCTTCGCCAGGCTTCGCGCCCTGCGCCATCTTGATCTGGATCTGATCGGCATTGACGAGGTAGTTGATGTTCACGCCGAACCGCCCCGAAGCGACCTGTTTGATCGCCGAGCGGCGCGAGTCACCGTTCGCGTCACGCACAAACCGTGCGGGATCCTCGCCACCCTCGCCGGTGTTCGAGCGGCCGCCGATGCGGTTCATAGCGATCGCGAGCGTCTCATGGGCCTCACGGGAGATTGAACCGAGCGACATTGCCCCCGTCGCGAAGCGCTTCACGATGTCGGCTGCCGACTCGACCTCGTCGAGCGGGATCGCGGCGCCTTCGTCGATCTTGAACTGCAGCAGGCCACGCAACGTCGCGCGCCGCGCCGCATCCTCATTCACGCGCTTCGAGAACTCCTCGTAGCTCTTCGCGCCGCCCGATCGGACTGCGTGCTGGAGCAGCGAGATCGTCTCGGGGTTCCACTGGTGGTGTTCGCCCTCGGCCCGCCACGCATAGATACCGCCGAGGGGCAGCAGCGAGCTCTCGCCAGGGTAGGCGCGGGCGTGGCGATCGAGTGCCTCCTGCGCAAGCACCGGCAGGCCGACGCCGCCAATCCGCGACGGCGTTCCCGTGAAGTGGGCATCGACAAGCTCGCGTCCGAGGCCAACAGCTTCGAAGATCTGGGCGCCGCAGTAGGAGGAGATCGTCGAGATCCCCATCTTCGAGATCGTCTTCAGCAGCGACTTCGAGATGCCCTTGGTTGCGCGCGCCTGCGCCTCGGCAGCGGTCATCTCGGCAGGAAGCGTGTCTCCCTCCGACAACTCTGCGAGGGTCTCAAGCATCACGTACGGGTTGATCGCCGAAGCGCCATACCCAATCAACGCGGCGAAATGATGCGTCTCGCGCGGTTCGCCCGACTCGACGATCAGCCCGGCCTGCAAGCGAACACCTTCTCGCACCAGGTGGTGATGCACCGACGACACCGCAAGCAGCGCAGGCACGGGAGCACGATCGGCACCCATGTTGCGGTCGGAAAGGATCAGGATGTTCGCGCCAGCCGCGAGCGCCTCGTCGGCCTCGCGCTGCAACCGCTCAAGCGCTGGGGCGAGCCCGTCGGCACCCTCGGCCACCGGCCAGGTCATGTCGAGCGTCTGCGCCTTGAAGATCGACGTGTCGACCTGGCGGATCGCTTCAAGATCCTCGTTGCTCAGGATCGGCTGCTTGATCGCAAGCTGATGCGCGTGCTCAGGGCCCTCAGCAAGGAGGTTGTGCTCGGAGCCGACGCTCGTGCCGACGCTCATCACAACCGCTTCGCGCGTCGAGTCGATCGGCGGGTTCGTCACCTGCGCAAACAGCTGCTTGAAGTACGAGTAGAGCAGCGGGCGCTGGTCGCTCAGAACGGCGAGCGCGAGATCGTTGCCCATCGAGCCAATCGCCTCTTCGGCGTTCCGTGCAAGCGGGGCGAGGATGACGCGGAGATCCTCCTGCGTGTACCCAAAGGCGAGCTGCCGTGACCGCAGCGGCTCGTTGCGCGGCACGCTCGGAGCCTTTGCAGGCAGGTCGGAGAGGTGAACGACGCCCTTCTCGAACCATTCGCCATACGGCTGCTGCGTTGCAACCTCGCGCTTGATCTCCTCGTCTTCGACGATGCGGCCGCGGGCGAGGTCGACAAGGAAGAGCTTGCCGGGCTGGAGCCGACCCTTCCGCAACACGTTTTCGACCGGAATGTCGAGAACACCGGTCTCCGAGGCGAGCACGACCCAACCATCCTTTGTCTCAACCCAGCGGCCAGGGCGCAGGCCGTTGCGGTCGAGCGTGGCACCAATGATCGTGCCGTCGCTGAAGCTGACCGACGCCGGGCCATCCCACGGCTCCATCACACAGCTGTGGAACGCATAGAACGCCTTCAGATGCTCGGGAAGGTCGTCGCGGCCCTCGTACGCCTCCGGGATCATCATCATGATCGCGTGCGGCAGCGACCGGCCCGCAAGCACGATCAGCTCGAGGACGTTGTCGAAGTTGGCTGAGTCGGAGCCGCCGGGGCGCACGATCGGCAGCACCTTGTTCAGGTCTTCGCCAAAGAGCTCTGACGCGAGCTGCGATTCGCGCGCGCGCATCCAGTTGACGTTGCCACGCACCGTGTTGATCTCGCCGTTGTGGGCGATCATCCGATACGGGTGGGCGAGCTCCCAGCTTGGGAAGGTGTTCGTCGAGAAGCGAGAGTGGACGAGCGCGAGAGCCGAAACCATCCGCTCGTCTTGGAGATCGGGGTAACAGTCGCGCAGCTGCGGCGCCGTGAACATCCCCTTGTAGACGATCGTTCGAGCCGAGAAGCTCGGGATACAGAAGTCGGGTCCGGCGGCAAGCTCCGCAACGCGACGGATGACGTAGAGCTTTCGCTCGAACGCGTCGCGGTCATGTGCAAGTTCGGCGGACGCGCCGACGATGAGCTGCCGGATGACCGGTGCGGCGTCGCGTGCGATGTGGCCGATCGTGCTGAGCTCAAGTGGAACGTCACGCCAAGCGATCACGTCCTGGCCCTCGGTCTTCACGGCGCTCTCAAGCAGCTGCTCCAGCTCGGCGCGCCGCGGTTGATCCTGCGGCAGGAAGCACACGGCGACGCCGTATGTTCCGGCGGGCGGGAGGGACGCGCCGATCTCAGCACGGAAGAAGGCGTCGGGAAGCTGGATCAAAATGCCGGCGCCGTCTCCCGTCAGCGCATCGGCACCCGTCGCACCACGGTGCTCAAGGTTGTCGAGCACGTCGAGTGCACGCGCAATCGTTTCGTGGCTCGGCGCCGCATCCAGCTTCGCCACAAAGCCGACACCACAGGCGTCATGTTCATAGGCGGGGTCGTACAGCCCGATAGGGCCAGCCGGTAGGCGGCGGGTGGAGGCGGTTTGCGGGGACGCGGAATGGCGACCCGCGATTGCCTCGCGGCTCGAGGGTGGTGTCCAGGCCACCCTGAAACGGTACCGGCAATGGAGAAATCGCTGCGAAAGAGGTGATACAGATTGAAAAGGTCCGCAGAACCATCGAGTGCAGGCAGACTGAACCTATGAGTCTTGGCGCCTTGATCAGCAACCTCGTATTCGGTCTCTTGATCGGTGGTGCCGCCCGATTCGCTGTTCCGGGGCCTGACCCAATGCCGATGTGGCTCACCGCGACGCTCGGTTTGCTGGGCAGCATGGTCGGTGGGGCCGCGTCGCTTGTCCTCTACGGCTCGCATGGCGTAACTGCGAACCGCACCCACCTGTTTGTCACCTTGCTGCTGGAGATCGCCGCCGCGGCAGCGTTCCTCATCCTCTACCGACGTTTCGTCCA
The DNA here is from genome assembly GCA_009702325.1 of Actinomycetota bacterium. Lineage (GTDB taxonomy): Bacteria > Actinomycetota > Thermoleophilia > Gaiellales > Gaiellaceae > PALSA-600. The sequence goes on from WLID01000001.1 coordinate 621,685, forward strand.
GCACCGTCCGATCAGCGGCCCTGGCTCGGAGAAATTCCCCGAACGCGGGGTGGGGATCGAGCGGATGCGCGAAGGTTTCCGCCGCGCCGGCATCGACCCCGACGATCCGATGGGAAGCATTCAGGCGCGACTCGGCGGGCAGAAGCGTCCCGCGCAGGCACCCGAGCCGCACCCCGACCATGGGGACGAGCTCGAAAAGCTGAAGGAGCTCCACGATGAGGGCGTCCTCACCGACGACGAATACGCCGCTGCCCGTGAGCGGCTCCGCCGCTACTAGCGGCTTGTAAGCCCGTTGGGCGAGGAGTAATCTCGGCGCGGCGACTCGTCCAGGGGGCGCCTGAGACGTCGGAGGGAGACCGAACGTGAGTGACACAGCGATGGCAGCGCCCATGCCCGGCGCTGCAGCTGGCAGCCCGCCTGCCTATGAGGTTCCGACCGGGCCGCTCGTACCAACCAAACTGCTTGCGATCCCGGCAGTCTCGCTCGCAATCCTGATCGCCGGCATCTTGGCGAACACCGAGTGGGCACTCGGCTTCTTGCACGTCGGGTTTGGCGCTGTGTGGACGGGCTTCGACCTGTTCGCCGGCTTCATGGTTGGCCCGATCCTCAAGCGCCTTGATCCACCGATGCGCGTCGCGTTCATGAAGCGATACGGCCCGAAGATGCTCGTGGTGATGCCGACGCTCGCGACGATCACGCTCGCGGCCGGCTTCCAGCTCGCACGGAAGGCCGAGTTCCTGACGATGCCGTATCCACGCCATTGGTGGCTCGTCGCTTCCTTCGCGCTCGTGGGCGTGATGGCAACGAGCGCGTTCGCGATCTTGCTGCCATCCAACCTTCAAGTTCTGATGGAGCTGCGCAAGCCCGCGCCGAACTTCGCACTCGTCGGCAAGCTCTCGGCCCGCTACGGGACGTTCGCGGCCGTCGCGGGCGTGACGCAGCTGCTGACCTTGATCATCATGACCCGGCTTGCGAGCTTCTGATGGACGCACCAACCACAGCAGCCGAGCCGAAGATCAACCCCGCAATGTGGGCTGTCGCCTCGGTCGTCTTCGTGATCGCAACCGTTGCAACGCTCGCGTCGTACATGCCCGACACGCCGCCGCACTGGATCGAACTGACGCTGCTCGGGCTGGGTGCGCTCGCCTATCTCGTCGCCGTCGTGACGCTCGTTTCAACCCGCGTCTTCGAATGGGCCACGTTTCTGAACGTCGCCAAACCGGCGTTTATCGCCGTGCTCGCGGCCACCGGGGTGATCGAATTCGCGTTCCTCTACGACGACACCCGCGGCTTCTCGCTCACCATCCTCACGCTGGGACTCGGCATCGTCGCGCTGGCGCTACCGCTCATCCTCGCGTACTCGGTCGCACGGCATGTTCCGTCGCCGAAGCGCAGTGGCTAGCACGCTCCGGACGCTACGTTGTCGTCGATGAAAGTTGAGATCTGGTCAGACGTCGTATGCCCGTGGTGTTACATCGGGAAGCGGCATTTCGAACAGGCACTCGCACGCTTCGACCATCGCGACGAGGTCGAGATCGTGTGGCGCAGCTACGAGCTCGACCCAACCGCGCCGCCGATCCGTGAGGGCACGACCGCCGATTACCTCAGCGCGAAGTACGGCTGGACGGAACAACAGGTCGCGGAAGCGCACACCCGCGTCGAAGGGATCGCCGCCCAGGCAGGGCTCGAATACCACCTTGACTCGACGCGAGGGGGCAATAGCTTCGACGCGCACCGGCTGCTCCACCTTGCTGCCGAGCATGGCAAGCAGGACGCATTGAAGGAGGCCCTGCTCCGCGCGTACTTCACCGACAACGAGGCGGTTGGCGATCACACCGCGCTCGCGAAAGTCGCTGCGTCGGTCGGCCTCGACCCGGGTGAGATCGCCGAGACGCTTGCGAGCGACCGCTTCGCCGAAGATGTTCGCGACGATGAGAAGCGCGCACGCCTTCTCGGAATCAGTGGGGTGCCCTTCTTCGCGATCGACGAGGCGTACGGCGTATCGGGTGCCCAGCCAGCCGACCACATTCTTGGCGCACTCGAGCACGCGTGGAACGCCCACGCAGCCGCCTGAGTTCGGCGCTAGGCTCGCATCGTGTGCTTTGAGCTCGATTCCGAACCTCCCGTTCCGGTCATCGCCGGAGCGTCGGTCTCGCACCGCGACCTGACGCTCGTCTCGGCCGACGGCACGCCGTTTGCGGCGTTCCTTGCAGAACCCGATGAGGCGAACGGCATCGGCATCGTGATCCTCCCTGACATTCGCGGGCTCTACCACTTTTATGAGGAGCTCGCCCTGCGCTTCGCCGAGCGCGGCTACACCGCGATCGTCTTTGACTTCTTTGGACGTTTAGCGGGCGCCTCAAAACGCGACGACGACTTCCCCTACAAGGACCTCTATCCGAAGATCCGCGCCGAACATGTGCAAGACGACCTCGCAGCGTCGGCCGCGGTCATCCGTGGAATCGAGGGTGCAACGGACAAGGGGCTGTTCACCGTCGGGTTCTGCTTCGGTGGCCGCCACTCGTGGCTTGCGGCGGCGGGAGGGCACGGCATCGACGGCGCGATCGGCTTCTATGGGTTCCCAACCGAGCGGTTCGACGAACAGGGCCCGACCGAGCTTGCAGGCACGCTGGCAGCGCCGATCCTCGCCCTCCAGGCTGGCGTCGATGAGCGCATCACACCCGAGATCAACGCCGCCTTCGAGCAGGCTATGACCGCGGCCGGCGTCACGCACGAGCTGATCGTCTACGACGGTGCGCCACACAGCTTCTTCGACCGCCGCCAAGAAGATTTCGCGGAAGCGTCGGAGGACGCCTGGCAGCGCGTTCTCGCATTCATTGCGCAGTACGCGCGCTGACGCCACCGTTGCGTCCGCTACCCTGATCGACGAAGGCGGCGCGATGGATGCGCCACTCGCCCGGCGCTGCCGCCGGACAGCCCTCTCCGTCGAGGGTGCAGTGTGAGCCTCAGGCTCCCGGGCAACGACGCCCGAACCATCCCAGTCGTTGTTCCCGCTTGCCGTGATCTCACTCAACCTTTTCGCATACCCAGGAACGCTTTCACCGCACCCCGTGCGGACCACCCTTCGGCGCGACGCGGCGCCGAGGAGCACGGGCACAGCTGCGGCACACCGGAGGAAGTCCCGACCGCCTAGCGGCCTCCAGCGTGCGCGCATTGCCCGGACGAACCGTCCAACCGCCGGCGCTTCTCCCTCCATCCCCTCGGGGGAGCGCCGGCGGCAGGCGGCTTCCAGCCCGCGCTAGAGTCACACCAATGGAACTCCGGACACTTGGACGTACCGGCGTTGCTGTCTCGCCACTCTGCCTCGGCGCCATGATGTTCGGCGACTGGGGGAACCGCGACCACGACGAGTCGGTTCGGATCATTCACGCCGCGCTCGACTCGGGAATCAATTTCGTCGACACAGCCGACGTGTACTCCGCGGGCGAGTCGGAGGAGATCGTCGCCAAAGCACTCAAGGGCCGGCGCGACGACATCATCCTCGCGACGAAGGTGCATTTCTCGATGGGCGACACGTCCAACCATGGCGGGAACTCGCGCCGTTGGATCATCAGAGAGGTGGAGGCGAGCCTCAAACGGCTCAACACCGACTGGATCGACCTCTACCAAATCCACCGTCCGGATTCGACGACAGACATCTCCGAAACGCTTGGTGCGCTAACCGACCTCGTGCGCCAAGGCAAGGTGCGGTACCTCGGCTGTTCAACGTTCCCGGCCCGCGAGATCGTCGAGTCGCAGTGGGTATCGGAGCGCCGCAACCTTGAGCGGTTCGTCTGCGAGCAGCCGCCGTACTCGCTGCTTGTCAGGCACGTCGAGACGGAGGTGCTGCCGGTCGTCGGCGACTACGGCATGGGGGCGATCACCTGGAGTCCGCTCGCTGGTGGCTGGCTTGCGGGTGGGTATCGACTCGGGCAGCCACAACCGCCGAGCACGCGCTCGGGTCGGATCCCGGGGCGGTTCGACATGTCGCTGCCCGTCAATCAGCGGAAGCTCGAAGTCGTTGAGCAGCTCACGTTGCTCGCGGCAGAGGCCGGGTTGACGCTCATCCAGCTTGCGATCGCATTCGTACTCGAGCATCCAAATGTCACCTCCGCGATCATCGGGCCCCGAACGATGGAGCAGCTTGAATCGCAGCTCGCCGCCCACGATGTGCGCCTGAGCGCAGACGTACTCGATCGAATCGACGAGATCATCCCGCCAGGGATGACGATCAATCCGATCGACAGCGGATTCATTCCGCCAACGCTTTCGCCAACCGCGCGCCGACGCGGATAGCCGACCCAGGCCGCGACGCGGCCAGGCGGGGAGGAAGCTCTACGCTTTCTCCGTGAAGGTCGGAGGCCGATGGCTCCATTCCTGATCGTCGTACTCGGCGCTGGCTGCCTCTCTCTCCTCCGCTCCGATCGATTCGATCAGCTCGCACCTGTGCGCGCTCGCTGGGTCACGTTCGAGCCGAGGGCTCGGGCATACGTGCGCACCGCGCCGGCGACGTTCGCCTACCTGTTCGTGCTGCTGATCACAACGTGGGTGCTCCAGAACTCAAGCAGCCGGTTAGGAAATCGCCTCCTACTTGAGCAAAGCACGAACATCCACGAGCTCACCCGTCAGCCTGTGCGGGTGCTCGTTGCAAGCGCGTTCTTCGTGCCGGATATCTGGGAGTTTCTCTCGTGGCTCGTGCTCTTCGTGGTGTTTGTCGCCCCGCTCGAACATCGGCTTGGCTCCGCTCGCACGGCCGGTGTCTTTGCGTTTGGGCACGTCGGCTCGACGCTGATCACGGCGGCAGGGCTGTGGCTCGCTGTCGACGCCGACCTGATCGAGAAGTCGGTCGTGAACGCCCGCGATGTGGGTGCGAGCTACGGATTCGTCGCCCTCGGGGTCGTCTTGGCGGCGGGACTACAGGGTCGTGTCCGATGGCTCGCGATGTCCGCGCTCACCACGGGAATCGCTGCCGACCTCGCGTTGACGAAGGGGTACACCGCTCTCGGCCATGTGGTGGCGTTTGCGCTCGGCCTCGCGATCGCACCCATCGTTTGGCGGCGAGCACACGTCACAGAAACTTCTTAGGCTCGTCTCAGGAGGCTCTCACCGAGCGGCACCAGGCTTGAGCCATGAACACACGAAAAGCAGCTCTCTCCCTCGCCGGTGTCTCGGCTCTCGCCGCCCCCGCAGGTAGCGCCTGGGCCGCCGTGCACGCAACCAGCCCGTCGAAGACAGTCACCACAACGCAGAAGTTCAGCGGCTCCGTTGAGCAGGCATCTCGTTGGGGCGACACCCAAGTTGTGATCACCGTCAAGAAGACGGTGACGACGGTTGGCTCCAAGAAGACGACCGCGATCAAGATCCTGAAGGTCGACGTGCCGGTGTACCCGCAGCACACCAATCGGTCGATCTACATCAACCAGCAGGCGATCCCGTACCTGACCCAAGAGGCGGTGCAGGCGCAGTCGGCAAACATCCAGCTGATCTCAGGTGCAACCGATCTCTCGTATGCGTTCGCCTATTCGCTGCAGGCGGCGATCCTCAACGCGAAGAAATAGGACAGAGTTCAGGCTGTTGCATTAAGACAACACAGCGCGTACGATCTCGCCATGATGGACGCGAGATCGGGGAAAGTCGCTGGGGTCGACGCCACCCGGCATGGCTGGGTGGCAGTGGTCATTGAGAACGGGCGGTTCGCGGGTGATGTCCACCTGACTCCCATCGAAACCGACTTCGCGGAACTCTCCGACTGCTCGGTGATCGCGATCGACATCCCGATCGGCTACGGGCCGCGACTTGCCGACGGTGCCGCCCGCACGTTCCTGCGTGGAGCACCGTCAACGGTGTTCACGACACCAACGCGCAAGCAACTCGAGGCAACCTTTGGCCCGGGGCTCGGCGTCTCGGCGCAGGCGCATGCGCTCGGCCCACGGATCATCCACGTCACCGCGATCGCCACCACCGATACACGCTTCTTCGAGACGCACCCCGAGGTGTCGTTTGAGGCGATGAATGGCGGTGCCGCACTCGGCTATCGCAAGAAATCGTTCGGCGGCATGGAGGAGCGCCACCGCCTGCTAGCGGACGCTGGAATCGACCTCTCCGGTCTCGGCGACTCCCGCGCAGTTCCCGCCGACGACGTCCTCGACGCCGCCGCTTGCGCATGGACCGCTAGCCGTATCGCGACCGGCGCCGCCCTCTCGCTCCCTTCCCCGCCTGAAGAGCGAGCGGGTCGCGCCGTCGCGATCTGGTACTGACCTACCCGTCGGTGGAAAATTCCTGCACGTTGCGGACATGCTGCCCCGCGCGTGATCGTGGTGTCAGCACGTGGTCGTACACTGCCCTCCCTGATGGCAGACGCACCGTTCGTTCACCTCCATGTTCACTCGGAGTACTCGATCCTCGACGGTGCGTGTCGCATTCCCGATCTTGTTGCGCGAGCGGCGCAATACGAGATGCCAGCCGTCACGCTCACCGACCACGGATCGATGGCAGGCGCGGTTCAGCTGTTCAAGAACGCGAAAGGCACGGGCGTCAAGCCGGTTATCGGCTGTGAGGTGTACGTCGCCGAAGATCGGCGCGCGCAGGCCAAGGGCTATGCCCACCTGACGCTGCTCGCGGCCGACAACGTCGGCTACTCGAACCTGATCAAGCTCTCAAGCCTGGGTTTCCTCGAGGGCTACTACTACAAGCCGCGGGTCGACTGGGAGCTGCTCTCGCAGCACAGCCAAGGAATCATCGCCCTCTCGGGCTGCCTCTCGGGGCGGGTGAGTCGGGCGCTCGAAGAGAACCGGCCCGGTGACGCGCACGCCGAGCTTGACCGGCTGACCCAGATCTTCGGGCGCGACAACACCTACGTCGAGCTGCAAAACGCACACCTTGAAGTGCAGGCCCGGATTCTGCCCCAGCTCGTCGAGCTGGCAAAGACCGCAGGGCTTCCGACGGTCGCCACCGGGGATGTCCACTACCTGCGCCACGACGACGCGCGCGCACACGAGGCGCTGCTCTGCATCCAGTCGGGCGACTCGCTGAAGAACCCCAACCACTGGAAGTTCGACACCGATCACTTCTACTTCAAGTCGGCGGCCGAGATGGCGCTCGATTTCCCGGGCCAAGACGAGGCAATGCGTCGCACGCTTGAGATTGCCGACCGCTGCAACGTGGAGCTGGCACTCGGCAACATCCTGCTGCCCCATTTCCCGACACCTGATGGACGCGACGCGTTCGAGTATCTCGTCGAGTTGTGTGAACGCGGGCTTGCCAAACGGTACGGCGATGTCACCCCAGCGCTCGTCGAACGGCTGCAGTTTGAGCTGAAGACGATCAAGGAAATGGGCTTCGCTGACTACTTCCTGATCGTCGGTGACTTCGTCAGCTTTGCCAAGGGCAACGGTATCGGGGTCGGCCCAGGCCGTGGTTCGGCGGCCGGAAGCATCGTTGCCTACTGCCTTGAGATCACCGACATCGATCCGATTCGCTACGACCTGCTCTTCGAGCGATTCCTGAACCCAGGCCGAAAGTCGATGCCTGATATCGACATCGACTTCGCGGTCGAAGGTCGTGAGCGTGTCATCAATTACGTCGCTGAGAAGTACGGCCGCGATCGTGTGGCGCAGATCATCACCTTCTCGACGATGGCTGCGCGCGCCGCAGTCCGCGATGCCGGGCGTGTGCTTGAGATCCCCTACAGCGTCGTCGATCGCATCGCGAAGCTGATCCCTGAAGGGCCGGGCCAGACGCTCACCGAGTGCATGAAGCCTGGCCAGGAGCTACGCAAGGCCGTCGACACCGACCCGACCGCACGGGAGATCGTCGATCTCGCACAACCGCTCGAAGGCCTCACACGCGCCGACTCGATCCACGCCGCCGGCGTTGTGATCGGTGCCGAACCGCTCATCAACGTCGTGCCGCTTCAGCAGAAGGGCAGCGACTCCGAAGTCGTCACGCAGTTCCCAATGGGCGATGTCGAAGCGCTCGGGCTGCTCAAGATGGACTTCTTGGGGCTACGCAACCTCGACGTGATCGATAAGGCCGTTGCGCTCATCGGCGGCGGCCTCGACATCACGACCTTGCCGCTCGACGACAAGAAGACCTACGAGATGCTTGCGCGCGGGGAGGCGACCGGCGTGTTCCAGTTCGAGTCGTCGGGCATGCGTGAGGCGCTCCGCCAGGTGAAGCCAACCGAGTTCGAAGACCTGATCGCACTCGTGGCGCTCTACCGGCCAGGGCCAATGCAATACATCCCGAACTACGCCGCCCGCAAAGCTGGGCGCGAAGCGGTGACATTCCTCGACCCGCGCCTGAAAGCGGTCACAGGCGGCACCTACGGCATCTCGATCTACCAGGAGCAGTCGATGGAGATCGCCAAGATGATCGGCGGCTTCTCCCCGGCTGAGGCAGACGACCTCCGGAAGGCGATCGGCAAGAAGATCCATGAGCTGATGGCCTCGTTGAAGGACAAGTTCATCGAGGGCGCGATCGGAAACAACACGTCCGACTCGGTCGCGCGCCAGCTGTGGGACGACATCGAGAAGTCGCAGGACTACTCGTTCAACAAGTCGCATGCCGCCTGTTACGCGCTGATCTCCTACCGCACCGCATGGCTGCGAGCCAACCATCCGTGCGAATACATGGCGGCATTGATCAGCTCGGTGATGAACACCAAGGATCGCGTGCCGTTCTACGTGAACGCATGCCACGAGCTTGGGATCGAGGTGCTTCCTCCCGACGTCAACGAGTCGCAGATCGACTTCGCGGTCGTTGGCGGCAAGATCCGTTTCGGTCTGAACGCCGTCAAGGGTGTGGGTGAGCTTGCGTGCCGCACGATCATCCGCGCCCGCGAAGAGGGTGGCGCCTTCGAGTCGATCTGGGACTTCACCGAACGTGTCGACCCGTCGGTCGTCAACAAGCGCGCGCTCGAATCGCTCGTGAAGTGCGGTGCCATCCCGGGCTCACGCCAGTCGGCACTCGCCGTGCTCGAGCAGGCGCTCTCGTATGGGCAGAAGCAGCAGGCCGACCGTCTGGCGGGCCAGGCGTCGATCTTCGATCTCGGTGACGGGCCGTCGGAAGAGGCGGCGCCCCGGCATCATCCGGCACTCTCGCCCGAGGAGTTTGAGAAGAGCGACCTGCTGCGGATGGAGAAGGAGACGCTCGGCCTGTACGTCTCGGAGCACCCGCTGAACGAGCTGCGCGAGGACATGCGACGCAAGACCGACGCGTCGCTCGCCGAGCTTGACCGTCGCCGTGATGGCGAGGTGGTGACGATCGGCGGGATCGTGAGCAACGTCAAGCAGATGACGACGAAGCGTGGCGAGCAGATGGTCTTCCTCCAGCTCGACGATGTGACAGGTGGGGTGGAGATCGTTGTCTTCTCGAACACCTACGAGCGGGCGCGAGAGCTGTGCGTCGAAGATCGGATCCTGATCATCAAGGGCAAGATCGACCACAAGGAAGGCGAGACGAAACTTGTGGCGCTCGAGCTCAACGCCTACGAAGCGATTGGCGTGAAGCGAGAGGTGCGCCTGCGCATCGATGCCACGCAGGCGCCCGCAGGCATCGTTGGGCGGCTTGCCGAGCTGATCCGCGACTTCCCGGGTGAGAGCCCGGTGCTGCTCGACTGCATGACCTCTCAGGGCCCGCAGGTGCTTGTGCTTGGCCCACAGTTCAAGGTTCAGCCCGCGCCCGACTTCTACGCCGAAGTGAAAGCGTTGCTCGGCGAATCCGCGCTCGTCTAGCTCGATGGGCGGCGGGCCGGCCGTCAGCCTGGCGCTCTTTGGTGCCGAGCATCTTGGTGGCCTCGCAGCTCTCGCTGAGGATCCGCTGGTGCTGCGTTTCACACGCTTTCCTGACCCGCTTCCCGAAGGGTTCGCAGTCTCGTGGCTTGCGCGCTACGACGCTGGACGGCGCACAGGATCAATGGAGGGATTTGCGATCCTTGCCGACGGCGACTTCGCAGGCATCGCCGTGGCACCCGAGATCGACCGATCGCGAGGTGTTGTCGAGCTCGGGTATGCGGTCACGCCGGAGCTGCGGGGCCGCGGTGTTGCTACCGCCGCGCTCAACCACTTGACCAGCTGGGCGCTTGAGCAGCAACAGCTGCAACGGGCTGAACTGCTGATCGGGGCAGCGAACGTCGCGTCGAAGCGCGTTGCCGAGAAATGCGGGTACCGCTACGACCACACCGTGCCGAACGTGCAGGTCAAGCCGGGCCGGATCGAAGACGCCGAGCATTGGATTCGCGAGCAAATCGTTAATTCGTCGTAAGGCCTTCCGACTAACCGGAAGGTGTGAACCATCTGCAGCGTTAATTCGTAGTGAGAAGTGGGAACAACACCAAGGAGACGAGATGTCGTTGACCGAAGAGCTGGAAGCCACAGAGACTGAATCAGCACGGGTCGAGCGGTGGCGTGCGGAGACTCTGATGCGCGTTGGCTACGACGCAGCGTCGGCCGCCGGACTGGCTGCACGCTCCGACATCGACCTTCACCGCGCAATCGAGCTGATTGAGGCGGGCTGCCCAGCCGAGACCGCGCTGCGCATCCTCCTCTAATCGCGACAAGTGCAGGTTCCGGGCCGCCGAGCGGCAGGGCTGTCCGGAACACTGCGCTGTTCGCGCAATGTGACTGCCGCGGCAGGGAACATTCCTTCGCCCGCGTAACCTTCCATCATGCTCGCATTCCTGATCGCCTCCATTCCGTCGCCATCGAGCGGCGTTCTCCATCTCGGTCCGTTGAAGTTGCACATGTACGGGTTGACGCTGCTCGCTGCGATTGCCCTGTGTGTCTGGCTGACGTCGGTGCGGTGGCAGCGGCTCGGAGGTGATGGCGATCTCGTGTTGCGCGTTGCGGTGTGGGGTGTTGGCGCCGGCGTTGTTGGTGCGCGCGCCTACCACGATGTGACCTCGTGGCAGCAGGTTCCAACTCCCAAGATCAAAGGTGTCTTCGAGATCTGGCAGGGCGGCCTTGGCATCTGGGGTGGAGTGCTGCTCGGCACCGTCGTCGGTGCGTGGGTCGTTCGGCGTGCTGGTGCGAACGTCGCAATGTTCCTGGACGCTGCTGCGCCAGGCCTGCTGCTCGCCCAGGGCATTGGGCGGATCGGCAACTGGTGGAACCAGGAGCTCTACGGAAAGCCCACCTCGCTTCCGTGGGGCCTTGAGATCGACACGGCGCACCGTCCCGTCACCGGCCTCGCTCACGCCACGTACCACCCGACCTTCTTGTACGAGCTGCTCTGGGATCTTGTCGGAGTCGTCTTGCTGCTTTGGATTGCCAAGCGTCGCGATATCCGCGCGCCCGGCCTGTTTGCGCTCTACATCGTCTGGTACTGCTTCGGACGGTTCTTCGAAGAGCTGCTGCGGATCGACCCATCGCACCACTACCTCGGCCTTCGGTTGAACGCCTGGGTCTCGATCGTCGTCTTTGCCGGCGCCCTGTGGGCCTTCCGCCAGATAACACGGGATAAGCAGGTGTTTCCTCGGCCGCATCGCCGTCAGAAGCCCCTCGATCCCGCCCATCCGGCGGGTCCAAAGATGAGCATTCCGAAGGGCCGTAAGTAGGCTTTTCGAAGGGCCGCGTCCGGTCGCACCTCTAGCCTGCGAGCCGTGTCTACTACGGCCGCAGTGCGGGATCTTGAGCTCGACCTCGACGCCTTTACAGGGCCGTTCGACCTCCTGCTGACGCTTGTGCTCCGCGAGGAGTTGCCGCTGCGCGAGATCGATCTCGCCGACGTCATCGTGGCGTTCGTCGAGAACCTCGCCGCACGAGGCGAGCTTGACCTCGAAGCCTGCGGCGAGTTCCTGATTCTGATCTCCGCTCTGCTTGAGTTGAAGGCTCGCGGGCTCTTCCCGGAAGAGGAAGCTGAGCTCGCCGAGCTTGAGCCGGAGGAGGCTGCCGAGGAGCTCGCACGTCGCCTCGCTGAATATCGCCGCGCCCGGGAGGGGGCCGACTGGCTGACCAAACGGCTTGGCGAGCAGGCCGATCGCTATTTCCGCCTCGGCCCGGCGCCGCTCGCGCCAAAGCGACCGGAGCCGACACTTGCCGCGCAGGATCCGGAGAGGCTCGCTGCCGTGCTGCGGTTCCTTGCGGTTGAGCCGCCCGCGCCATCGACGTTGCACATGGCGCTCAAGTTTCCGCCCGTTTCGCAATTTGTCGACCGCTTCCGTGCGTTGCTTCAGCGCCGGTCGCGTTTCGACTTTGATCAGGAGGTTCAGGGGCTCTCGCGCGTCGAGATCGCCGTTGCGTTCGTCGCGCTCCTCGAACTTCGTAAACAGAACGAAATCGCGATCGCACAAGCCGATTCGTTCGCCCCGATAAGGATTTCGCGCGCCGATTCCGAAAGGAGCCTTGCATGGAACGTCCGCTCCGCCTGATCTCCAGCAATCCCGTCGACGAGCTCGCTCGTACGATCGAGGCATTGCTCGTTGTTGCCGGCGCACCGCTCTCGGTCGACACACTCGCCGAGGCGACTGCCGACGACGCCGACCGCGTCGAAGCCGCTCTCGAACTGCTCAGTGAGCGCTTCCGTGAAGGTCGCAGCGGCATCGTGCTTGAGCACGTTGCTGGTGGCTACGCCTTCCGGGCGTCGCGCGAAGCGGCTGACGCCTGCTCCCGCCTCTTTGAACGCCCCGTCGAGCGTGGCCTGTCGCAGGCCGCGATGGAAACGCTCGCGATCATCGCGTACCTCGGGCCGTGCACACGCCCTGAGATGACACGGATCCGTGGCGTCAACGTCGACGGCGTCGTGTCGGGCCTCGTCGAGCGCGGCCTCGTGGTCGAGTCGGGTCGCGAGAACGAGTTCGGCGCTATCCGCTACAAGACGACCCCGCTCTTCGAGCGCGTCTTCGGGCTTGAGTCGCTCGCGGCACTGCCGCGGCTCGACGACCTCGGTGCTGATGTGACGGAGATCCGCACACGGCTCGAGACGGTCGCCGAGAAGCGCCCGGCCTAACGGTTCACGGGGGAGGCGACAGGTGCGGCTGAATGCCTGGCTTGCCCGGGCGGGCGTCGCGTCGCGTCGCGGCGCCGACGAGCTGATCAAAGCCGGGCGGGTGACGGTTGACGGCGAGCCAGGGATGCTCAACACGTTCGTTGCGGGCAACGCCCACGTTGAGCTCGACGGCAAGCCGCTCACGTCGCAGAAACTCGCCTACGTGCTGCTCAACAAGCCGGCTGGTGTCGTCACGACCGCCCGCGATCCGCAGGGGCGTCCGACGGTTGTTGGGCTCGTGAATCACAAGGCGCGGATCGTCCCCGTAGGCCGGCTGGACGCCGACACGACGGGCGCGCTGCTGCTGACAAACGACGGCCCGCTCGCACACACGCTGGCCCACCCAAGCTACGAAGTCGACAAGGTCTACATCGCAACCGTTCGCGGCGACCCTTCACCCGAGGCGATTGCGCAGCTCGCTGCCGGGGTGGAACTAGAAGATGGGATGACGTCGCCTGCACAGGTCAAGCGCCTCGCTCCGGGCCGGATCGAACTCGTGCTGCACGAAGGTCGCAACCGTCAGGTGAAGCGGATGCTCGAGGCAGTCGGCCATCGCGTCATCGCGCTGCACCGCGTGCGCTACGGGCCGCTCGACCTTCGCGGCTTGCCGATCGGCCGCTGGCGCGAACTCACCGCTCGCGAGGTGGGGGAGCTGCGGAAGCCGTCGCGACCCGCGAAGCCGCAATCGCGCTCAGCGCGGCGTCGGTAAACGACGAGATCAGGCGGGCCGTACGAAGCCCATGCGGTCGTAGATCGCATGGAGCGTGGGGAGGGAGGCCTCCCGTGCCTTGTCGGCGCCGATACCGAGCAGGCGGTTCAGCTCGGCCGGGTCGCTGCGGAGCTCGTGGTAGCGGGCCTGGATCGGTTCAAGGAGTTCGACGACCGCGTCAGCGACGTCTGACTTGAACTGGCCGTAACCGCCCGCCTCGTAGCGCACCTCGATCGCGCCGGCCGTTTCGCCGGTGCAGACGCTGAGGATGTCGATCAGGTTCGTGACACCAGGCTTGTCGTCGCCGCGGCGAACCTCGGAACCCGAGTCGGTGACGGCGCTCTTGACCTTCTTGCGCAAGACGTCGGGCGGATCGAGGAGCAGCAACGTGCCTTGCGGGGTGCCGCCGGTTGTCGACATCTTCTTCGTTGGCTCCTGAAGATCCATGACGCGGGCGCCGACTTCGGGATAGACACCCTCGGGAACGACGAACGTTTCGCCGAAGCGCGCGTTGAAGCGCTCGGCGATGTCGCGTGCAAGCTCGAGATGCTGGCGCTGGTCGTCACCGATCGGCACCTTCTGGGCGTTGTAGAGCAGGATGTCGCCCGCCATCAGGATCGGGTAGGTGAAGAGTCCGGCCGAGACAAACTCCTGCCGGTCGCCCTTGTCCTTGAACTGCGTCATACGACCAAGCTGGCCGTAGCTCGTGACGGCGCCGAGCAGCCATGCGGCCTCGGCGTGCGCCTTCACATGGCTCTGAACGAAGACCGTCGACCGCGCAGGGTCAAGCCCGGTGGCGAAGAGAAGCGCTGCGAGATCGAGCGTGCGTTCGCGCAGATCGGCCGGGTCGTAGTCGACCGTGATCGAGTGGAGGTCGACGACGCAGAAGAACGCGTCGCCCTGCTCCTGCGTGGCCGCGTACTGGCGGAAGCCACCGGAGTAGTTGCCGAAGTGCTTCGCGCCGGTCGGCTGGATCCCAGAGAAGATGCGCATCGGCCGCCAAGGGTAGCGGGAGCCTCGACCGGCCCGGACAGCCTGCATGCAGGGGTTTCTGCCCGTCTTGTCGGAGCCGAGATGCGCTCGACCCCTACACTGAAGGCCGTGGCAACCGTGCGTGATACCTGGTCGCCGTCCTCGTGGCGGTCCTTTGAGGCCCTCCAACAGCCCGATTGGGGCGATGACGGACGGCTCGAAGAGGCGTTCGCGCGGCTAAAAACGCTGCCCCCGCTCGTTTTTGCTGGTGAGGCGCGACAGCTGCAGGCATCCCTTGGCAAGGTCGCCGAAGGCAAGGCATTTCTGCTTCAGGCTGGCGACTGCGCCGAGTCGTTCCACGACTTTTCTGCGGTCGCGATCCGCGAGCGGTTGAAGATTCTCCTGCAAATGGCGGCTGTTTTGACGTACGGCGCCGCGTTGCCGGTGCTCAAGGTCGGTCGCATCGCCGGGCAGTTCACCAAGCCGCGCTCTTCGCCATGGGAAGACGCCCCTGACGGGACGCAGCTGCCGTCGTTCCGCGGTCACATGGTTCACGACGATCCGCCGACGTTCGAAGCGCGCGTGCCTGATCCTGACCGAATGGTGCAGGGCTACCACCAGTCAACCGCCACGCTCAACCTGGTGCGCGCCTTCACCAAGGGCGGCTTTGCCGACCTGAACCAGGTGCATGCCTGGAATCAGGCGTTTGTCGCGAGCTCGTCACAGGGGCGTCGCTACGAGGTGATGGCCTCGGAGATTGAGCGCGCGCTCGCATTCATGGCCGCATGCGGGGTGGACGTTGCGTCGACGCCGCAGCTCCACCAGGTCGACGTCTACACGAGCCACGAAGGCCTGCTGCTGCCATACGAAGAGGGTTTGACGCGCCGCGACTCGATCACCGGCGATTGGTACGACTGCTCGGCCCACATGCTTTGGATTGGTGAGCGGACGCGCGAGCTCGACGGCGCGCACGTGGAGTTCTTCTCTGGCGTGCACAACCCGATCGGCGTCAAGCTCGGCCCGACAACGACACCCGATCAGGCGCTTGAACTCGCCGAGCGGCTCAACCCTGAACGCATCCCGGGCCGCCTGACGTTCGTCGCACGCATGGGTGCCGGTCGCGTGCAGGCAGCGCTACCCGCATTGCTTCGCGCCGTCACGGATTCGGGTCACCCGGTTGTGTGGGCCTGCGATCCGATGCACGGCAACGGTTTCAAGACCACGAGCGGACGCAAGACGCGCGACTTCGACCAGATCATGCTCGAGATCGAAGAGTTCTTCGCCGCCTGCCGCAGCGAGGGCACGTGGCCCGGCGGCGTTCATCTTGAGTACACGGGCGACGACGTCACCGAATGTCTCGGTGGCTCCGAGCACATCTCCGAAGAGCAGCTCGACACCCGCTACGAGACGCTCTGCGACCCCCGCCTGAACGGGCGGCAGTCGCTCGACCTCGCCTTCCGGCTCGCCGAGCTGATGCGGCGGGACACGCTCTCCTAGGAATGTCCGTCACGCGTCTCAGTGTGGTCGGCACCGGGCTGATCGGTGCCTCGCTCGGCCTCGCCGCGTCCCGGCAGGGAATCGAGGTTGTTGGCTGGGATCCCGACGCCACAGCACTCGTGGTCGCGAAGGAACGAGGCGCGATCGCAACCGCCGCCGACTCCGTTGCTGCCGCAGTGGCAGGTGCCGATCTTGTGGTGGTCGCCACACCGATCCAGTCGCTTCCGGCACGGGTCGCCGAGGTGCTCGCTGCGGTGGGGCCGACAACGACCGTCACCGATGTCGGTTCGACGAAGGCAAGCGTCGTTGCTGCCGCGAGTGGATCACCACGGTTTGTTGGCGGTCACCCGATTGCCGGCTCCGAGGCGCGTGGGCCTGAGAATGCGAACGCCGACATCTTCGAGGGCGCAACGTGGTTTCTGACACCCACAGGTGACACTGATCCCGAATCGCACCGGTTGCTGCACGGGTTTGTGTCCGATCTTGGTGCCACCCCGATCGCGATCGACGCTGAATCGCACGACCGCCTCGTAGCGCTCACGAGCCACGTACCGCACGTGCTCGCAAACGTTGTCGCGAACCAGACCGGGGCAGGAAAGATCGCCGGCCATGAGCCGCTCGCGAACGCAGGTGGCTCGCTTCGCGACATGACACGCATCGCGGGTGCAAACCCGAAGATCTGGATCGACATCTTCCTCGACAACGCTGACGCCGTCACCGACGCGCTCGTTGAGCATCGCCGTCGCATCGAGGAGGTCGAAGGTGCGCTGCGCCGTCGCGACGCCGACTTCCTCGCCGGGTGGATCGGTGAGGCGGCCGACAACCGCCGCCGCATGCTCGACCGTGCCTACAACGATGCAGGCGCCCTCCATCGGGTTCGCGTCCACGTCTCCGACGAACCGGGAGTCTTTGCTGGAATCACGCAGGCGCTCGGTGCCGAGCGGATCAACATTGAGGACTTCGAGCTGCAGCACATCTCGCCCGAGCGTGGCGGCACGCTGTCGATCCTCATCGAAGGTGAAGCCGAGGCTCGTCGTGCTGCGACGATGCTTGAGGCGCAGGGGTACGGCGTGTCGGTTTCGGCGGTGCTCGATGAAGGATGATGAGGTGCAGGTGAAGGGACCCGTAACACGGTTTATTGCGCCGGTGGCGCATGTTGAAGGGCACATCGCCGTTCCCGGCGACAAGTCTGTTTCGCACCGGGCGCTGCTGATTGGTGCGCTCGCAGATGGTGAAACGCACGTCAGTGGGTTCGGGCGCTCGGGCGATACCGAGTCGACGATGAATGCCGTGCGAGCCCTCGGCGCGACCGTCGATGAACTCGATGTCGACACGCTCGTCGTACACGGCGTCGGCGTTCGTGGCCTGCGGGCTCCCGATCGCCCAATCGACTGCGGCAACGCGGGCACCCTTGCGCGTCTCGTCACGGGCCTGCTCGCGTTCCAAGACGGGGCGTTCGAACTGACCGGCGACGACTCGCTCTCCCGTCGCCCGATGGAGCGCGTGGCCGGGCCGCTGCGTGAAATGGGCGCCCAGATCGAGACGATCGACGGTCACTTGCCGATGCGCATCACGGGTGGTGCGCTGACGGGCCTCCAGTACGAGATGCCGGTTGCGAGTGCGCAGGTGAAGTCGGCGATCTTGCTCGCAGGGCTTGGTGCGGCGGAACCCGTCACAGTGATCGAGCCGGCCCCGACCCGCGATCACACAGAGCTGATGCTGGGTGCCGCGGGGGCCAAGGTGCGCGTGCGCGGCCTCTCGGTCACGGTCGAAGCGCCAGAGCGGCTACGTCTTCCGGAAGTGCATGTCCCGGGCGACATCTCGTCGGCGGCGCCGTACCTCGTCGCTGCAGCGCTGCTCCCTGGCTCGAAGTTGATGGTGCACGACATCGGTCTCAACCCCCGTCGCACGGGGCTGCTCGACGTGCTCGAGCGGATGGGTGTGCGTGTGGGCATCCATAACCGTCGCAAGATCGCGGGTGAGCTGATCGGCGATGTCGAGGTCGAGGCGCAACCGCTCGTCGCAACCACGATCGAGCCGCACGAGGTGCCGCTGCTCGTCGACGAGCTCCCGATCTTCGGTCTGCTCGCTGCCTGTGCGCGCGGCAAGAGCGTGGTGAAGGGTGCAGAGGAGCTTCGCCATAAGGAAAGCAACCGCATCGAGACCGCCGTTGCGGCGCTGCAGGCGATCGGCGTGCGCGCCCGTGAGACCGAAGACGGCTTCACTGTCACTGGCGTTCCGACCCGTCCGCGCGGCGGTCGCATCCATGCACGCGGCGACCATCGCATCGCAATGCTCGGCGCGGTTGCAGGGATCGTTTCGAAAGATGGCGTTCGCGTCGAGGATGCCGAATGCGTCTCGATCTCGTTCCCCGGCTTCTACAGCCTGCTTGAGTCGGTGAGCGTCCAGTGATCGTCGCAATCGACGGCCCCGCCGGCGCTGGCAAAAGCACCGTCGCACGCGCGCTCGCGGGGCGGCTTGGCTTCCGCTACCTCGACACCGGCGCGATGTACCGCGCTCTCACGTGGCTCGCGCTCGATCGGGGCGTCTCCCTCGAGGATGGGTCGGCCCTCGGCGCGATCGCCGATGAGAGCGGCGTCGACTTCGATGACGCGGGCCGGGTGTTCATCGCAGGTCACGATGTGACGAGCGAGATTCGTGACGCGCGGGTCGACAAAGTCGTCTCGACGGTCGCGGCGCATCCGGAGGTGCGTGCGGTCATGCGCGACCGCCAGCAGCAGCTTGCCGCGCTCGGCAACGGTGTCATCGAAGGGCGCGACATAGGCACCGTTGTTGCCCCCGGCGCGGAAGTGAAGATCTATCTCGTTGCCGACGAGAGCGTGCGGGCAAACCGTCGCCAGGCCGAACGCCCCGGGATTGGCGCAGACGCGCTTGCAACCGACCTGAAGCTCCGCGACGAAGCCGACTCAGCCCGGATGCAGGCCGCTTCTGACGCGATCGAGATCGACACCACGAGCCTCACGATCGACGACGTCCTTGATCGCATCGAAGCGCTCGTCCACGCCCGTGTAGGCCACGCATGAGCGACAAGCCCATCAACTGGGGCGATCGCGGCTGGTGGTTCTCACGCCACTGGATCTCGCCTCTCACGCGCTTTCTAACCCGCGGGCAGGCGTATGGCCTTGATCGCATTCCGGAGGAGGGCGGCTGTGTCCTCGCGATCAACCACTTGAACTTCGCCGACATTCCGCTCGTTGGGGCACTCTCGCCCCGGAACCTCAACTACGTGGCGAAGGTCGAACTGACCGGGCTCCCCGGAGTCGGGAAGTACCTGCTGTGGCACGGCATCATCGCAGTGCGACGCGGCGAGTCAGACCGCGACGCGGTACGCCGCATGCGGGAAGCTGCCCGTGCCGGCCGCGCCGTCGCCATCTTCATCGAAGGCACCCGTCAGAAGCACGGCCGACCAGGCTCAGCCCAGCCGGGTGCTGCCATGGTCGCGATCCAGGAAGGTGTGCCGATCGTGCCCATCGCGGTCTACGGAACACAGTTCTTCAAGCTCGGAAGGTTCAGACCCTGTTCGTACGCTGTTGGTGAGCCGTTCCTACTCGAGGGGTATCCCGCGGGTGGAAAGGGCTACAAAGAAGCGAGCAAGGAGATCGAGCGCAGGATCAACATCCTCTTTGACTGGCTTGCTGAGGTTCACGCCCAAGGCCGCCCGAAAGGTCTGGTGCCGCCGCTATGAGCGACGAACCCGAAAGCACGAATATTGAACCGCCCGAGATGTTGCTCGGAACTGTCGCGATCGTCGGCTTCCCAAACGTGGGCAAGTCGACGCTCGTCAACCGACTGACGTCTTCGCGGGCCGCCGTCGTTCATGAGACAGAGGGCACAACCCGCGACCGCAAAGAGCTGATCTGTGAATGGGCCGGCAAGCGGTTCCTGCTGATCGACACCGGCGGCGTCGACCTCACGGGCGAAGACCAGCTGACCCGCTCGATCGCCGATCAGGCGAAGTCGGCGATCGAGGAAGCCGACCTCGTGCTGTTCCTTGTTGACGCACGGGCAGGAATCACGCCTGGAGACGAAGATCTCGCGACGATCCTGCGCGCGTCGAAGAAGCACACGATCGTGATCGCCAACAAGATCGACGACCCGTCACAGGAGCATCTGATGGCGACGTTCCACCGGTTCGGACTCGGCGACCCGTTCCCGCTCTCGGGCCTCCACGGGCACGGCAGCGGCGATCTCCTCGATCTCGTCGTAGAGACGCTCGAGGACGAGGCACATGGGCGGCCAGCGCCCGACGACGGCGCGATTCGCGTCGCGATCCTTGGTCGGCCGAACGTTGGCAAGTCCTCACTCTTCAACGCGCTGATTGGTGAGGAGCGCACGATCGTCTCTGACGTTCCGGGCACAACGCGAGACTCGATCGACACGATCATCGAACGCGACGGCCGGACGTTCATCCTGGTCGACACAGCGGGCCTCCGCCGCAAACGCAAGCAGCGCCAAGGCATCGACTACTACTCCGAGCTGCGTGCGCTTGAAGCCGCTGACCGTGCCGATATCGCGCTGATCCTGATCGACTCGGAGCAGGGCATCACCGAAGGCGACCTGCAGGCCGCAGACATCGCCCGGAAGGCCCAGTGCTCGACGCTTGTTGTGCTGTCGAAGTGGGACAAGTCGACGATCACGATCGAGGAGATTCGCCCGCAGCTCCTGCGTCGGCTGCGACAGCGACCGCCGTTCATCACCACCTCGGCCGTCACCGGACGCGGCGTCAACCGTCTACTCGGGAAGGTCGGCGAACTGTTCGACAAGCACGCCGGCCGTATCCCGACACCGGAGCTCAACCGTTTCCTTGGCGAACTCAAGGAGAAGCGGCAGGCGCCAAGCAAGGGTCGGCGCAAGCTCAACCTGCTCTACGGCGCCCAGGTGACAACGAGGCCGCCACGCTTCCGGTTCACCGTGAACGACACCGGCCTTGTGACACGCGACTACGGCTACTGGGTTGAAAACGAGCTGCGCGAGCGGTACGAGCTTGAAGGCGTGCCTGTCGCCATCGACTTCCGCAAGCGCCCGGGCAGCTAGGCCGAGGCCGTCTCGAACGCTATGGGCTGGTGTCGGAACGCCGAACGTGCGAAGGTGGCCAGGTGAAGAACGTTGTGGTCATCGGCGGAGGGTCGTGGGGAACGGCATTTGCACGGCTGCTCGCAGACCGTGACTGCTCGGTCACACTCGCGATGCGCTCCGCCGACGATGTCGCTGCGATTCGCGCCACCGGGCACAACCCGCGGTATTCGCCGCAGGTTGACCTGCAGGGAATCGAGGCGACAACGATCGAGGGCGCTCCTATCGCGGACACAGACCTGGTCGTCGTCGCAGTTCCCAGCCACGCGTTCGGTGAAATCGTCTCGGCGCTGCCCGGCCACGCCCCGGTGCTTTCGCTCACCAAAGGGCTCGATCCGGGTTCGGGCGAACGACTCTCGACGCTCGTCACCGATCGCTCGGTCGCGGTCCTTTCCGGCCCCAACATGGTTGAGGAGATCGCCGCCGGCCTGCCAGGTGTTGCGGTGATCGCGAGCACCGATGAGCAGTTCGCGCTCGAACTGCAGGAGCTTGTCAACTCGGTCGTATTCCGGGTGTACGTGAACTCCGACGTGCTGGGCGTCGAGCTCTGCGGCGCGGCGAAGAACGTGATCGCGTTAGCGGCGGGTGGCGTCGACGGCCTCCGGCTTGGCGACAGCGCGAAGGCCGCCATCATCACCCGGGGCATCTACGAGATGTCGCGTCTCGGTGCGGCCGTTGGAGCCGATCCCGAGACGTTCGCTGGGCTGGCAGGGATGGGCGACCTCGTCGTGACCTGCTGGCATGCAAGCGGCCGAAACCGCCGTGCTGGAGAGCTGATCGCCCGCGGCCGCACCCCCGACCAGGCACGATCTGAGATCGGCCAGGTCGTTGAAGGGCTGACGACCGCCCCTGTATTGCGTGAGCTGTCGCGACGGGTTGGTGTCGAATTGCCGATCACCGAAGGTGTCTGCGCGGTGCTCGACGGCCGTCCGTTGAGCGAACTCGCGGAAGGATTGATGGGTCGGCGACCAACGGATGAACGCTCATCGGGTGGTCGCGTCCCCGCCCCCCGGTAGGGTTCCGGCCATGACAGCGCGCACGTTCTCATTCACGTCGGAGTCGGTGACCGAGGGCCATCCCGACAAGATCGCCGACCAGATCTCAGATTCCGTCCTCGATGCGATCCTCACCGACGACCCAACAGGTCGCGTTGCATGCGAAACACTCGTCACCACCGGCCTCGTTGTGGTGGCAGGCGAGATCACGACATCGACCTACGTCGACATTCCGAAGCTCGTGCGCGACCGGATCAAGCAGATCGGGTACACGCGCGCCAAGTACGGCTTCGATGCAGAGACCTGCGGTGTGATGGTTGCGCTCGACGGGCAGTCACCAGACATCGCCCAGGGCGTCGACACCGCGTTTGAAGTGCAACACGATCCGAACGACGGTGATCCGCTCGACCGCGTTGGCGCTGGTGACCAGGGCCTGATGTTCGGCTACGCGTCGAACGAGACGGCAGAGCTGATGCCGCTGCCGATCATGCTCGCCCACCGGCTTGCCAAGCGCCTCTCAGAGGTGCGGAAGTCCGACATGCTCCCGTACCTGCGCCCCGACGGGAAGACGCAGGTGACAGTGCGCTACGAGGTAGACGCAAACGGCCGTCAGCGCCCCGTCGAGATCGAGCGCGTCCTGATCTCCACCCAGCATCGCGAAGGCATGGATCCCGAGACAGGCATCAAGCCTGACCTGATCGATCACGTGATCGAGCCGATCCTGCCGAAGGAGCTGTACGACCCGGCGAAGCTGCACGAGAAGGGCTTCGTGTATGTCAACCCGACCGGCAAGTTCGTAATCGGCGGCCCGATGGGTGACGCTGGCCTCACCGGACGCAAGATCATCGTCGACACCTACGGTGGCGCTGCACCGCACGGCGGTGGCGCGTTCTCGGGCAAAGATCCGACGAAGGTCGATCGTTCAGCCGCATACGCCGCGCGGTACGTTGCAAAGAACGTCGTCGCTGCTGGCCTTGCAGATCGCTGCCAGATCCAGGTCGCCTATGCGATCGGTGTCGCGCACCCGTTCTCGATCCTCGTCGAGTGCTTCGGCACCGAGAAGATCTCGGTGATCAAGATCGAAGAGCTCGTCCGCGAGCATTTCGACCTGCGCCCAGCAGCGATCCTCCGCGATCTCGACCTGCGCCGCCCGATCTACGCGAAGACAGCGGCGTACGGCCACTTCGGTCGCGAGGATCACGACTTCACGTGGGAGCGCACCGACAAGGCTGCCGCGCTTGCTGCGGCCGCTGGGCTCGCGGTACCCGCAAACGCATCCGCGTAGCGCGTTGGCAGATCTGATTGCGGCTGCGGCGGCGACATACGGCGTTGCAATGGCGCTTGCCCCGATCCTCCAGATCCGGGCGATCCTGCAACATCGGACGTCAAAGTCGGTTTCGGTCGGGTACCTGCAGGTGCTGCTAGTTGGCTTCGGGCTCTGGCTTGCCTACGGCATTGCGTCACACAACGCCGTGATCATCATCCCGAACATCGTGGCCGTGATCGTCGCGGCGGCCACGATCGTGGTGGCGTACCGTTTCAAGCCCGCGAAGGAGCAGTAGATCTAGGCAGAGACGGGGCGGCGTACGAATAGGCCGCCTGCGGCCCGGGCCGCAAGCGTCTTCTCACCATGCTCGGTGCTGACAACGAACTGCGCTGCGTCGGGCGCGCCACGAAGCAGCTCGACCGCAGTACCAGGCACGAGTCCATGGTCGTAGAACCACTCGAGTAGCTCGCCATCATGCTCGGCGAGGCGCACGATCGTGCCGCGGCCACCAGGGCCGAGATCGGAGAGCGGCTCAAGCTCGAGGTTCTCGGCCTGCTCGCGCTCGGTGTGGATCGGCCAGCCGTGAGGGCATCGCTCGGGGTAGCCAAGACGCTCCTCGATCCGGTCGATCATGTCGTCCGAAAACGTGTCGCCGAGCTCATCGGCATGGACATGCGACTCGGCAGGCGTGTAGCCCATGAAGTCCGTGAGTAGGCGTTCGATGATCCGATGACGACGCACCACCTTTTCGGCACGGTCGAGACCTGACGGTGTGAGCAGCGCCTCCTTGTGTTCGCCACGCTCGACGAGCCCCTCCGCCTCAAGCCGCTTCAGCATCTCGCCGGCTGACGCGCGGGAGACGTTCAGCATCTCCGCGACACGCGCTGCCAGCGTGGGCACCGACGTGTCGGGCAGACGGTACTCACCGATCGGAAACGCGAGGAAGTAGATCGTCTCGAGGTAGTCGTCGACAGAGTGGCCTTGCGCCATCGCGTGATCGTAACGACGCGGTGTCTGTCCGTGGCCCCCGCCTACGGTGTGAGGGTGCACCAGTTCTTTCACGCGGTGAGCGTCTTCGGGCATGAGCTCGTCAACGTTGGCTGGACGTTCCTTGGCCTTGCACTGCTCCTGCACGTCCTGAAGCTCATGTTGCGGGCGATCGCGTGGCGCTCGATCTTGGTCGCGGCGTATCCGACGCACCGGATCCGTCTGCGCACAACCCTCGGGGCATACGTGGCGGGCGTCGGTGTCAACTCGATCGCGCCAGCCCGCAGCGGCGACCTCGTCAAGCTCTACCTCGTTCGGGCCCGCATTCCAGGCGCGAAGGTCACGACGTTGGCGCCAACGCTCGTTGCCGAGACGGCGTTCGACGCGATCGTTGCCGGAGGGTTGATGCTGTGGGCGCTCGCCATCGGGGTGCTCCCGACACGGCAGGTCTACGAGAAGCTGCCGACGGTCGAGTGGCGCTTCTTCTTTCGCCATGTGGAGGCCACCGGAATCGTGTTTGGGTTAGTCGCCGTCGCGGTAGTCATCTCGCTCTTCTGGGCTCGGGGCCACATTGCGCGCTTCTTTGACCGGATACGCCAGGGTTTCGCCGTCTTCTCGCTGCCGCGGCGCTTGCTGCTCGGCGTCGTACTGCCGCAGGCGCTCTCGTGGATCCTCCGTATCGCGACGCTCTACTGCTTTCTACGCGCGTTCCACATCGACGCGACGGTGCACAACGCGATGCTGGCGCAGGTCGTTGATTCGCTCGCAACGCTGTTCCCGGCCACCCCTGGTGGTGCGGGTACCAAGCAGGGTTTGATCGTGTACGTGTTTCGAGGCCAGGCCGTTTCGACCGCTGCTCTCCTCGCGTTTTCGGTGGGCATGAACATCGCGATCGTGATCAGCAATGTTGTGCTCGGGTTGATCGCCATGGGGCTCATGGCGCGCACGTTCTCGTGGCGAGCCCTCTTTCCCGCTCAGCCGCCAGACGACGAGCCAGCGAACGCCTGAGGTCGGCTGCGACAGGCGCCGCCTCTACTGTGAGCCGGTGCCCTACGCCGCCGTCTATCCGCTCGTTGCCGCAAGGAACCTCGCCAAGGAGTTCACCTACGAGGTAGAGGAGGGAGTGGGGAAGGGCGCGATCGTCGCCGCACCGTTTGGGCGGCAGACGATTCGGGGGATCGTGACGTCGGTCTCGACCGAGGCACCTGAGGGTTTCACAGCGTCCCCGATCACGGGTGTCACAGGGCAGGTGCCGCCTGCGCTCGTCGATCTCGCGCTGTGGCTTGCCGACTACTACGGCTCGACACCCGCCCGAGCGCTGGCTCTCGTCGCGCCCGAGATGCCGAAGCGCCGCAAGGAGCAGCCCCCTCCGGGAGAGGCGCACGAGCTTGGCGGTCAGCGGGTCGATCCTCACGATCTGACACCCTCGCAAGCTGTTGCGCTGGCGCGGATCGAGGCATCGCTCGACGGTGGCGGAGGGTCGTACTTGCTGTACGGCGTCACCGGATCGGGTAAGACCGAGGTTTACCTGCGGGCGGCCGGGGCGGCTCTTGAGCGCGGCCTTGGCGTGATCGTGCTGGTGCCCGAGATCGCACTGGCGCCGCAGACGGTTGGCCGAGTGCGTGCGCGCTTCGGTGATCGCGTCGCGATCCTCCACTCGGGGCTGACCGACGCTCAGCGCCGCGACGAACGTGCGCGGATCGCGAGCGGTGAGGCACGGATTGTCGTCGGCGCCCGGTCGGCGATCTTCGCGCCAATGCGGGGCGTGGGGCTGATTGTTGTCGACGAAGAGCACGACAGCTCGTACAAGCAGGAGTCCGATCCGCGCTACGACGCGCGGACGATTGCGGCCAAGCGTGGGGCGTTGGAAGGCGCCACGGTCGTGTTTGGCTCCGCGACACCGCGCCCAGAGAGCTGGGCGCGACTCGAACGCCTCAACTTGGAGGGGCGTCACGGCCCAGGGCTGCCGCCCGTCAAGGTTGTCGACCTTCGGCATGAGGCGGGCTATCCGTTGTCGGCCCCACTTCTGCAGGCTCTGCGGCGGGTTGCCGACGGTGATGGGGGCGGTAAGGCGATCCTGCTCCTTAACCGTCGAGGTGCGGCTCCTGCGCTGCATTGCCGCGCGTGTGGCGTGACGCTTCGGTGCACCGATTGTGACGTTTCGCTCGTGTTGCACGACGGGGGGGAGCTGCGCTGCCATCACTGTGGGCGTCGCGAGCGTTCGCCTGAGGCGTGCCCGGCGTGTGGGTCTGTTGAGCTCGCTCGGCTTGGGGCTGGCACCCAGAAGCTCGAGCGTGATCTCGAACGTGACTTTCCGGACGTTGAGTTGATTCGGCTTGACGCCGACACTGCCGATAAGCCTGAGGAGCTCGCGGCCGCGCTTCAGCGGTTCGTCGCGGCTGATCGGGCGATCTTGCTTGGCACGCAGATGGTTGCGAAGGGGCATGATTTCGCCGGTGTTGAGCTTGCGGCGGTGATTGATGCCGACACGGCGCTCGCGCTGCCCGACTTCCGGGCCGAGGAGCGGACGTTCCAGCTGATCACGCAGCTCGCCGGCCGCAGCGGCCGTGATGCACCGGGGCGCGTGATCGTGCAGACGTTTCAGCCGGACGCTCGCCCGATCGTCTACGCGGCCCGCCACGATGTCGGTCGTTTCCTTGGCGAGGAGCTTGAACGGCGCGAGCTGCTCGGCTACCCGCCGTTTCGTCATCTCGTGCGCATTGTGGTGACGGGCACCGCACTCGAACCGGCGATGCGCGCGCTCGAGGAGCTTCGCCGTGAGTTGCCTGATGCCGAGCTGCTTGGCCCGGCTCCGCTGCTGCGTCTGCGGGGACGCTATCGCGCGCAGCTCGTGGGGAAGACCGATCAGCCGCGCGCCTTCGCTGCCCGTGCGGCGCGTCTCCTTGCTGCTGCCGCTCCCGCGATGCGTAAGGCGGGCCTGACGGCTGTCGTGGACGTCGATCCGCAGTCGCTGTAGCGAGCGGCCGTCTGCTCCAGCACCCCGGCGCGACCCCAGACACCACCCCCGGTGTCAGACACCGTTTCGTGTCAAGGGAGAAGTGGATCAACTTTGTACCAGTTGAGTATCGACGATCGCGCGCCCCAAACCCGTATCAACAAACGATTTCGACCGTCCGATGCGATCGAGTGACGCAGAGGCAAAACGTTACAAAGATGTTCCAAAGGACACTTGACAGAAAAAGGTGTCTGACACCGAAGCGGACACCGATGCGGGCACAATGGCCCTATGAAGCGGCCGTGGGCTGAGGAGATCCTTGGCGAGTGGGGAGTACGCGACGTCACCCCGCCGTTCCAGATTGAGCGCAAGCTGCTCGAGGAAGACCAGGAGATCAACACGCTCACGGGTAAGCCGCTCCGGCGGCGGCTGCGAAACTTCCGCCCGGAGGCCGACATCTACGTCGCCTCGGTCGGCGGGCCGCTGCCCTACATGCAGCGACTCAAAACGATCGAGCTCATGGAGGCGGAACAGACCGAGCGTCTCGCTGCCGCACGCGAGGAGACAGGTGGCGGCGAGGCGTGGATCGAACGCGTCAAGCGCTGGCGATTCGACGAAATCAACGACCTCATCGAAAAGCACAACCGCTGGTACCCGATCGAAGCACGGCTGCCAATGGACCCCAAATCACGCGACTTCGTGACGATCGGCGGAAGGTCGTATCTGCGCCCACAACTCGACGCCGCGTGGGTTCTCGCGCGCTTCCCTGCATAAGACCCTCCGTCCCGCGTACACTTCCCCGCCGTGACCGAACACGACCACAGCCACGATCACGATCACGACCATGACCACGGTCATGACCACGATCACGATCACGATCACGACCATGACCACGGTCATGACCACGACCACGGTCCGAGCGCGGAAGAGTTCGAGCGCGCACAGGCCGAGGCTGCGCGTCGTCGTGCGCTCCAGCAGATCCGGCAGTACCCCGATCCCGCGCTCCAGCTGAAGGCGCACGAGGTCGAGATCTTCGACGAGTCTCTGATGAACCTCGTTGAGCGGATGATGGGCCTGATGAAGGACGCCGGCGGTGTCGGGCTTGCAGCCACACAGATCGGCATTCTCCAGCGCGTCTTCGTGTTTGAGCCCGATGATGATGGCCCGAAGGCGATCGTCAATCCGGTGGTCTCAAACGTCGGCTCCGACAAGGACTCCGACGAGGAGGGCTGCCTGTCGCTCCAGAACGTCCGCGTTGACGTTGAGCGGCCAACCAAGCTCACCCTCTCCGGCAAGGATCCTGAGGGCAACGACGTCACGTACGACCTTGAGGGGTACGGCGCCCGCGTCGTACAGCACGAGCTCGACCACCTCGATGGCGTGCTGATCATCGACCGCACCGATGCTGCGAGCCGCAAGGAAGCACTCGGCATCCTTCGGCCGACCCCGGTTCTCACCGAACCCGTCCTGCCCCGGTAGCGATGCGCCTCGCCGTCGCCGCGACGGCTCCGCTCGGCGCCGACGTGCTCGAGCGTCTCGCCGCACGGCACGAAATCGCCTACGTACTCACACGTCCCGACGCGCCACGCGGTCGTGGGCGGAAGCTCGCGCCACCCCCGGCCAAAGAGGCGGCCGACCGCCTGGGCATTCGTGTCGAGCAGCCGGAGCGGCCCGCGCTGCCAGCCGACGCTCCCGTCGACACGATTGTCGTGTGTGCCTACGGGCTGCTGATCCCTCCGTCGCTGCTTGCCGAAGGGCTCTGGTTGAACGTCCACCCGTCGTTGCTTCCGCGCTGGCGTGGTGCCGCCCCGATCGAGCGTTCAATTCTTGCTGGTGATGAGCTCACAGGTGTGTCGATCCACGAGACGGTCGAGGCTCTTGACGCCGGGCCGCTCGCGGCGCAAGAGTCTTTCCCGATCGGCCCCGATGACGACGCAGGCTCGGTGTACGCGCGTGCCGGCGAGGTGGCCGCACGTCTCCTCGACGAGGTGATTGCAGCGCCGAGCTTTGCGCCCCAAGCAGAGGACGGCATCACCTACGCCGAGAAGATCCTGGCGGCTGACCGTGAGCTGAATCTCGACGACCCCGTCGACGCTTGGCGCCGTGTGCGTGCGCTCTCGCCGCACATTGGGGCGTGGACGGTCATGCACGATCGGCGGATCACAATCTGGCGTGCCCATCTTGAGGGCGGCGTGTTTGTGCCAGATGAGGTTCAGCCGGAAGGTAAGGGGCGCATGAGCTGGGACGCGTTCATGCGCGGCATCCGAGCGTGATTGCGCCCGCACGTCGGGCTGCGTTCGAGGTCGTGCGCCGCGTATTTGAGGAAGAGTCGTACGCCGATCGTGCCTTCACTGCTGCTGCCGAGAACCTGAGTTCAGGCGACCGGGCGCTCGCCCAGCGGCTGGCGTACGGGACGGTGCAGCGGGTGCGCACGATTGATTACGGCATCGAGGAGATCGGCAAGCGGCCCGTCGCGAAGCTCGACATTCCGGTGCGGGCGTCGCTGCGCCTTGCGGCCTACCAGCTCGCGTGGACTGCCGAGCCCGTGCATGCGGTCGCGAACGACGCGGTCGAGCTTGTGCGATCCGCGAAGTTGGAGCGCGCTGTCCCGTTCACGAACGCTGTTGTCCGCCGCCTCGGGCGCAGCATGAGGGGGCTCGTCGCGTCGCTTCCGCCGGGCCCCTTGCGCGAGTCGTACCCTGACTGGATCTACGAGACGTGGGTGCGCGACTTCGGCATCGATGAGGCGTTCGAGTTGATGGAGGCCCAGAATGAGCCGCCCGAACTGGTCGTGCGTTCGGCCGATCCGGTGGGTGAGCCGACCGATGTTCCGGGCGCGTGGCGCGTCGATCGCATCGATCCCGTCGATCTCGCGTCGGGGCGGGTGTGGCCGCAGAGTCGTGGCTCGCAGGTCGCGGCGCTGGTGCTCGGCTCGCAGCCCGATGAGCGCATCCTTGACGGTTGCGCAGCACCGGGAGGGAAGACGGCGATGCTGCAAGGAGCGGTGACGGCTGTCGAGCTGCACCCTGGCCGCTCCCGTGAGCTGGAGGCGAATCTCAAGCGCCAGCGCCGAACCAACGTGACGGTCGTGAACGGTGATCTGCGCGAGCTCGCTGCGGACGGCTTCGATCGAGCCCTCATCGACGCACCGTGCTCCGGCCTTGGGGTTCTTGCTCGGCGTCCCGACCTGCGTTGGCGCGCGCAGCCGCTTGCGGAGCTCCAGTCCGAGCTGCTCGCTGCCACGGCAGCCCGTGTGAGGCCGGGCGGCACGATTGTCTACTCCGTTTGCACGTTGAACCGAGACGAGAACGAGGCCGTTGTTGATGCCTCAGGACTCGAGGTCGAGTCCCTCGCGGACGAGTGGCCGCAGTTTCGCCACCCCACGCGTCCCGAGTTTCTGCTGACGACACCGCATCGGCACGGGACGACGGGGTTCTTCATCGCGCGTCTGCGCAAGTGGTAGAAGCACACCATGCATGACGCTGCCTTCCTCGAACGCGCGCTCGCCCTCGTTCGGGCCGATCCGCTACGCGCCTATCCCAAGCCGACGGTGGGGGCGGTCGTTGTCGTCAACGGGGAGGTTGTTGCTGAGGGTGTGACGGAGAAGGGGGGACGTCACGGTGAGGTTGTGGCGCTCGACCAGGTTGCGGGGAAGGTCGCGGGCGGGACGATCTATGTGACGATGGAGCCGTGCTCGCATTGGGGCACGACCCCGCCGTGCACGGAGCGCGTGCTCGCAGAGGGGCTCACGCGTGTTGTCGCCGCCTCGCTCGACCCGAACCCTGAGGCTGCTGGTGGCCTCGACTACCTGCGTGAGCGGGGGGTGACTGTTGAGTCGGTCGACTGCTTCGAGGCTCGTGCGCTTTCGGAGGCGTGGCGAACGTTTGTCGCCAAGCGACGCCCGTTTGTGGCCTACAAGGTTGCGACCACACTCGACGGCCATGTCACTCTTCCAGGCGAGCGCTGGATCACGGGTGAAGCTAGCCGCCGCCTAGTCCATGAGCTCCGAGCGTGCTACGACGCGGTCGCGGTTGGCATGGGCACCGTGCGTGCCGACGCCCCGCGCTTGGATGCCCGCGACGTGCCGACGCCCCACGGTCAGCCGCGACGGCTCGCGTTCGGGCGCGGCCCGCTGCCGGAAGGCTCCGAGCTCGAACTCTGCACGGGCCCGCTTGCCGACGAGCTTGCGCGCCTCGCGTCGGAAGGGGTCCAGTCGATCCTGCTCGAAGGTGGGCCGACGCTCGCGGGCGCGTTCCTCGATGCTGGTCTCGTCGACAAGGTGCTGCTCTTTGTCGCACCCGTTCTCAACGGGGGTGACGGGCCGACTGCCTTCCCGCGGCTAGGATCTGTGGCGCGCCTCTCGAACCTGGCCGTTTCACGGATTGGGGACGACGCGCTCATCGAGGCCTATGTCAACGCACCCTGACTTCCAGCGCTCTGACGACGAGATCGTCACGCACCTCTCCCACTGGCTGATGGGCCAGATCGGGAACGACGAGCTGCGCAAGCGCGTTGAGGGCATCGGCACCGATGACCTCGCTCCCGGCCAGCGGGCCGCTGTCGCAGAGCTGATGGTCGATCTGCAGAACGCGCTGCCGGGTGAGCGAGGCGATCTTGAGCGCGTTGTGCGCGAGACGATCGAAGCGCTCGCGTACGGGGACTAGCCAGGTGTTCACCGGCATCGTCCGTGAGGTTGGCGTTGTCGCAGCTGTTGCTGGTGGGGAAGCTGGTGTGCGCCTCACGGTTGCTGCGCCCGTGACTGCGTCCGGCATCGTGCTCGGCGGGTCTGTGGCGATCTCGGGGGTCTGCTTGACGGCGGTTGGGATCGGCGATCGCGAGCTTGTGTTCGAAGCGGTGCCTGAGACGCTCGCGCGCACCTCGCTGGGTTCGCTTGTCGCGGGGTCGCGGGTGAACATTGAGCCGGCGCTGCTTGCGGGTGAGCCACTTGGTGGCCATTACGTGCAGGGTCACGTCGATGGCGTTGGCACTGTTCGATCGGTGACGCCAGAGGGTGACGGCGTGCGTATCGGCTTCACCGTTCCTGCCGACCTGCTCCGCTATGTCGCGTTCAAGGGTTCAATCACGATTGAGGGCGTGAGTCTCACGGTCGCGGCGCTCGACGCGACAGGACTTGAGGTTGCGCTGATCCCGCACACGCTTGAGGCGACCACGCTGAGTGGTCTCGTTGTGGGCGATCCGGTCAACCTTGAGGTTGATGTGCTTGCGAAGTACGTCGAGCGTATGACGTCGGTGACTGCGAGCAGCACGCCGTCGGCGTCGTGACACCCGGCCGCTAACGTCTTCTTATGGCAGTGACGACGACCTTTGCGACGATCGAGGAGGCAATTGCGGATATCCGTGACGGCCGGTTTGTGGTGGTCGTTGACGATCCCGACCGCGAGAACGAGGGCGACCTTGTCATTGCGTCGCAATTTGTCACGCCTGAAGCGATCAACTTCATGGCAACCCATGCGCGCGGTCTGATCTGCCTTTGCTTGACGGAAGAGAAGGCCGACATTCTTGGGTTGCGGCCAATGACCGACCGGAATGAGGCTCCGCTTGGCACTGCGTTCACGGTCTCGATCGAGGCGCGGGAGGGTGTGACCACGGGTATCTCGGCTGCGGATCGCAGCCACACCGTGCAGGTAGCGATCGCACCTGATGCGAAGGCGAGCGACCTCGTCCAGCCCGGACATGTCTTTCCGTTGCGCGCACGCCCCGGTGGTGTGCTTGAACGGATCGGTCAGACCGAGGCTGCTGTCGACCTTGCGCGCCTTGCCGGCCTCAATCCGTCTGGCGTGATTTGCGAGATCATGAACGACGACGGCACGATGGCCCGGGTCTCCGACCTCGTGCCGTACTGCGAGAAGCACGGGTTGAAGATGGTCACGGTGGCCGACCTCGTCGAGTATCGCCGCCGTCACGAGAAGCTGGTTGAGCGTGGCGCGTCGGTGCGGATGCCGACGGAGTACGGCGAGTTTACGGCCGTCGCCTTCCGCGAGCTCCTCACTGGCAAGGCACATGTGGCTCTCGTACATGGCGATGTTGCTGGGGCGGAGAACGTGCTTGTCCGTGTTCACTCGGAGTGCCTGACGGGCGACGTCTTCCATTCGATGCGCTGTGACTGTGGCGAGCAGCTTCAGCAGGCGCTCGTCCAGATCGCGAGCAAAGAGTGCGGGGTGCTCCTGTACCTCGCCCAAGAGGGCCGCGGCATCGGACTGCTCAACAAGTTGCGCGCGTACGAGCTGCAGGAGCAGGGTCTCGACACTGTTGAGGCCAACACGAAGCTTGGCTTCCCCGCTGACGGGCGCGATTACGGGATCGGGAATCAGATCCTTGCTGACCTTGGCCTAACGACGATCCGCATCCTCACGAACAACCCCAAGAAGCTGACCGGAATCGATGGGTTCGGCCTGACGGTTGTGGAGCAGGTGCCGATCGAAATTCCGCCGAACGCGGAGAACCGCCGGTATCTAGCCGCCAAGCGGGATAAGCTCGGACACCGTTTGCACCATCAAGACATTCGCGACCTTCCGTAAAGCCTCGAGCAAAGCGAGCCCATGAGCGACCAGTTCCTGCCGTACGATGCGCCTCTGCCCCCGCGTTCCGATGACGACGAGCCGGGCGGCCCGCCTGCGCCTGCCGAACCGCTCGCGCAGGTTCCGGCCGACGATCCTTTCGCCGCGTGGCCGCAGGCCGAGTCGGGTGCGGTTGTCGAGGATCGGCCCGAGCCAGGTCAGGCGATCCAGCATTCGGCGGGCGAGATCGAGATTCCCGACGGGTACTCGGTCATCGAGGGCAGCCCGATCGGCAAGCGCCGCTCGGTCGCCGTTGTCGTCTCGCGCTTCAACGGGAACCTGACCAACCGCATGCTTCGTCGCGCGATCGACGCGCTTGAGGATGCAGGGGTCGCCCCTGACGCCGTCACGATCGTCCCTGTGCCGGGCGCGTTCGAGCTGCCACTTGCTGCTCTCGCGCTTGCGAAGACACGCAACTACGCGTGCATCGTTGCGCTTGGCGCGATCGTGCGGGGTGAGACGCCGCACTTCGACTATGTCGCGGCCGAGGCGGCTTCGGGCCTTCAGCTCGCCGGGATCGAGACGGGCGTCCCTGTTGCGTTCGGGGTGCTGACGGTCGAGACCGTGGCGCAAGGTGAGGCCCGCATTGACCGCGCGGCCGATGCCGTTGCGAGTGCGCTCGAGATGGCTGACGTGTTCGCGCAGCTGCGCACCACCTCGCGCGGCTGACGACCATGGTCGACCAGGCGATCTACCTGGGCGACAACCTTGAGCTTCTCGCTCTGCTCCCCGACGAGTCGGTCACGCTTGTCTACATCGATCCGCCGTTCAACACGGGGCGTGTGCAGCGTCGTCTGACGCTCGCGACCGAACGTGACAGTGAGGGTGACCGTGTCGGGTTTGGTGGCAACACGTATCGCTCGGAGGTGGTCGGATCGAAGGAGTACGGCGACGCGTTCGATGACTACCTCGGCTTTATCGAGCCGCGACTCCGCGAAGCGCGCCGCGTGTTGGATAGGCGGGGCACGCTCTACTTCCACATCGACTACCGCGAGGCGCACTACTGCAAGGTGCTGCTCGACCAGATCTTCGGCCGTGAGTGTTTCCTCAACGAGATCATTTGGGCCTACGACTACGGCGCACGCGCGAAGAGCCGGTGGCCTGCAAAGCACGACACGATCCTTGTCTACGTGAAGGATCCGGCGAGCTACCACTTCGACTCCGAGGCCGTTGACCGCGAGCCGTACATGGCGCCGGGGCTCGTGACGGCCGAGAAGGCGGCCAAGGGAAAGCTTCCAACTGATGTGTGGTGGCACACGATCGTGTCGCCCACCGGCAAGGAGAAGACGGGCTATCCGAGCCAGAAGCCACTTGGGGTACTCCGACGGATCGTGCAGGCGTCGACGGCGCCGGGGGATTGGTGCCTCGACTTCTTCGCTGGCAGCGGCACTCTGGGTGCGGCGGCGCTTGAGCTTGGGCGCCGCGCGGTGCTCTGCGACGCAAGCCCCGATGCGGTGGACGTGATGCACGCCCGGCTGGGGCTGCCCGTTGTGGTGCTCGACGAGATGCCTGACGCAGCGTTGCCCGCCTGATATCGCGGCGATTGTGGGGCTTCGGCTACACTCCTCCGTCGATGTCCAAGGTCTGCTCAGTCTGCGGCAAGGGTCCCTCGTTCGGGAACAACCGGTCGCACTCGATGGTTGCTACGAGGCGCCGCTTCGACGCGAATCTTCAGAAGATTCGCGTATTGGTGAAGGGCTCGCCGGTTCGCGCGTACGTCTGCACGCGCTGCCTCAAGGCGGGCAAAGTCACCAAAGCCATCTAGCGCTCGATTTCGCCAACGCGATTCGAGGTTCCGGTAGCTGCGCTGCCGCGCTTGTGTGCATCGATCTTCGCGCGTTCGCACCCATCGCAGCGCAACCGCAGAGACCCCTTGGGGTGTCTAATGACTCTGATGGCCAGCCTCGTCCTTGAATCTGAACATGGCTCGATCACGATCTCGCGCGATGTTGTTGCAGAGATCGTGTCGGAGACAGCCAAACGGTGTTATGGCGTCGTTGGGCTGACACCGGCGTCACGGGTGCGAAGGATCCTCCGGCGTGACGGCATCAGCGTCGCGGGCGACGCAGACGGTGTGGTGATCGAGTTGCACGTTGTCGTTGAGCATGGGCTGAATTTGGCCGAGGTAGCTGCAACGATTCGATCTCAGGTGTCGTATGACGTCCAAAGACTTGTGGGTCTGCCTGTTGCAGCTGTCGAGGTTGTCGTCGCAGCTGTCAAGGAGGGCGCGTGAGAGGTCGGGTGCTCGACCTTGCACGCGGGGGCCTCGTGTCGATTGAGGCACAACGCGGCCGCATCGACGATCTGAATGTGTTCCCTGTTCCTGACGGAGACACGGGAACGAACCTGACGTTGACCGTGCGAGCGATTGTTGAGGCGCTTGAGGCGCCGGGTGCAGACGATCGTGCGGGTCTCGCGCATGAGGTTGCCCGGGCCGCGTTGATGGGCGCGCGCGGCAACTCGGGTGTGATCCTCTCGCAGATCGTTCGTGGGGCCGCGGAGGCGCTTGGGGGAACCGAGTCGTTGGATCTCGCTGCGGTGCTGCGCGGGGCGAGCGATGCCGCCTACCGCGCCGTGAAGAGCCCGGTTGAGGGGACGATGCTGACTGCGGTGCGGGAGCTTGCCGAGGCTGCGGAGGCTGGCGGTGAGATCGCCGCTGTGATCGCGCGTGGCGACGATTGTGTGCGTCGCACTCCGGAGCTCCTGCCAGTGCTTGCCGACGCTGGCGTTGTCGATGCGGGTGCGGCCGGGTTCCTCGAGATCGTTCGCGGCGTTGCGTCGGTGTGGACGGGCGAGGTGCTCGTGGCTGCCGCGGCACCCGCGGCGCCGCGGTTGACGATGGCTGCGGATCTCGCACACGACGATTCGGAGTTCCAGTACTGCACCGTCTTCGTGGTCGAGGGTGAGGGTCTTGATGCCGATTCGCTCGAGCATGAGCTTGCTCGCTTGGGCGACTCACTCCTTGTTGTAGGCGACAGTGCCGCACTGAAGGTGCATGTCCACACTGACGATCCAGGCGCTGCTCTGAGCTTGGGTGTCGCGCGCGGCACGCTTGCGGGCATTGAGATCGCGAACATGCACGCCCAGACGCGTGACCGTGAGCGTCGGCTACAGGCTGTTCCCGATCTTCCGGTTGCAACCTGCGGCCTCGTCGTTGTTTCGGCTGGGGCGGGGAATCGAGCGCTCTTTGAGAGTCTCGGTGCGATTGTGGTGGACGGTGGCGAAACGATGAACCCGTCGACCGCCGAGATCCTGAGCGCAGTTGAGCTGTCGCCGACGACCGAAGTTGTGGTGCTCCCGAACAACAAGAACGTCGTGATGGCGGCTGAGCACGCTGCCGCGAACGCCCAACGGGTTGTGCGCGTCGTGCCAACCGTTTCGATGCAGGCGGGGCTTGCCGCAGCTGTCGCATTCGACGCGTCGGCGGAGGCCGATGCCAACGTCACGGAGATGGCGGAGGTGGTCGAGGGCGTGCGCACCGGCGCTGTGGCGCGCGCCTCTCGTGACGCCGAATTCGGCGGCGTCGATGTGCGGGCGGGGGAGTGGCTTGCGTTGCAGGATGGGAACGCCGTCGCGACCGACCCCGAACCGGTCGGTGCGGTGCGGGCGCTTGTTGAGCGGCTGCTTTCCGAGCCGCGCGCGATCCTCACGGTGCTGCTTGGCGAAGAGGCGCCCGACCTCTCTGATCTCCTTGCCGAGGTTGCCACACGGTTTCCCGACCTCGAGCTCGATGTGCACGAGGGCGGCCAGCCGCACTACGCCGTGCTTCTCTCGGCCGAGTAGCGCGAAACCTGCGAAGCTCCGCGACGATGGATCTCAACGCCGCGAATACCGCGATCGTTCTCGATTCGACCGCCGACTTTCCTGACGGCCCGACACGGTTTGCGAACTGGCGCGTCGTGCCCCTGTATGTCACCTTCGGTGACACGAGCTACCGGGACTACGTCGATCTTGGGCCCGACGAGTTCTACGCTAAGTTGACCGCGGCCAGCGAGCTCCCGCGAACGTCACAGCCCACGCCTGGCGACTTCGCGGCCGTGTACGAGGAGCTTGCCGGGTACGACCGGATCATCTCGCTCCAGCTCTCCTCAAAGCTCTCTGGGACGTATGCGAGTGCGGTGCAGGCGGCGGGCGGCAACGCGCGTGTGCGGGTGATCGACACGGGCACTGTCTCGGCGGCGGTCGCGATGCTCGCGCTTGCGATTCAGCGGCGTCTGGAGGCCGGGACGACCGATGAGGCGATCGACGCGCTGATCGAGTACTTCCACGGCAATCACGGCCTGCTGTTCACGATGGACACGCTCGAGTACTTGGCGAAGGGTGGCCGGATCGGGAAGGGCGCTGCGTTCGCAGGGTCGCTCTTGAACGTGAAGCCCGTGCTGGCGATCCAAGCGGGTGAGGTGGTGCCGATCAAGCGTGTGCGTGGAGAGGCGAAGGCGTGGGAGGAGCTACGCCAGCTGTTCGAGCAGTCGACCGTTGATCGGCCCTCGCTGCGCGTTGGCATCGCCCATTCGGCGGCCCCGGCGCGGCTTGAAAAGCTCCGCCAGCTTGTCGGTGAGTCGCGGCCACGCGCGCAGATTGAGGTCGCGACGATCCTTGGGGCAGTCGTCGGCACGCATGCCGGTCCGGGCACGCTTGGGATCTTCTGGTTCGACGACGTCGACTCTCCGGCGTAGGTCCCTCTCCATACCAAAGGGGTTCATCCGGTCCGGGACCTATACTCCCGGCGGGTGAGGATGCAGATTCCCGCACACACGGGTTTTGCCGGGCTGGTCCAGGATGAAAACTGGCGCCGCCCGCGTGGCTGGGCGCGCCCGGAGCGATTGCTCGACCCGGTCACCAACCTGCCGGGTGTGGGGCCGACCCTCGCCAAGCGACTGGTGCCGCTTGGAATCCAAACGGTCGGCGACGTTCTCTTCCGTCGACCCCGGCGCTATGAGACTGCAGCTGATCAGGTGCCGATCGCCGCGCTCAACACGACCGACGAGGTGGTCATCGCCGGAACGGTTGGCGACATTCGCACGCGCATGCTGCCGCGACGTCGATCGCTCGTCACCGCACGGATCACCGACGAGACCGGAACGATCTCTGCCACATGGTTCAACCAGCCGTGGGTTGCCGAGCGGCTCCGGCCGGGAACCGTCGTTCGCCTGCGCGGCAAGACCGGCCGCTACGGGTTTGACGTCAAGACCTACGACCTCGGCGACGACGCCGCCAAAGCAACCGCCGACTTCGCGCCGGTCTATGGCGCAAGCGAGCACGTCTCGCCCGCGCGGCTTCGGGAACTCACCCGCAGCGCCGTCGAGACGCACATCCACGACGTCCTCGATCCGCTCCCGGCCGAACTCGATCTCACGCTCCGCCGCGACGCTCTCGCGACACTCCACTTTCCCGACGACCCCACCCAAGCTGAGGCGGCGCGCAAGCGGCTCGCGTTCGATGAGCTGATCGCCCTACAGCTCGCAGTCCTTCGCTCCCACGACGACGACGGGGTCGCAGACGCCTTGCCGCAGCCCGGCGAGCTGATCGATCGCTACCGGGCGGCGCTGCCGTTCACGCTCACCGAGCACCAAGAAGCAGCAATCCGCGAGATCGACAAAGACCTCCAGAAGCCGGTACCGATGCAGCGCCTCCTCCAGGGGGATGTTGGATCCGGCAAGACAGTTGTTGCGCTCTACTGCCTGCTCCGTGCCGTCGAGGCCGGCCGCCAGGGCGCACTCATGGCGCCGACCGAGACGCTCGCCGAGCAACACTTCCTGACGGTCGAAGGAATCTGCCGAGAGCTCGGCATCACCTGCGTGCTGCTCACAAGCGGTGCCGGTTCGCAAGCATCGCGCGACGCGATCGCGACCGGGGCCGCACAGATCGCCGTCGGCACACACGCGCTGATCCAGCGTGGGGTGGAGTTCGCTGATCTTGCCGTCGCAGTCGTCGACGAGCAGCATCGCTTCGGTGTCGAGCAGCGTCAGGCGCTCGCAGAGCACCGCCCGCACCTGCTGCACATGACAGCAACGCCGATCCCTCGCACCCTCGCGCTCACGGTGTACGGCGATCTGGCGGTGTCCGAGATCGCACAGCCACCGGCAAGCCGTAAGCCGATCATCACCGCCTGGGTTGGCGCCGAACGCTCCGAGGTGGCGTATGAACGCCTCTGCGCACACCTCGACGCCGGACGCCAGGCCTACGTTGTGTGCCCGCTGATCGAGCTCTCCGAAACACGCCTGGCACGCGCGGCCGAAGCCGAGGCGGAACGGCTCCAGAAAGCTGAGCTTCGCAACTACAAGGTGGGGCTGCTGCACGGACGCCTGAAGCCAGCCGAACGGCGCGAGGTTATGCGCGCCTTCAAAGCACGCGAGCTCGACGTTCTCGTTGCGACCACCGTCATCGAAGTCGGAGTCGACGTGCCGAACGCGACGATCATGATCGTCCAGGAAGCCGACCGCTTCGGGCTCGCACAGCTCCACCAGCTGCGCGGACGCGTCGGCCGCGGCGCCGAACAGTCGTACTGCCTCCTGATCTCACGGGCCAAAGACGACCTCACCGACAACACCAAAGCGCGGCTGCAGGCGCTCGTCGACTCAACCGACGGATTCGAGCTTGCCGAGCGAGACCTTGAGCTTCGGGGCGAAGGCCAGCTTCTCGGCACCCGCCAATCTGGAATCGGCGACCTGCGCTTCACCCGCCTGCGCGCCGACCGGGCCCTCCTCGCACGGGCACGTGACGCCGCCCGAGGCCTCGTCGCAGAAGACGGCCCATGGCATGACGAAGCCGATCGGCTCCTCCAAGGCGCCGACCCCGCCAACCTCGCGTAGGCGACCCCAGCTAGCCTCCCGCCGTGCGCATCATCGCCGGTGAAAAGCGGGGTCACGGCATCCAAGCCCCCAAAGGAGAGACCACGCGCCCAACCTCCGATCGGGTGCGCGAAGCCGCCTTCAACCTGATCGGCCCGGTCGGCGGCGCGAAAGTGCTTGACCTCTTCGCAGGCTCAGGGGCAATGGGCATGGAGGCGCTCTCCCGAGGGGCCGCCAGCTGCGTCTTTGTCGAACACGACCGAAACGCCTGCCGCACCATCGACGCCAACCTCGAGAAGCTCAAACTCCGCGGCCGCCTCGTCCCGCACGACGCGATTCGCTTCCTCGGAGCCGAATCCGGAACCTACGACTTGATCCTCTGCGACCCACCCTACGACTACCCAGCATTTGAACGGCTCGCCGCCCACTTCGAGCGCGTCCTCGCCCCCGACGGGCTGATCGTCTACGAAAGCCAAGCCGCCTTCGAACCCGAAGCACCAGGTCTCCAAACGCGAACATCCCGCCGCTACGGCTCCGCGAGGCTTACGCTTTGGGAACGATGATTCGAACCGCGATCTGCCCCGGCACCTACGACCCCGTCACCAACGGTCACGTTGACGTGATCCGACGGGCCGCAAAGATCTTCGACCGCGTCGTCGTTGCCGTCGTCGGAACGCCCCAACACAAAGAGCCGCTCTTCTCACTCGACGAACGCATCGCCCTCCTGCGCGACG
The DNA here is from genome assembly GCA_009702325.1 of Actinomycetota bacterium. Classification (GTDB taxonomy): domain Bacteria; phylum Actinomycetota; class Thermoleophilia; order Gaiellales; family Gaiellaceae; genus PALSA-600. The sequence goes on from WLID01000001.1 coordinate 663,249, forward strand.
CCCTCGACGACATCCCGAACGTCGAAGTCGACGTGTTCAAAGAGCTCGTCGTCGAATACGCACGACGCTGGGAAGCAACCGCCATCGTCAAAGGCCTTCGCGTCATCTCCGACTTCGAATACGAATTCCAGATGAACCAGCTCAACCGCACACTCGCCCCGGAGATCGAAACCGTGTACGTCATGGCAAGCCCAAGCGTCTCGTTCGTCTCGTCATCCGGCGTGAAGGAGATTGCCTCCTTCGGCGGAAATGTTGAAGAACTCGTACCGAGCGCAGTCGCGCGCCGTATCCGGGAAATCTTCCCAAACGGTCGTGAAGGCACACCACTCTCGGGACGTGAGTAAGATCTACGAAACCTAATGGACGTTCTCGTACTCATTGACAAGCTCGACGACCTCGTGCACAACGCGAAGGCCGTCCCGCTCACCGACCAAGTTCGCATCGACCGCGAGGAGATCTACGACATCCTCGACCAGATGCGCGCCACGATCCCAGAAGAGATCAAGCAGGCTCGCTGGATCGTCAAAGAGCGTCAGGAGATGCTCGCCGAGGCAAAGCGTGAGCAGGATCGTCTGCTCCAGGAAGCCCGCGAGCAGGCTGTCCGTGAGGCGTCACAGACCGAGATCGTCAAGCTCGCCGAACGGCAGGCACAGGAGATCGTCGACGATGCGCGCCGCCAGGCCCGCGAAACCCGCCTCGAGATGGAGGATTGGGCCGACGGAATACTGGCCACGCTCGAGAGCAACCTGGACAAGTTCCTCGTCGCGGTACGCCGCGGCCGCGAGCGCCTGCATGAGCGCTCACAGGAGACCGTCGTTGCGGGCATCGGCCCCATCGGTGGTCCCGACGACCCTTATTGAGTCGAGACCACGCGCGGAGCTGTTGAGTCGGCATCGCGCGCCGGGCCGTCCTCATACGTCGTCCTCAGTCGTGTTGATAGCGCTGCTATCAACACTCCCTGCGTCCTAGCCTGAGAACGCCCGGCATCGCGCTGCCGACGAACGATCCACGCGTTGGCCCGACCGGGCGGCGAAAGGCAGGGTCGAGACGTGACTATGCGACGCTGAGCGTGAGCGTCTCTCGCGTCGCATGCGAACCGACAGCAGCGCGTTCTGATGCGGTGAGGGCCCGGAGCCATTCATCGAGAGCATCACGGACCATCGTGCGAGCTTCGTCGACGGTCGGTGCGCAGGTGATCACCTCGGGAAGCTCTTCGATGGTGGCGCGCACCCACCCGTTTTCATCTGGCTCAAACACGACGTGGAGTTCCATGTGGGCAGGGTACTACGCGGGCCGCCGATGCGTTGGTGACAATACTGACAACATGACCTCGCTTCGAGAACTTGAGATTCACCTCGTGAAGCACGGTTTCGAGAGAGTCCGTCACGGTGTACGACACGACGTTTGGCGGAGTTCAGAGGCGGTGCGCCCGGTAACGGTGCCGCGACATCGCGAGATTCCCTGGGGAACGGCCAGAGCAATTTGCCGACAGCTTCTGGTCCCCGACCCACCCCGATGATTGGGGCTGGCAGGCGTCCGTCGGTTAGTCTGGACGCATGACGACGTTTGCCCTCCGCAACGTGAAACTTCGGCCGGGCGAGGAGTTCGTCACGGCCCTCCAGGTTGAGCTGCCGTCGTTTGCCTACGGCGGGGAGCGGTACGCGTCGGTCGCCCCCGAGACTGAGGCGAAGCTCGTGATCGACCGCACGCTCAGCGGGACGATGTACCTCCTGCGGCTCGATGCGCGGCTCCACGGGCCCTGCTACCGCTGCTTGGGCGAGGCACTGCTCGATGTGCCGATCAACGCGCGGGAGTACCAGGACGAGAAGCCCGACGATCCTGAGCTTGAGACGCCCTACGTCAACGACAACGAGCTCGACGTGTCGGGATGGGCGCGCGACGCAATCGCGCTCGCACTCCCAGAAAAGATCCTGTGCCGCCCCGACTGTGCCGGCCTCTGCCCGCAGTGCGGGAAGAACCTGAACGACGAGCCGCACACCCACGAGGAGCCGAAAGCCGACTCTCGCTGGGGCGCACTCGAAGCGCTCCGCGACGAGCTCTAGACGGCCGTTCCGCCGGGCACGCCAGGAATTGGCTACAGTTTCGGCCGCTTATGGCTGTCCCAAAGAGGAAAACGTCGAAGTCCCGTCGCGACAAGCGGCGCGCCACGCATTCCATTGATGCACCGCGCGTCAACGGCTGCCCCCAGTGTGGCTCGCCGAAGCTTGCGCACCGTGTCTGCCCGACCTGCGGCACCTATAAGGGCCGTGAGGTCGAGAAGCTCCGCATCTCCGCGCCGTAGCGCGGTGAGGCGTGTTCTTTTCAAGGGCTTCCCACTGCCGAAAGGCCGTGCGTGAGCGCGCATCCTAAGCCTGTCATCGCGCTCGACGCACTCGGCGGCGACCATGCGCCGAGCGAAATCGTTGCGGGCGCGCTTGAGGCTGTCGCGCAGGGGCACCGTGTCGTGCTCTACGGCCCTGCCGGACTCGACACAGGCGGTCTGCCGCTCGTCGAGACCACCGACGTGATTGACATGTCGGAGAAGCCAGCGGAGGCCGTGCGAGCGAAGCCGAACTCGTCGCTCGTCGCAGCTGTTCGCGCCGTCGCTGACGGAAACGCTGATGCTGTCGTATCGGCCGGTAACACCGGCGCCATGCTCGCGGCCGGCCTCCTGCACTTGCGCCGCCTGCCGGGAGTCTCACGACCGGCGATCGCCGTCCCGATTCCATCACGGCTTCGCACCACGGTGCTGATCGATGCCGGCGCGAATGCCGACAGCCGCCCCGAACACATGGTGCAGTTCGGGGTGATGGGCGCGATCTTCGCCAAGGGCATCCTTGGCGTCGAGAACCCCGAGGTGCGGCTCCTATCGATTGGCGAAGAGCCTGAGAAGGGCGACCAGGTCACGATCGAGGCGCACAAGCTCCTTGCCGCCGAACGCTCCATCAACTTTGTCGGCAACGCCGAAGGCCGTGATCTCCTCCGCGGCACCGCTGACGTTATTGTCGCCGACGGCTTCACCGGCAACATGGCACTCAAGCTTCTCGAGGGCACGATTAAGGAGCTGCTCGATGCGCTTCGCGAGGAGATCACTGCCACACCAACCGGGAAGATCGGCGGCCTCCTGATCAGACCTGCCGCGCGACGGCTTCGTCACAAGCTCGATCCCGAAACCCACGGTGGCGCGTATCTCGTTGGTCTGAAGGGTCTCGCCGTGATCGCTCACGGCAGTTCGAGCCGCCGCGCGATCGCAAACGCAGTTGCTCTTGCGAGCCGCGGGGTAGAGAATCGCGTGGTCGAGCTACTTGCGGAAGGGTTGCCGGAGCGACCTGCTCGTGCCGGATCCTCCGAAAACGTCCGGGACACCGGTGTATGATCGCCCCGTTCCAGCAGTCCACGTCAAATTCCGAACAATGAGGTGTCATGGCAGCGTCGCGTGAAGAGGTTCTCGAGCGGGTCAAGGAAGTTCTGGTTGAGCAGCTCGGGGTCGAAGAGAGCGAGATCACCGAAGAGGCGAACTTCCAGGACGACCTGGATGCCGATTCGCTGGACCTCGTCGAGCTGATCATGGAGCTCGAAGACCAGTTCGGAATCAAGATCTCGGATGAAGACGCGCAGACGATCACGACGGTCGGGCAGGCAGTCGACTACGTCTCCGGCCGCCAGTAAGCCGTCGTCTCTCGCTGAGCTGATCGCCGCGCTCCCACCGGAGCGCGCGTCAGCTGTCTTTACCCATTCGAGCTGGGCTCCAGCTCGAAGCGACTCATATGAGCGTCTGGAGTTCCTCGGTGACTCGGTTCTCGAGCTTGCCGTCGCCCGGACGCTCTACGAGCGTTTCCCGGAGTTCACCGAAGGGCAGATGGCCAAGCTTCGCTCGCATGTCGTCTCGCGGGCAAGCTGTGCCGAAGTTGCACGGGAGCTGAACTTGGGTGCCCGCTTCCGCCTCGAAGGTAGGGGGGTGGCGGGGGACGACCTGGAGATGCTCGCCGAGAACAGGAATGTGCTCGCTGCCGTGCTCGAGGCTGCACTCGCTGCGTTGTTCCTCGAGCACGGCTTCGAGCCGATCGAACTTGCGGTGGTTGAAGCGTTCGATCCGCGCATCCAGTTTGCGCTCACCCATCAGGTCGATCACAAGACCGAGTTGCAAGAGACGGTTGCGCGACTCGGTCGGTCAATCTCGTATGCGTTGATCAACGAGGTTGGCCCACCGCATGATCGAACGTTCACGTCGGCCGCAATGATCGACGGCCAGAACGCGGGCGAAGGCACGGGACGGTCGAAGAAAGACGCCGAGCAGGAAGCTGCGCGGAAGGCGCTCGAATATTTGGCTGGAATCGCGGAGGAGAGCACTTCCAGCGATTAGCAGGGGCTTTTCGCGGCGTCCGCCGGGACGGTCAAACTTGGCCGTCGCATGCATCTGAAATCCATTCGTCTGCGCGGCTTCAAGTCGTTCGTTGACCCGGTTGAGATTCGTCTTGAACCGGGCGTTGCTGTGGTCGTCGGTCCGAACGGTTCCGGCAAGTCGAATGTTTCAGACTCGATCCTTTGGGCGACGGGTTCGCTCTCCCCGCACGAGATGCGCGCGGAGAAACCCGACGACGTGCTGTTCGCCGGTTCGCAGTCACGCTCGCCCGTCGACTTCTGCGAGGTCGACCTGGTGTTCGACAACGAAGATTCCGCGTGGCCCGAGCTGCCGTTCTCGGAGGTCGTTGTGTCCCGTCGCCTCAACCGGGGTGGGGAGGGGCAGTACCTCGTCAACAAGGCTGCCGTTCGGCGCATCGACCTGATCGAGCTGCTCTCGGACGTTGGTCTTGGCGGCGGGCTGCGGTCGGTCATCTCACAGGGCGCCGTCACCTCGGTGCTTGGCGCCAAGCCGCACGAGCGGCGCGAGCTGATCGAGGAGGCTGCCGGCCTCGGGCGCTTCAAGCGTCGGCGCCATCGCGCTGAGCTGAAGCTCAACCGCGTCGGGATTCAGGTGGAGCGGGCGCGTGACATTGAGGAAGAGGTGCGCAAGCGTCTCCGGCCGCTCGCGTTGCAGGCGACGGCCGCTGAGCGTGCCGAGAAGCTTGGTGAAGAGATCTCCGCGCTGCAGGCTGCGATTGCCACGCTCGACCTTGCCCGACTCGCTGGGCGCCGCTCGGGGATCGAGGAGGAGCGTGGGGTGAAGGTCACGGCCCGCCGCGAGCTTGAAACGCAGCTTGAGGCGATCTCAGCGGAGCGTACGGCTGCCGAGGAGGAGCTCACCGACGCCGCGGGTGTGCGCGAGGGCGGCACTGCTGCTCTCTACGCCCTGAAGGCGGGTGGCGAGCGTCTTGGTCTGCGCCGTGAATCGGCGGCAACGCTCCTTGCCGGGCTTGAGGCCGAGTTGGATGAGGTTCGCTCGTTCGATCCGTCGGCAAACCAGGAGCTTGAAGCGGCCGCGCGTGAGGCAGCGAACGCAGCGCAGGCGGCTGCGGGAGAGCGTGCGCGTCTTCAGGTTGAGGCAGAAGAGCGTTGGGCGCGCCTTGCGGCCGTGGAGCGAGCGGCGCAGGCCGTGATCGCCCGCGATCTTGAGGTTGTGCTTGAGCGGCGTGCTGCAGTCGAAGGGCGTCTGCAGGGTGGTAGCCGCGACGCGCTCCTCTCGCTGCGCTCGAGTGCGCAGGCGCTTGGTGTGCGGCACGAAGCTGTCAGCCGTCTCCTTGGTGAGGTTCGGCCCGCACTCGAGGAGGCGCGCCGGCGTGGCGATGGCCCAACGCCGGCGGCTCTTGGTCGCGCTGCGGATGAGGCCGACGCGAACGCACGCACGGCGGCTCGGGAGCACGACGATCTTGTTGCGCGCGCGAAGCTCTCGCGTGAGCGTCTCGCAGCGTTGGAGCAGTCGCTTGCCGAACGCGAGGGGCTGCCGCCCGCAGCCCGTGCGCTCGCCGAAGAAGGCGAGCAGTTGGCTCTCTCGTTGCTGAAGGTCGATGCTGGTCGGGAGCGTGCCGTTGCCGCCGCCCTGAGCTACCGGGCATCGGCGCTTGTTGCCGACAACGCACAGCAGGCGCTGCAGCTGATCGATCGGGCTCGCGCGGCGGGCCTCGGTTCGGTGCTCGTGCTGGTTGGCCGACATCCGCGCGACCTTGTTGGCGAGCTGCCAGTCGTCGCCCGTGAGGAACTGCTCTCAGCCACGATCGCATCCGTAACCGAGGACGGGATCGGCTGGGATCCGACGCGCGGTGAGCTGTGGTTTGCGGGTGAGACGGCCGAGGCGGTGCTGCTCGAGCTTGAGGCGCGGCGTCGCGAACTCATTGAGGAGGTCGCAGAGCTTGAGCGGCGTGCAGACGGTGCCGCCGAAGAGGCTGAGCGCGCACGTGAGGCCGCCAAGACCGCTGCGGCTGCGTTTGCGCCGGTGAAGCACCTGCGCAACGCGAAGATGGCCGACGCGCCCACCCTTGAGCGGATCGTTGTGGGGGCGGAGCGGCTCGATGAGACGCTCCGTGTTGCCGCAGCGGCCGCCGCCCGACTGGAAGGGCCGCTTGCCGAGAGCAACGCCTCGCTTGCGGCCGAGTTGCGCGAGGTGTCAGGGTATGAGGGCGAGCTTCGCCGCTCGGTCGCCGAGATCGAAGCGCGCGCACGCGACGCCGAGCGCCGCGCCAACAACCGCACCGCGATGGCGGAGGGTGATCCTCTGTCGCTCCGTGAGGAGGCGCAGGAGCTCACGCGGCTTGCAGCTGAGGCCGTTCACGCAGCCGATGCTCTTGCGGCCCGTGCGGCCTCTGCAGCTCGTGCGCTCGGCGATGCGAAGCCTGGTCGGGTAGGCCGCGCAGCCGAGCTCGTGTTGGAGCGTCTCGTGAATGGTGCAAGTCGGCTCGCATCGGCGCTTGCCATCGATGTGGACCGGTTCGAGGCTCCGCTCCGTGCCCGTGTCGACGCCGATCAGGCGCGCGCATCGGCGCTCGGTGCACGGCTCCGCGAACTGGGTGCCGCCGAGGTTGAGCTGCGTGCGAAGGCAACGGAGGTTGTCGCCCGTATCTCGACGCTCGATGTCGAGCTTGCCCGCACCGACGCGGAGCGGGAGGAGGCGCAGCGTCGGCTCGACGCAGCTGGCGCCGAGCCGACGGAGGGCGAGAATCGCGACGAGCTTGCCCAGAAGCTCGACCGCCTTGAGCGTCGCCGTGAGCAGCTCGGGCAGGTCAACCCGCTTGCGAAAGAGGAGTACGAGGCCGAGAAGGAACGCCTTGAGGAGCTCGCCGAGCAGCGCGCCGATCTCGAGAAGTCGCTTGAGGAGCTTGAGACGCTTCGCAAGGAGCTGACCGACACGGTCGAGCGCCGCTTCGCCGAGACTTTCGAGGCCGTTCAGACGCACTTCGCTGAGGTTGCCGCGACGCTCTTCCCGGGCGGCGAGGGCCGTCTGCAGATGGTGGATGCTGAGGAGGGCGAGGAGGAAGTCGGAATCGAAGTTGAGCTTCGTCCTGCCGGCAAGAAGGTGCAGCGCCTCTCACTGCTCTCGGGTGGCGAGAAGTCGCTGGGCGCAATTGCGTTCCTGTTCAGCCTGTTCCTTGCCCGGCCGAGCCCGTTCTACTTGCTCGACGAGGTTGAGGCTGCGCTTGACGACGCCAACATCGGACGGTTCACCGACCTGCTGCGGACGTATGCCGACCGCGCCCAGTTCATCGTGATCACGCATCAGAAGCGCACCATGGAGGCTGCCGACGTGCTGTACGGCGTCACGATGGGCCCCGACGGTGTGTCGCAGATCGTCTCGCGTCGCCTGCCCCGTGAGGAGCAGGCCGCGGTCACCGCGTAGCGGCCCGCTCCCGCTCGTCTACGGTTTCACCATGGCACGCAGTTGGGCTGAGCTTCTAGGGGACGACGAGACCGCGGAGGCGCGGGAGGAGGAGCGCCGCGGATTTTTCGGACGGCTCCGCGAGTCGCTCTCGAAATCGCGGCGTGCGCTTGGCGATCAGCTCGCGGCGGTCGCGTTCGATCCGGGCGACTCGGAGTCGTGGGAGCGGCTTGAGGAGGCGCTCTTGATGGCCGACGTTGGGGTGCCGGCAACGGTCGAGCTGATCCGTCGGCTTGAGGCACGCGCAGACTTGTCTGATTTCAACGAGGCGCTTGCCGAAGAGATTGCGGGGCTGATGGGCGAGCCGCCTGTCCTGAACGTGCACCACAGCCCCGCTGTGATCCTCGTGGTTGGCGTGAACGGCACCGGCAAGACGACGACGATCGGCAAGCTGGCCCGCAAGCTGCACGAGCATGGACGCAAGGTCACGCTTGGAGCGGGCGACACGTTCCGTGCCGCGGCGGAGGAGCAGCTTGAGATCTGGGCTGAGCGGGCAAACGCGACGTTTGTGGGTGGCGAGCGTGGGGCAGACCCGGCAGCGATCGCCTACGACGCGATTCAGGCAGGTGGCGACGTGATCTTGATCGACACCGCCGGCCGCTTGCACACGCAGACGAACTTGATGGACGAGCTTGCGAAGGTGCGGCGTGTGATCGCAGGGAAGCTTGAGGGTGCTCCACACGAGACGATCCTCGTCGTCGACTCGACAACGGGTCAGAACGGGTTGCAGCAGGCACGGCTCTTCTCGCAGGCGGCACCGATCACCGGCATCGCGCTGACGAAGCTCGACGGCTCAGCCAAGGGTGGAATCGCGGTTGCGATCTCACACGAGCTCGGGATTCCGGTGAAGCTTGTCGGTGTGGGCGAGGGGATCGACGATCTCCGCCCGTTCGACGCCGATGACTTCGCGCGCGCTCTCGTTTCGAGCTAACGCTCGACCCGCGATGCTTTAGTGCTCGTGGCCGTCGTGCGAGTGATCGTGCTCGCCTTCGGCTTCAAGGGTGACGAACGGCAGGTTCCAGACTTCGCGCATTTCGTTGAACGGGAGCGCGACGATGTCTGAAGGCGCGGTCTCGCCGACGGTCGCGGTGCCACCGTCGTTGCGTGTGAACGGCGTCTGGAGGTTCACCTCGTGGCCGTCGCGGTGGAGTGCAGCGAACACCAGCACGTCTTCGAGGTTGTCCTCGTCGTCGCCGCGCTGACCCTCAGCGATGAAGTAGACCGAGTCGGCACCAATGCCGCGGGCCCAGGTTGCGATCTTGCCCCAGGTGGGTGCGACCTCTTCCTGCGTCTTCGCGTCGAAGACCTGCGCCTTGACGCCGCCGCCCGGGAGGCCGAGGAACACGATCGACGCGTGAACGCCGTCCTCAGACAGGGCGATGCAGGACTGTTCCGACAGCCAATGCACGATGTCGTGGAAGCCCGGGATGAGCTCGAAGCCAACGCCGTCGCCGCTGTGGTCGTGATCGTGATCGTGGTCGTGACCATGATCGTGGTCGTGCGTGTGGTCGTGCTCGTGCTCGTGCCCGCTCATGGCAACCAAGATAGATCGGTTTTCAGCAAGTTGCTTAGGCAGCTGTCAATGACCGTGCTGCGGCGAGGCATTCGGCCGGGTTTGGCAGGTGGTTGATCTCGTCGCCAGCCGACCATCCGTAGGCGACGGTGCCGTCCGTATCGAGGAGGAACGCGGCGCGTGTGTTGAGCGGACGGAACGCGCCGAGGGCTTCGTCAAGGAGTACGCCAAACGATTTCGCGGCCTCCCATTCGAAGTCGGAGAGCAACGGGTAGGTCTGGCCAAGGTCGTTCGCCCACGCCTTGAGCGCGAACGGGGAGTCGTGGCTGACACCGATCACCTGAACGCCTGCTGCGGTGAAGTCGTCGAGGAGCGCGCCGAACCCGCACACCTGTGCCTCGCAGCCCTGCCCCTTCTCGAGGCTGCCGGTGTAGGCGAACGGGAAGAAGTGGAAGAGGATCGGGCCGTCGGCGAGCAGCTCGGTTGACGTCACAACGTCGTTCGGGCCGCGCACAAGGCGGAAGGGCGCGACAGTGGTTCCGGTTGCGGCAGTCATCTGATGATCCTCCAAAAAGGGTTGGGCGTTGCGTTCACTCTAGGGACCGCAAGGTGGCTGGCCGCCGTAGACTGGCTGGCGCATGTTCGACTCACTTTCCGACAAGCTCGGCGCTGTCCTCGGAGATCTCCGCGGACGTGGGCGTCTCGATGATGAGGCGATCTCGGGTGCGATGCGCGAGGTGCGCCTCGCGCTCCTTGAGGCCGACGTCAACCTGGAGGTTGTCCGCGGCTTCGTCGAGCGCGTGCGCGAGCGGGCGCTTGGCGCGGAGGTACTGAAGAGCCTGACGCCGGGCCAGCAGGTCGTGAAGATCGTGCACGACGAGCTCACCGACCTGATGGGATCGGAGTCGGCGGGCCTCAAGCGCACCGGTTTCTCCGTGATTTTGCTCGCCGGTCTTCAAGGCTCCGGCAAGACGACAACCGCGGGCAAGCTCGCACGAGCGTTGAAGGCAGAGGGCCGCACGGTTGCGCTGATCCCGGCCGACTTGCAGCGCCCAGCCGCTATCGACCAGCTGGAGCAGCTCGGTGCCTCGATCGACGTACCCGTGTATCGCACCGACACGAAGGATCCGGTTCGCGCCGCGACGGAGGGCCGTGAACGCGCCAAGGCTGATGGGTGCGACACGGTGATCGTCGACACGGCAGGCCGCCTTCAGATCGACGAAGAGTTGATGGGCGAGCTTGTGCGGGTGCGCGACGCAGTCCGTCCTACCGACATCGTGCTTGTCCTTGACGCGATGCTTGGCCAGGAGGCCGTGAACGTTGCGAAGGCCTTCCAGGAGCGGGTCGACTTTGACGGCGTCATCCTCACCAAGCTCGACGGTGATGCGCGCGGTGGCGCAGCGCTTTCTGTTCGCTCGATCACCGGCAAGCCGATCTTTTACGCCTCGACCGGCGAGAAGCTCGACGCGCTCGAGGTCTTCCATCCCGACCGCATGGCCTCCCGGATCCTCGGGATGGGCGACGTGCTCACGCTCATCGAACGGGCCGAGCAGGCGGCGTCGGAGGATGAGCAGGCGCAGATGGAAGAGCGGCTCCGCAAGGGGCAGTTCACCTTCGACGACTTCCTCTCCGCGCAGCGCATGCTCCGCCGGATGGGGCCGCTTCAGGGGATCCTCAAGATGCTCCCAGGCGTCGGCTCGCAGCTTGCTGATGCCGACATCGACGAGAACAAGATGAAGCGCGTCGAGGCGATGGTGCTCTCTATGACACCCCGTGAACGCTCAATGCCGCACACGATCGACGGCAAGCGTCGTCAGCGGATCGCACGCGGCTCAGGCGTTTCGGTGCAGGACGTCAACCAGCTGCTCGAAGGCCGCAAGGTGATGGAAAAGATGATGAAGCAGGTTGGTAAGGGGAAGATGCCGAGCCTGCCCGGCATGCCCAAAATGCCCGGTGGCGGCATGCCTGGAATGCCCGGAATGCCGCCCCAGCAGACTGTTGCACCGCGCAGTACCGCGCCTGGTGCGGCCGGCCGCAAGCACGGCAAGAAGAAGTCGGGCCGCCGCTAATTCGCTTCTGCTGACGCGAGGGTGGCGTTCTGTCGCTAGGCTGTGCGCCGACATGGCAGTGAAACTCAGACTCACCCGCATCGGCTCGAAGAAGAACCCGATCTACCGCGTTGTTGCGGCAGACTCGCGCGCACCGCGCGACGGGAAGTTCCTCGAGATCGTCGGGCGGTACAACCCGCAGACCAATCCGTCGCTGATCGAACTCGACGAGACCAAGGTCAAGAACTGGCTCGGCAAGGGCGCACAGCCCTCCGAAGCCGTTGCGCGGCTCCTCAAGGTCAAGGGCATCGGTTAATACCGGTGGCCGAGCTCCTCGCGTTTCTTGCGCGTGAGCTGGTCGACGAACCCGGCGCTGTTCGCGTCGAGTCGGAGGAACGTCACGGCGAGCTCGTTCTGTTGCTGCACGTCGCACCAGACGACGTGGGCAAAGTGATTGGCCGGGGCGGCAGGATCATCCGCGCCCTGCGGACGGTGATGCGTGCCGCCGCGACGCGAGATGGGCGTCGTGTGCTGGTCGAGATCGCCGAGTGACCGACCAAGACCGCGTCCTCATCGGTCGGGTCGGCAAGCCGCATGGCCTCGACGGGTCGTTCGTCGTTGAAGGTGCGAGCGCCGATCCACGGTGGTTCAAACCGGGGTCGCGGATTCTGATCGGTGGCGTTGAGGTCGAAGTGCTCACACGCCGCCATGCGCGGGCACGTCCTGTGATCAAGATCGACCGTACGGTCGAACGCGGCGCCGCAATCGAAGTGCCGCGTGCGGCGCTGCCACCGACGGGCGAGGACGAGTTTTACGACTTCGAGCTGATCGGTCTGGAAGTGTTCGAGGAGGGTGGCCGCAGCCTCGGGCCCGTGAAGGCGGTCGAACATGGCATCGCTAACGACGCGCTCGCTCTTGAAAGCGGGCTGCTGCTACCTCTCGTCGGCGCCTGTGTGATCACGATCGACGTTGCGGCCGGCCGTATCCTGGTTGCCGCCGGATTCTCGAACCCGGACTGACCTGACCCGTGCAACTCGACGTCTTCACTCTGGTTCCGCACGCGTTCGCTTGGATGACCGAGCAGCGCCCGATTGCGACCGTGCTCGGATCGGAACTCGATCTGCGGCTGTACTCGTTCCGCGACCACACACCGTTGCGCTCTGGGCAGGTTGACGACGAACCGTACGGCGGCGGTGCCGGCATGGTGTTGCGCGTCGACGTCGTCGCAGCCGCGCTTGACCAGGTGTACGGCGACACGCCGCCACGCCGCGTGATCGCGCTCACGCCGCAGGGGCGGAGCCTCACGCAGGACATTGTCGAGGAGCTCGTCGAAGAGCCGCACATCGCGCTGCTCACCTCGCGCTTCGAAGGTTTCGACGAACGGATCGTCCGCAACCTCGCGACCGACGCGATCTCGATCGGCCCGTACGTCCTCTCTAACGGTGATCTCCCCGCAATGGTGCTCGTCGACGCGATCGCCCGCCGGCTACCGGGAGCGCTCTCCGAAGGTTCCGGTGAATTCGAGTCGTTCTCCAAAGAGCTTGACGGTGGACTTGAGTACCCTCACTACACGCGCCCGGCCGAATTCCGGGGCTGGCACGTCCCCGATGTGCTTCTATCGGGCGACCACGCCCGGATCGAACGCTGGCGGAAGGAACACGTACGGTGACAACCCACTTGACGGCAGGCGCGGAGGACATGCAGTGAGAAACCCGATCGACCGACTGACACGCGGCCTCCCGCACGGGTGGCGCGTCGCCATCGACTGGCTCGTCACCATCATCGGCGCGATCGTCATCGTCCTCGCCGTCAAGCAGTGGGTGATCAACCCCTACCGCATCCCCTCAAGCTCCATGGAGCCAACCCTGCATTGCGCCAAGCCCACCTACGGCTGCGAAGCAGGCTTCTCCGACCGCGTCCTTGCCTGCCGGTTCTGTTACGACCTTTGGGATCCCAAGCGCGGCGACATCGTCGTGTTCACCACCCCACCCAAAGCGAAGCAGGTGTGCAGTGAAGGCGGCACGTTCGTGAAACGGCTGATCGGACTCCCCGGCGACGAGTACCAGGAGAAAGAAGGTGTCGTCTACATCAACGGGGAAAAGCTCAACGAGCCATACATCCAAGACGAGCGACGCGACCTCCGAAACGTCGCAGCCTTCAGGATCCCCGTAGACGAGTACTACATGATGGGTGACAGCCGAAACGGCTCCTGCGACTCCCGTGACTGGGGCACCGTCCCCCGCAAGAACCTGATCGGCAAGGTCGTCGCCACCTACTGGCCGCCCTCACGGATCTCCGTTCAGTAGACCGCCAGCGAAGAACCGCGCAGCGACCCCCACGTTTCCGCTAGCATTGCCCGGCCGAACAGGCCCCTTTCTCATGAGCACAATCATCCAAGACATCGAGCGCCGCCAGCTCCGCGAAGTTCCGCGGTTCAAGGCCGGCGACACCGTGCGCGTCCACTTCAAGGTCATCGAAGGCACACGCGCACGCCTCCAGGTCTTCGAGGGGATTGTCATCAAGCGCCAGGGTGCCGGCGTCCGCGAAACCTTCACCGTCCGCAAGAACTCTTTCGGTGTCGGTGTCGAGCGCACGTTCCCGCTTCACTCACCGAAGATCGACAAGATCGAAGTCGGTGCCATCGGTGACGTCCACCGCGCCAAGCTGTACTACCTGCGCGGTCGGGTCGGCAAGAAGGCTCGCGTACGCGAGCTCCGTCAGTAACTCGGGCTCACCTTCCCGGTCTGAGATTCGGCGCGCGCTGGACGCGTTGACCTTGTTTTTCGTCGCGTCGATATGTCGCCTCTGCGTCGGTTCTGAATCAGATGCCGAGCGCGTGAACTGACGTTTCAACTCTGTTGCGTTACCGCTGCGGAGGCGCTCGCTGTGGCACAATCCGACTAGATCTAGTCGGATTAGGGGAGATTCATGAAGCCGTTCGTTGTCGGAATCCACGAAGCGAAAACCCAATTTTCGAAGCTTGTGAAGCGTGTTGAAGCGGGGCAAGTGGTGATCGTAAAAAGCCACGATCGTCCTGTTGCGCGACTCGTGCCGTACGTTGAGGAGTTGGCCCCGCGTATGCCGGGGCTGCTGCGCGGCAAGATCACGATCAAGCCAGGGTTCAACGAACTCCCCGAGGGCTTCGAGGCGTTCGCCGACTAGTGGAGCTGCTGCTCGATACCCACGTGCTGCTGTGGTGGTGCTCCGATGATGCGGCATTGGGGAAGCGCGCGAGGGACGCGATCGCGAATCGCGACTCCATCGTCTACGTCAGCGCCGCGAGTGCTTGGGAGATTGCTGTGAAGCGGGCGAGTGGAAAGTTGGACGCTCCCGGTGATGTCGCCGAGTGGCTTCAGGTGAACGACTTTCTCCCGCTTGACATTGGAGTTGGCCACGCACTGAGAAGCGCAGAGCTACCGAACCATCATCGTGATCCGTTTGACCGGCTTCTCATTGCGCAGAGTGAGATCGAGGAACTCACGCTCGTGACGGCGGATCCGGTGGTAGCGTCGTACGACATCGAGACCCTCGACGCGTCTCTCTAACCGCAATCGCAACAACTCTGTTGCGTTTTCGTGGTCGCGCCGAGGGCGGGGCTATGCTCGGCGGGATGGCTCCGACAAAGCGACCGATCGGCAGGAAGCTCCTCGCGCACGACCGTAGGTTCGGTGTGCGCTATGTCGCCGGGGCGGACGAGGCAGGGCGCGGGCCGCTTGCTGGGCCACTCGTTGCGGCGGGGGTGCTGCTCGACATGGAGAAGCTCCGCCAACATCGGGCGCGGCCGCTTGCGCTGCTGAACGACTCCAAGCAGGTCGATGAGGCGACGCGCGACGTCCTCTACCGGGCGGTAATGCTCTGCGCCGAGAAGATCTCGATTCAGGTGTTCCCTGCGCATGTCATCGATCGCGACGGTCTCCACCGCTGCAACCTCAAGGGGCTGCGCGATGCGCTGTGGGCGCTCGGCGATGCTGATGTGCGACTCGTCGACGGGTTCAAGCTCGGCCCGCTCGCGCCGCCACACCAGGCGGTCGTCGATGGCGACACAAAGAGTGCTGCGATTGCGGCTGCGTCGATCGTCGCGAAGGTGACACGCGACCGCTACATGCACTTTGCCGATGCGTGGCATCCGGGCTACGGCTTTTCATCCCACGTGGGGTACATCACCCCGCTGCATAGCGCTGCCGTGCGCAAGATCGGCCCGTCGGCAATCCACCGGCTCTCGTTTGCCGCCCGGTGTTATGGCGAAGCAGCCGACGAAGCCGTCGCGGCGACAGCCTGAGCCAAAGCGGAACGCGCCGCGCAACGACGCGGAGCGTCGGGCTGCCCGCTACTTCCAGCTGCGCGGCTACCGGATCCTCGCGACCAACACATGGGTGGCTGGCTTCGAGCTCGACCTCGTCGTGCGTCGTGGCGAACGGCTGGTGTTCGTCGAGGTGAAGTCGAAGAGCGGCGCCGACTACGGTCATCCGTTCGAGATGGTTACCGTCGAAAAGGCGCGTCGCATCCGTCGTGCAGCGGAAACCTGGCTGGCCGCGCGGCCCGCGCTCGCCGACCTCGAAGTGCGTTTTGAAGCGCTCGCGGTCACACCTGAGGGCGTGGAACGCGCCCCGTTCGACGTGTGACTCGCAACTCCTGGGACCAACTCGAATCGAGGAAACCGGCGTTCGCTCCCGAACCTGCAATGCGTGGCGGCAACGCAGGAAGCCCTTTACTCCGAAATCGACCTCGATCTCTCGTGGTCGGAGGAGCAGCTCCCCGAGCGGGAGCGGACGAAGCACGTCCATCGTCTGCATCCGTATCTCGGGAAGTACGTGCCACAGCTTGTCGAGGAGCTCTTCCGACGCCACGTGCGGCCCGGCTCGAACGTCCTCGACCCTTTTGCCGGGTCGGGTACGACGCTCGTGCAGGCGCTCGAGAGCGGCCATCACGCAACGGGCATCGACATCGCGGCGTTCAACTGCCTGCTCATGGGCGTCAAGACGCGCGAACACAACCTCTTCACCCTTGAGCACGATCTGCGCGACATCCTCAAGCGTCACGCGGCAGGCGAGGGCACGGTCGGCCGACCAAACGCCTATGTGCGCAAGTGGTTCGCGCCCGATGCGGCTAGCGACCTGCTTCGCTTCCGTTCGCTGATCAACGGCTACGAGAGCGCCGACGTGCTGCGCGTCGTTCTCGCGCGCGCTGCGCGCTCCGCACGCCGCACCGCGCACTTCGACCTTGACTTTCCCCGCGAGCCGCAGATCGACCCGTACTGGTGCTTCAAGCACAAGCGGGAGTGCAAGCCGATCGACCGTGCCGAGCACTTCCTGCGCCGGTACACGCTCGACACGCTCACGCGCATCAAGGCGTTCTCGAAGGTGCGGTCGAAGCGCGGGGTGGAGATCCTGCACGGAGACGCCCGCGAGGTCGCTCTTGAGGGCCCCTTTGACGCGGTGGTGACCTCGCCGCCGTACCCGGGCCTCATCGATTACCACGAGCAGCACCGCTACGCCTACGAGCTCCTTGGCCTCGACGACCGGCGCGAACGTGAGCTTGGTGCGGCAGAGCGCGGCACCGCGAAGGCGGCGATCGACGCGTATTCGAACGGCATCTCCGAGGTGCTCGGTCGAGCCGCCGAGGTGCTGCGCCCGCGTGCACCGCTCCTGATCGTCGTGAACGACCGGCGCGAGCTGTACCCAGGGATTCTTGAGCGAGCGGGTCTGCGCCTCGACGGCACCTATCGCCGGCATGTGAATCGCCGCACCGGACGCCGGGCGGGCGAGTACTTCGAAGACGTGTTGATCGCGCGCCGCGCGTAGCCGTCTCCAACACAAACTGATCCAGCGCCGTTACATCTTGCTGCCTACCGTGGCAACAGATGCTCGCGCGCACGCTCACCCACACGCTCGTTGGTCTTGAACCGCGTCGAGTCGAGGTCGAGGCGCACCTCCAGCGAGGCGTGCCCGCGTTCGCGATCGTTGGGCTCGCCGATCGCGCGTGTCAGGAAGCCAAGGAGCGCGTTCGCAGCGGAATCACGTCGGCCGAGCTCGAATGGCCCGTACGGCGTATCACCGTCAATCTCGCCCCCGCCGATCTAAGGAAGGAGGGTTCGGGGTTTGACCTGCCAATCGCGCTTGCGGTTCTCGCAGCCTCGCGCCAAGTGCCGGCCGCGGCACTCGATGGTCATGCAGCGATTGGGGAGCTTGCGCTCGACGGTCGGCTGAGACCGGTTCCGGGCGCGCTTGTTGCGGCTGAGGGCGCGAGGCGAAGCGGGGCGGAGCGGCTCGTCTGCGCGGCCGAGTCTGCGGCCGAGGTCGCGCTCGCAGGAATCGAGCCCATCGCCGTCCGTCACCTGGCCGACGCGGTCGCCTACCTCCGCGGTGAGCGCTCTCCACCCGCGGTCGAAGCCGCTCCTCAACCGGAGACAATCGCTCCGCCCGACCTTGCCGACGTGCGCGGGCAGGAGCGCGCACGGCGCGTGCTCGAGATTGCCGCGGCGGGCGGTCACAACGTGCTGTTTGCAGGGCCTCCGGGGATCGGCAAGACGATGCTCGCGCGTCGCTTGCCGGGCATCCTGCCGCCGCTAGATGACGCGTCGGCGCTCGAGGTGACGCGTATCCATTCGATCGCGGGGCTCCTCGCGGCCGGATCGGGCCTTGTTCGTGTGCCGCCCTTTCGCGCTCCGCACCACACCGTCTCGACGGCAGCGCTTGTCGGCGGCGGCTCGTCACCGCGGCCGGGTGAGGCGACGCTCGCTCACCGTGGTGTGCTGTTCCTCGACGAGCTACCCGAGTTTTCGCGCTCGACGATCGAGGCGCTTCGCCAACCGCTGGAAGACGGCGTTGTGTCGATCGCCAGGGTGGAGGGGAGGGCGGTGTTTCCCGCGCGCTTCCTTCTCGCCGCAACGATGAACCTGTGCCCATGCGGTGGCCGAGGCGATCCGGCCGCCGAGTGCAACTGTTCACCGCAGCAGCTCGACCGCTACCGCGAACGTGTGTCGCGGCCGCTGCTCGATCGCGTTGACCTCGTTGTGTCGTTGCCGAAGCCGCGGGCCGCCGAGCTCGCGGGGCCACCAGGGGAGCCGACTGCATCCGTTGTCCGCCGCGTGATGCTCGCCCGCAAGCGTCTCGACGACGGCGTGCTTGAGCTTCGCCCAGCCGCGGCCGAGTTACTCGATCGCGCTGTTGATCGGCTCCCGCTCTCGGGGCGGGGTCGCGCGAAGATGCTCAATGTCGCTGCCACGATCGCGGCGCTCGCCGGCACCGAGGCGATCGAACCCGAAGCAGTTGCCGAGGCCCTGTCGTACCGCTCACCGCTCGAGGTCGGGCGTCGATGAACGGGCTCCAGCACGCGGTGTTCGCGGCTGAGCGCGAGCAGCACGCGATGCCCGCGCAGACACGTTCGGCGCAGTTCAGAACGTTCTGCCTGAACTTCGATCACGCTGCGTATCTCGAACGTCTCACCGGCATGGGGGTTCGGTGGATCGATGCCGCGGATCCCGAGTTCCCGCCGCGCCTGCGCTCGATCTACGATCCGCCTCCCGGCCTATTTGTGCGAGGTGCGGGTGACGTCACGGTTCTCGCAACCCCGTCGGTGGCAATCGTCGGCGCCCGCTCGTGTTCCGACTACGGGGCGCACGTCGCGAGGACGTTTGCACGTGACCTCGCGCGGGCGGGTGTTGTCGTTGTTTCGGGCCTCGCTCGCGGCGTCGATGGTTGGGCGCACCGGGGCGCGCTCGAGGGTGGGGGAGTCACAGTCGCCGTGCTTGGGTGTGGCATCGATCGCACCTATCCGGCGGCACACACGACGTTGGCCGCGTCGATCTGCGACCGAGGACTAATCGTCTCGGAGTATCCGCCGGGTGTCACGTCGGCGCCCTGGCGGTTCCCGGCGCGCAACAGAATCGTGGCGGGTCTCACGGCCGCGACGTTGGTCGTGGAGGCGCGTGAACGCAGCGGTGCGCTGATTACGGCCGACCTTGCGCTGGAGGAGGGCCGAGAGGTGCTGACGGTTCCGGGCGAGATCACCTCGCCGCTCTCCAAGGGAACGAACGATCTGCTCCGCCTCGGGGCCCGCCCGGTGTTTGATGTTGCGGATGTGTTCGAGGCGCTCCAAATTGAGCCACCGTCGCTTCACGCTGCGGGAGCGCCCGACAACCCGGTCGTAGCCGCAGTCCTCGCCGCCGTTGACGCAGGGGCTGCGAGCGCAGATGACGTGACGCGCGCGACGGGCCTCAGTGCGGGCGACGTTGCGGGCGCGCTTGTCGAGTTGGAACTCGCAGGATCCCTGACGGTCACCGATGGGGTCATCAGGAGGTGATGCGTCCGTCGTAGGATCGGGGGTGTGACGACAACTCCATATTGGCTCGGCGGCAAGACCGAGCTCGCGGTGCCCGCTGCCACGCGGAGGGGCGAGACCGACGTCACGATCATTGGTGCGGGCGTCACGGGTCTTTCGTGCGCGCTCACGTTGGCGCGGGGCGGCATGGCTGTGCGGGTCGTCGATACCCGCGGTGTTGCCGCGGGTGCCTCAGGGCGCAACGGTGGCTTCGCGCTACGTGGTGGAACACCCGCCTACGACGAGGCTGTCGCCTCGCTCGGACGGGAACACGCGCAAGGGCTATGGCGGCTTACCGAAACCGCCTTTGCGCGGATGCTCGAGCTCGGGGGTGACGCGTTCCGGCGGGTCGGGAGCATCCGGCTCGCCGCGAGCGACGACGAACTCGAGGCGATCGAGCGTGAGTACGCGGCGCTCACGGCCGACGGCTTCGTCGTCGAACGAGTCGCGCGACTTGAACCGCCACTCGACCGTCTCTACGCGGGCGCGATCCACCATCCCGGCGACGCCGGCTTCAATCCGGCCGTCTGGATGGAACGGCTGGCTGCGCATGCGGTCGAGGCGGGAGCCGAGATCGTCGCCGACACGGTGAACCCCGAGGCGTTGCCCGAAGGCACCGTCGTGATCGCGGTTGACGCGCACACCTCAAAGCTGCTGCCCGAGCTCGCCGACGCCGTCCAGCCGGCACGCGGGCAGATGCTTGCGACCGCGCCGCTCCCGGCCGTCCGCTACGGCGTCCCGTACTACGCGCGCGACGGCTACGACTACTGGCAGCAGTTGCCCGACGGCACTCTGCTCGTCGGTGGCTGCCGCGACCACGCCTTCGCCGCCGAAGCGTCCGCAGACGACGACGTCACGAGCACCGTCCAGTCAGGCATCGAGCGGCTCCTTGTGAACCTCGTCGGCAGAGCGCCAACGATCACGCACCGTTGGTCGGGGGCCTGGGGTGAGACGCTCGACCGCCTGCCACTATGCGGCCCGGTGCCGGGTCGAGGAGGCGTTTGGGTCGCCGGAGGTTACTCCGGGCACGGCAACATCCTCGGCTTCGCGTGCGGCGAACTGATCGGCAAGGCGCTCCTAGGTGATGTCCGCCGCGAGTTGCGCCTGTTCGACCCACGGCGCCCATCGCTCAGCCAGCGCGCTTAGAAGGCTTCACAGCGGCGCACAGGCGCCGCTTCGGAGAGCGCTCGCGCCGACTACAGCGAAAACGACTGGAGCCCGGAGAGCTCCGGCAGCCGGCGCATCGCGGCGACGACGATCGCGAGATCCTGAATCGCGAGCCCGGTCGAGTCGAACGTCGTGATCTCATCCGCCGAAACCCGCCCGATCACCTCGCCCGCGAGCACCGCGCCAAGCTCCGTCACGTCGCTGCGCGCAATCGCCCCGGCCTCCGCAAGGTGCGCGAGCTCACCGCCATGCGATGCCTGCTCCCAGTCGTCGCAGAACAGGCGCGTCCGGCGGAGCTCGGCGGGGGAGATCTCGGCCTTGCCCGGCCCGTCGGCACCCATCAGGCTCACGTGCTGCCCCGGCCGCAACGAGCCCTCATCAAAGAGCAGCGTATGCCCGGGCGTCACGGTGACAACAAGATCGGCAGCGAGCGCCTCCGCCCGGGACGGAGCGACGATCGCGCCAAGCTCCTCCGCCGCGGCGGCGGCACGCGACTCGTCGGCATCCCACACCAACACCTGGTGCCCGCGCGCGACAAACGCCCGCACCGCGGCACGCCCATTCACGCCGACACCCACAACGGCAGCCGTCGCCGCATCGCGCTTCCCGAGCGTCTCCGCCGCCAGCACAGCGGCAGCGCCCGTGCGCAGCGCCGTCACGGCACCCGCCTCCATCACGGCGCGCAACTCAGCAGTCTCCGCATCAGACACAACCACGAGCCCGTTCACCGTCGGTAGACCGCGCTCCGGGTTCCCCGGGAACGACGAGACCCACTTCAGGATCGTGTAGCCAGCACCAAGTGCCGGCATCGCGCGGAAGTCGCCCGCCGGATAGTTCGTCACGTACGCCTTCGGCGGCATCACCCACTCGCCGCGGTGATGGGCAAGGAACGCCTCGCGGACAGCCTCAACGGCCTCGCCCGGCGACACCGCCGCTTCGACGTCGCGTGCTGTGAGGACGGGAATCCCGCTCACACGCGCCTCGGAGCTAGAGGGCCTTGACGGCGGAGACGAGCTTCAACACCGACGCCTTCGCGTCGCCGAAGAGCATCGCCGTGCCCGGCAGCACAAACAGCGGGTTATCGATGCCGGCGAAACCGGTTGCCATCGACCGCTTCATCACGATCGTCTGCGCAGCAGCGTCGACGTTCAAGATCGGCATGCCGTAGATCGGGCTGCCCGGATCGTTGCGCGCCGCAGGGTTGACGACGTCGTTCGCGCCAATCACGAGCACAACATCGGTCTGCGGGAACTCCGGGTTGATCTCGTCCATCTCCTTGAGGGCGTCGTACGGGACGTTCGCCTCAGCAAGGAGCACGTTCATGTGGCCCGGCATACGGCCGGCAACAGGATGGATCGCGTACTGAACGTTCACGTTCTTCTTCTCAAGCTCATCGGCGAGCTCGCGCACCGCGTGCTGCGCCTGCGCGACGGCCATGCCGTATCCCGGGACGATCACGACGTTCTGGGCGTACGCGAGCATGATCGCAACGTCCTCGGCGTTGACCGACCGCACGGTTCCTTCAACCGCGGCGGCACCAGCGCCAGCCTGCACCTGCCCGAACGCGCCGAATAGCACGTTGCCGATCGAGCGGTTCATCGCCTTGCCCATCATCAGTGTGAGCAGCGTTCCCGAGGCACCAACGAGGGCGCCCGACACGATCAGGACGTTCGAGCCAAGCTCAAAACCGGTAGCCGACGCTGCAAGGCCGGTGAAGGCATTGAGCAGCGAGATCACGACGGGCATGTCGGCGCCACCGATCGGCAGCACGAACAACACACCGAAGATCGAGGCGCCCACAAGCACCACAACCATCAGCCACTGCGCCTCGGAACCAGCGATCATCGCGATTCCAGCAGCGAGCACACCTGCGATCAGCAGACCGTTCCCAAACTTCTGGCCCGGATACGTGATCGGCCGTCCGCCAATCAGCTCCTGCAGCTTCGCGAACGCGATCAGCGAACCGGCGAACGACACCGCGCCGATCAGCGCCGACGCGACAACCGCCACGATCACGTCGCCGTGCAGATGGCCGGGCTCCGGCGCCATGTTGTGGAACTCCGACAGCGACACGAGCGCCGCTGCACCACCGCCGACGCCGTTGAAGAGCGCCACCATCTGCGGCATCGCCGTCATCTTCACGCGGCGGGCACCAACAAGGCCGAACACCGAGCCGATCGCGGCACCAACCGGAATCCGCCAACCAATGTGCATCCCGGAGTGGGCGAGCGTGACCACGATCGCGATCGCCATACCGATCGCGCCAATCCAGTTACCGCGGCGCGCAGTCGTCGGAGACGACAGGAAGCGCAACGCCAGGATGAAACAGATGATCGTGACGAGGTAGAAGAGGTTCGAGGTGGTCTGGCCCATTACTCCTCAGCCTTCTTCTGCGGCTCGCGCTTCTTGAACATCTCAAGCATGCGGTCGGTCACAACGAAGCCACCAACGACGTTCGCGGCGGCAAGGATCATCGCGATGAACCCGACCCAACCGGTGAGCAGATCGGGATCGGCGGCGCCCGCAACGAGCATCGCGCCGACAACGACGATGCCGTGGATCGCGTTCGTGCCCGACATCAGCGGCGTGTGTAGCAGCGTCGGCACCTTCGAGATCACCTCGATACCGAGGAAGATCGCGAGCGCAAGAATCGTCAGCTCAACAACAAGCTGGGTGTAATGGGTCACGCGGCCTCCTTGCGTGTCACGCAGGCGCCCGACGTGATCTCGTCTTCCCAGTCGAGCGTCAGTTCCCCAGCGGGTGCGAGATGGGTGAGCAGCGTCGTGATGTTGCGTGCGTACAGCTGGCTCGCATGCGACGCCATCAAGCTCGGAAGGTTCAACGTGCCGACGATCGTGACGCCATG
The DNA here is from genome assembly GCA_009702325.1 of Actinomycetota bacterium. Lineage (GTDB taxonomy): Bacteria > Actinomycetota > Thermoleophilia > Gaiellales > Gaiellaceae > PALSA-600. The sequence goes on from WLID01000001.1 coordinate 686,969, forward strand.
CTCGACGACAACCTCGCCTGGCTTCGTCAGCTCGCAGTTGCCGCCCGTCTCGGCAGCAAGATCGACAATCACCGAGCCGGGACGCATACCCGCAACCGCCGACGCCGGAATCAGGCGTGGGGCAGGGCGGCCAGGGATCGCAGCCGTCGTGACGACGAGGTCGAAATCGGGGATCCGGGCGTTCAGGGCCTCCTGCTGCTTGGCCTGCTCCTCCGGCGTCAGCTCGCGTGCGTAGCCACCCTCAGTCTCCTCGCCAACAACGCCGAGGTCGAGGAACTGCGCGCCGAGCGACTGCACCTGCTCTTTCACCGCCGGGCGAACATCGAAGCCGGCGACGACGGCGCCGAGACGGCGGAGCGTTGCGATCGCCTGCAGACCCGCGACACCGGCGCCAAGGACGAGCGCCTTGGCGGGTGCGATCGTGCCGGCAGCCGTGGTGAGCATCGGCAGAAACTTGGGAAGGTTCTCGGCGGCGAGCAGGGCACCCTTGTAGCCCGCGACCGTCGCCTGCGATGAGAGCGCATCCATCGACTGTGCGCGCGTCGTGCGGGGAATCGACTCCATCGCGAACGCGACAACGCCGCGCGCTGAAAGCGCTGCGATCAGATCCTTGTCGGTGAGCGGCGTCAGGAAGCCAACGAGCACCTGGCCGGAGGAGAGCTTCTCGATCTCGGCGGCCGTCGGCTTCGCGACCTTCACGACCGCATCGACGCCGGAGAACGCGTCATCGACGAGTTCCGCACCGACGGCAGCGTAGGCCTCGTCGAGGAAACCGGCCGCAACACCAGCACCGCGTTCGACGACGACCGTGAACCCTTCGCCGAGCTTGGCGATGACCTCAGGGACGAGCGCGACGCGATGCTCGCCGACTGCCTGCTCTTTAGGAACTCCAACCCGCATAGACGGCCGGACGCTATCGAAAACACAGCACCTGGGAGAGGGCAGATCGAACGTCTGGCCGTTTCCGTCGCCTACACTCGCTGTTGTGACCCACCTGATCACCACCTACGGGCTGATCATTGTGTTCGGACTCGTCGCGATCGAATGCGCCGGTGTGCCGGTTCCGGGAGAGACCGCGATGATCATCGCGGGCGTCCTCTCATCGCAGGGTCACTACCCGCTTTGGCAGGTGATCGTTGTCGGTGCAGCCGCCGCGATCATCGGTGACAACGCGGGATACGTGATTGGGCGTAAGGGTGGCCGCAAGCTCCTTGAGCGAACGCCGATCGTCCGTGACTACTTCCACAAGGTGCTGCCCCCATCGGAGCGCTTCTTCCAAAAACACGGTGCGAAGACGATCTTCCTTGCCCGGTTTATCGCCGTGCTGCGTGTGACTGCCGCGTGGATCGCTGGCATCACCCACATGCCTTGGTGGCGCTTCGCCATCTTCAACGCGGCGGGCGGCATCGTGTGGGCTGTCCTCGTCAGTGTGGTCGCTTACCAGTTCGGGAAATCGGCGGCAGATGCGATTCAGCACTACGGGCTGTACGCCCTCGTCGTGATCGCAGTGCTCGTGGCTGCCGTGATTCTCGTGCTGCGGGTTGTGCATCGCCGCGGTATCGAGCACAGCTAAACGCAATCCCTCACCGAGCGGCACAGAAATACTTCGCTCGATAATGCGACTCGCACGCTTGTCGACAAAAGTGGGCAATGTCGAGAATAGTCACGTCAATTCAAGACATACGCGCACGAGAAGAATGCTTGCGAATTGCGTCAATCCAACAAGATTCTGTTAGGGCTTCTCAGATCGAAAAAGTCGAACTATGCTGTGCCTAAGTAAAGAACCTTTAGGAGGAGTTTCTTTTGGCACGCAAGACCGTTCTCGTATGCGATCAGTGCGGCAAGGAAGTCGGAGAAAATCGTGGAGCAACGCTCCGCGTCACCTACACCGACGCCCGCCGTGGTTCCAAGGTCGCCGACCTCTGTGACACCTGCGCCGCCGACCTTCCCGGCCGCGCAGCTGCACGGCGCGGCCGTCGACCCAAGGCCGTAGCGGCCTAGTTCGTTTCCGGTGTGGCTGGGCGCGCTCACGTGCGCCCAGCCACAACCGAGCTTTCCCCTCGAAGTTTCGCCCGAAATCTCCGCTCGGAGCGGGAAGTGGTGCGTAATTCTTGGGTCGTCCGCGAACTACGATGACCCGATGGCGTTGAACCTCGTCGCCGGCCCTGCGCACGCGGGCAAGGTCGCTCTTCTGCTTGAGCGCTATCTCGCCGTCGTCGACCGCGATCCATTCCTCGTCGTACCCATTCGCTCCGACGTCGAGGCGGTTGAACATGACCTGCTTTCGCGCGCGGGATGCCTGACCGGCGGATCGATCGGAACGTTTGACGATCTCTTTGCGCGGATTGCCGGACACGACCCCTTTCACGACGTCGTCCTTTCAGACACGCAGCGTGCGTTGCTCCTACGGCGTGTCGTCGCCGATGCGGTGCGGAACGACGGCGGCATCGGCCGCTCGTCACGCTTCTCGGGTTTCACCGACGCGCTTGCGCAAGCGATCGTCGAACTCGAATCGGGATTGCTCGAACCCGCTGATCTGGACGGCGATCTCGCAACGCTCTACGCCGGCTATCGGTCGCGCCTCGCCGAGATCGGACGACGTGACCGGGAACTCGTGCGCATCGCCGCCGTGCGTCGACTCGAATCCGAATTCGACGCGTGGAATCGAGAGCCCGTGTTCGCCTACGGATTTGAAGATCTCACCGCGGCCGAGTGGTCGGTGCTCACGGCTCTCGCGGGCCGAACCGACGTCACCGTATCGCTGCCGTACGAACCTGGCCGAGCTGCGTTCGCGTCGCTGCAGCGGACGGTCGAGGATCTCGCGTCCCTCGCAGACGGACGGATCGAGGAGCTCCCGCCGCGGAGATCGGAGGGGCACGTTCCCGCCCTCGTCCATCTTGAGCGCCAGCTCTTTGTCGAGTCGCCCCACGTGACGGAGATCGGTGGCGCCATCCGCTTCCTTGAAGGCGCAGGAACCCGTGGAACGCTGGAACTCGTCGCCGAGGAGATCCTCCGCCTGATTCGCGACGGCATGGCGCCCGAAGAGATCGGCGTGATCGCGCCCGCCCCAGACACGTATCGAGCGCCGCTCGAGACCGTCTTCGGCTCGCTCGGAATCCCGTATGCGGTGGAGGTGCCTGAGCGCCTGAGCGCGACCGCGTTCGGCCACGCGCTGATCGCGCTGCTCCGCTTCGCGTGGGGCGGTGGCACACGACGGGAGCTCTTCACGTTCATGCGCTCGCCGTTTTCGGGCGTCTCGCGCACCAACGTTGACTTCGTCGAGGGTCGACTTCGTGGCCGGGCGATCGATGCTGCCGAACGGGTGGAAGCAGAGACCGAGCGGCTGCGTGAGGCGCCACTCGTTGCGCTCCGCGACCTGCGCGACGCCGACACCCCACTCGCGGGAGCAACCGCGCTTGTCGGGGCGATGCTGCGCTTTGCCTACCGGCTGGAAACACCGCCCGTGGGAGAGACAGCACGCAGCGACCTTCGCGCCCACGCCGCCGCACTCACCGTGCTCCGAGAGCTGCAGAGCTGGGCCGACATGGGCGAGGCGGTGAGCGAGGACGACGTTGTCTCGTCGCTTGAGCGCTGCACGCTGCCTCGGCCGTCGGCGGCCGAACCCGGTCGTGTCGCCGTGCTCGATCTCCTTCGCGCTCGAACGCGAGCGTTCGGCGCCGTGTTCGTGCTCGGGCTTGAAGAAGGGTCGTTGCCTCGACGTGGGCGCATGTCGCCATTCCTTGACGACGACAAGCGGCGCGAGCTCGGACGTCGCCTCGAACGACCCGACCAGGCCAGTCGCGACCGGTACCTCTTCTACACGGCCTGCACACGCCCCACAAAGCGGCTGTACCTCGTTCGTGAGGCCGCGAGCGACGAAGGCACACCCCGTGAAGCGAGTCCGTTCTGGCACGACGTTCGGGCCCTCTTCGATCCAGACGACGTCGCGCGTTCCACCGTCCGACGTTCGCTCGCTGCGATGACCTGGCCGCTTGATGCCGCCCCAACGGAGAGGGAACGTCTTCGCGCGCTCGCGCGGCTCGCGGCGGAGCCGGCCTCAGCGGAGTTGGCCGACGCACTCGCCTACACAAACGGTTGGGATCGTCGATTGCGCCGGGCGCGGCGGGCCTTCGAACGCGAGGCACGACTCAAGAACCCGGCTGTCCTTGCCCAGTTGGGCTCACGATCAGTGTTCGCCGCGACCGAGCTCGAGCGCTTCGCCGACTGCTCGTCCGCGTGGTTCTTCGAACGGCTCGTGTCGCCCAAGACAGTCGATGCTGAAGCCGACGCGATGCTCCGCGGAAGCGTTGCCCACCAGGCGCTCTACAAGCTCTACTCACTGCTGCCAAAGGAGCTCGGAAGCGATCGCGTCACACCCGAGAACCTTCCCGCTGCACTGGAGCTGCTCGAGCGGTGTCTTGCCGAGGCGCTCCATGGCGGCGTGCGAATCGATCTCGACCTCGTCGATGCCGCCGAGCTGCGGGAGTCGCTCCGACGAGACCTTCGACGCTTCCTGCACGACGAGGCCGAGTCGAAGGTCGAGTTTCTTCCCCGCAAGTTCGAAGTCGGCTTCGGTTCGGAGCGCTCAGCGCCGGAGCTGCAGCGCGGGCTCGATCTTGGCGATGGCCTCGCGATGAGCGGGAAGATCGACCGCATCGACGTCGACCCCTACAGCGCCCGCGGGATCGTGCAGGACTACAAAACCGGCAAGGGCGCGTTCTCTGCGCGTCAGATCGACGACGAACGTCGGCTGCAGGTGCCGCTCTACATGCTCGTGCTGCGCGATCTTGTCGGGATCGAGCCGCTCGGCGGTGTCTACCGCTCGCTCGCGGGAGCGCGGGCCACACGTGGCATGTTGCGCGCCGAGTCAAGCGAGGATCTGCCCGGGTTTAGCAAGGCCGACTACCTCGACGAAGAGACGTTTTGGGCGCAGGTCGAAACCGCTCGCGACCGTGCACGTGGCTACGCCCAACGCATACGGCACGGCGACGTGCAGCTCGACCCAAAGGGCGGCGAATGTCCACCGTGGTGTGACCTTTGGACGATGTGTCGGACGGCCCGCTCGTGATGAACGACCGGCAGCTCGAGGCGGTCAAGGCACGAGGCGAGGTGTTCGTCTCTGCTGGCGCCGGCACAGGCAAGACCTCTGTTCTGGTGTCGCGCTTCGTACGGGCTGTCTGCGACATGGAGCTGAGCGTCGATTCGGTGCTCGTGATCACCTACACCCGTAAGGCGGCAGGCGAGCTTCGCACGCGCATCCGCGCGGCACTCGTGCAAGAGGGCAAGCATGAGCTGGCACGGAGTCTCGACAGCGCGTGGATCTCAACGATTCATGGCTTCTGCTCACGCCTCCTGCGTGCGCACCCCTTTGAGGTTGGCATCGATCCACGGTTTCGCGAGCTTGACGACGAGGGGGGCGCCGTTATTCGCGGCGAGGCGTTCGCGAAGGCGCTCGACCGCTTCTGTGCCGACGAAGACGCTGATCACCTGCGTCTGCTTGCGACGTACACAGCAGACGGTCTGCGCCGGCGGCTGATCGGCGTATTCGAAACGCTCCGCTCAGCAGGCAGAGACCTCGTGCTTGAGCCCGCACCGCCGCCGCAGCTGGCGTCGAGCCTTGCCGAGCTGCGACTGCGCGCGGGAGAGCTGGCCGCCGACCCTGAGGCGACGGAGTTGCAGCGCGCCGTTGCGACGGCCGCACTCGACCTCCCCAATGACCCGGAGGCGCTCTGTCATCTCGGCCCACTGCTCGCGCGCGGCGCCCGGGCGCAGGAGTTCGAGGCGGCACGGAAGGCAGTTGAACGCGACGCCCTAGAGACCGTCGCTGCACGCGACCGGCTGCTCCTGCAGGAGCTCCTAACGTTGTTCGCTGAGGAGTACGCCGCCGCGAAGGCGCGCGAGTCGGTCGTTGACTTTGAGGATCTCCAACTGTTGACCCGCGACCTCCTGCGCAACGCACCCGAGGTGCGGGCAGTCGAGCAGCTGCGCTTCCGGGCGATCATGGTCGACGAGTTCCAGGACACGAACGAGCTGCAGACACAGATCATCGATCTGCTCCGGCAGTGGCCTGACGGTTCCGAGATCGCCGACGAGAAGGACGTCTTCTACGTCGGCGATGAGTTCCAGTCGATCTACGGCTTCCGGCACGCCGATGTGGAGGTGTTCCGTCGGCGTCGAGAGGCGGCCAAGCTGAGGCTCCCGCTCTCCGAGAACTACCGCTCGCGCGCCGAGGTGCTCGCGGCCGTCAACCATCTCTTCGCCGGGGCGTTCGGTGAGGGGTTCCAGGAGCTTGCCGCATCGCGAGAGTTCCCCGACCCGGTGTTTGGGCACCCGGTCGAGCTGCTTGTGACCGACAAGGACGCGTACAAGGGAACGGGCACGCATTGGCGTCGCGCGGAGGCCGCGAATGTCGCTCAGCGTGTTCGCCAGCTCGTCGATGACGGGGCCGCCGAACCCGGTGACGTTGTGCTGCTCTTTGCTGCGGGGACAGACGCCGAGCAGTACGAGGAGGAGCTCCGCAAGCTCGGGCTCCCAACGTATCGGGCGATGGGCCGCCGGTACTTCGGCCAGCAGCAGGTGTCGGATCTGCTGATGTACCTGCGGCTGATCTGGAACCGCTACGACGACGTGGCGCTCGCATCGGTGTTGATGTCGCCGTTCGTGGGGGTCTCGAATGACGCAATGCTGCTCGTGCGGCGCCACGCTGGTCGCCGTCCGATCTTCACGGGTATCGAACGCTCGCTTCCTGAGCCGTTGTCGGAGGAGGATGAGCGGCTGATCCGTGCGTTCAAGCAGCGCTTCGAGCGGCTCGTCTCGGCGTCGGCGCGGGTGTCACTTGAACGTCTGTGCGAGCTGATTGTCGCCGAGCACGACTACGACCTCGCGGTGCTTGCCCGGTGGGATGGTGGGCGTCGCTACGCGAACATGCGCAAGCTGATGCGGCTTGCTCGCGGCTATGAGGAGCTGCGCGGTCGGGACGTGGAGGGCTTCGTGCGGTTCCTCCGTGATCAGCAGTCGCTTGGCGCGTCGCAGCTTGAGGCCGTGTCGGAGGAGGAGGGTGCGGGGGCGGTGCGGCTGATGACGATTCATGCCGCGAAGGGGCTTGAGTTCAAGGTCGTTGTGGTCGCAGACGCTGGCCGCGACACCGGCACGGGGGGCGGGTCGGAAGAGATCGTGGCGTTGCCCGACGGGCGCATCGGAATGAAGATTCCGCATCCATCAACAGGCAAGCCCGAGCCGGTTGCCGGCTGGGATGCGGTGAAAGAGGCGCGCGACGCGGCCAACCAAGCAGAGCGTCTGCGGCTGTATTACGTCGCGATGACGCGTGCGCAGGAACGACTGATCGTGTCGGGCTCGCTCGATGAGCGCCGCGACACCCCGATCGGCTGGGTGATCGAGCAGCTTGATTGCGAAGCCGAGCTTGAGGGAGCGACAGAGCCGTTCGAGCTTGAACGCGACGGCGCGATGTTCTTGGTCTCGGTGCAGCGAGCGGCGCTGGAGGACGACCCCGATACGGAGCCCGAGGCCCCAGAACTCGATGAGGTTGCGACCGCCGATCAGCTGAGTCTGTTTGCGGCGCTACCCGATACGCCTGCGCCGCGCGGGTACGTGCTGCCGGAGATCGTGCCGATTCCAACACCGCCGCTCCATAGCGTTCGCCGCCTGTCGTACTCGTCGATCGCGTCGTTTGAGCGCTGCTCGTATCGCTACTACGCGGAGCGGGTGGGTGGCCTTCGGGAGCGCCGGGCGATCGCGGTAGGTGTCGCGGGTTTGGCCGCGACCGAAATCGGCGACGCGGTGCATCGGCTGCTGGAGGTTGTCGATCTCTCGGCCCCCGCCGCGCCGCCACTCGATCCCGTCTCGGACTGGTACCCGGATGTGAGCGAAGCGGAGCTTGAACGCATCGATCGGTTTGTCCGCTCGTACTGCGAGTCGGACTTGGCCCGTCGTATCGCAACGTTGCCGGGCGTGATGGTCGAGCGGCCGTTTGCGTTTGAGCACGACGGCGTCCTCTTTCACGGCCGTCTCGACGTGCTTCAGCGCGATGGTGGGAAGGCGCTGATTCTCGACTACAAGACGAACATCCTGGGTGAACGTGATCCGGCGGTGATCGTCGACCACGAGTATTCGATTCAGCGGGTCGTCTACGCCCTCGCGTGCTTCAAGGCGGGGGCCGACGATGTCGAGATCGTCTACCACTTCCTCGAACGGCCCGACGCCGTCGTCAGGACCCGCTTCGACCGCTCGGCGATCCCTGAGTTGGAGGCCCGGCTCTCGGTCGCGACCAACCAGATCAATGCCGGGCCGTACGAGCCGCGTCCGAGCGATTTCAACTGTGCGGGATGCCCGGCTCTTGACCTTGTGTGTGCTGGCCCGAAGCTGCTTGGTGGAAGCGCAACCTCCGCAATATCGGCGTAGCGTGACGCGCAGCTACGTTCGGGAGGCGCGTCGGCGGGTCGGGCCGAAACGTGATCGTGTCGCACTGATCCTCGCGGCGCTTGCGGTTGAGCATGCGGATGCTGGGATCGCGTTGGCGTTCGCGAACGACTTGGAGTTGCTTGTGTCGGTGATGCTTTCTGCGCAGACGACCGACGTGAACGTGAACCGTGTGACGGAGACGCTCTTTAAGAAGTACCGGCGGCCCGAGGATTACCTAGCGGTGTCGCAGGAGGAGCTCGAGCGTGACATCTTCCAGACGGGATTCTTCCGTCAGAAGGCGAAGTCGCTGCGCGGAACGATGCGGATTCTGATCGAGGAGTTCGACGGTCAGGTGCCCGAGCGGTTTGACGATCTGTTGCGGCTCCCCGGGGTTGCGCGCAAGACAGCGAACGTTGTGTGCGCCGAGCGGGGTGAGGCGCAGGGAATCGTGGTGGATACGCATGTGCGGCGGATCTCGCAGCGGCTTGGGTTTACGCGTCAGGAGGATCCGGTGAAGATCGAGCGCGATCTGATCAAGATCGTTCCGCGTGCCGACTGGGCCCGCTTCCCGCACTTGCTGATCTGGCATGGGCGGCGGATCTGCGACGCGCGTAAGCCTGACTGTGCGTCGTGTCCGATTGCTGGTCTGTGTCCATCGAGCCGGGTGGAGCCCCGGTGATGCCCGACGTGGTGAGGTTGCGCTAGACGGGTGTGACGGCGACGAGGATGTCGCCGGACATGTCGGGCGACGGGAAGAAGTCGGCCCAGACGGTGACTTCGACGCCGTCGGCGTTGCGCATCGTGAGCTCTTGTTCGAGCCGCCGCGCGTCGTGTTCACGTACGTCGGCGAGCGCCTGTTCGGCTGACAGGGCGAGCTTCTCGTAGAGGTTGCCGCCAACAACGTCAGCTGATGAGAGCCCTGCGAATGCTTCGAGTTCGCTTCCGGCGACTTTGATGGTGTCGGTGCTGTCGATCACCACGAACGCTGTTGCGTCGGCCGGGAAGTAGTCGTTTCGCATTTCGAACGTCTGATCGCAGGCGCAGTTGAAGCAGGGTGGCCGGGTGTGATCGGGTTCTTCACCGAGCGATTCGGCGCCCGAGACGATCGAGCGGCGCAGCTTGCAGTTGGGGCACATGAAGTACGGCATGGGTTCAGCGTATCGGGTGGCGTCAGGACTGGTGTTCGAATCCTGAAGGGCGTTTAGCCCTCGTGTTCGGGGCCCTCGTGTTCGGCGAGCCACCGTTCGGCGTCGAGCGCACCCATGCATCCGGAGCCTGCGGCGGTGATTGCCTGCCGGTAGGTGTGGTCTTGCACGTCACCCACGGCGAAGACACCGGCGATGTTCGTTGCGGTCGAGCCGGGCTTGGTCACGAGGTAGCCGTTCTCGTCGTGGTCGAGCTGGTCGACGAAGAGCTTGGTGTTCGGGTCGTGACCAATGGCGACGAAGAAGCCTGCCGCTTCTAGGTCAAGCGTTTCTCCTGTGTCAGCGTGCTTGACCCGGACGCCGGTGACGGAGGTGTCTCCGAGGATTTCCTCGACGGTGTAGGGCGTCAGCAGCTCGAGCTTTTCGTGCGCCTTGGCCCGTTCGACCATGATCTGTGATGCCCGGAATTCGGAGCGACGGTTGACCAGGGTGACTTTGGTGCCGAACCGGGTGAGGAAGAGGGCCTCTTCGAATGCGGAGTCGCCGCCGCCGATGACGACGATCGGCTTGTCACGGAAGAACGCGCCGTCGCAGGTCGCGCATGCCGAGACGCCGCGCCCTTGGAGGCGCTGTTCGGATTCGAGGCCGAGCCAGCGGGCGCTCGCGCCCGTGGCGACGATCACGCTCTTCGCGCGGTATTCGTCCTTCTCAACCCACACGCGAAACGGGCGTTCGGAGAAGTCGACTTTGGTGACCTCGTCGGTCACGAACTCGGTGCCGAACCGCTCCGCCTGCCGACGGAAGTCGGTCATCATCGTTGGTCCCATGACGCCGTCGGGGTAGCCAGGGTAGTTCTCGACGTCGCTGGTGATCATGAGCTGTCCGCCCCACGTAACGCCTTCGATAACGAGTGGGTTGAGTCCGGCGCGCGCGCTGTAGAGCGCTGCGGTGTAGCCGGCGGGGCCGCCACCGATGATGATCACTTCGCGTACGTCGTCGTGCTGAGTCAATCCGGGCCTCCTGGAGGGTGCGTCGTTCGGGGTGCTTTCACCCTAGTTCAACGACGGAATCGATGGCGTTATGCCGCGTCGGCTGGGCGCATCGGAAGTTCGAGTACGCCGCCTGTGGTTTCGACCAGCTCCGGCTGCTCATCGCCGACGAGTTCGGGTGCGACGAACGGGCGGGTGGAGTGGTCGAGAGCTTCAACGTCGGGTAGCGGGTCGGATCCTGCACCGTGCTCAGGGAACTTCCGTGCCGTGACAAGGACGCGCGACTCAAGCGAGCCGACAGCCTCGTTGTAGGCGCCCACAGCGGTGTCGAGCGACTTTCCGACCTTGGCGAAATGCTTTGCGAACACACCGACCCGCTCGTACAGCTCCCGGCCGCGCTGCGAGACCTCGCGGGCACTCGCCGCGACCGTCTCCTGCTGCCAGCCGTAGGCGACCGTTTTCAGGAGCGCGATCAGCGTGGTGGGGGACGCGAGGATGACGCCGGTTTCAGCACCGGCCTCGATCAACGTCTTGTCGTGGTCGACGGCTGCGCGGAAGAACGCCTCGTCGCCAAGGAACATCACGACGAACTCGGGTGACTCATGCTGCTTCCAATACGCCTTCTGGCTGAGCTTCGAGACGTGGTCACGAACCTGCCGCGCGTGACGCTCGAGGTTGACTCGGCGGGTCTCGTCGTCGGTCGCCTCGATCGCGTCGAGGTAGGCGTCGAGCGGCACCTTCGAGTCGATCACGATCTTCTTGCCGCCCGGAAGGCGGACGATCATGTCGGGCCGCTGCAGCCGCCCGTCGGCGTCGCGTTCGCTTGCCTGCTGGTCGTAGTCGCAGTGCTCAACCATTCCGGCGAGCTCGACGACTCGCTGGAGCTGCATCTCGCCCCACCGGCCACGGACGTGCGGCGCGCGCAGCGCGGTAACGAGATTGCCCGTCTCGGAGCGAAGCTTCTGTTGCGTTTCGGCGACCGCCTTGAGCTGCTCGCCGATCTGAGACACGGCGGCAATACGCTTCTCTTCGAGTGCCTTCGAGCTGACATCGAAACGCTCAAGCGTCTCTTTGATCGGCTTCAGCTTCATGTCGGTGCTCTCGAGCAGGCGTGCCGTGCTCTTGTCGAGCGCATCGCCAGTGAGGGCCTTCAGATGCTCTTCCCACTGCACCTGTGTCCGCTCAACGAGCGCGAGTTTTTCTGACGCCTGCGCGCGTTCCTGTGCGAGCAGCTGGTCGCGGTGGGCGACCTCCTGCTCGGCCTGCGCGATCACGCCGCGAAGACGCTGTGCTTCGGTGCGGGACCAGAGCCAGACCGCCAGCGCACCGGCAGCGGCAGCAACGAGAGCGATCACGGCCATCAACATGGGAGGAGGACCGTATCGCGGCCGTCGGACGGAACACGTGTTCCGGTCGCATTCCCGTCGGACCAACAAAAAAATCAGCCCCGGCGAGTCCGAAGACCTACCGGGGCTGAGTGCCGGATCCAACGAGTCCGAAGACCTACTGGATCCGACAAGGGGCAATCTAGTGGCGTCTTCCGGCCTCGTCAACGGCCTCCGGATTGAAAATGTCGCTACGAGCGGACATTTCTCTTGAACGCGTTTGCGAACCACGAGATTTCCCGTCCGAAGAGGGCAGGAGGCCGACCGTGCCACACCGTACGCTCACTCCATGCACGACGCCTTCGGGCCCGGTGGGGCTCTCGCACGCACGCTTGCTGGTTTCGAGTCGCGCCCCGAACAGGCCGCGCTCGCCGACGCGGTCGCACGGTCGCTCACGTCGGGTGAACACCTCGTCGCAGAGGCAGGCACCGGAACAGGGAAGAGCCTCGCCTATCTCATCCCATCGCTCGAGTCGGGAGAGCGCGTCGTTGTCGCCACCGCCACAAAGGCGCTCCAGACGCAGCTCCTTGAGTACGACGTACCCGCCGCCGCGCGAGCACTCGGCCGGAAAGTGAACGTCGAGATCCTCAAAGGCCGGGCGAACTACGTGTGTCGGCGCCAGCTGTCGACCTTCGGGCAGATGCTGCTGCGCGAGCCGCGAGACGAAGAGGCCTGGGAGGTCATTGAGCCCTGGCTCGAAGAGACGGTGACGGGAGATCGAGCGGAGCTGCCGATCGAGCCGTCCGAGTCGCTCTGGGCTGAGCTCGCCGTGGGATCCGATCGTTGCGTCGGTCGACGATGCGCATTGCTCTCGTCGTGCTTCGCCGAGGCGGCTCGTCAGCGCGCCTCCGAGGCAGAGCTCGTGATTGCGAACCACGCCCTCTACTTCGCCGACATCGCGGCCGACGGCGGCGTCTTGCCAGAACACGGGGCGGTCGTGTTCGACGAGGCTCACCGGCTGGAAGAGACGGCAGCCACCTGGCTTGGTGGTCGTGTGTCGCGCCATGCGATTCGGCGTCTTACCCTCGACGTTGAGCGTGCGTGCCGCGACGAGAAGCAGCAGGTCCCGGCCCGTGTGCTCGATCGCGTCGAGCTTGCAACCGACCGCTTCCTCGCCGCGGTGACGCCCGCCACCGGGCGCCGCCGCCTGCGCGAGCCACCACTTGAGCTCGTACGCCCCCTCGTCGAGGCGCTTGCCGACCTGAACCACGCGCTCGCAGGTGATGGCGAAGGGTTCGAGACGCTCGGCCGTCGGTCGCTTGCGTTGGCGGCCACAGCCGAGGCGTGCCTCGATCCCGACACGGAGGGTCGCGTGGTGTGGTCGGAACCCGACTCGGTCGCCTGGGCGCCCGTCGACGTCGCCACCGAACTCCGCGATCGCCTGTGGCGCGAGGGGCCCACCGCAATCCTCGTCTCGGCAACGCTGACGACGGGCGAAGACGCGCGGTTTGTGCGGCGGCGCCTCGGGCTCGATCAAGCACGCGAGCTCGTTGTCGGTTCACCATTCGACTACCGCAGCCAGGCCCTGCTCTATCTGCCGCGAGGGATGCCTGATCCTCGTGCTGACGAGTTCGGCGCGAAGGTTGCCGAAGAGGTGCGGGCGCTCCTGCAGCTCTCGGAGGGGCGTGCGCTTGTCCTCACGTCGAGCTACCGCGCACTCGGCGAGCTGAAGGCGTCGCTCCAGGGGAACGTGCCCTATGAGGTGCTTGTTCAGGGAGAGGCGCCACGAGAGCGTCTCCTCGAACGGTTCCGCTCCGAGGTCTCGTCGGTGTTGCTTGCGACGTCGACGTTCTGGCAGGGCGTCGATATCCCCGGTGAGGCGCTCTCGTTGCTCGTCATCGACAAGCTGCCGTTTTCGGCCCCCGGTGACCCGCTCTATGAGGCGCGGTGCGAGGCGGTCTCGAAGGCCGGGGGCGATTGGTTCGCCGACTTTGCATTGCCGATGGCGATGCTCCAGCTGCGGCAGGGCTTTGGGCGTCTGATCCGCAGCCACTCCGACCGCGGCGTTGTAGCGATCCTCGATCCGCGGCTACGGACGAAGGCCTACGGCCGTGCGTTCCTCGCGGCACTGCCGCATGCGCCGATGGCGGAGGATCGCGTTGCTGTCGCATCATTCTTCGGCACCTCCGCTGTGGCAGCGGCCGGGTTCTAGCGGGGCGATCGTGGGGCGACGGGTGGTGATCTTCGCGGCGGTGGGCACGCTAGCGGTCGTGCTGGTGGCCGCAGCGGTCGTTCTGCTCACCCGAAGCACCAGTCCAACGTCGAAAGTGGCGAAGGCGATGCGCACGGCGGGCTGCACCTTCGCGAACTTCCCGGAGCAGGAGAGCCTTCCCGACTACGCGACGCTGCCGCCCGAGGAGCCGGTGCCATACAACTCGTCGCCGCCAACGAGCGGTCGTCACTTCCTGACCACGGTTGTGTGGGGGATCTATGGCCAGCCGGTGAGCGAGTACCAGGTGGTGACAAACCTTGCGCGTGGCGGCATCGTGATCCAGTGGGGCATGGACGTGCCTGCGGCCGAGGTGCGACGGGCCCAGGCGTTCATCACACGGGATGGAACGGCGATGATCGGGGCCCCGAACGCGCTGCTCGGCGACAAGATCGCGTTGACGGCTTGGACGCATCTCGCTGAGTGCACCCGCTGGAATCTTGCCGCTGCGAAGCTCTTCCGCGACACGTTTCGCTTCAACGGGCCCGACTCGCCGGGACTCGATCCCGCGTCGCTCGCGCCCGGGAAGTAGTCGAATCGTTTAGCCTTCAGCCGCCGAGCCGGGGTGGCGAAATTGGTTAGACGCGCTTGGCTTAAAACCGAGTGCCTTCGGGCATGAGGGTTCGATTCCCTCCCCCGGCATTCCGCAGAGCGGAACTACACTCCGGATGTGGTTGCTGCAACGCATCCGGAGCCGTCGCTTGAGTGGGACACGCCGCTCTTCCAGCAGGCCCGCACGCAGCTTGAACGTGCGTTGACCACGGCTGGTGTGTCGGACTTCGTTGCGGAGCGGCTGCGGAATCCGGAGCGCGCCGTCATCCTCACGCTGCCCGTGCGAATGGACGACGGAACGATCCGTTCGTTTCCCGCGTACCGCGTGCAGCACTCGTCGGTGCTTGGCCCGACGAAGGGTGGCATCCGGTACGACCTCGGGGTGAACCTTGGCGAGTGCGCTGCGCTCGCGATGTGGATGACGTGGAAGTGCGCGTTGCTGCGCCTTCCGTACGGCGGTGCGAAGGGTGGGGTGCGGTGCGATGCGCGTTCTCATTCGCAAGCTGAGCTCTCTCGGATCACACGCCGTTTCGCGAGCGACTTGGCGCCGTTCATCGGGCCGAAGCAAGACATTCCGGCGCCTGACATGGCGACGAACGAGCAGACGATGGCCTGGATGATGGACACCTACTCGATGGGCAAGGGGTATGCCGTGCCCGAGATTGTCACCGGGAAGCCCGTGTCGATCGGCGGGTCAGTGTTCCGGCATGAGGCGACCGGCGCGGGTGTCGTGATGGTGATCGACCGCGCGTGCGGCAGGCTCGGCTGGCAGCTCGCGGCGCAGCGATGTGTCGTTCAAGGCTTCGGCAACGTGGGTGGGATCGCCGCCACCGAGCTGTATGAGAAGGGTGCGACGGTTGTGGGTGTCTCCGATATCTCGGGCGGCGTGTACGACCCGGCGGGACTCGACATCCCTGCGCTCCACGCGTATGTCGCCGAGGTCGGATCGCTCGAGGGGTACGCGGGCGGCCAGCGGCTCTCGAACGCGGAACTGCTCGAGCTCGACTGCGACATCTTGGTGCTCGCTGCGCGTGAGGATCAAGTCACCGGGGAGAACGCCGCCAGCCTTCGCTGCAAGCTCGTTGTGGAAGGTGCGAACGGGCCGACGTCGACCGCTGCCGACGCGATTCTCGCGAGCCGTGGAATCCCGGTGCTGCCCGATGTCCTCACGAACGCAGGGGGCGTCACCGTCTCGTATTTCGAGTGGGTGCAGGATCTCAGCCGCTTCTTCTGGGATCGCGATGAGATCCGCAATCGGCTGGCCGAGAAGCTTGGTGACGCATTCGATCGTGTGTGGGATCTGTCGGAGGAGCTGTCGACCACGCTCCGTGACGCTGCGCTGATTGCGGGCATTCGCGAGGTCGCAGCTGCACTTGAAGCGCGGGGAATCTACCCGTAGGTCACCATAGGCCTGTGAGCACGCAACAGCAGGTGCGCGAAGCGATGGTCTCTGACCCGCTCGCGCTTGACGTGAACGACTCGGCGCAGGCTGCCGGGGAGGCTTTGATGCGGCCGGAAGTGCGCGCGGTGCTCGTGTGCGACGACGGCAAGCTCGTGGGTGTTGTCACCCGCAAGACGCTCGTGCGCGAGGTGGTTGCGACTGGGAGCGACCCGCGGACGACGCTCCTCAGCGCGATCGCCGAGAAGCCCAACATGACGGTTGAGGCGTCGATGCCGCTCGCCGACGCCTACGCGCTCCTTGAGGAAGCCGATCTGCCGCGCGTGCCCGTGATCGAGAACGGCGTTCTCGTGGGTGTGCTCTCGCGCGCGGTTGTGCAGCGGCGGCTGTCCGAGGACAGCCCCTCCGAGCCTGACGGCGAGTAGGCGCGCCGCTTAGGCGGCGCGCTCGATCTCGACTTCCGCCGCGAGCGCGAGCAGGTTCTCGCGGATCGCTGCGCGCGCGGTGCTGTCAATCACGCGGCCAGCGTCGTCGACCTTGTCGGCGACGCCACCGATTGGGGTCTCTTTGCCCGTGAGCCGAGCACCCATCGCGGAGAGCACCTTGCGAAGTTCCGCTTGCGCCCAGACGGCTCCGAACATGCCGGTGCTCGAACCAATCACCGTCACGGGCTTGCCACGGAACGGGTTCTCGGCAAGCGGCCGTGATGCCCAGTCGAGCGCGTTTTTCAGCGAGCCGGGAATCGACGAGTTGTATTCGGGTGTTGCGAAGAGCACTGCGTCGGCCGCAGCGACGGCCTCGCGGAGGCCGCGAACCGCGGCGGGTGTTGTTTCGCCCTCGAGGTCGGCGTCGTAGGCCGGAACCTCACGCAGGCCCTCCCAAACCTCAAGCTCGGCTCCGGGCGGGAGGAGTTCTCCTGCCGCCCGGAGCCGAGCCGAGTTGTACGAGCCAGCGCGCAGGCTTCCAGAGATCGCCAGCACGCGCATCGTTACTGCGCCTTGACGAGGCTGAGGTCGGCGCTCAGCGTCACGATGTTGTCGAGCGCCTTCGAGCCGTCGGGCATGTCGTTGTTCCAGTTGATGCCGAACGCGGTGCGGTCGATCTCAGTCGAGAGCTTGAGACCAAAGCGTGCGTTGCCGTACGGATCGGTGACCGGGCCCGTGATCGAACCACGGAGTGTTGCCGGCTGCGTCACGCCCTTGAGGGTGATCTCGCCCGGAACCTCGACTGAGGCGCCCGAGACATTGATCGCGCCGGAGAACGTCACTTCCGGGTAGCGCTCGCCGTCGAAGAAGTCGGGGGAGAGCAGGTGACCCTTGAGGTTCTCGTCCTTGACATGGATCGACGCGATGCGAGCGGCGCCGCTGAGCGCGCCGTTCTCGATCTGCGCATTGATGTCGCTGACCGAACCGGAGAAGAGGCCGATCCCCATGTAGTGGACGTCGAAGCCGACCGACGAGTGAACGCCGTCGGCGTTGTAGGTGCCGGCGGTAATCGCGGTGGTGTTCGCTTCCGTGATGCTCATGTGCGTGTGCTCCTGGTGGTTGATGTGCAGAGAGAAAAGTTGATAACGCAAGCATCGTAGCAGGAGAAAGTTGCGTGCGCAAGTATCGTGAGGTCGTGTCGGCTCCGGGCAGCAGCGGGCGCCGGTTAGATCAGCAGCAAGGGAGCGGCAGCTCGTCGTCGGGCATCGGCCCGAGTTCGGCGGCTGCCAGCGCGGCACCGTCGAGGATGTCGCGTTCGCTGTAGGCGATTCGAGCAAGGTTGTAGCGGTGGAGCACCTCGGCGACGATCAGGGCGCCTCCGACGACAACGGGAGCGCGGGCGGGATCCATGCCTGGCACGAGCGCCCGTTCGGTCGTCGGCAGTGAGGCAAGCAACGCGAGCGTGGTGTCGACCGCCTCGGTTGTCAGGTCGCCCACGATTGCCTCGAGCTGGGCGACCGTGCCCGCGACCCCGACCGCGTCAATGACGTCGAGCTCGGGCAGGAGGTCGCGCACGTCGGCTCGTGCAGCGGCGAGTTCCGCAGCAGTTGGCGGGTCGGAGTCGAGGTGCCGTTCGGTAAGGCGTACGGAACCCACGTCGAAGCTGCGGCGGAACGAACCCGCGGTGATCTCGGTCGAACCACCCCCAACGTCGAGGAGCAGCGTGCGCTCGCCGAGCGGGCCGATGCCACGCCGAGTCAGCGCTGCCTCGTCATCGCCTGAAAGCAGCCGCGTCGTGAACTGGAAGCTGCGCTCAATCTCCCCGAGGAACGCCTCGCCGTTTTCAGCGTCGCGAACCGCGCTTGTCGCAACGGCAAGCACGCGCACTGCGCCTAACGCGACCGCCTCCCGCCGAAAGTCGACAAGCGTATTGCGGACGCGTGCGATCGCAATAGGTAGAAGGATTCGTCGCGCATCGACGCCCTCACCGAGGCGCGTGACAACTGTTCGTCGCACGATCGGAGTGACCGTGCCGTCGTCGACATCGGCGATCAGCAGGCGTGTCGAGTTGGTGCCGAGGTCGACTGCGCCGACGCGGATCACTTGCGGGGATACACGGCGCCGAGTGCTCCGAACAGCGCGCTGCTGTCACCCCAGGCGGCCGAGAGAATCCCAAGCGTGCGCCGCGACTTCTGCAGGCGCGCGAGCGCGGCCTGGAGTTCGCCCGCCGTGTCTGCCGCCTTTGACACCCGCGTTTCGATCCCGGCCGCCTTCGTGAGGACGTCGCCGATGCCACGGCCGAGCTTGCGTTGGAGCGATCGCGCTGCACGCCACACCTCGAGAGCCCGCACGACAACCATCCAGACACCGGCAAGGAATGCGGCGAGACCGACGATGAACGAGACCAGGATGAGCGTGCCCACGACAAGAGCCTAACGCGCCGTAGGATTGCGCCGTGGGACGCATCCGCGAGGTTGTGATTGGTCGGGATGGCACGGCGCAAGTGGTGCTCGCGCTCGTGGCGGTGGAGTCGTACGAGTTGCTGCGCCGTTTGCTGCACCCCGATTGGCCGCTTGCAATCCGGCATGCACACGACATCTTCGCCCTCGAACGGTTCGCGCATCTCGATATCGAGGCGGCAACCCAGGCGCTCGTCATTCACATGTCGCCACTCGTTGTGGCACTCGACCTCTTCTATCTGGCGGCGCACTGGGTTGTCACGGCTGCGTTTCTCGTATGGCTCTTCCGCCGTTCGCGCGCCTCCTTCGCCTTCTATCGCGACGCGCTGCTCGGGGCAACGGCGCTCGCGCTTGCTGTCCACGCGGCGTTCCCTGCAGCCCCGCCGCGTCTCGCCGGGCTTGGGATCGACGACACGGTGCGCTCGTTCTTTGGGCTCGACATCGGTTCGCCTCAGTCGGCGCCGTTCTCCAATCCGGTTGCGGCGCTGCCGTCGCTTCACGCGGGGTGGGCGCTCGCCGTCGGAGTTGGCGTGGCCTCGCACGCGCGACGACGAGCGGTCAGATGGCTTGGGTTGCTTTACCCGGCGGTCGTCGTGTTTGCGACGATCGCGACCGGTAACCATTTCGTGATTGACGCGGTGGCCGGGATGGCGGTCGTTGTCGTCGGATTTGGTGCTGCGGCGTTCAGTCGCCGAGGTTCTCGGCCAGCCACCGGTTCACTGATACCCTCCTTGTCACGTCGCGGGGTGGAGCAGCCAGGTAGCTCGCCGGGCTCATAACCCGGAGGTCACAGGTTCAAATCCTGTCCCCGCTATAGACCGAAGGCCCCGGAAACGGGGTCTTCGTCGTTCAGGCACGGCTCGAGGAGAGGGGCTAGGCTCGCACGTCGTAGCGGGGCCAGAACTCTTCGTGTTCGCGGAGCCACTCGGCTGTCCGAGCGAGACCGTCCGCAAACGACACGCGGGGCTTCCAACCGAGCACCGCTTCGATCCGTGCCGGGTTCGAGACCCAGGTACGCAGATCCCACGCACGACCTTCCATCGAGCCCCACTGCGGTTCGACGTCCAGCGCGAACACCTGACGTGTCAGCTCGACAGCTGCGCCGATCGTCGTCTCGACACCCGAGCCGACGTTGAACACCTCGCCGGGGGAGACGCCATCGCGGGCGGCAGAGATGAACGCATCAACGACGTCGTCGACGTAGACGAAGTCGCGGGCAATCGCCGGGTCGACGAGCGGCGGCAACTCGCCTCGGAGCGCATGCACGACGAGCGCCGGGATGAGCCGGCCCGGCTCTTCCCACGGGCCAAACACCGAGTAGAGGCGCAGCGTGCAGGTCGGTAGGCCATCGCGGTGCGCCGCGAGTGTGACGTAGTGCGTCGCAGCAGCCTTCGCCACCGCGTAGTCGCTGTTCGGCTCGACAATCTCGCTCTCCGACGGCGCGTGATCCTTGTCGCCGTACTCCGACGACGAGCCGGCGTTCACGATCGCTGTCGCACCTGCGCGCCCTGCCGCGTCAACGACGTTGATCGTGCCGATCACGTTTGTCTCGATGATCCGACGGCGGTCGGTCTGCCACGAATACGCGCCGTGGGCCGCCAGATGGAAGACCCATTCGGGCTTCGCGTTCCCGATCGCCCGGGCGACCGCGTCGCCGTCGCGGAGGTCAACCGCTTCGGCCGTGACCACGCCGGGCGCGCCTGCGAGACGCCACAGCTCCGAACTGCCGCTGTGGAGTGCTGTTACGTCGTGTCCGTCGGCAGTCAGCCGTCGGACGAGCGCCGCGCCGACGAAGCCGCCAGCCCCGGTGACAAGCGCGCGCGCTACGGCTCGTGCCTGTGCGGGACGATCGTCGCGCGCTCCTCGTGCCCCTCACGGATCACGCTCTCGACGATGTAGGCCGGGCGACGCTTCACCTCGTCGTACACGTGGGCGAGGTAGGAGCCGATGATGCTGAGGCAGAGCAGCTGGATGCCGCCGAGGAACAGGATCACGACGAGCAGGGTGGTGACGCCGCGCGGCGCGATGCCTGGCTCCACGATGCGCAGCACGATTTCGACGATCGCAGCGACGGTCGAGAACGCGACAACGACACCGGCGATCCAGGTGATCAGATCGAGCGGGGCGTACGAGAACGAGAGGATCGCTTTGCGTGCCCAGCCGAAGTTGCGAATCAGCGAGTTCGTACTGACACCAAACGGCCGTTCGGGGCGAACGTACGGAACGCCTGTCTGATTGAAACCGACCCACGCACGCAGCCCGCGCATAAACCGGTTCTTCTCCGGCAGCGCGTTCAGAGCGACGACGACGCGGCGGTCGATGAGCGAGAAGTCGCCAGCATCAACAGGGACGCGAACATAGGAGAGTCGCTGAAAGAGACGGTAGAAGCCCTTGTACGACGCACCCATGAACCGTGACGTCTCACGCTTCACGCGAACGCCGTAGACGACGTCGTAGCCTTCGAGCCACTTCGCGTGGAACTCCTCGATCAGCTCCGGCGGATCTTGTAGATCGCCGTCGAGGAGGATCACAGCGTCGCCGCGGGCGATCTCCATTCCGCTCGTGAAGGCGCTTTGGGAGCCGAAGTTGCGCGTGTGGTTGACGACCACGACGTGCGGATCGCGAGCCGCAAGTTCGGTCAGCACGTCGCGCGCGTTATCGGGGCTCGCGTCATTGACGAAGATGATCTCGTAGTCGACACCGAGCTTCGTGAACACCGCCGTTAGCCGCTCGTGCATCTGCGGAACCGCCTCCGCATCGCGGTAACACGCAATAATCGCCGAGAGCATTCGCCGCTCGTCGCCCACGCGTTACCGAGCCTGCAGTGCGGTTGTCGTCCGTGCAGCGATGGCTGCGGGTGTGAGGCCGAACGCCTCGGCGAGGTAGCCCTCATCGCCGGAGAAGCCTCGTGGCATCGACTCGATGCCGATGCGAGAGAGCGGCGTGCCAAGCCCGTTGTCAGCGATCACCTCGGCCACGTATGAGCCGAGCCCGCCGGTGCGGTAATGCCCCTCGACAGTGAGCGCAACGCGGGAGCGGTCAATCAGCTCCGCGAGTTGAGCGTCGGGCGATGGGTTGAACGAACTCACGACCGCAACTGTAACGCCGACTCCGTCGCGTTCAAGGAGCGCGGCGGCCCCAAGCGCAGCAGCTGCGAGCGGCCCAAGCGCCACGATCAGCGCATCGGTGCCATCCCCAATCGTCTCGGCTGCTCCGAGCGTGAAGCGCCCGTCAAGCCCATCGACTGGGGTTCCGCCGCGGCCGAGGCGCAGGTAGACGGGGCGCTCGTAGTTCTTCAGCGCCCGCAGCGCAGTGCGGGTCTGCTCGCGGTCGGCGCAGACGACGGTGGTGAGCTCGGGCTGGAGGCGCATGAGGCCCACGTCTTCGAGCGCGTAGTGCGTCACACCGTTGTGGCCGTAGTCGGTACCGCCGCCGATGCCAACGACGCGCACCGGCAGGTGGTGGAGGGCGGGGCCGTTGCGGATGAACTCGTACGGCCGCATCGACGCGAACGTGGCGATCGAGTAGACGAAGGGCGTGAACCCGGCCTCCGCGAGCCCGGTCGCCATGCCGACCATGTTTTGCTCCGCAACGCCCGCGTTGAAGAAACGGTCGGGATAGGCCTCAGCGAACGGCTCGAGGACGGTGAAACCGAGATCACCTGTCAGCAGGACGATCCGGTCGTCATCTGCAGCGAGCTCAAGCAGGCCGGCGACAAATGCGTTCCTCACGAGGCAGCCTCCAGCTCTGCGAGCGCCTGCGCGTACTGCTCGTCGTTCAGCGGCCAGTAGTGCCAGTCGATCGTGCTCTCCATGAACGAGACGCCACGTCCGAAAATGGTCTTTGCGATCACGACGTGGGGAGCACCGGAGTGCGTGTCGAGCGCGTTGATGACGTGCGCGAGCTCGTCGGGGTTCGTTCCGTCGGCGTCATGCACGTCCCACCCGAAGGCGCGGAAGCGGTCGCCGAGCGGCAAGAGGTCGAGCACGTCGCGGGTGTAACCAAACGCCTGCTGGCCGTTGAGATCGATGATGGCAACAAGGTTCGCAAGCTTGTGGTGCGCCGCAAACATGACCGCCTCCCACACCGAGCCTTCGTTGCATTCAGCGTCACTGACCACAACAAACGAGCGACGGGCGGAGCCGTCGAGCCGCGCGGCAAGCGCGGCACCCGTTCCAAGCGACAGCCCCTGGCCGAGCGATCCGGTCGAGAAGTCGATGCCGGGTGCGAGATGCTCCGGGTGGACGCCAACCACGGTGCCGTCGCTGCAGTACTCATCAAGCAATGCGCGGTCGAGTCGACCCGTTTCAGCAAGCGCGGCGTAGAGCGCGAGTGCGGCGTGGCCCTTCGAAAGGACGAGGCGGTCGCGGTTCGGATCGTCAGGCATCCCGTTGATCACGTCGCCGTAGAGCGCAGCCAGGATGTCGACGATCGAAAGCGCCGAACCGATGTGGCCCACATGGGCTGCGTAAGCACGCTCGATCACGGTGCGGCGTATGCGGCCTGCGAGCCGCCCGCCCAATGATTCCTCGCGGGTCATGGGTGTGAAATCAACCAGAACGGTGGTTCCTGCGCGGCACCAGTGTCATTCGGTAAGAATCACCGCGTGATGGACTCGCGGAGACGCTGGCTGGCACTGATCGTGCTGTGTCTGGGAACGCTCATGATCGTGCTCGATACGACGATCGTAAACGTCGCGCTGCCGTCGATTCGCGACGACCTCGGCTTCTCGGAGACGTCGCTCGCATGGGTGGTGAACGCCTATGTCCTCACCTACGGCGGCTTTTTGCTCCTTGGCGGACGACTCGGTGACCTGCTCGGAGCACGCCGCGTGTTTCTCGTCGGGCTCTGCCTCTTCACGTTCTCGTCGCTTGCCTGTGGAATCGCTGATTCGCAGACGTTCCTCGTCACCGCCCGGGCTGTCCAGGGAGTTGGCGGCGCCGTCGTCTCGTCGGTCTCGCTCTCGCTGATGCTCAATCTCTTTACCGAGCAGGGTGAGCGGGCGAAGGCGATGGGCCTCTTCGGCTTCGTCGCTGCTGGCGGCGGCAGTGTGGGGGTGCTTGCTGGCGGGCTGCTTACCGGCGCGTTTGACTGGCACTGGATCTTCCTCGTCAACCTTCCCGTCGGCGTTCTTGTGCTCGGACTCTCGCTCTTCCTGCTCCCGGGTGGGCGCGGTGAGGGTGATTTCCGCCATCTCGATTTCGCTGGTGCAATCACGGTCACCGGGGCGTTGCTCGTTGCGGTCTATGCGATCGTCAACGGCAACTCGGCTGGGTGGACGTCGGCACGGACGCTCGGGCTGCTTGGAGTGGCCGCAGCGTTGCTCGCGGCGTTCCTTGTCATTGAATCTCGGGTTCGCGCACCGCTCGTGCCGCTCAACTTCTTCAAGCTGCGCAACCTCACAACGGCCAGCAGCGCCGGGATCCTCTGGTCGGCCGGGATGTTCGCGTGGTTCTTTCTCTCGGCCCTCTATCTCCAGATCGGGCTCGGCTACCGGCCGCTCCTTGTGGGTCTGGCCTTCCTACCGTCGAACGCGATCATGATGGCGTTCTCGATCGGACTGTCTGCGAAGGTCGTGATGCGGTTCGGCACTCGCATTCCGCTCGCGCTCGGGCTCCTGCTGACATCGCTTGGCCTCGTGCTCTTCGCACGTGCCCCGGTTGGCGGCAGCTTCGTACGTGACGTGCTGCCGAGCATGATCCTGCTCGGGATCGGTGCCGGGCTGTCGCTCAACCCGATCATGCTCGCCGCGATGAGCGAGGTGCCCCAGGATGAGTCAGGGCTCGCATCAGGTGTTGTGAACACCGCGTTCATGATGGGTGGTGCGCTCGGACTCGCAGTCCTCGCGAGCATTGCGGCCTCGCGCAGCTCGTCGCTCCAGGCGGGTGGTCTCGGTGAGACAGCGGCACTCGTCAGCGGGTATCACGCCGCGTTCGTCGTCGGCGCGATGTTCACGCTCGCTGCAGCCATCCTAGGAGCGGTGTTCGTCCGCGAGATCGTCGCGTCGGCTCCCCATCTGCACCTTCCTCACCACGACCATCAGCACGCAGGTGAGCCCGAGCTCGAGGGCGCTACCGACTGAACGGACTAGGCGGGTGAAGGCGCTGGGATCGCGCGCCTTCGGAACAGCGTTGGATGGTTGATGGCCAGTGAGAGAGCGGAAGCGAGCAGGCACAGCAGGCCTGCGCTGACGAACGCGTAGGTGTAGCTACCAAACCACCCGCGCGATGCTCCTGCGAGCCATGCCGCCGCGGCCGCACCGAACTGGTGGGCGGCGAAGATCCATCCGAACACGATCCCGACGCGCTCACGGCCGAACGTGTCGGCGGTTAGCGCCACGGTTGGCGGCACCGTCGCGACCCAGTCGAGCCCATAGAACACTGCGAACGCGACGAGCGCGTATCCCGACCCGAACGCGGCGGGCAGCGCGATGACGGCGAGGCCACGGAGCCCGTAGTACCAGGCGAGCAGGTGCCGCGGATCGACTCGGTCTGTGAGCCAGCCAGACAGTGTCGTGCCGATCACGTCGAAGAGTCCCATGAGCGCAAGCAGCGATGCGCCCGTGACAGCGCGCATGTTGTGGTCGATCGCGGCCGGAATCAGGTGCGTTCCAATCAACCCGTTCGTCGAGAGACCGCAGATGAAGAAGGTCGCCGACAGGAGCCAGAAGACGCGCGACTTGAAGCCGAGCAAGAGCCCGTCAATAGCCGGCCGGAATGGGCGTGCGGAGCGCTCCGGCACCGGCACGTGTTCCGTCGCCCCGTACGGCTCGATGCCGATCGATTGCGGGCGGTCGCGAACGACGATCGCGACGAACGGAAAGACGATCAGCATCGCGACGAACGCCACCGACAGAGCGGCCCAACGCCAGCCGTAGGCGGTCGCGAGCCATGCGAGCGCGGGAAGGAAGATCATCTGCCCGCTCGCGTTGCTCGCCGTGAGAATCCCAGTGACGAGTCCGCGCCGGGTGGTGAACCAGCGGTTCGCGATCGTCGCAGCGAGTGGCACTGAGACGGCACCGGTTGCGCCGCCTACGACCACACCCCAGAGCAGATCGAGCTGGTACGGGGCGTTCATCACTGTCGTTAGGCTCGCGCCGACGGCGATCGTGGTCACCGCGATCAAGATCACCTTGCGGACACCGAAGCGATCCATCAGCGCGGCCGAGAAGGGCGCTGTCAGCCCGAAGAGCAGCAGCCCAAGCGAGATTGCGATCGAGATTGTGCCCCGCGACCAGCCGAACTCGTCTTGGAGCGGAACGATCAGCACGCCGGGCGTCGCACGGAACCCGGCGGTCGTAATGAGCGTCACGAACGTGACGATCACGATCAGCCACGCGTAATGCAGCGGCCTCCCGATGAGACGTTCGATCATGCCGCGAACGGCGGTGGGTCGAGCTCCTGCTCAACCCACATCGTGCGAACTCCGGGGATTTCGTAACAGCGCATGGCGTAGTCGCGCAGGCCTGGCCGATCCCACGCGGGCGGGTCGAGGCGGCGACCCCACCGGATGAGCATCACGAGGAAGAGGTCGGCAACCGTCCGCGTGTCACCGGCGAGCCACTCGCGGTCAGCGAGGCGCAGCTCGATGCGGTCAAACAACGTTGCCAGCTCGGCCGCTGCTGTCTCAGCGACGCCCTCGGTGCCGTAGCGCACGGGATAGAAGTAGCGCAGAAAGCCGGTCTGCACCGTGTTTGTCAGGTGCATCAGCCATCGATACGCCTCCGACCGCTCATCCGTGCCCGCGGGCGGCAGCAGGTGGGCCTCCGGATAGCGCTCCGCGAGGTGCAGGAGAATCGCGGCCGACTCGGTGAGCACGAGGTCGCCGTCGATTAGCGTCGGCACGAGGCCGGTGGGGTTCACGCGGCGGTACGACTCCGCCACATGACCGTCTGTGCCGGTCTCGACGCGCGCGAGTTCATAGTCGATGCCGATCTCGGCGAGCGCGGCGTGCGGTGCCATCGATGCGGTGCCGGGACGGTAGTACAGGCGCGTACCCATCGCGCCATCCTACGCACCAGATCGGCTCTGGCGATGCAGAATCAGGGAGTGAGCGTTGGCCAAACAGTGTTCGTCTTTTTCGCGGGTCTTGTGACGGCTCTCGCGACAGGGCTCGGGGCGCTTCCGTTCGTGTTTGGCCGCAGGTTTACGAACACGTGGCTTGGCCCTGCAAACGCGCTCGCGGGCGGAGTGATGCTTGGTGCGAGCGCAGCGCTCCTGATCGAAGGGGCAGATCGGAACGCGTGGCGGACGGTGCTTGGTGTTGCGCTCGGCGTGGTGTTCATTGCCGTCACCGCGAAGCTGCTCGGTGGGCATGACGACCTAGAGCTTGGGTCGCTTCGAGGCGCGGATGCCCAACGCGCGCTGTTGATCGTCGGCGTAATGACGGTGCACTCCGGGGCAGAAGGCATCGGCGTGGGAGCTTCGTTCGGCCCGAGCCAGACGTTCGGAATCATCATCGCGCTCGCCATCGCGTTGCAAAACATTCCTGAGGGCCTCGCGATCTCGCTCGTGCTCGTTCCTCGCGGGACACGCGTGCGCTCTGCCGCCTGGTGGAGCATCTTCTCGAGCCTGCCACAGCCCCTGCTTGCCGTCCCTGCGTACCTCTTCGTTGCGACGTTCGCCGGCGTGTTGCCGGCTGCGCTTGGCTTCGCGGCGGGCGCGATGGTGTGGATGGTGATGGACGAGTTGATTCCCGATGCGCTCGAACACTCGTCTCGCGCGTCGGTCGCTGGCGTCACGACCGTGTCATTCGGTGCGATGCTCGCGCTCGAGCTTCTCGTGTCGTCTTAGGCGGGCGCAGCTCGCCGCGCGAGCTCCGCGCGAACCGCGGGTGCGACTTCGGTTCCGAAGAGCTCAATCGAATGCATGAGCTTTGCGTGGGGGAGGGTGCCGACGCTGAACTGGATCAGGAACCGGTCGTGCTTGAAGATGTCGTGTTGGAAGAGGATCTTCTCGACGATCTGCTCGGCATTCCCAACGAAGTTGGCGCCGCGAAGGGTTGCCGCTGCGTCGTAGTCGTGGCGACCCATCGGCTGCCAGCCGCGTTCTTTGCCGATGCGGTTCATCATCTGTGAGGCGTAGGGCCATGACTCGTCGAGGGCCTGCGCCGGAGTGTCGGCGATGTACCCGTGAGAGTTGATGCTCAGGGCCGGGATCGGGTCGTGGCCTGCTTCGCGCGCGGCGCGACGGTGGAGCTCGGCGAACGGTGCGAATCGCTCTGGCATGCCGCCGATGATCGCGAGCGCCATCGGCAGGCCGAGACGGCCCGCTCGCAACGCCGACTCAGGGTTGCCGCCGACCGCGACCCACACCGGCAGCGGCTGCTGCACAGGGCGCGGATAGACGCCGCGACCGTCGATCGATGGGCGATACGTGCCGTTCCAGAGCACCTCTTCGTGGTCGCGCAGCTGCAACAGCAGGTCGAGCTTCTCCGAAAACAGCGCGTCGTAGTCGTTGAGCGAGTACCCGAAGAGCGGGAACGACTCGATGAACGAACCGCGCCCGGCCATGATCTCTGCCCGACCGTGCGAGAGAAGATCGACGGTCGAGAACTCCTGGAACACACGCACCGGATCGTCTGAGCTGAGCACGCTCACCGCGCTCGTCAACCGAATCCGCTTGGTGCGCATCGCAGCCGCCGCGAGGACAACAGCGGGTGCGGACACGACGAAATCGGGCCGGTGGTGCTCGCCCAGACCGAACACGTCAAGGCCCACCTGCTCGGCAAGTTCGATCTCTTCAAGGAGGTTCGCGATTCGTTGTTCAGGGCTGATCGCCTCGGCGCCGCTTCGGCCTGGCTCAAGTTCCGCGAACGTGTAGATGCCGAGTTCCATGAAGGGGGAAGTGTAGGGACGGCCGCTGGTTCGACTCCCACCCCAAGACGACGAAAGGCCCGGAGGCCTCTCGTCAAAGCGGGTTTCGCAATACGGCTAGTGGTGCGACTCGATATAGAACCCGTCGCCCTTGTCGTTCAGGTCAGTCGTCAACGTCAGATAGACGAGCGCGAAGATCGATGAGATCAGCACGACGACGGCGGGGCCGATCAACCAGAACTTCTGGAAGCCGAATGCAAGGCACGTAAAGAACGCGACGAGCGCCATGGGGAGACCGAACCCGGTCATCCACCGGTACATCTCCTTGTCCCCCAGCTTCGCGTCGTATACGCCATGTGATCCGGGCACCTGGTGGTCTTCGGTCAAAGCGTCCACTCCTTCCGCCCGGACATCGTCGCCCGGGACAGCTGATGGCATGCGTCAACGCGAACCTAACACCCGCGAGCGCGGATGTGAAGCGGAAAAACCCCGGTTTTGGCTGGCCTAGTTGGTCAGTGCGATTCGGCGTAGAAGCCGTCGCCTGTTTCGTTCAGGTCAGTCGTGAGCGTGAGGTAGACGAGCGCGAAGATCGTTCCGATGAGCACGAAGATGGCCGGGCCAATCATCCAGAACTGGTCGAAGGCGAAAGTCAGGCTGGTGAAGAACGCGACGAGGGCGCACGGGGTGCCAAAGCCGACCATCCACCGGTACATCTCCTTGTCGGCGAGCTTCGCCGCAGTTGCCTGATCGATCTTCGAATCGCTCATGTCTGCCTTTCTGTCTCGGGTTTGCGCCGTTCAACCGCGGCGCACAAGCCGCGAGATCCGTACGGGTTGTACCAGAGGGTGCGGCGACCGAGATGGGGGAACCGACCGGCGACGGAGGCCGACTACCGTACGTCACATGGTTCGGAGCAGGCCGCAGATTCAGGCAACGGACAAGGTCGCCGGTAGGGCGGTTGCCATTGGTGTTGCGACCGGAGTGTACGGCCTCTCGTTCGGTGCTCTCGCGACGGCGGCAGGCGTCTCGACGGCGAAGGCGGTTGCGTTGTCGGCTCTCGTCTTCACCGGTGCAACCCAGATCGCGGTGATCGGCGTGATTGCTGGGGGTGGCGGGATGGTGAGCGCGGTCGCAAACGGCCTTGTGGTCGCGATGCGCCACCTCGCATATGGCGTGGCGGTGTCGCCGCTCCTTCCGGACAGGCGTCCTGCTCGTTTGCTCGCGGCGCACGTGATCATCGATGAGTCCACGGCGATGGGAACAGGCGCGCCAACGCGTGACGAAGGTCGGCGCGCGTTCCTCCTCACAGGCGCGTCGGTGTTCGTGTTCTGGAACCTGGCCACCTTCGCCGGCGCCGAGCTCTCGCGTGCCGTCGCAAGCCCTCATGCGCTCGGGCTTGACGCCATGTTCCCCGCCGCGTTCCTCGCGTTGCTTGCACCGCAGCTGCGCCAGCGACGCGCGCCGGCAGTCGCGGCCGCCGGCGCGCTGATCGCCACACTGCTGATCCCTGTTGCCCCCGCCGGCATTCCCGTGCTCGCATCGGTTGCTGCGCTTGTGCTCGTTCTGCGGGAACGAGCTTCGTGAGCTGGACAGCGATCATCGTGCTCGCCATCGGCGTGTACGCAATGAAGGCGGCAGGGCCGCTCCTCTTTGCAGGGCGCTCTCTGCCCGAGCGGTGGGAAGGGGTCGCAACCATGGTCGCGGTCCCGTTGCTCGCCGCACTCGTCGTCACGCAGACGGTGACGGCCGGCCACCACTTCGTTCTCGACGCTCGGCTGCCGGCCCTTGGTGTCGCCGCCGCGGCAGTTGCACTCAGGTTCCCGTTCCTCGTCGTCGTGCTGCTTGGCGGCGGAACCTGCGCCTTGTTGCGGCTGCTCTTCTGACGTTAGGCTGCGAGGCGATGATGTCGGGCGACAGGTATCTCGCGTTTGTTCTTGCCTCGCTGGTGATCGCGCCTGTCCCCGGCCCAAGCGTGCTCTTCGTGATCAGTCGGGCAGTTGCACTGGGTCGAGGGGCAGCGATCGCCACGGTCATAGGCAACTCGGCGGGGGTATTCGCGCAGGCTGTTGCTGTCGCGTTCGGAGTCGGAGTTCTTGTGGAGCAGTCAGCGGTGCTCTTCAACGTGATCAAACTCGCTGGTGCCGGATACCTCGTCTATCTCGGGATTCGCACGTTTCGGGAACGGCGTGAGCTGGCGGAGGTCTTCGACGCGACCATCGCACCCCGCAGCACGCGACGGATCTTGCGGGAGGGTGCGATCGTCGGGCTGATGAACCCGAAGGTCGCCGTGTTCTTCGCCGCGATCCTGCCGCAGTTCGCTGATCCGTCCCGTGGCCACGTGCCGCTGCAGCTCGTGCTGCTCGGCTTCACCTTCTCGGTGATCGTGCTGGTTTCGGACAGCTTGTGGGGATTGATGGCCGGGTCCGCACGGGCATGGTTCATGCGTTCCCCAGGCCGTCTCCGGCTCGTCGGCGGCGCCGGCGGCCTCACGATCGTCGGTCTTGGCTTGAGCCTCGCGTTCGCAGGACGCAAGACGTCGTAGGCAGGAGGCTCTAGCTGGCGCGGCCGAGCAGGACGCAGCCGTTATGCCCGCCGAGCCCCATTGCGTTCGACAGGGCGACATCGATCTGCACCTCGCGCGCCACGTTCGGCACGTAGTCGAGGTCGCAGTCCGGATCAGGTTCGCGGTAGTTGATCGTCGGTGGCAGGACGCCGTTGTGGAGCGCGAGGATGCACATGATCGCCTCGATCGCCCCTGCCGCACCGAACGTGTGCCCCATCATCGACTTCGTCGACGAGACCGCAAGCTTGTAGGCATGGTCGCCGAAGACGTTCTTGATCGCCTTCGTCTCGGCGAGATCGCCGAGCGGGGTGGAGGTGCCGTGCGCGTTGATGTAGCCAACACGTTCGCGGTCGATTCCGGCTCGCTCGAGCGCGGCGCGCATCATCCCGGCGACGCCTTGTGCCTCGGGCTCAGGCTGCGCCATGTGATGAGCGTCGTTCGAGGCGCCGTACCCGAGCACCTCGGCATAGATGCGGGCGCCACGGCGTTCCGCCAGCTCCCAGTTCTCAAGGATCACTGCACCCGAACCCTCCGCCATCACAAAGCCCGCCCGTCGCGCGTCAAACGGGCGACAGGCATCGGAGGGCACTTCGTCTTCGTGGGCGAGGCCGCGCATCGCGGTGAATCCCGCGAGCATGATCGGATGAATACACGCCTCGGTGCCACCGGCAAGGACAGCGTCAACGCTGCCACGGCGGATCGCCTCGGCTGCCTCACCAATCGCATGCGATCCAGTTGCGCATGCTGAGACAACGGCGAAGTTCGGCCCGCGAATGCCGAGGTTGATTGCGAGCTGGCCCGACGCCGAATCGACGAGGATATTTGGCAGGAAGCTCGGTGAGACACGGTCGGCACCGCGCTCGCGGTAAATGTCCCACTGGTCGACAACGCCCCCGATCCCACCGACAGCCGAACCGAAGACGATCCCGATGCGGGTTGGGTCGAAGTCTTTGAGCCCTGAGTCGTTGAGCGCTTCGGTGCCCGCTGCGAGCGCAAACAGCACGTTGCGCTCAAGCTTGCGAACCTCTTTCGCCGAGGCAACTGTCGTCGGATCGAACCCTTTCACCTCAGCCGCTATCGAAACGGGCTGCTCCGATGCATCGAACGCGGTGATGTAGTCGATGCCCGAACGGCCAGCAAGGGCACTCTCCCAGGTCGAGGCGATGTTCAGCCCGAGGGGGGTGATTGCGCCGATTCCTGTCACGGCGACGCGGATAGGTGGAGCTTGGCCCATGCGCGGAGGTTAACGATTGAGCGGCGAGCAGCCAACCGGGAAGGTGAGGGAAGGCTGGCGTACCCCCGATCGACGAACGTGGCAGTCTTCGTGGGGCATGGCAGATGAGACAGTGATCGACGGTCCCAAGGCACCGGTTCCGTTCCCGCCGATGGAGGCCGAACTCGTGCGCGAGCTGCCAGTCGGCGACGGGTGGCAGTACGAGCCGAAATGGGATGGATTCCGGGGCGTCCTCGAGAACGTCGGTGGTGGTCTTCGGCTTTGGTCACGTAATGGTCGGCCGCTCCTGCGCTATTTCCCGGAGCTGTTGCCGCTCGGCGAGCTTCTGCCGCCCGTGTCGGCGCTCGACGGCGAGATCGTCATCGTGCGGGACGGGGCGCTCGACTTCGATGCGATGCAGATGCGCCTTCATCCGGCCGAATCCCGTATCCGCAGGCTTTCTGCCGAAATCCCCGCGTCATTTGTGGCTTTCGATCTGCTCGTGTGGGAGGGCGAGGAGGTATGGAAGCGGCCGCTGCGCGAACGGCGCAAGGCACTTGAGACAAGCGCGGCAGGGTTCGTCGTCTCGCCTGCAACGACCGATATCGCTGCAGCACGCTCATGGCTCGACCAGTTTGAGGCGCTCGGCCTCGACGGGGTGATTGGCAAGCGGCTCGATCTGCCGTATCTACCGGGCTCGAGGGATGCTGTCGTGAAGATCAAGGAGCACAAGTCGGCCGACTGCGTCGTCGTCGGGATCCGTTGGAAAGGCACGCCAGAGAAGCTGTCGACGCTGCTTCTCGGGCTCTACCGGGAAGACGGGGAGATCGACTACGTCGGATCGTGCGCGGTTGCGGCGAAGGGCCGCGAGGACGTTGCGGTGCGCGTGTTGCCGCTCCTCGGCGATGCGCCCGACCGGCGTTTCTCGGAGCCAAGTCGGTGGGGGAGCGGAGAGCTAGAAGAGGCGGCCATTCGACCCGAGCTTGTTGTCGAGGTGCGCTACGACAAGGTGCAAGGAGATCGCTTCCGTCACGGGACGAAGCTCATCCGGTGGCGCGACGACAAGGATCCGGCATCGTGCACGTGGCGCGAGTTGCGTCCGCCACGCGCGGCGGGATCCGCGGGCGTCGGCTCCCTGTTCGCGTCGAGTTAGGACAGCGTCAAGACAGGGCTCGTGATCTTTGCTGCCGCATCAACGATGCGGAACTGTGCGCCGACGTGGGCGTGAACGACGCGCTTCACTACGCCGCCTGTCCCGGCCTGGGAGAGGCCGCCAACGCCAACCCACCGCCCAGACACGCGCTGCTGCAGCACGTAGTGACGACCACCCGTGGCGGGCCGAATCTGCGCCCAAAGCGTTGCAGTCGTGGAAGTATGCGCGAGCTCGGCGAAAGGCAGTTCGAACGCCACGTACGACGGCTTCGCCACGCCGGTCGACGTCAACAGGCCGCTTTGCCAGCGCGCCGGATCGGGCTCGTCTTGGAGGAGGTACTGGACGAGCATGTCGACCTTCGGGGTGAGGTACACGCGAAGTGCGGCCTCCGAGATGTACTGCGCCTGCCGCGTGTAGGTGACGCCGAGATACCGGTCGGGAGGGTTCGTCTGGAACCCAAACTCCGTGAGCCACAGTCGCACGCCACTGCCGAACGATGTGTTCACGGCTGCAACGAGCCGGCCGATCGTCGAGAGCGTGATCGTCGTGCAGTGTGTGCATCCGCCCGTGGAGGGAGTTTCGTCGGGGTTCAACGGGTAGGGGTTGTGCGCGTACGCGTCGAGGTGAGCGTGCGCTGCGGCCATGCCGGCGATCCATGCGACAGGAGAGACGCCACCCGTGGCAGCCCGGGGTGCCGTCACCCCGCCGCCTACCAGGGCATGGATGTTTGCCGCGTGAATCGCGCCATACGCCGGGTTCAGCAGCCGTGTCACGTACACCGACGGTGAATCGGGAAGAAGCCAGCGACGCTGGTTGGGCTCGTTCCAGATCAGCCAGCGCCGAACGTAGGGATAGCGCCGCGCCGCTGTGCCGGCGAAACGCGCGAACGTGACCCCATTTGTGGGGGCAATGTTCGTGCCCCTGCCGCCATTTGCCCACGCTGGCGTCGAGACGAGCGTGAGAACGGGTTCAATTCCTGCTCGGTGGAGACCTGAGATCAGCTGGTCGTAGCCATCCCAGTCGTATCTCCCGTCGCCAGGCTCGACGGTGTTCCACAACAGATTGATCCGCACGAGGCTGACGCCCATCCCTTTGAGGCGCGCGATGCGCGTGTCGAGCGTTCCCGGCCCGTACCGAAGCCAGGCGTCATCTTGAATCCCGAAGCGCGCCGTTGGTGCCGCTGTGGCGGGGCGTGCACCTGCGGCCGCGAGCGCAAAAAGGCATGCCGCAGCGGCAGCGAGACACACGATTGCGGTGAACTTCCTCATCGACGACCCTCACCCATCATCGACCACAGCCGTGAAGGCCCCGTTAGGCAGATGCGTGGAATATCGGGAAGGGCGCATCGTCGGTTAGCCTCGAGTGCAATGCGGCGATTTCTCCCCATGGGCTTCGCGATGTTGGCGCTGGCTTTTGCGCCCGCCGGTTTGGGTGCACACCTGCCCGGTTACACAAACAACCAGGTCGTGAATGCGGTCAACGGTGCGCGTGCCGACTACGGCGAAAATCCGGTGACGGTTCAGCCGTGGGCGGATGTTGACGGTGTCACGAGTGCGCTCGACCCAGAGCTCGTCGCAGAAGTGTTGAACGTCATTCGTGAGCTTGCTGCGGGTGGGATGACAATGGTGATTGCGACGCACGAGATGGGCTTCGCGCGCGAGATCGCTGACCGGGTGTGCTTCCTCGACGAAGGTGTGATTCTCGAACAGGGGCCACCGTCGCAGATCTTCAGCGACCCGCAAGAGGCTCGCACCAAGCAGTTTCTGCAACGGATCGTCGATGCTGGCCGGTTGTAATCGGTTGCAGGCGACCTCTTCGGCGCCCCTGTCGCCGGAATGGCCGCTAACGTCTTGGGCATGATTGATCCCGCTTCGAGCACCGCGATCCGCCTTGAGCCACTCGACGACTTCGTTGTCATCGAGCCGCTCGAAGAGAGCGAGACTGCGAGCGGCCTGATTGTGCCGATCAACGAAGCGTCACATGTGGCTACGGGCATCGTCGCCGCGATCGGCCCCGAGGTCACCACCCTTGAGCCGGGCGACAAGGTGCTCTATCCGCGCTCGGCAGGGTTCGAGGTTCGACTCGTCCGTTCACCTCACCGGGTGCGCGTGATGAAGCGCGAAGATCTCATCGCTCGCGTTCACGACTAAGTCGTGTCAGGCAGAGTCGCTGGAGCGTTGCAGTCGTTTGCCCGTGCCGGGGTCGCGAGGCCGGTGCGAGGTGCGATCGACAAGGCTCTCGGCGGACGTCTCCGGAAGGTGCGTGTCGTGTCGGGAGTCGCTCGAGGGGCGCGCATGGAGCTCGACCTGCAGTCGGAGAAGGCGTACTGGCTCGGACACTACGAGCCGGCCGTACAGGAGCTGATCCGCGCTCATGTGAGGCCCGGCGAGCTCGTGTATGACGTGGGTGGGCACCGCGGGTTCTTCAGCCTGTGCGCCGCTCGCCGCGGCGCGAGCGTCGTGGTCTTTGAGGCTTCGCCCGAGAACGCCGCGCGTATCCAACGGAACATTGATCTGAACCGTTTCCCGGTCACCCTCGTCGAGGCCGCGGTGTGGGACAGCGACCAGGGTGTGTCGATTGTGGAGGGGGAGTCGAGTTCCGAGTGGCGTGTGGTCGAGGGTGGCACGCTTCCGACGGTTACGCTCGACGATGTGGCTGGCGACGGGCCGTTTCCCAGTTTCATCAAGATCGATGTTGAGGGCGCCGAGCTTCGGGTGCTCGCCGGTGCAAGACGTGTGATCGAACGTCAGCGGCCGGTGATCGTGTGTGAGGCGCACAGCGACGAGGCGGTTGGTGCGATCAAGGAGCTTCTGGCCGGCTACGTCGTCTCGAGTGTTGGGCATCCGTGGCGTCTCGTGGCGATCCCGTCGGTGGCGGAGTAGGCGAGCCGTCGTGGTAACGGAGCTTGCTGTCCTGAATGTGATTCCTGGCCGTGAGGCGGAGTTTGAGGCTGCGTTTGCGCAGGCGAAGGGTCTGATTGCCGGGGCAGAGGGGTTCCGGTCGCTCGATCTGCAGCGGTGCCTCGAGAACCGGTCGCGCTACTTCTTCCGTGTCGAGTGGGAGCGGCTTGAAGATCACACGGACGGCTTCCGCAACTCACCCGCGTATGGGGAGTGGAAGCAGCTCCTGCATCACTTCTACGATCCGTTTCCGACGGTCGAGCACTTCGAGCTCGTCGCGCGCGTCGAGCGTTCGTAGTCAAGCGCCGGAGGCTCTCTTCGGGCCGCTGCGCGCCGGCGTCCAACCCCCTGCGTCACCCCCCGGTGTCAGACACCGGACGTAGTCAAGCCTTCGGGTGTAACGCGTTCGAAACAGTTTGGCGGCGAGCAGACGACCCGGAATGGCTTAGACAAACGGTTTCATTGCCGCGCGGGACGAGAGACCGGACGCTGAAAACGTTACAAAGATGTTCCAGAAGACACTTGACAGAAAAAGGTGTCTGACACCGGGGGTTGCGGCCCGGCGTTGCGAGGGCGCGCGAGGGACCGAGTGCGCTGCGCGGACGAACGGCGCCGGAAAGCAGAAAACCCCGCGGCCAGAGGGCTCACGGGGTTCTCGGATCACGGTTGAGCGGAGAGAGAGGGATTTGAACCCTCGAAGCACCTTTCGGCACTTACGCGATTTCCAGTCGCGCTCCTTCGGCCACTCGGACACCTCTCCGTTGCGACACGGAGGGTAGCCGCTTGGGTGGTTAGCCGCGCAGCATGGAGCGTGCGCGAGCTGCTCGAATCGCATCGCTCAACGACGCAAGATCGTAGGCGCCGTCAGCCGTCCCCCGCTTGATGAAGCGAGATCGCCATTTGACTCTTAGGCGATGACGAGTCGCAGTTCGAGGGGAACTGCTGGCGATGTTCTGCGGAGGGGGAGTTATGCGTTTGATGCTTGCGGGCGCGATCGCGTGTCTCGGTTTTGGCGTGGCGTTCGCGATGCCGTCGATCGCGGCGACGAAGCATGCGGGGAGAGCGGCGGACGCTCCGCCTGGCGCGACGGCGCTATGCAAAGACGGGACGTACAGCTTCTCGCTGACGCACTCCGGAACTTGCTCGT
Source organism: Actinomycetota bacterium (assembly GCA_009702325.1). GTDB lineage: Bacteria > Actinomycetota > Thermoleophilia > Gaiellales > Gaiellaceae > PALSA-600. The sequence goes on from WLID01000001.1 coordinate 724,740, forward strand.
CACACGGTGGAGTCGCGGTATGGCTGGACGGTTCGGGAGGATCGACAACGACCACTCCGGTCACGACGTCCCCAGCGACGACTTCGACGACGACTGACGCGCTTGCGCCGCACTGCCAACCGACGCAGGGAAACCCATTGCTGACCTACGGGCCAGGGCTCGCGATCTTCTACCCGTTCGCCTACGCCTACACAGGAACGCTCACGACGGCGACTATCGACTACGGCGACGGCTCGAAGGCGAACCTGCCGATGCCGATCCCGTCAGCGCTCCAACTGCAACACACGTACGCCACGAATGGCACGTACACCGCCACGCTCTCGTGCGTCGACAGCAGTGGGCGGCAGGCCTCAACGTCCGTGTCCTTCGCCATCACGACGGCGAAGAACACCACGCCGGGCGCAGCCCCGACAACAACGACGCTGACAACGACCGTAGCAAGCGTTCCGCCGAAAATCACCACGATTCCCGCTCACAAGGTGTCCTCGACCCCCTCGTCGGTCGGGTTCGGGGCAGGCCGCGCATTCGGACATCGGACACGCACAAGCTCGTGCCGTCTGTCATCCCTTCCCGATCGGCGATGCTCACCCGGAGCCTATTACCCAAGCCTCACGAAGACTCTTCTCTGCTCATCGAGCTTCCACACGAGCGCCATTCGGCACGTCACCGAGTCCGAGAAGCACGAGGTCGAGCGCGAATACGGAATGGCCGCCAAGCCGTACGGCTCCAAGGTCGAAATCGACCACATCGTGCCGCTCGAGATCGGCGGATCGAACGAAATCACGAATCTCTTCCCAGAAGCCGCAAGCGCGGCACCCGGCTACCACGTCAAGGACAAGCTCGAGAACCGCCTGCACTCGGCGGTTTGCTCAGGGCAGATGAGCCTCCGCAACGCGCAACGGCAAATCGCGATGAACTGGGAACGCCTCTACCGTCAGGTCTTCGGAGTGTCGCCGGCCTGAGTCGACGAACACACGTTCGCGGTAGCATCGTCGCGCCGCCCGGCCCCGGGAAGGGCACCTTGCGAGAACCAGACAGCGGCACCGGCATGAGCCTCGAGGCCGCGCTCGAGCTAACCGCGCAGCAGCTCGCCAAGCCAGCCACGGCGCGACGAGGCGCGCTGATGGCCACCCGGTGGGTTGAGGTGTGGCTCGCTCAGGCCTCGCCGCGCCCAGGCATCCACGAGACGCGGCGTGTCGTCCAAGCGCTCTGCGCGCTTCAGAGCGACGATCACGCCGGCAGAGCGACGCGGTTCCTTCAACACGTCGCCCTAGGTGGAGAGTTCCCGCGTCACAACGAGTACGGGTTCTGACTCGGGGGTGTCCGAAAGAGCGACTATCGCGCCGACCGGCGCACAGGCAGGCTCTCGGCGGGCCGGGTAGCCGGTGGCGAGTCTCACCGCGGGAGTCGTGCCTAACGCTGCCCGGCCCGATCTCAGACGGTCAAGCCGACGACGAGGCGTCGTACGTGTCCTGCTGTTTCACGAATCCAATCGGGAACCGGGGTTCCGCACTCACGGCAGTGAGCCTGCGCACGCTGAGGATCAGCGCCTCGGGCGCGATGATGAGCTGAATCTCGTCCGGAGTGGTGAACGTCAGAAAAGGGGTTAGTAGGCCGATGGTCTTGACCCGAATGGCTGCCCCTGGCGCGTGTACGTACCAAGCGATCTCCTCGTCTGGATCAGAATTGCTTGCGAGGAGATGTCGGGCCGTGTCTTGCAGAGCCTCGAATGCGCGGTCCGCTGGTGTCGGGATGGATGGCATAAGCGGGGTCTCCACGCACCCACGCTATCTCGGTGAGACTCTGCGCGCCAGTTGCGCGCCAGTCGTGGTTCTTTCTATGCGGTTCTATGCCCCTACCTGCGGATGAAGCACGACCGGACTCGGGCGACGCAAGAGAGCCAGAAACCCGCGCGTGCTGCGGGTTCCTGGCTCTCCGTGAGCGGAGGGGAGAGGATTTGAACCTCCGATCCATTTGCATGGATAACGGTTTTCGAGACCGCCGCATTCGACCGCTCTGCCACCCCTCCGAACGCGCTACAGACTAGCGGCCACTCGCTGAGAACCGAGCGGCTGCCGCTCTCGTGGGTGTTCGGCTGCACCGAACGGAGGTTGACCGTGGGGGAGAACCGGCGGTTCTCCCCCACGCGTACAGGCGGAGAAGGAGGGATTCGAACCCTCGAGGCAGGGATTACCCCACCTAACGCCTTAGCAGGGCGCCGCCTTCAGCCACTCGGCCACTTCTCCGGGAGCGCCATCGTACCGAGATGGCGCAAGGGTCATCGGCGCATCCGCTAGCGGGATGAGTTGCTCCGGTACGGAGGTGAGGTCGCTGCGACGGAAGCGGACTAGGCGACGCTGGCGATGTACGCCGCGACGTCCTGGATCTGCTCGTCGGTGAGCTTGCCAGCGAACGCGGGCATCGTGCCCTTACCGTTCGTCACCCGGTCAACGATGACGTCAGCCGCAGACTTCGTCTCATCGAGGTTGGGGCCGACAGCGCCAGCTGCATCAGCGTCTGCCAGAACATGACAAGCACCGCACCCGTTCGCAGTGAAGACCGTCTTACCGTTCGCCGCATCACCGGTCGATGCTGTTGCTGCAGCGACAGCCGGCTCACCCTCAGCCTCTTTCTTCTCTTTGCCGAAGACGAGGACGGTGGCCATCATCGCGAGGAACAGCACCACGCAAAGCACGAGATAGATCGGCATGTGCTTGCCCGGGAAGTTCGGGCTCTTCGTCGGTAGCACGAAAGCTGAGATCACCGAGAAGACGATGAAGATGCCGCCCATTGTCGCGAGGGCGATCTCTTGTGAGGTGGAAAGAGCGAAGATCACGGGCGGGAGCTTAGAGGATCTCTCAGATCGATGCGTCAGTTCCCTCAGCGGCAGCATGCGAATGCTCGTCGCCGTGGGAATCGGACGTTTCCGGGGCTACGACAGCAGCGGCCATTTCGGCACCCGTGTCGTCTGAATCTGCGGCGTCTTCTGCGGTGTCTTCACGCAGATAGAGCATCTCGTAGGCGACTGCTGCGATCGTTGCGCCTGCGAGCGGCCCGACGTACCAAACCCAGAAGTCCGTCCACTCGCCTGATGCGAGCTGCGGGCCGAACGCGCGGGCCGGGTTCATTGCGGCGCCTGTGAGGCCGCCACCCATGAGGATGTCGAGCGTGATCGTCAGGCCGATGCCGAGCCCGGCGATCTGCTTGAACGAGCCGCGCGAGTCGACGGCTGTGGCGAAGATCACCCAGACGAGGAAGAACGTGAGGACAGCTTCGATCGCGACGGCCTTACCGGCGTTGATCGTGTGGTCGATCGAGGGGGCTCCGAGGTGGAGCGTCGACTTGCCGCCGGGCGGGAGCACCCACCAGAGCAGCAGTGCGGCGAGCGTTGCACCCGCGAGCTGCACGATCCAGTAGAAGGCGGCGAGGCTCGCCTCGATGCGCCGTGTGATCAGGAAAGCGAACGTGACGGCGGGGTTGAAGTGACCGCCTGAGATCATCCCGACCGACGAAACCATCACGGCAATCACAAGGCCGTGAGCGAACGCGGCACCGACGAGATCGCCATAGATCAGCGAGCCACAGCCAATGAAGATGAGGGCGAACGTGCCGACGAACTCGGCTACGCCACGCTTGAGGAAGTCACCTGCGAGCATCGTGGGCGGGATCTTACGGGCACGGACGGACGGACGGAGTGGGTTGAAGCACGCTTTTCGACCGGACACGAGAACTTGCGGTCACAATAGAACGCCACTCGCACTCCCCTCGAACAAAGGACGCATCGATGCCTCTGACACCAGATCAGGCCGCCTTTCTACGCGACAACGCGTTTCCCGCTGTGCTCACCGCGCTTCGCCCCGACGGTTCACCTCATTCCACGGTTGTGTGGATGCACGAAGACAACGGCGACGTTGTCGTGAATACGGCGCTTGGTCGTGCGAAGGATCGTTTCCTGCGCAACGATGGTCGGGCTTCGGTTGTCGTCGTCGATCCGACGAACCAGTACAAGTGGGTTGGCGTGTCCGGAGCGGCGACGCTCGAGACCGAAGGTGCGTACGAGCAGATCGACCAGCTTTCGAACAAGTATCTCGGCAAGGACTATCCGTGGCGGAGCCCGGATGAGACGCGTGTGACGGTTCGGATCAAGGCCGAGAAGGTTGACGCGATGGGGTTCGACGCCTGAGCGCCGCGTTTCGTATCTATCGCATCCCGTTCTCAACCAATGTCGAGCGGGTTGCGCTTGCGGCCGCATACAAGGGGCTTGAGGTCGAGTGGATTGACGTCGACCGCGACGATCGTTCCGCGATCGTCGCGGTCAGCGGCCAAGACTTGGTGCCCGTTCTTGTGTCGGGCGACGAGGTCGTCGTGGATTCGCCGGTCATCCTCCGGTGGATTGACGATCGCTTCCCGGAGCCGCCGCTGTGGCCGCCCACCGAGCCCGAACGGTCTGAGGCCGACGTGTTTGTGGAGTGGTTCAACGGTGTTTGGAAGCGGCCACCCAACGAGCTTGCCGCTGAGCTTGAACGTGACGAGCCGGACGCAGCCGTGGTTGCCGCGCTCGGCAGTCGCCTTGCGGGGCTGACGGACGTGTTTGAAGGGCTGCTTGCCGACCGCGACTATCTGCTTGGGGCGTTTGGCATCGCGGACGTCGTCGCCTACCCGTTCCTTCGGTACGCGGTTGATCGCGACCCGACCGACGCGGAGCTGTTCCACCAGGTGCTGCGCGACCACGTGACCACGAACGGCCGGCCACGCTTTGCCGCATGGCTTGAGCGGATGAGCAACCTCCCGTACGCATGAACCGTCTTGGCATTGAGACGAGCCCGTATCTCCTGCAGCACGCGGAGAATCCGGTCGATTGGTACCCCTGGGGCTCGGAGGCGTTCGCGCGCGCCACGGCCGAGGACAAACCGATCCTGCTCTCGATCGGCTACATGGCCTGCCACTGGTGCCATGTGATGGAGCGCGAGTCGTTCGAGGATCAGGCGACTGCTGATCTGATGAACGAGCACTTCGTGTGCATCAAGGTCGACCGCGAAGAGCGCCCCGACGTCGACTCGGTCTACATGGATGCTGTCGTGTCGCTCTCGGGTCATGGTGGCTGGCCGATGACGGTGTTCCTGACACCTGACGCGAGGCCGTTCTATGGGGGCACGTACTTCCCGCCGGAGTCGCGGCATGGCCTGCCCGGGTTCAAGCGTGTGCTCGAATCGCTGGCCGACACATGGCGCACCAAGCGCGGTGATGTGGAGGAGGCAGCTTCGGGGCTGACCGAATACCTCCAGGCAGCGGCTTCGGTTGCGGGTGCGCCTGGCGTACCAGAGCGGCAGGTGCTCGACACGGCCGCGTCGGCGCTCCGCGAAGGGTTCGACTACGTGTGGGGCGGCTGGGGACGCTCGCCGAAGTTCCCACCTGCCTGCACCCTTGAGTTTCTGCTCCGCCGCGACGAGCGCGAGCTCACGCGGCTCACGCTCGACGGTATGGCCGCGGGCGGGATGTACGACGTCGTCGGTGGCGGCTTCCACCGGTACTCGGTCGATGAGCGCTGGCTCGTTCCGCACTTCGAGAAGATGCTGTACGACAACGCGCAGCTGGCGCTCGCGTACCTGCACGGCTGGCGTGTGCACAAGGCTGAGCGCTACCGCGAGATCGTCGAGGAGACGATCGCCTACATGCTGCGCGAGCTGCGGCTTCCAACGGGTGGATTTGCGTCGGCGCAGGATGCCGACACAGACGGCGTCGAGGGGTTGACCTTCACGTGGGCTCCGGGTGAGGGCGCGCCCGACAAGCTCCTTGAGCCGTTCGAACACGGTCGGTCGATCATTCGAGGCCAGATCGATCCGGACGAACGCGCGCAGCTCTTTGCGTTGCGCGAGCTGCGGCCGAAGCCGGCGCTCGACGACAAGGCGGTCGCCTCGTGGAACGGCCTTGCGCTTGCCGCGCTTGCCGAGTGCGGACGGGTGCTTGAGCGGCCTGAATGGATCGATGCGGCACGGAGCGCCGCGTCGTTCCTGCTTGGCCCGATGTCGTCGAACGGCCGCTTGCGGCGCACGTGGCGTGACGGGATCGGCAAGGGGGATGGGTATCTCGAGGATTACGCCGACGTGGCGAACGGCCTGATCGAGCTGCACGTCGCTACTGGCGAGATCCGCTGGCTGAACGAGGCGCATCGCCTTGCGTCACTCGCGATCGAGCTCTTTGGCGACGACGAGGGCGGCGGCTTCTTCCACACTGCTGCCGACGCCGAGAAGCTCGTCGCGCGGAAGAAGACGTTCGACGACCATCCAACGCCGAGCGGGAACGCGATGTTCGCCTACGTGCTGATTCGGCTTGGGCGCATCTACGGCAACACCGACTTTGAGGAGCGCGCCGAGGGTGTCCTTCGCCTTCTCGCGAAGGGGCTTGAGACGGCGCCAACTGCCTACGGCTTCGGCTTGGTGGCACTCGACCTGTATCTGGCCTCGCCGCGGGAGATCGCGATTGTCGGCTCACCGCTTTCCGACGTTGCGCGCGCCGCGATGGCGACCTGGGATCCGCACGCGGTCGTCGCTTACGGCCCCACCGACGAGATTCCGCTGCTTGAGGGTAAGACGTTTGTCGACGGTCAGCCTGCGGTGTATGTGTGCGAGCGCTTCGCCTGCCAGGCGCCGATCACCGACGCGGCCGCGTTCTCGGGCAACGTGTCGTGACCCACTACGCTTCCGACATGGAGCTCCTTGGGCGCCCCCTCGATGACCTGATGGCCGAGGCGCGCGCCGTGCGCGACACCCATCGCGGTCGGCTCATCACCTACAGCCCGAAGGTGTTCATTCCGCTGACGAAGCTCTGTCGCGACGTATGCCACTACTGCACGTTTGCGCACCCGCCCCGGCGTGGCGAGCGGGCGTTCATGACGATCGACGAGGTGCTTGAGGTTGCGCGCGCCGGTGAGGCTGCCGGCTGCCGCGAAGCGCTCTTCACGCTCGGCGACAAGCCAGAGCTGCGCTACGCGGCCGCTCGCGAGGAGCTTGCCGACCTTGGCTGTGCGACGACGATCGAGTACCTCGCTCGCGCCGCGCAGGCGGTGCTCGACGAGACGACGCTCCTGCCGCACATCAACCCTGGTGTGTTGACGGCGGAGGACTTCGCGCTGCTCCGTCCGGTTGCTGCCTCGATGGGGTTGATGGTCGAGACGAGTTCGCCGCGGCTTTCGGAGCGGGGTGGGCCGCATTTCGGCTCCCCCGACAAGCTGCCGGAGGCGCGGTTTGAGACGCTTCGTCTTGCCGGCGAGGCGCGCGTTCCGTTCACAACGGGGATCTTGATTGGGATCGGCGAGACCCGCGCGGAGCGCATCGAGGCGCTTGAGCGGATTGCGGCGGCTGGCCCACACATCCAAGAGGTGATCGTCCAGAACTTCCGTGCCAAGGAAGGGACGAAGATGGCCGCCTCGGTTGAGCCGCCGCTGGAGGAGTTGCTGTGGACGATCGCGGTTGCCCGGCTGATCCTGCCGCCTCGGATCGCCCTGCAAGCTCCGCCGAACCTCACCGAGGATTTCGCACAGCTCCTTGATGCGGGTATCGACGATTGGGGCGGTGTGTCGCCGGTCACGGTCGATCACGTCAATCCCGAGGCGCCGTGGCCTGAGGTCGATCTTCTCCGTCAGGCAACGCGCAGCCGTGGCTTTGAACTTGTGCCGCGGCTGACGGTCTACCCGGCGTTTCTCGATTCCGAGTGGATCGACCCCGCCGTGCTGCCGCACGTGTTGCAGATCTCTGACTCGCTCGGCCTCGCACGCGAAGATGGCTGGGCGCCTGGTGAGCCTGGTGCGATCCCGTTTGTCGTCTCGCGCGATGCGCTGCCGATCGACACGCGCGACGAGCTCGGCGAAGACGAGATCGCTCGCCTCTTCCGGGCCCGCGGTGAGGAACGCGAGCGCGTGTTTGCAGCTGCCGATCACCTTCGGCGCGAGGTGAACGGAGACGTTGTCACCTACATCGTGACGCGCAACATCCAGTACACGAACGTCTGTTACTTCAAGTGCGGCTTCTGCGCGTTCTCGAAGGGCAAGCTCGCGGCGAACCTGCGAGGAGAGCCATTCCTGGTTCCGCACACCGAGATCGTGCGCCGGGTCGAGGAGGCGTGGGATCGGGGTGCCACGGAGGTGTGTCTCCAGGGCGGCATCCACCCGTCGTTCGATGGCGACTACTACGCCTCGGTTGTGCGCGCGATCAAGGACGCGGTGCCTGACATCCACGTGCACGCGTTCAGCGCCCTGGAGATCTGGCAGGGAGCTGCGACGCTCGGGGTGCCGCTGAAGGAGTATCTCGCGCGGCTTCGCGACGAAGGGCTCGCGTCGCTGCCAGGGACGGCGGCCGAAGTGTTGGATGACGAGATTCGCGCGCTGATCTGCCCCGACAAGATCAACTCGGCGCAATGGCTTGAGGTGCACGAGGCCGCGCACGCGGTGGGACTGCGTTCCAACAACACGATCATGTACGGCCACGTTGAGGGGCCTGCGGCCTGGGCGCGTCACCTGGTGCGCGTGCGGGAGCTGCAGCAGCGAACCGGCGGGTTCACCGAGTTTGTTCCACTCCCGTTCGTGCACATGGAGGCGCCGATGTATTTGAAGGGCCGTGCACGAAGCGGCCCGACGTTTGGCGAGATGCTCCTCATGCACGCCGTTGGGCGACTGGCGTTGCATGGGCAGATCGACAACATCCAGGTGTCGTGGGTGAAGGCCGGCCCGGAAGGGGTCAAGCAGGCCCTGCGTGCAGGTGTGAACGACCTCGGCGGGACGTTGATGAACGAATCGATCTCGCGGGCTGCCGGGTCGGAATGGGGACAGGAGTTGGCGCCGGAGCAGATGGAAGCGTTGATCAAGAGTGCTGGCCGGATCCCGCGGCAGCGGACGACGCTGTACGGCACTCCTGCGGCCGAGCAGGTCGAGAGGTCGTTCGGGGCCGCTCCGCTCGCGGAGCCGTGGAATCCGCACGTCAACGAGGCGCAGCTGCCTCGTCCGGTACGCCTCGTGCGGCCGGCGAACGCCGCCTAGCGACGCTACGACTCGAGCGCGAAGAGGTCGTCGAGCGTTTCGCGCCGACGGATGAGCCGGGCGTGACCATCGGCGACGAGCACCGCCGCGGGGCGCAGCAGCGCGTTGTAGTTCGACGCCATCGAGAGCGTGTAGGCGCCCGTTGCGGGTACGGCGAGGACGTCGCCGCGGTGTGGTTCCGGGAGCTCGACCCGGTCGATCAAGACGTCGCCCGACTCGCAGTGCTTTCCGGCGACGGTGAAGCGGCCGACCGTCTCGTCGTCGACGCGGTCCGCGAGCACCGCGGTGTACCGAGCCTGATAGAGCGCCCGCCGCGGGTTGTCAGACATGCCGCCGTCAACCGCCACGTACGTCGTTCCGTCGGCGGCCTGCTTCACGGTTCCCACCGAGTAGAGGGTGACTCCCGCGCGGCCGACGAGCGAACGGCCCGGCTCCATCATCACGGCGACGGGCGGCAGGCCATGCTCGGCCCAGGCGCGTTCAAGCTCGGCTGCGACCTGCCCGGCGAAGTCATGGATCGACGGGCGAGGATCTTCGGGCGCGGTCGCGACCCCGAGGCCGCCGCCGATATCGATCGTCTTCGGCGTCCAGCCCGTCTCGGTGCGTGCGCGTGCAGCGAAGGCGGCGATCCAGTCGGCCGTCATCAGCGCGGCACCCGCATCGAAGAGCTGTGACCCGATGTGGGTGTGGAGCCCTTCCAGCCAAGGTGCGTGTCGGATCGCATCGAGCGCAACCTCGGGCGGAACCCCGAACTTCGACCCGTGGTGGGCGGTGCGGATCGCTTCGTGCGTGTCGGCGTCGATCCCGGGAGTGATGCGCAGGATGCCGCGCTCGATGCCAGCGGCCTTCGCCCGGTCGAGCTCCTCAAGCGAGTCGATCGCGACGAGCGCCCCCACGGCGGCTGCCGCTGCGAGCTCAGCGTCGGACTTGTTGTTGCCGTGCACGACGATCTCCGCACCCGTGTATCCCGCACGTTGCGCGAACGCGAGCTCGCCAAGCGACGCAACATCTGCACCAATGCCTTCCTCGCGCAGGATGCGCAACACCTCGACATTCGGGAACGCTTTCGACCCAAAGTGGATGTGAACGTTGGGGGCGGCGGCGCGGTAGGCGCGAGCGCTCGAACGGATCGTCGCTTCGTCGTACACGAGGAGCGGCGTGCCATAGGTTGCCGCGAGCTCCGATGCGGCGACCCCGCCAATGCTCAGGCGACCGCCGAGTGAGGCGGCAGTCTCGGGGAAGAGCGAGAGGACTTCGGTGTTGCTCACAGCTCGATTCTGCCTGCACACGGCGTTTCACCCCACCGAGGAGGCCTCGCTACACTCGGAAACAGTGCAGGATCTGCTGACGAGCCTCTCGCAGTTCGAGGGGCTTTTTCGTTTCTCGGGATCGACGACACAAGGGAATTGCTGACAATGCATCGCGACATGGACGCATACGAGCCGCAGGCAATCGAGCGTAAGTGGCAGGAGGTTTGGGATCAGGCTGACGCCTACGTCACGCCGAACCCCGACGACCCCGCGCACGCCGAGGCACGCAAGGCATACGTGCTCGAGATGCTCCCGTACCCGTCAGGCGAGCTCCATATGGGACACGTCCTGAACTACACGCTTGGCGACGTCGTGTCGCACCATCGTCGGCGCACCGGCTGGTCTGTGTTGCGCCCGATGGGGTACGACGCCTTCGGTCTGCCTGCCGAGAACGCAGCGATCCGGGATGGCGGCCATCCGCGCGAGGTCACGAACCGCAACATCTCGGCGATCCGCCGCCAGATCAAGCGCATGGGCTGGTCGATCGACTGGACGCGCGAGGTCGGCACACACGAGCCTGAGTACTACCGGTGGACGCAGTGGCTGTTCCTGAAGCTCTACGACATGGGTCTCGCCTATCGGAAGCAGGCTCCGGTCAAGTGGTGCCCGAAGGATCAGACCGTGCTCGCGAACGAGCAGGTCGTCGAGGGTCGCTGCGAACGCTGCGGCACCGAGGTCGAGACGCGCAACCTCGAGCAGTGGATGTTCAAGATCACCGACTACGCCGATCGTCTGCTCGACGATATGGCGCTCCTTGAGTCGTGGCCGGAGCGCGTGTTGACGATGCAGCGCAACTGGATCGGGCGCTCGGAGGGTGGCGAGATTCTCTTCCGCATCGAGGAGTTCGACGAGGACGTGCCGGTGTTCACGACGCGGCCCGACACGTTGTTTGGCGCGACGTTCTTCGTGTTGGCGCCCGAGCATCCGCTGGTTGAGCGGTTTGCCGAGCTGGCCGACAACGGTGAGGAGATCCGCGCCTACGCTCGTCATGCGGCTGCGAAGAAGAGCGAGGAGCGTGCAGCGAACGAGGACAAGACCGGGGTGTTCACGGGCTTCTACGCCACGAACCCGGTGAACGGCGCGAAGATCCCGATCTGGGTTGCCGACTACGTCCTGATGGATTACGGCACCGGCGCGATCATGGCGGTGCCTGCCCACGACGACCGCGACTATGCGTTCGCCGAGAAGTTCGGCCTCGACATCACGCATGTCATTCGCCCTGCCGATGGTGAGGTCGCCGACGGCGTCGCGTACGTGTCGAGTTCACCAACCGACGTGCTCGTCAACTCGGGTGCGTTCGACGGCCTCTCCTCGCCCGACGCGAAGTCGAAGATCGTCGAGGATCTTGAGGGCCGTGGGCTCGGTAAGCAGACGATCAACTTCCGCCTGCGCGACTGGCTGCTCTCACGCCAGCGGTACTGGGGCTGCCCGATTCCGATCGTTCACTGCGCGAGCTGTGGCGTTGTCCCAGTGCCGGAATCGGAGCTGCCGGTGCTGCTCCCCGAGATCGAGGATTACGTACCTAAGGGCAAGTCGCCGCTTGCGGCCGCCGAGGATTGGGTCGCGACCACCTGTCCGTCGTGTGGCGGGCCGGCGAGCCGTGAGACCGACACGATGGACACGTTCGTCGATTCGTCGTGGTACTTCCTGCGCTACACCGACCCGACGAACGACCAGGCTCCGTTCGGTCGCGACGTCGTCGACTACTGGCTGCCGGTCAATCAGTACATCGGTGGTATCGAGCACGCGATCTTGCACTTGATGTACGCGCGGTTCTTCACGAAGGCGCTGTACGACGCGGGGCTTGTCGGCTTCAAGGAGCCGTTTGCCCGCCTCTTCAACCAGGGGATGATCTACCGCTACGGAGCCAAGATGTCGAAGTCGAAGGGGAACGTCGTTTCTCCCGACGAGCTGATCGAGCGGTTTGGGGCCGATGCGCTGCGGCTCTACATCCTCTTCATGGGGCCAGCCGATCAGGACAAGGAGTGGCAGGACACGGGTGTCGAAGGCACGCACAGGTTCTTGCAGCGGCTCTGGCGTGTCGTGCATGAGGATCTCGATCGCGAACCGACCGGTGTCACGACGGGCACACCGCTGGCGCGGAAGGCGCACGAGACGATCCTTCGCGTCGGCGACGACATCGAGCGGCGATTCGTCTTCAACACGCCTGTCGCCGCGGTGATGGAGCTCGTCAACGAGATCTCACGGACACCAGACGATCCGGCATCGCGCTTCGCTGTCGAGACCGCTGTCTCGCTCATCCACCCTTACGCGCCACACATCGCGGAGGAGCTGTGGGAGCGCCTTGGGCGTGAGCGCCTGTGGGCCGAGCCGTGGCCTGTCGCCGACGAGTCGCAGCTTGTGAAGGACACGGTCGAGCTTGTTGTGCAGGTGAACGGGAAGGTGCGCGACAAGATCACGGTGGCCACAGGGCTGCCGGAGGCCGATCTGATCGCGACCGCTCGTGCGTCGGAGAAGGTGCAGGCGCACCTTGGCGGCGCCGAGCCGAAGAAGACATTTGTCGTGCCTGACAAGCTCGTCAGCTTCGTGGTGTAGCCGTCACAGAGCTGTGACGAAGATGATCCAGTGACGTAACGCGCCGCTCGGCACGCTCGGTCTATGGCCGACTTCGCCTCCGACCGTCGCCGCGTCCTCGCGACGCTGGCCGTCGCAGCGGTCGCGGTTGTCGTCCTGGCTCGGCTGCTCGGCTTCGGTGGCGAGAGCGCCGTCAGGGTGCCGTCGGTGGCGGAGGCGGCGACGGTTTCGATTCCGATCGCGGATGGGTCGTCGACCACGGCTGCGGGGTCGGCGTCGCTGGTCGTTGACGTTGAGGGGGCGGTTCGCCGACCGGGGCTCTACCGCTTTCGCTCCGGGGCTCGCGTTGCCGACGCGTTAGTGCGGGCGGGCGGGCTGAAGCCGTCGGCCGCTGCCGGGGGTGTCAACCTCGCGGCTCCGCTTGCCGATGGCGAGCAGGTCGTGGTTCCCGCGCGCTCCACCGCAGGGGTGGGTGACGCCGCCGCGGGCGGTGGCGCAGCAACGGGTGGTGGCGCTCCCGTCGACCTCAACTCGGCCACCGTTGAGCAGCTTGATGGGCTTCCGGGCATCGGCCCGGTGACGGCACAGAAGATCATCGACTACCGCTTGGCGCACGGGCCGTTCACCTCGGTCGATCAGCTCGACGCGATCCCCGGCATCGGTGCGTCTCGCATCGAAAACCTGCGGGGCCTTGTGGTGCCGGCGTGACGGTGCTCGATCGCTACCCGCACCACCTTCTTGCCTCCACGCTTGTCGCGGGTCTCGCGTTCGCGAACGTCGCCCACATTCACACGGTTGGGCTCGCGGTCGTTGGTGTCGCGCTGGTGTTCGTCCTTGGCGATCCGCGCTCGACGGTGCGCTTTACCGCTCTTGCGGTCGCTCTCGCGGCGTTTGGTTGGTGGTGGGGGTCGGGACGACTTGAACGTCTCGACCGCAGCGTGCTCTCGGCTCATGTGGCGGACGCAGGCCGGTTCGAGGCGGTTGTGACGGCCCCGGCCAAGGTGGGGCGCTATCGGATCCGCGTGTTCGGTGCGGTTAGGGGATACGAGGGTCGCCGTGTTCGCGAGCCCGTCCTGCTCGAGCTGCCGCTTGGCCGGTCGCCGCCGCAAGGTGCCGTAATCCAGGGTGCCGCGACGGTGCGCGCACCTCGCGGGCCGGCCGACGGATTCGACGAGCGCACGTGGCTTCGCCACCAAGGTGTTCATGTGATCGTGCGCTACACCGCCTGGCGTCAGGTTGGCCGCCGAGGCGGGGTCGGTGGTGTGGCCGACAGGATTCACGCGTGGCTCGGCGCGGCGATCGCTTGTGGGGTGACCGGGGAGCGGCGTGCGCTGCTCGTTGGGATCGTCCTGGGTGACGACGGCGGCCTGTCGCAGAGCACGAAGGAGCACTTCCAGGCGAGCGGGCTTTACCACCTCCTCGCCGTGAGTGGTCAGAACGTCGTGCTTGTCGCGGCAGGGGTGTTGGTGTTGGCGTGGCTCGTCGGGGTGGCGCGTGTGGTGGGTGAGGTTGGTGCATTGGTGGGCATTGCGGCGTATGTGTTGGCCGTGGGTGCGCAGCCGTCTGTTGTGCGCGCTGGGGTGGCGGGGGCGCTTGCGTCGATCGCATGGCTTACTGGGCGTTTGGGTGATGCGTGGTACGCGCTTGCTCTTGGTGCGGTTGTGTTGCTTGGTTGGAACCCGATGTTGGTGTTCGACCCGGGTTTCGAGCTGTCGTTTGCGGCGGTGGGCGCGATCTTTGCGGTCGCGCCACGCGTACGGGCGCGGCTTGCTGGCTATCCGTTACCGGACCATCTCCAAATGGCGATCGCGGTCTCGGGAGCGTGCGGGCTTGTGACCGCACCGATTCTGTGGTTTCGATTTGGTCAGCTGCCGCTCTTGACGATCCCGGCGAACGTGCTCGCAGAACCAGCGATGCCGATCGTGTTGACCCTCGCGTTTGCGACAGCTGCGCTCGGGCCTGTGACTCCGGCGGGGGCAGCGTTTCTGAGCTGGTGTAACGGCTGGGTTGTTGCCTACATCGGTGGCTGCGCCCGGCTTATTGGATCGGTTCCGGGGGCGCAGATCACGGTCACCAATCCGCTTGCGGGGCCCGCAGTGGCGGTCGCTATCGCGTTGGTGCTGGGTGTTGTGTGGGCCGTCGTGAGAGTGCGGATGGAGTGAGCGGCGGGTGGCGGGCGAAGCGTGAGGCCTCACCCGCCACCCGTGCGCTTCCACGGCTGACGATGTCCCCGAGATGACGTTCCGCAGCGAATAGGAGGGAAGGGCCGTTGCGGCGACGGCCCTTCCCCTCGACTGCGTCGTGCACCTCGCATCCGTCTGCCGATTCGCTCAACGTCTGCGGTACGTGAGCGGTCCTTCTAGTGCTTGGCGTGCGCCTTGCTCGTCTTGACGATCCGGGTGTGAAGCTTCGCGAGCGTCGTGTACTGCCGAACGAGCTTCGAGAACCGCACCGTCGCGTTGGTTGGCGCACCAGTGGCGGCCGCCGCGCCAGCGTTCGCCGGCGGCACCCCGATCATGAACAGCACACCGTTGAAGCACCCAATGCCGGCCTGATCGCCAACCTTGAAGCCCGCGACGCTTGGCGAGCCTGCGCCGACGGTGCAGGTGAGCGGGCCGACGGTGATCGACGAGCTGCTCACCGCGCTGACGGTTCCGAGCTTCACGGTGACACCGTCAGTGGTGCCAGGCGGGGGTACCGATCTTCACCAGCTTGCTGTCGATACAACCGATGCCTGCGACATCGCCGACCTTGTAGCTCGCGGTGCTCGGCGAGGTCTGCGTGATGGTGCAGGTGAGCGTGCCGATGGTCACCGCGCTCGACGAGAGCGCTGTGATCGGGCCGAAAGCGGTCTTCATTTCGCCACCCTGCGCCGCGCCAGGAATCCCAATCTTCACGAGGACGCCATTGCGGCAACCGATGCCTGCCTGATCGCCAACCTTGAAGGCGGCGACGCTCGGGGAAGTCTGAGCGATCGTGCAGGTGAGCGTCCCGATCGTCACCGACGTTGTTGTGAGCGCGGTGATTGCGCCGAACGAGGTCTTCAGCTCGGCGACCTTGTCGTCGTCATCGTCATCGTCGTCGCCCTTGCTGCTGCTTCCGGCTGACGGCACACCGATCTTGACGAGCGCACCGTTGATGCAGCCGATGCCCGTTGGGCCACCAACGGTGAAGCCAGCCGTGCTCGGGGAGGTCGAACCGATCGTGCACGTAAGCCCCGACACCGTGATCGAGGTCGACGAGAGTGCCGTGAGCACGCCCATGCGGACGACCATCTGGCTTGTGGAGTGCGACTCACCAGACGAACCCTGCGAACCTGACGACTGCGAGTTCGACGGTGCCGCGACGAGGTACACAAGGTTCTGACCGACACAGGCGATCACGACGCGCTGCCCAACCGTGAACGATCCGGTCGTTGGCGAGCCGGCGCCGACCGAGCAGGTGAGACCATCGACCGTGATCGACGAGCTGCTCACCGCGTTGATGTTCCCGTTCTTCTGAACGACCTGGGCGTTCGGTGCGGGGAGCGGACCTTCGATCCGGGTGAGGATGCCGCCCGTGCAGCCGATGTGAACGCGGTCGCCCACGTGGAATGAGGTGAGGTTCGGCGAGGCGCCGGTCGCCTGACAGGTCAATGGGCCGACCGTGATCGAGCTTGAGCTGAGAGCCGAGATCGGATCTTCGGCTGACGCCGTTCCGCCCGACGGGGTTGTTGTGGTTGTTGCGACCGTCGTTGTTGTTGAAACGGTCGTTGTGGTGCCGGTCGTGGTCGTTCCCGTGGTCGTCGTCCCGACGGTCGCGGTGGCCCCGGTGGGGACGATGGACGGAGCTGTAGCCATAGGGGGTGATTTCCCGGTTCGTGTGGTCCGCCCACCACACGTGCCGTGGACCACGTGTAACCGATTGTGGCCCGATTGTCCAGCGCGTGCAGCAATTCCTTACCGGCTGCTCATGCTTCTATCCTTGGTCTGTGGCCGCTGATCTCAAACCCGCCTACCTGATTGGCGGCACCGATCGGCCAAAGGTTGATCGGGCGTTGGAGCGGCTTCGTGGGCGATTCGACGCTGATGCCGTCGAGCGTCTGCGCGCATCCGAGGCGTCGGGGGAAGAGGTCGTCGCCTCGTGCAACGCAATGGGGCTCTTTGCGAGCGGTGGACGGCTGATTGCGGTCGACGGGGTGGAGTCGTGGAAGGCCGCTGACGTCGCGGCGGTCGCGGCCTACCTGAAGGCGCCGTCGCCCGACACGACGCTCGCGCTTGTCGCAGGCGAGATCAAGAAAGATTCGGCGCTTGCGAAAGCTGTCGCCGCGGTCGGCGACCTGCTGCTGTGGGATGTGCCGCAGAAGACCCTGCCCTCATGGGTTCTAGAGCAGTTCAAGCTGCACGGTGTGTCGGCCGACATCGACGCGTGCCGCTTGCTGATCGAGCTCGTCGGGGAGGATCTCTACGAGCTTGCGTCGGAGGTCGACAAGATCGCGACGTGGGCAGGGGCAGGTGCGACGATCACCGACCATGAGATCGAGGAGCTCGTCGCTCCCCGCGCCGAAGCGTCGGGGTTCGCACTCACCGACGCGTGGGGGCAGCGCGACATCGCCTCAGTCTTGAAGGCGTCGGAGACATTGATGGAACGGTCGGGCGACCCGCGCTCAAAGTCGATTCCAATCCTTGTGGGGCAGCTCACGAATCATGTGGCGCGCGTGAAGACCTGCCAGCAGTTTGAGTCGCAGGGCATCTCCGCAAAGGAGGCGGCGACCCAGATGAAACGACATCCGTTCTACGTTGGAAAGCTCTACACACAGGCACGGAACTTCAGTGCCGAGGAGCTGCGCAACGTGACCATACGCCTAGCTGAGCTTGACTTTGCGCTCAAGGGCGGTTCGCGGATCGCGAACGACCTCGAGCTGGAGCGAGCGTTGATCGACATCACAGCTCGCCGAGAGCCAGCAGGGCGGAACGCCTAAGAACCCGGGCTAGCGGAACGCCCGGAAACGCAGGCTAGTTGCCGGCGAGAACGCGGGCAGCCTGCGACTTCTTGCGGGCTGCGGCGTTGCGGTGAAGAGCGCCACGCGTGACGGCACGATCGATCAGCTTGACGAGATTGCGGTGCTCCTCGGTGACCTTCGCGGCGTCGCCTTCTTCAGCGGCAGTCGCAAGGCGCTTGGTGAGCGTCTTGATCGTCGAGGTGTACCGCAGGTTCTCGAGACGCTGCTCGGTGGCCGTGCGGATGCGCTTCTTCTGTTGCTTGATGTTTGCCATAGTCGGTTGCCCGCTCCTGCGGGCCGGAAGATCGTAGCAAAGAGGCGCACTCGGCCAGGGATTGGCTGCAGGGTGGCGTATCGTCCCGGCTGGTGGCCCCTTGAGCGACACCCTCCCTGACTCTGTAGCCCCACGAAGGCGCTTGGCTCGCTCGACCGCGATTTTTGCGGCTGCAACAGGGCTCTCGCGGGTTCTCGGACTGGTGCGCGAGATGGTTGCGGCGAACTATTTCGGTGTTCAGGGCCGGATCAACGCGTTCACCGTCGCGTTTCAGATCCCGAACCTGGTGAGGGCGCTCGTTGCCGACTCAGCACTTTCGTCGGCGTTCGTGCCGGTGTTCAGCGACCTGCTCGAGAAGGGGGATCGGCGGCGCGCCTGGCGTGTGGCGTCGAGCCTCTTCTGGCTGATGGTGTTGGGGCTCGGCGCCCTGACCGCGCTCTTCATGTTGCTCGCACCGCTCCTTGTTCGGCCGTTTCACCCTGTCGATCCGGGCCTTGCTGTCGGGCTTTCGCAGGTGCTGTTCCCGATCGTGGCGCTCCTGGGTGTCTCGGGGATCATCGTCGGAATCCTCAACTGTTACGACGAGTTCTCGGTGCCGGCGCTCACGCCGGTCGCGTGGAACGTGGCGATCATCATCGGGCTCGTGATCGGCGTGCCGCAGGCGCATTCCGACAGCTCGAAGCTCTACATCTACGCGGCGGCGATCCTGGCGGGAACCGTTGTGCAGGTGCTGCTGCCCATCCCGTGGCTGCGCGGTCGTGACGATCGCTTGCGCCTCGTGATCGACTGGCGCGACCCGGCGGTGTGGCGCACGTTGAAGCTGATGATCCCGGTGACGCTCAGCCTGGGACTGATCAACGTCAACGCGGTTGTCGACACGTTCTTTGCCTCGCGGCTCCTCGATCCCAACCTCGCGCCGGCCGCGATCGACAAGGCGTTCCGTGTCTACATGCTCCCGCAGGGAATGTTCTCGGTCGCCGTCGCGACAATCTTGTTTCCCACGCTGTCGCGGCTGTCCGCTCGCGATGACTGGGATGGGTTTCGCGAGACGGTCTCGCTCGGTCTGCGTCAGATCGCTTTCCTGCTCGTTCCTGCGAGCGCGGTGATCGCCGTTCTTGCAACGCCGATTGTTCGGCTGCTCTACCAGCGAGGTGCGTTTACGCCGCATCAGACAACCGTGGTCGCGGGCGCGTTGATCGCGTTTACGTTGGGACTGACGTTCAACGGCACGATGCTGCTTCTCAACCGGTCGTTCTTCAGCCTGCAGTCGAACTGGTTGCCCACCGCGATCGCGCTTGGCAACCTCGTTGTGAACGGTGTGCTCGACGCGTTCTTCTACCGCTTCGGGGTCTGGGGAATTCCGCTTTCGACGTCGGTCGTCAACCTCGCGGGCACCGTGGCGCTCATCGTTGTGTTGCGGCGACGTCTCGGTCGTCTCGATCTCGATGCGGTCAGCGAGTCGCTCCTGCGCGTCGTTGCGGCATCTGCCCTTGCGGCCGCCGTTGGCTGGGGCGTGTGGCACACGATCGATCCCGTCGTCGGCCGCTCGTTCTTCGGGCAGCTTGGGTCGCTCCTGCCCGCGCTTGCCCTCGCGGGTTGTGTCTACCTCGTCGCGTGCAAGGTGCTGCGCGTGCGGGAGCTCGACACGCTCACCGGCGTGATGCGCCGCCGGTCGGGAGGCTAACGGCGGGCCGCGGCTACCATCGCGGTCCGAGCATGGAACAGAAGAACATCCGCAACTTCTCGATCATCGCGCACATCGACCATGGCAAGTCGACGCTCGCCGACCGCATCCTCGAGCTGACAAACGCTGTGTCGAAGCGCGATATGCGCGCGCAGCTGCTCGACTCGATGGATCTTGAGCGCGAGCGCGGCATCACGATCAAAGCGCAGGCAGTGCGGGTGAATTGGAAGGGCCATCAGCTCAACCTGATCGACACGCCGGGTCACGTCGACTTCACGTACGAGGTGTCGCGGTCACTGCAGGCATGTGAGGGCGCGCTGCTTGTCGTCGACGCGGCGCAGGGAATTGAAGCGCAGACGCTCGCGAACGCGTATCTCGCGATCGAGAACGACCTTGAGATCGTGCCGCTCGTCAACAAGATCGATCTGCCTCAGGCCGATCCCGACGGGGCCTCGGCGCAGGTGGCTGAGCTGATCGGAGAGAAGCCCGAGCGGGTATTGCGGATCTCGGCGAAGACGGGCATCGGTGTTGAGGACGTGCTCGACGCGATCATCGAGCGGATCCCGGCACCAACCGGCGACCTCGACGCTCCCGCCCGCGCGCTCATCTTTGACTCGTCCTACGACCAGTACCGCGGAGTCGTCGCGTTCGTTCGTGTCGTTGACGGGCGGCTTTCGCCGCGCGACGTCCTGCGCGCAATGGCGCTCGGCACGAAGTTCGAGGCGCAAGAGATCGGCGTCATGTCGCCGGTGATGAAGCCGGTGCCGTACCTCTCGGCGGGCGAAGTCGGCTATGTGATCACGGGACTCAAGGATGTCTCTGAGCTCCGCGTCGGCGACACGCTCACGCCCGAGAAGAACCAGGCCACTGAGCCGCTTCCGGGGTACAAGGAAGTCAAGCCGATGGTCTTCTCGGGACTCTTCCCGACCGACTCCGACGACTACCCCGATCTGCGCGACGCGCTCGAGAAGTTGAAGCTGAACGACGCCGCGCTCTTCTATGAGCCTGAGACCTCACAGGCGCTCGGCTTCGGTTTCCGCTGCGGCTTTCTCGGCCTGCTGCACATGGAGATCGTTCGCGAGCGGCTTGAGCGCGAGTTCGACCTCGACCTGCTCGTGACGGCACCGAACGTCGCGTATCGCGTGCGTGGCTTGAACGAGACCGAGTGGACGGAAGTGCACGTTCCATCCGACCTTCCGAGCGCGATCGACGAGGTTGAAGAGCCCTACATCAAGGCCTCGGTGATCGTTCCGAAGGAGTACGTCGGCGCGGTGATGGAGCTGTGCAACGAGCGCCGCGGCAAGTTCGCGGCGATGGAATATCTGTCGGAAGCCCGCGTCCATCTGACGTACGAGCTGCCGCTCGGCGAGATCGTCCTCGACTTCTATGACCAACTGAAGTCGCGCACCAAGGGGTACGCGAGCTTCGACTACGACCTCGTCGGCTTCCGCCCAGGGTCGCTCGTGCGCGTCGATGTGCTCGTTGCGGGTGAGTCGGTCGACGCGCTGTCGCTGATCGCGCACAAGGACTTCGCCTACGACCGCGGCCGGATGCTCGTGGAGAAGTTGAAGGAAGAGATTCCGCGCCAGATGTTCGACGTGGCGATTCAGGCCGCGATCGGCGCCCGCGTCATTGCCCGCGAAACCGTGAAGGCGCGCCGCAAGGACGTCATCGCGAAGTGTTACGGCGGCGACATCAGCCGTAAGCGCAAGCTGCTCGAAAAGCAGAAGGAAGGCAAGAAGCGCATGAAGCAGGTCGGTGCCGTCGAGGTGCCGCAGGAAGCGTTCCTTGCCGTCCTCAACCTCGGCGACACCAAGAAGTCATGAGCTTGGAGATGCGCGCCGAGTGTGAGCGGTGCGGCGGCGCGCTCGCACCCGAGGGCGTGGCGGTGATCTGCTCGTACGAGTGCACGTTCTGTGCTGCGTGTGATGCCGAGCTCGACCACACCTGCCCGAACTGCGGCGGCGAGCTCGTTGCGCGGCCGAGGCGGGTTGTAGCGGACGCGTGAGCGCCCGCCACCTCTACGTCCACCTCCCGTTTTGCTCGCACCGGTGCGGGTACTGCGACTTCGTCACTGCCGTGGGGAAGATCGACGAGCACGGCGGCTACGCCGAGGCGCTCCTTGCGGAGCTGGCGCTCGAGTCGGGGAAGCTTGGCGAGGTCGAGACGGTGTTTATCGGTGGGGGCACGCCCACCTACTTTGAGCCAGGTGCGCTGCGTCGCGTGCTGGCTCTGCTGCCGAACGCGCGTGAGGTGACGGTCGAGGCGAACCCCGAGACGGTGACATCCGAGGTTGCTGCGTTGTTGCGCGAGGCGGGGGTGAACCGCGTGTCGCTTGGGGCGCAGACGTTCGAGCCACGGCTCCTTGAAGTGCTTGAGCGTGTTGCCGGTCCTGACGACGTCCGAGCTGCGTTCTATCGTCTACGTGATGCCGGATTTGACAACATCTCGCTTGATCTCATCTACGGCATTCCCGGCCAGAGCGCCGCCGACCTCGAACGCGACCTCGCCTCGGCTTTGGCGCTTGATCCTGAGCATCTCTCGGCATACGAGCTCGAAGCGAAGCCGGGCACCCGCTTCACGCACGCTCACGGAGCGGAACTCAAGCGTCAGGCCGACCAGATGGAGTCCTACTTCGAGCTCGTCGTCGAGCGACTGACGGGTGCCGGGTATCGCTGGTACGAGACAGCCAACTTCGCTCGCGTCGAGGGCGCGGGGGACGAGGGCGACGTGCCTCGCGACCTTCGTGCGCACCACAACCTCGGCTACTGGCTTGCACGGGACTACCTCGGAGTTGGCGTGGGGGCGGTCAGCACAATTGAGCACCGACGCTGGCGCAACCTGCCGTCGCTTGCGGGCTATCTGAAGGCTCTCGGAAACGGTGAGGCTCCCCCGCGGGAGGTAGAGGATCTCGACCAGGCAACACGTGCGCTCGAACGAGTGATGCTCGGCCTGCGTCTCGACGAACCAGTGCCGTGGGTTGAGGCTGAGGCAGCGATCGACCCGGCGGGTCTTGATCGTCTGGTGCGGCTTGGCCTCGTCGAGCGAACAGCCGATGGTGTGACGTTGTCGCGCCGTGGCCGCTTCATCGGCGATGCCGTCACAGCCGACCTGCTCACCTAGTTCTGGGCCCGGTGGCCGTTCGGTGCGGGACGCTCGTTGCCCGGGCTGCCGACGCTTGCCTACGATGGATGGGTGGACGGAATGCTGACTGAGCGCCAACGCGAGATTCTGCGCCGCATCATCGAGGCGTACGTGGCCGACGGAACCCCGGTGGGGTCGAAGACGCTCGTCGAGCGTGCGGGATTTGACGTGTCGTCGTCGACGATGCGCGCCGAACTCGCGGAACTCGAGCGGCGTGGGCTGCTCACGCACCCGCACACCTCGGCTGGGCGGATTCCAACCGAGACGGGGTACCGCGAGTACGTCGACGACCTGCTGAGCCAACCCGAGACACGGCCGCACGAGCTACCGCTTGGCCTTGCCGAGACGCGCGCCGAGGTTGAGGAGGCGCTGCAGACAACGACGGAAGTGTTGAGTCAGGTCACGCACCTGTTCGCGCTTGTTTCGGCGCCGCCGCTTGAGGCGGCGACGGTTCGGCACGTCGAGGTGCTGCCGCTCCAGCCGACCGTAGTGATGGTGGTGGTGATCACCTCAACAGGTGGTGTTGCGAAGCAGCGCTACGTGTTTTCGGCTCCGGTCGATCCAGGGCTTGTGACGTGGGCGGGTGACTATCTCAGCGAGCGGCTCGTTGGGGTGAAGCTCAGATCGCGCATCCTGCGCGGCGCGTTCGAGGATCCCGAGCTGTCACCGCGCGAAGCAGCGTTCCTCGCGGTCATTCGCGGAGCGTTCGACGCGGTTGAAGATGATCGGCGGTTGTACGTCGGCGGTGCCGCTGGCCTCCTCGACGACCTGCGCACCGAGGAGATTGGCGCCTACCGCAGCCTGATCGAGGCGCTTGAGAAGCGGGCGGCGCTCTTGGAGGTCTTGGCGGAGTCGATCGATGGCCGTCGCCCGTTCGCCCGTGTGGGCGGTGAGCTGCAGACGAGTGGCTTCAGTGCGCTTGCCCTGGTGGGTGCGTCATACGGCATCCACAACCAGACCCTTGGTGCGGTTAGCCTGCTCGGTCCGCTGCGTATGGACTACGACAAGGCGCTCCGTTCGGTGCGTTCCGCCGCTCACGAGCTGTCGCGGTTTGTCGAAGACGTCTATGCCGACGAGTAGCGCGACCGGTCGATTCGAGGCCGCGCCGACTGTCGCTGGCACCATATGAACCCGATGTCGACGACCGAACGCGACTACTACGAACTGCTTGGCGTTTCACGCGACGCCGATGAGGGCGCAATCAAGAAGGCGTTTCGTGTGCTTGCCCGCAAACTGCACCCTGATGTGAGCGAGGAGCCCGACGCCGAAGTGCGCTTCCGGGAGGTGTCGGAGGCGTATGAGGTGCTCTCAAACACTGAGACACGCCAGCTCTACGACCGATACGGGCACGCCGGGCTGAAGTCGGGTGGCTACCAGCCTCGCAACTTCGACATGGCTGACCTGTCGGACATCTTCAGCGCGTTCTTTGGCGGCGACGTGTTCGATGGACGTCGCGGCGGCGGCGGCGCAACCCGCGGCGCCGATATCGGTGCCGAAGTGGTGATCGAGCTTGCCGATGCTGCCGCTGGCGCCGAAGTCACCGTTCCGCTCGAGGTCGCCATCGGCTGCGACACGTGCTCAGGCAGCGGGGTTGAGCCCGGATCGCCCGTGTCGTCCTGCGGCCGCTGTGCGGGTAGTGGGCGGCTGCAGCAGGTGTCGAACTCGGTGTTTGGCGACTTCGTTCGGACGGCGTCGTGCCCGCAATGTGGTGGCACCGGTCGGCTCGTCGAAAAGCACTGCGCCGACTGCGGCGGCCAAGGCCGAACGGTTACTCGTCGCGACGTGACCGTCGACATTCCGGCCGGAATCCACGACGGCCAGCGCATCCGACTCTCCGGTGAAGGGCACGCGGGCACCGCGGGCGGCCCAACCGGCGACCTTTACGTCTCGGTGCGCGTGCGCGAACACGAACTGTTCACGCGTGACGGTAACGACATCTTTTCGAAGGTCGATCTGACGATCGTCCAGGCGGCGCTTGGAGCGAAGGTCTCGGTCGAGACGCTCGACGGCATAGTCGAGGTTGAGTTTTCGGGTGGCACGCAGCCGGGCGACACGAAAGTGCTCCGCGGCAAGGGCATGCCTGTGCTTCAGGGCTTCGGCAAAGGCGACCACCGGCTGTTTGTGAACGTGCTGGTCCCGCGCCACCTCACCGACGAGCAGCGCGAACTGCTTGGCGAGTTCGAGAAGACGAGTGACGAGCACACCTACAAGCCCGACGAGGGCCTGTTTAACAAGCTGAAGAGCGCGTTCCGCTGATCGTCGCGTCGGTCACGGTTCCGCTGGAGCAGGCGGAGGAGCTTCGCGCTGCGTTCGT
Organism: Actinomycetota bacterium; assembly: GCA_009702325.1. Taxonomy (GTDB): domain Bacteria; phylum Actinomycetota; class Thermoleophilia; order Gaiellales; family Gaiellaceae; genus PALSA-600. The sequence continues at coordinate 750,013 of WLID01000001.1, forward strand.
TGAGCTCGCCGCCGAAGGGTTTCAAGACGCGGAGGCTGGCGGCTCGGTCACGTTGACTGCGTACGGGCCTGGCGCCGAACGGATTCGCGACGCATTCCCTGCTGCGGTGATGGGTGTCGTGGAGGACGGGTGGGAGAACCGGTGGCGCGAGTTCCACAAGGGTGTTGCGACCGGCCGATTCTGGATCGGCCCTCCGTGGGAGTCGGCCTCAGACGAGTTGCTCGCGATCGTGATCGATCCAGGGCAGGCGTTTGGCACGGGTTCGCATCCGACAACGCGTCTCTGCCTTGAGCTGCTCGACGGTGTGGAGCGCGGCTCGCTGCTTGATGTGGGGTGCGGATCTGGTGTGTTGTCGATCGCGGCAGTGAAGATCGGTTTCGGTCCTGCGAGCGCCTTCGACTTCGCTCAGGCCTCGGTCGACGCTGCAATCGAAAATGCCGAGCGCAATGGCGTCGAGCTTCACGCCTGGCTGGGCGATGCACTGCTCGATGAGCTTCCCGCAGCCGATGTCGCCGTCGCGAATGTGACGCTGCCGACCGTCGAGGCGGTGCTGCCGCGTCTCACCGTCGATCGCATCATCACGAGCGGGTATCTCGTGACGGAGCAGCCGGTTGCTCCGGGGTATCGGCACGAGGGTCGCCGCGAGCTCGAGGGCTGGGCCGCCGACCTGTTCGTCAAGGCCACGCACTAGCATCACCGTTCGTGCCCGAGTCGCAAAGCAGCATCGGGACGGTTGTGCTGGAGGGGGTCGCTTGAGTTCGGGGTATGTCGAACTCATTCGTCTGCCGTCCGCCAGACGTCTGATCTACGCGCTCTCATCCGCCACGATCTCGTATGGGATGGTGCAGCTCACGCTGCTCCTTGTCGTCCACAAAGCGACGGGGTCGTACCCGATCAGCGGTGTCGCGGTGGGCGCGTTTGCGGTGTGCGCCGGGCTTTCGGCGCCGCCGCGCGGACGGCTCGTCGATAGGAAGGGTGCGCACCCGTGGCTGCCGGTGATGTCGGTGCTCTACACCGTTGCGCTCGTTGCGCTCGACATCGCCGCCTCGCTCACATCGGTCGCGTGGCCGTTGATCGCGTTGTGTGGCGCGGTCGGTGCCGTGATGCCACCGCTGTTCGCTTCAGCACGTTCGGTGTGGCCGCAGGCGGTGCCACCCGACCTTGTGCGCCGTGGCTACGCGGTGACGTCGCTGCTCGGCGACATCGGGTGGGTTGCAGGCCCGGCACTCGCGAGCGCATTGTTCCTCGGGCCTTGGTGGATCGCCCCGCTTGTTTCAGCGGTGACGTGCCTGATCGCCGCGACGCTCTCGACCCCGCAGCGCGATCCGACGCGTGCCGCAATGCGCCCGGAGCCGATGCCGCGCCTCCGCGAGAGCCGCGGGCTGCTCGCGCTGTTGCTCGTTGGTGTTGCGTTTGGCACCGGCACGGGCATCGTCCAGGTGGCGACACCGACGATCGCGGGGCACACCGGGCACGGGTCGCTTGGCGGGCCGCTGCTCGCGCTCTTTGCGCTTGGCAGCGTTACCGGTGCTGTGTGGTTTGGCTCCCGCGACTCCGAGGGCTCGTCGTTTGCTCGCTTTCTGCAGACCTCGGTGATCCTTGGGGTGCTGATCGTTCCGGTGTGTCTCACCTCGTCACTTCCGGTGTTGGCGGTGACGTTGTTTGTCGCGGGAATCGCCTTTGGCCCGGCGACGGTGTCGATCTTCGAGGCCCTTGATCATCTTGCTCCACGAGCTGGCACGGAGGCTCTGACATGGATGACGACGGCTGAGGGCTGCGGTGCGGCCGGCGGGGCGTCGCTTGCGGGATACCTGGTCGTGCACGTTGGTGGCTGGAGCGCGTTCACGATCGCCTCGGTGCTTTTCGTTGTGCCGGCGGGGCTCGCGATCCTGATGCACGCGGGTACGCGCCGCCGTCGCGCGGCGTTACAGAACTGATCCAGCGCCGTTGCAGAGATGAGCGGTAACGCTGGTTAGCGTGTGTTCAGGGGGCCTCACCGCCCCCTAGGGGCATGTGGGTGCTGCACCGCTGGCCCGCAGTGCCACCACTGAGTTCCCGCGTTGGGCGAAGCGGGGACGTACGATCAGCCCAAGAGATGGCGCGTTTCACCATCGACTTTCTGGGTTGCAAGGTCTCGAACGTTGATGCGCACGAGATCCGCGAGCGGCTGCTCGCCGACGGTCACACAGAAGCGCGAGGCGGTGCATCCGCAGAGGTCGCCGTGATCAACGCTTGTTGTGTGACAAACGAGGCGGTCGCGAAGAGCCGCAAGGCGGCGGCCCGCGCAGCACGCACGCACGGGCGGGTGTTCATCACCGGTTGCGGTGCGAATCTCGCGGGCGACGCGTTCGCGACCCTCCCCGAGAACGTCACCGTCGTCGCCCGCCGGTCGGAAGAGACACCCGCAGCAGTCGCGTCTGAGATCGGTGCTCTCGGCTGTCTCGGCACCGACGAGGTGCGTGTGAATCGTGTTCGGGCGGTCGTGAAGATCCAAGATGGCTGCTCGTTCCAATGCTCCTATTGCGTCGTCCCGATCGTTCGGGGCGAGTCGCGAAGCCGCGGTGTCGACGCGATCTTTGCCGAGGCGTCACGACGCATCGCGCAAGGGCATCGCGAACTTGTGCTCACCGGTATCAACCTTGGCTGCTTCAAAGCGGATGGTTTCGACCTAGCCCGACTTGTGCGCGAGCTCGCGGCATTGCCCGATCTTGCACGGGTGCGTCTCAGCTCAATCGAGATCAACCATGTGAACGACGAGCTGCTTGCCGTCATGCACGAGACACCGAAGGTCGCACGGCATCTCCACGTCCCGCTGCAGTCGGGAGACGATGGGGTGCTTCGGGCGATGCGGCGGCACTACGACATCGCGACATACGAGCGCCGACTTGCGGGGCTCAATGGCGCGTTCAACCTGACAACCGACGTGATCGTAGGGTTCCCCACTGAAGACGACGCAGCGTTCGAAAACACCGTTGGAACGGTTGCGCGGCTCGGTATTACCCGTGTTCACGTCTTCCCGTATTCGCCGCGGCCTGGCACGGCTACCTCCGGCGACGATCCTGTTCCGGCCGCCGTCAAACGGGAACGTGGGAGTCGGCTACGGACGCTTTCATACGAGCTGGAACGCCAGCGGTGGCGGCAGAAGCTTGGTTCGATCGACACGGTGCTCGTCGACCGGCGCGGTCGCGGGTACGGTGACGACTACACGCCGTTCCTCGTCGATGCGCCCATCGGCGAACTTGTTCGAGTCCGGGCCGTTGACGTCACAGAGGAGGGGATTCTTGCCAGTTCAGCTTGATGGGTGCCTCTTTTGCATGCTTGCGCGCGAAGGCGAGCACGTTGCGAAGGGCGACGGGTTCGTGGCGATTCGCGACATCAACCCGCAGGCCGATGTGCACCTCCTCGTCCTCCCGGAGCGACATGTCGATACCTTCCGCGATGTGAGCGCGTTCACCCCCGACGAATCCAGTCGCATGTTGGCCTTCATCGCCGACACCGCCCGTCAGGCCGGGCTTGAGGACTACCGGGTGATTGTGAACGCCGGCGCAGGGGCCGGACAGACGGTCTTCCACCTGCATTGGCACATCCTCGGGTGGACGGGCGGCGACGCACCAGGCATGGTTGGCGTCTGATGACGTTGATCGTTCGCATCGAAGGTGAGGTCAAGGCCGCCATGCTCGACCACGACGGTGATCGTCGTGACGCGCTGCGGCTGATCTTGAACAGCCTGAAGAACGCCGAAAAGGATCTTCAGCGACCGCTCTCGGGCGACGAGGAACTGCAGGTGCTGCAGCGTGAGCGCAAGAAGCGGATCGAGGCAGCCGAGGCGTTTGCTGCAGGTGGTCGTCCCGAGCAGGCCGAGCAGGAGGAGTACGAGCTCGAGATTCTCGAAGAGTTCATGCCTGAGCCGCTTTCGGAGGACGACGTCGAACGGATCGTCGATGACGCGATCGCCGAAACGGGCGCCACGAACATCCGTGACATGGGCCGCGTCATGGCCGATGTGATGCCGCAGATCGCGGGCCGGGCCGACGGATCTGCCGTCAGCCAGCTTGTTCGCGAGAAGCTCGCCTAGTCGCGAACGCGGTACCGCCGGGTCGCCTGCCTACACTGCGGCAGTGCAGCATGTTGTTGATGTCTCGAACGCGGTGGCCGCGGAGCTTGCGGGAATCGACCACGGCGTTCTCGACGCGTTGCGTGCTCGGCTGGACTGCACGATCCGGCTTCGCGGCAACCAGTTGACGCTTGAGGGCGACGACACGCGCGTTGCCGAAGCGAAAGATGTGATCGACGAGCTCGTCGATCTCGTGGAAGGTGGCCATCAGATCGGCGCCCACACCGTCGATGCGGTGCTTGGCGCGATCGATGCCGATCAGCCCGTTCGCGACGTGTTCGACGATGTTGTGTGGCGCCATCGAGGGAAGAAGATTGCGCCGAAGACGGTGACCCAGAAGGCGTATGTCGATGCGATTCGTCGCGGCACGATCACGTTCGGCATTGGCCCGGCGGGAACGGGCAAGACCTATCTCGCAATGGCCCTCGCAGTTGCTGCGCTGCACGAGCGTCAGGTTGCGCGGATCATCCTCACCCGTCCCGCCGTCGAAGCGGGAGAACGGCTTGGCTTCCTGCCGGGAGACATGCTCGCGAAGGTCGATCCGTACCTGCGCCCATTGTTCGACGCGCTGTTCGACATGCTCGACACCGATCGTGCACAGACCTACATGGAGCGCGGAACGATCGAGGTTGCGCCGCTCGCGTTCATGCGCGGCCGCACGTTGAACGACAGCTTCATCATCCTTGACGAGGCCCAGAACACATCGCCGGAGCAGATGCAGATGTTCCTCACGCGTCTCGGGTTCGGTTCGCGCGTTGTGATCACCGGTGACATCACTCAGATTGACCTGCCACGCGACCAGGCCTCGGGGCTCATCCAGGTGCGCGACATCCTTGGCGACATCGAGGGCATCTCGTTTGTCGAGTTCGGCAATCAGGATGTGGTGCGGCACAAACTCGTGCAGCGCATCGTTGAGGCGTACAAGCACCATGCCGAGGAGACCGGACTCGAGCGGAAGCGGTAGCGCGATGCTGTCGGTCGAGGTGGAGAATCGAAGCGGGGTGGAGGTCGACGAGGCCGGTGCCGTCGAGCTCGCGTGTCGTGTGCTGCGCGCTGAAGGGATCGAGGCGGGAGAGCTTGGGATCTCCTTCGTTGGACGCGATGAGATCCGTTCGCTGAAGAACGAACATCTCGGTATCGACGAGGCAACCGACGTGCTGTCGTTCCCGATCGACGGCAGCGACGATCTGCCCGACGGAATGCCGCGGGCGCTTGGCGATGTCGTCATCTGCCCGCAAGTGGTGGGGGAGGAGTGGCGTTGGCCGCTCACGCACGGGCTGTTGCACCTGCTGGGCTACGACCACGGCGACGAGATGGAAGCGCGCGAACAGACGCACCTCGCATGAGTTCCCGGCGCGCACCCAACGTCTTCGATTCGTTCAACTTCGCGTTCGAGGGCATCGTGCACGCGCTCCGCACGCAGCGAAACATGCGCATCCACTTCGGTGTTGCGCTCTCGGTGCTGGTGCTCGCGCTGATCGTCAGCGTCTCGCGTGTCGAGCTGATCGTGTTGCTGATCTCGATCGCGTTTGTCTTGGTTGCCGAAATGTTGAACACGGCCATTGAAGGGGCTGTCGACGTTGCAACAACAGCGTTTGACCCAATGGCGAAGCTTGCGAAAGACGTTGCGGCCGGGGCGGTACTGATCGCAACGATCAACGCACTTGCCGTCGGGTACCTCGTCTTCGCGAACAAGGTTGCCAACCGGTCAGCAACACTCTTCGACCGGGTGCGTGACGCGCCGTCGGAGCTGACGCTCGTTGTGTTCGTGGTTGTGGTGGTTGCAGTGATCGCCACGAAGGCATGGACAGGGCGGGGGACACCTCTCAAGGGTGGCCTTCCGTCGGGTCATGCGGCCATCGCGTTTGCCGGCTGGATCGCTCTCACCTACGCGACGGGTGCCGATCACCGCTTTCTCGTGTCGTCGATCGCTCTGATTCTGGCGCTGCTTGTGGCGCAAACGCGGGTTGAGTCAGGTGTTCATTCGGCGCTCGAGGTGTTCTACGGCGCCACACTTGGCACGCTGATCGCACTCGCGCTGTTCCAGTTCTCGTCGTAGAAAAGCCCAGCACGCCGCTGTGCGTCACACTGTCCCAAGAGATGCGAGTCCATGGGAACAGGAATCACGCGTGAGCGCCGACCTCGTCGAGAAGGCCGAGGCGACGGCCGCGAACGCCTACGCGCCGTACTCGAAGTACCTCGTGGGTGCGGTTGTCCGCACGAATGACGGCCATGAATTCAGCGGCGTGAACGTCGAGAACGCTGCGTATCCACTTGGGGTCTGCGCCGAGAAGAGCGCGATCGTCTCCGCGGTGTCTGCTGGCTACAAGCCGGGTGACTTCGTCGCGATCGGGATCAACGCCTCACCGTGTGGCGGCTGCCGTCAGTGGCTAGCCGAGTTCCGGATCGGAGCGATCAGCTACCGCCACGCCGACGGTTCGATCCGAACCGTCACACCCGACGATCTGCTGCCAGACACCTGGTCGTTCCCCGAATGAAGTCGGGATTCGTCGCGGTCGCCGGGCGGCCGAACGTGGGCAAGTCGACGCTCCTGAACGCCCTTGTGGGTGAGAAGGTTGCGATCGTCTCACCGGTGCCGCACACGACCCGTCACCGCATTCGGGGCGTCGTTACCGAGGGCGACTCGCAACTCGTGCTCGTCGACCTTCCCGGCTGGCAACGCCCTGTCGACATGCTCACCGAGCGCATGCAGGAGCGGGTCGACGAGACGATGGCCGACGATCTTGATGCGGTGCTGATGGTCGTCAACGCGCGTGAACGCGTTGGCGCGGGCGATCGGTACGTCGCGCAGAAGGTCTTCTCGCTGGGAATTCCTGTGTTCATCGTCGTCAACAAGGTCGATCGCCTGAAACCCGCGCACACGATCACGCAGATGAAGGCGGCAGCGACGTTTGGCAAGTTCCACGCCCTGCATCCGGTGAGCGCAAAGACGGGCGACGGGATCGACGAGCTGAAGAAGGACATCATTTCGATCCTCCCCGAGGGGCCGCACTTCTTCCCAGTCGGTCAGGTCACCGACATGCCGCTCGAAGCGCGCATCGCCGAGCTTGTCCGCGAAGGGGCACTCCAGAAGTTGAAGGAGGAGGTGCCGCACGCGGTTACCGCCGAGGTCGTCGAGATCGACGAGGCGCACGTGCATGTGCGGATCTACACGGAGACCGAAAGCCAGAAGCAGATCCTTGTCGGCAAGGGGGGCCTGATGGTGCGTGACATCGGCCGCTGGGCCCGCCCGGGGGTCGAGAAGCTGATGGGCCGCAAGGTCTACTTGCAGCTGCAGGTCAAAGCGTCGCCGAAGTGGCGGCGCAACGAGACGATGCTCGAGCGACTCGGGCTCTAGCGAGCTACCTGCGGGCGGCGGCAAGCGCCGTCGCGCTGCCGTCCTCCGGCAGAGTGCCGGCTAGCCCTAGCCGATGTTGTAACCGGCCTTCGTGATCGCCTCGGACGCATCAGAGATGTCCTTGATACCTGTGAGCGTCGTGATCGCAAGGATCGCTGAGAGATCGCCCTTGTCGATCTTGGTCTTGATCGTGTCGAGGTCGTCGGCGAGTTCGCGTACGCCCTTCACGAGCTTCGCGTGCTGATCCTGGATGTCGGCCGGCGCGGTCATCGCCGCCATCCGGTCGGCGGCGGCACGGAGCTCCACCTGGGCCTGCGTGAGCGCTGATTCGATCTTCTTTGTCGACGAGCCAGCGTTGCCGATCTTGTTGATCGACGCACTCAGATCAGTTCCGAGCTTGCCCATCTGCGAGGTGTAGTCGGCCTTCGAGAGAGGCTTCGGCTTCGACGAGCCACCGCAGCCCGCGAGCGCGACAACGGCGATCGATACGAGAACGAGTGCGAGTGCGCGCTTCATGGGCCTGCCTTCGGTTGGAGGACGATCTTCCGGCAGCGTAACCCCGCGCGGCCCGAGCGAGAAGGAAGTGGTGGCTACACTCGCGCAATGGCCCAGGCGCCCGTCTTGCCCGGCGGTTTCGAACTGCCAATGAAGCAGCGTCTACCGCGGGTTGGCGCGATCGACCAGGTTGGGGTCGAGCAGCGCGCGGCCGAACTCGCCAAGCGAAGCATCAAGAAGCAGGCGAAGGTGTGGGCACTCGAACTTGCGCTGCGCTGCTGTGACCTGACGACGCTCGAAGGTCAGGACACCCCAGGCAAGGTCGCAGCGCTGTGTTCGAAGGCGATCCGACCTGACCCATCCGACCCGGCGATCCCATCGGTGGCGGCGATCTGCGTCTACCCGAACTTCGTTGGTGTGGCGAAGGAGCGACTGGCTGGGTCAGGCGTGAAAGTGGCGTCGGTTGCCACCGCGTTCCCTTCCGGGCAGAGCGCGCTTGAGGTGAAGCTGCGCGATGTCGAGACTGCCGTCGCACTCGGTGCTGACGAGATCGACATGGTGATCGACCGTGGTGCGTTCCTTGCCGGTCGGCACGCCCAGGTCTTCGACGAGATCGTGAAGGTGAAGGAGGCCTGCGGTGAGGCCCACCTCAAGGTGATCCTTGAAGTCGCCGAGCTCGGCACCTACGACAACGTGCGTCGCGCATCGCTGCTTGCGATCGCTGCCGGCGCCGATTTCATCAAGACCTCAACCGGCAAGCTGCCGGGCGCCGCGACGCTCCCGGTGCATCTCGTGATGATCGAGGCAATCCGCGATGTCTACGAAGAGACCGGCAAGCGCATCGGCATGAAGCCGGCGGGCGGCATTCGTACCGCGAAGAACGCGATCCAGTACCTCGTGCAGGTGCACGAAACGCTCGGGCCTGATTGGCTCACGCCTGACCTCTACCGCCTCGGTGCCTCCTCGCTCGTGAATGATCTGCTTATGCAGCTGCGCAAAGAGAAGACCGGTCGCTACCAATCGAAGGACTACTTCACCAATGACTGACGCGCCATGACTGACGCGCCTGGACGTCCACAGGCTTCAGTCGGCGAAGCCGACCTACGCCTGCGGACTAGCACCGCTCGCGGCGCGATCCTGCGCTCGCTCGACCCGGCCGTACCACCGGTACTGTCCGGGCTTCGCTCGCTTGCCTCGCTGGCGAGCGGCACTCCAGGCACGCCAGGTGCCCAAGGCACCCAAGGCACCCCAGGGCACCCCGGCGGAGGTGCCGCATGAGTGACGTGGAGAAGCGGAGTGCACCGGTGCCGGCGGACTGGACGTACGCGCCCGCCCCGGAGTCGCGTGACGTCGTGACGATCCGCGAGAGCTACGACCTGTTCATCGGTGGCGAGTGGGTTGCGCCGCGCTCAGGCGAACGCTTCGCAACAACCTCACCGGCGACCGAGGAGCACCTGGCCGAGATCGCTCAGGCGGGCCCCGACGATGTCGCAGACGCCGTTGCGGCTGCGCGCCAGGCGTTTGGCCCGTGGGCTGCGCTGCCCGGCAGCGAGCGCGCGAAGTACCTCTTCCGCATCGCACGGATCCTCCAGGAGCGGGCCCGTGAGTTCGCCGTGCTGGAGTCGATCGATGGAGGCAAGCCGATCAAGGAGTCGCGCGACGTCGACATTCCGCTCGCTGCGGCGCACTTCTTCTACTACGCCGGTTGGGCCGACAAGCTCGAGTACGCCTTCCCGAACCGCACTCCGCGTCCGCTTGGTGTGGCGGGGCAGATCATTCCGTGGAACTTCCCAATGCTCATGCTCGCCTGGAAGATCGCACCGGCACTGGCGACGGGAAACACCGTTGTCCTGAAGCCTGCCGAGACGACCTCGCTCACGGCACTCCTCTTCTGCGATGTGCTCCGTCAGGCGGAGCTGCCGCCGGGCGTCGTCAACATCGTCACGGGTGACGGACGCACGGGCGCGGCAATCGTCGACGCTGAGGTCAACAAGATTGCGTTCACCGGCTCAACCGAGGTCGGCAAGGCCATCCAACGACGCCTCGCGGGCACCGGCAAACGGCTCACGTTGGAGCTCGGCGGCAAGGCGGCGAACATCATCTTCGACGATGCAGCGCTCGATCAAGCGGTCGAGGGCATCGTCAACGGCATCTACTTCAACCAGGGGCACGTCTGTTGCGCCGGGTCACGCCTCTTCGTGCAGGAGTCGATCTACGAGGCCACGATCGACAAGCTCAAGAGGCGCATGGCGACGCTCCGTGTGGGCGACCCGCTCGATAAGAACACCGATGTTGGCGCGATCAACTCGCGGATGCAGCTTGAGAAGATCGCCGAGCTCGTCCAGTCCGGGCGCGACGAAGGCGCCGAGATCTATCAGCCGCCATGCGTGCTGCCCGAGAAGGGGTACTGGTTCGCGCCGACCGTGTTCACGAACGTCGCGCAGAGCTACCGCATCGCGCAGGAGGAGATCTTTGGGCCTGTGCTCTCGGTGCTCACGTTCCGCACACCCGACGAGGCGGTCGAGAAGGCCAACAACACGCCGTACGGCCTCTCCGCGGGCGTGTGGACGGAGAAGGGATCGCGGATCCTCTGGATGGCCGAGCGGCTGCGAGCAGGGATCGTGTGGGCGAACACCTACAACCGGTTCGACCCGGCGAGCCCGTTCGGTGGCTACAAGGAGTCCGGTTTCGGTCGCGAGGGCGGCCTGCACGGTCTCCAGGCATACGTCGACCTGTCCGCCTGATGGCGTTCGAGATCCGGCTCGCGACAGCCGACGACGAAGCGGGCCTTGCCGAGCTTGATCTCGCGACCTGGTCGTCGCTTTCAAGCCCTGCCCCCAAGCCGTCGCCTGATGCCGGTTGGACGTTCTTCGACGAACGCACGAAGCCTGAGCAGATTCACGTTGCCGTGTCCGACCAGAAGATCGTCGGTTACGTGAAGTTGAGCCGCGAGATCGACCTGCCATCGACCCAGCACGTGCGCTCGATCCACGGGCTCGCCGTGTACGCGCACTTCCGTGGCTTTGGGATCGCGAAGGCGCTGATGCGGGTGGCGGAGGCGCAGGCACGAGCCGAGGGTGCGACCAAGTTGACGTTACGGGTGCTCGGCCACAACGAGCCTGCGCGGGGGCTCTACGAGTCGCTTGGATACGAAACGGAGGGCGTCCTCCGCGACCTGTTCAAGCTCGACGACTCCTACATCGACGACATCGTCATGGCCCTCGACCTGACCGCGGCCGTATCCTGACGCGTGATGAGCCGCCTGCCGATCAAGAAGACGTACAAGCTCTACATCGGAGGTGCGTTCCCGCGCTCCGAGTCGGGCCGCACCTACGAAGCTCAAGGGCAGAACGTGGCACAGGGATCACGCAAAGACGCGCGCGACGCCGTCGTTGCCGCGCGTGCCGCGCAACCAAAGTGGGCGGGAGCGACGGCCTACAACCGTGGCCAGGTGCTCTATCGCGTCGCCGAGATGATGGAGGCACGTGTCGACGAGCTCGCCGAGCTTGCGACCGGGCGCGACGAGGTCGAGAAGGCGATCGATCGCGTCGTCTGGTACGCCGGGTTCGCCGACAAGCTGGCGCAGACACTCGGATCGTCGAACCCGGTGTCAGGCCCGTACTTCAACTTCACCGTCCCCGAACCCACCGGGGTCGTGGCGATCGTCGCACCGGAGGAGCCGCCGCTGCTCGGGCTCGTTTCGCGCATTGCGCCCGCGATCGTGAGCGGCAACACGGTGGTTGCGATCGCATCGGAGCAGCAGCCGCTCGCCGCGATCGAGCTGGCCGAGGTGCTCGCAACGAGCGACGTTCCGGGCGGAGTGGTGAACATCCTTACCGGCTTCCGTGCCGAGATCGCCCCGTGGCTCGCTTCGCACATGGATGTCAACGCGATCGATGTGACCGGCGCCGACGGACTCCGGACGGAGCTGGAGGTCGCGGCGGCCGACAACGTGAAACGCGTCGTTGCTGGTGCGGTCGACGGTCAGAGCCTGTACGAAATCTCAGCGTTCCTTGAGCTGAAGACCGTCTGGCACCCGATCGGCGTCTGATGCGCGTCGAGATCCTCGGGTCTGGCGGGGCCGTCACGATCCCGCGACCCGGATGTTCGTGCGCAGTCTGCATCGAGGCGCGCGAGAAAGGTGTCCCGTACTCCCGCAGCGGGCCAAGCGTCTTCATCCACGGCCCCGACATCCTGATCGACACCCCCGAGGAGTCGAAGGACCAGATCAACCGAGCCGGGATCATGGACATCAACGCGGGGCTCTACTCGCATTGGCATCCCGACCACACGGCAGGCAGGCGCATGTGGGAGACACGCAACTTCGAGTTTCGGTCCTGGCCGAAACGGGCGATCACAACACCCATCTACGTGCCCGAATCTGCGTGGGCCGACTTCGAGAAGTGGTACGGGATCGCCGACCAGTTCCGGTGGCTCGAAGGGCAAGGATCGGTTGAGATCCACCGGATGGTGGACCACGTCCCCATAACCATCTCCGGGGCGACCGTCACGCCAATCGCACTCGTCCACGAGAACGCCCACGCGTTCCTAATCGAGTTCGAAGCGAAGCGGGTGCTCATCGCAATGGACGAAACGCACTACTGGGAGCCCGGCGACCTCGGCCCACTCGACCTCGCCGTACTGCCGCTCGGCGTGTTCCCCTTCCACCCGTGGACAGGCGAGCGAAAGATGCCGGAAGAGTTCACAAAAGGGCCCGCACGTAAGACGCGCTACGAGCAAACACTCGTCCACATCGAGCAGCTACAAGCCCGCCAAACGGTGCTGATCCACATCGAAGAGATGGAAGGTTTGAACCACGACGAGCTCGTCCGGCTCGGCGAACGAGACGGCTGGACAATCGGCTTCGACGGTCAAACAGTCGAGGTGTAGCGCTTCACGTCCCCAGGGATGTCTACGCTTCACGCAACACGTGGCAGGTACTCAACGTCTGAGCCAGCGCATCTCCGAAGACGGGATCGCGCTCATTGTCCGAGTCGCTGATGCAGCGGCCGCCGGCACCGCCGAAGAGGAGGGTGCAAAGGCGGTCGCCGTTGACACCGACATTCCGGGCATTCGCGAAGCAACCTCGCTCCCCGTGGTGTGGACCGGAGGCACCGACGACGTACCCGTCGAGGTCGATGCCGTGCTCGTACACATGCACGACCGACCCGAAGAGTTCGCCCCACCAGCAGGCCTCGAACTCGTCGTCTGCGTGCACGACGAAGACGATCTCGAAGAAGCGCTCGAACAGATGGACCCCGATCTCCTCGTGCTCGCACCAAAAGACGCCGACGACGGCCCCCACGACGGTGCGCTCGAACTGCTCCCCGACGTGCCCGCAGGAAAACTCGTGATCGCCGACAGCGACCCCGCAACCCGCGACGAAATCGTCGCACTCGAACGAGCCGGCTTCGACGCCGTCATCGTCGCTGCGGGATCAATCACCGAGTTAATCGGCGATCACGTTCCAGACGATCCCGTCTGACGTTGACGGGCCCGCGTCGCGTTCAGCGGCGTCCTCGGTCGGGTCAATAAATCCGTCCTCGACCCTCGACCCTCGACCCTCGACCCTCGACCCTCGTTCAGGGTTTTTTCGGTACCGGCGCGGGGGCCGGGCGTCTACCATGCGCGGGGTGAGGATTCGGCTGCTCACGGCGCTAATTGTGTGCGCCGCGTTGCTCGTTGTGGCTGGCTGTGGGTCATCGTCGAAAACATCGGCACCCGCGGTGACGACTGCGGCTGCGCCTGCAGCACCCCATTGCGCATATCGCCCGGGCTGGCAGAAGCTCGCGAACCGCATCAAGGCCGCCGTGTACTGCCCCGGCTGGCTCCCCGATCCGCTCACCGCACAGCTTGGTGGCCGCTGGAACAACATCAACTCGGTGTCGGCCGACCGCAGCTACCTGATGAGCTTCGTGTGGCAGGAGACGGGGATGGGTGTCGGCGGCGGCGAACTGCACGTCAACCTGCGCGGCTACCCCGGCGTCACCACGATTCCGAGCTGCACCCGCGGTGGTGGCGACCACACCCCGATCCCATGCTTCGACGAGCCAAACGGGACGATGAACGCGAACGGCATCAAAGCGACCGTCTACACGGTCAACCAGGATGCCGACGCCTGGCACATCCTGTTGCTTTGGCACGCGAACGGCGGGCTCTACACCCTCTCGGAGCACCTCGCGCCGCCACTCACGTTCAACAAGCTGCTCACCTACCTGCGCCACGAGCTCACGCAGCTCGTCCTGATCCAGCCGAACCTCAAGACGTGAGCCCAACTCGTCGGCAAGTCATCGCGGGCGCTGCCGCAGGGGTCTTGGGCGCCGCGGGCGTGTACGAACTCGTCGATCAGCTCGGTGGGTCGTCGCCGAAGCGGGCCGCAAGCGGGTCGCTTCCGCCGGAGCAGCATCTCCTCGACGGTGTGAACGTGATCACACAGGAAGGCGTTGAGGTGATCGTGCCGCCGCGCCATCACGCGGTCGTGACAGCGAAGGTCGCTGTCGACGCAGTCGATCTCAAGACTGCAAAGGTCGACTTCGAGGCGCTGCTCGCTGGGCTTGAGCGCGACTACGTGGCAACCCCCACCGGGCTCGGTGTGGCGGTGGCCTGGAGCCTTCCGTACTTCGAGACCTACACACCCGCAGCATGGGCGACACATGCGCCTCACGACCGCCGGGCCAACAAGGCCGCGCTGCTCGCCACCCGCTCGTTCCCGAGCGATCCCGAGTCACTCGTCCTCGAACAGAACGATCTCGCGATCCTCCTCCGAAGCGACGTCAAAGCCAACATCGACGATGCCATCGAGCGTCTCCGGCAGCACAAGACGATCTCGCTCACGACCATCCGGCGCGGCTTCGCGGGCGGCGGGTTTGAGGGCGGAACGTCACTGCCGAAGCAGATTGCGACCGCGGCCAACATCCCCGGTGCCGATCTGATTCCCGAGACCGCCGAGCTCTTCCTCGGATTCACTTCGACGCAGAAGGCGGCGTTCGGCCCCGGCAAGATCGCGAACTTCGAGACGCTTGGGTTGGTCGATCTCCGTGGGAAGGACTACTTCGCGAACGGGACGGCGATGCACCTGTCGCACATTCACGAAGACCTCGAGGCGTGGTACGTGAACTTCACGTTCGAGGAGCGTGTCGCGACCGCGTTCTACCCGGGCATCAAGGACGTGCGCCAAGGGCAGCAGGTGGTGCCGATGGGGCCCGAACAGGTGCAGACGGCTGATGCCGTGCACGCGGTCTACAAGAGTTCGGGGCGAATCGGCCACAGCGGGCCGTTGCAGACCGCGTCGCGCCTTCCCGTTGCGTTGATTGCCACCGATGGGACGCACTACCCGAAGGGCACCGCGATCCCGATCCGCGCCGACTTCAACACGATCGACAACCCCTTCAACTGGTCTGCCGATCCAACCCAGATCGCAGAGGTTCCCGCTGCAGGTGTGCACTTCCTCGTGTTCAACCCGTCGACCGACGACTTCCACCGCAATCGACTCGCCATGGATGGAGTGCTCGCTGACGGCTCGAAGATCGAGCTGGCGCCACGCGACCGCACTCAAGGCTTCAACTCGATCCTGCGCACCACGCATCGTCAGAACTTCCTGATACCGCCGCGGCGTAACCGCAGCTTCCCGCTCGCCGAGGTTTAAAGCTCAGCCGAAGAACGTGCCCGCGTCGTCGTAGAGCGCGCGGGGGACACCGCGAACTTCTGCGGTCGCCTCGTCGAGTGAGACGAGCTTGATGTCGTTGCCGCGCAGGGCGACCATCGTGCCGTAGTGGCCGTCGTGAATCGCATCGGCCGCGGCGATCCCGAAGCGTGTCGCGAGGATCCGGTCGGTTGCCGTGGGAGTACCGCCGCGCTGTAGGTAGCCAAGAACGTTCACGCGGGCCTCGAACCCGGTGCGGCGCTCAAGCTCCGACGCGATCGTGTACCCAACGCCGCCGAGGCGTGGGAAGCCGAACGCGTCGAGTGGAAGTTCGATGCTTGAGCCCGGTGGCGGTTCGATCCCTTCGGCAACGACGATCATCGAGTAGGTGTGGCCGTCGGCGTGCCTCCGCTCGATCTCACGTGAGATCCGGTCGAGGTCGTAGGGCACCTCGGGGATCAGAATCTCGTCGGCACCGCTCGCAAGGCCTGCGTAGAGCGCGATCCAACCCTTCGTGCGGCCCATCACTTCGACGACCATGATCCGGTCGTGCGACTCAGCCGTGGTTGAGAGCCGGTCAATGGCGTCCGTCGCGATCTGGACGGCTGTGTCGAAGCCGAACGTGCGGTCGGTTGCAGCAATGTCGTTGTCGATCGTCTTCGGCACGCCAACGATCGGGAAATCACCTTCCACGCTCAGCTTGAGGGCAGAGCGGAGCGTCCCGTCGCCTCCAATCACAACGAGCGCGTTCAGTCGGTTCGTCTCAAGGGTCGAACGGACGCTCTCCCAGCCGTTCGCATGGGCGTACGGATCGCGGCGGGAGG
Organism: Actinomycetota bacterium; assembly: GCA_009702325.1. Taxonomy (GTDB): domain Bacteria; phylum Actinomycetota; class Thermoleophilia; order Gaiellales; family Gaiellaceae; genus PALSA-600. The sequence continues at coordinate 766,446 of WLID01000001.1, forward strand.
TGCCGAGGATCGTGCCTCCGCGCTGCAAGATGCCTCGCACATCGTCGCGCCCAAGCTCCCGCGTCTTGTTCTCAAGGAGCCCATCCCAGCCGTGCAAGATCCCGACTGACTGGTGGCCGAGGCGTTCCGCCCGCGCAACGACACCGCGGATCACGGCGTTGAGACCAGGACAGTCACCACCACCTGTGAGCACGCCAATCCGCATGCTGGGAGTCTAGGGGTGAACTACGGCCCGCAGGTGGGCGCCGGGCTTGGCTTTGCGGGCAGCGTCGGCATATCGATCTGCTGCCAGCGCGCGAGGTACGTCGTTGGATCGACAGCCCCGTCGTAGCCGAGGCGAAGCAGCGGTTTGGGGTGCACCTCGAAATGCAAGTGGGGTGGCGTGTGCTCGGCGTCGCCACTCGTGCCGACGTACCCGAGCACCTGGCCAGCGCGCACGATCGCGCCGTTATGCGCTGCGGTCGCGTAACGCGCGAGGTGCGCGTAATAGAACTCGTTGCCTTGGGCATCGCGCAGCCACAGACGGTGACCGCCGAGGTTCTGCCAGCCAACGGAGAACACGACACCTGAGGTGACAGCGACGACGGGCGTGCCACGGGACGCGAAGAGATCGTCGCCGTGATGCCAATCAAGCCCAGCACGGCCCGAGCCGAAGTTGCTGGGCACGGCGTAGTGTCCAAGGAGCGGGAACACGAAGCGTGTGGGTGCGAGCGCCGGGTGGACGCGCCGGGCATGCGCGAGACGAACGGTCGTCACGGGGGCGATGAGACGGGCGATCTTCGTGTTGATCGCGATCGTTTGCCCCGAGAGAAGGCAGCGAGCGGGGTATCCCGCCGTTGTTCGCGACGCGGTGGACGCCACTGCCATCGCCGCCGACGCGGAGAGTGCAGCGATCACGGCGAGCACCGCCACGCGGCTCACCGGGAGGGGGGTACGCCGTCTACGCCTCTCTCGCACGTCGTATACGTTCGCCGCGAAAGCCCGCGTCCATTCCGGCGGCAGCAAGATAGACGAGCGATGCGAGCACGATGATGGCGGTGCTTGGCGGTACGCGCGGAACGGCGTAGGCAAACGCGAGGCCACCCCACACGCCAGCGACGGCCAACGCGGCGGCAAGTGCCAGGCTGCGATACGGGTTGCGGGCTAGACGGTGTGCCGCCGCGGCAGGCGCGGCAACGAGTCCGAGGAGGAGCAGCGCACCCACGGCCTGCGTCGCTTCGGCCGCGGTCGCGCCCAGGATCACGAGGAATGTGAGGCCGAGGAGCCCGACCCGCACTCCTTGCGCCGCCGCGACCGCCGGGTCGAGCGACGCGAAGATGAGCGGCCGCCCGATCGCGAGCAATGCGCCCATCGCGGCGAGCGAGACACCGACGGCGATCCACGTGTCGGTTGCACTGAGTCCGAGGATCGACCCGAAGAGGACATGGATGGCAGCTGCGCCATCGGCGCCAGCGCCGCTGCGGCTGAAGATCGCCATGAACAGTGCGCCGAGGCCGAGGATCCAGGCAAACACGGTGCCGATCGTGACGTCGTCGGCCTTCGCGCGTTCGCCGAGCCCGCCCATCCCGAGGGCGACGACGATCGTTGCGACGAACAGTCCGATGCGCACGTCGATGCCGAACGCGGCGGCGGCGAGGGCGCCGGTGAACGCGACATGGCTTAGCGCATCACCAGCGAAGACCTGCGCGCGAAGAACGAGGAACCAGCCAACGAGCCCGCAGGCTGCGCCCGTGAACGTCCCGGCGACGAACGCGTTGCGCATGAACTCATGCGCGAACAACGACGCTCCGAACCCGCGTTGAGACATAGACGAGGAACGCGAGTGACGTGATGAAGAAGCCTGCCGGATAGATCGAGTAGTAGGCGAGCCCAAGTCCGATCCATGTGACAGCGAGCGCGATCCCCGTTGCGAGCGCGACGCCGAGCATCGGCCGCGCCGTGAGTTGTTGCGCGGCTGCGGCGGGTGTGACGAGGAGCGCGAAGACGAGCAGGGCCCCGGTGATCTGGCTCGTTGCGGCGACGGTGAGGCCAAGCAGCAGCAGGAACCCAAGCGAGAGGGCACGGACAGGGACACCGCGGGCGCGCGCCACCTCTGTGTCGATCGATGCGAATACGAGCGGCCGCCAGGCAACGGTAAGCAGCGCGAGTGCTGCAAACGCGATCAGCGCGAGGACGGCCGCCTGGGTCGACGTGATTCCGAGGAAGGTTCCAAAGAGCAGGCCGCTGACTCCGTTGAGGAGCCCGTGGTAGAGGCTCACAAACAGCAGGCCAAGGGCGAGCGCGAGCGCCTGGATCGTTCCGGTTGCGGCCGATTCGCGGCTTTCTGTGCCTGAATCACCGCGGCTCACACCGCTCAATGCGAGCGCTCCCGCTGCGAAGGCGCCGAAGTAGCCGATCCCGAGTGGCAGCCCGATCAGCGCCGCGCCGGCCGCTCCAGGAAACGAGATCACCGACAGCGTGTGGCCTGCGAACGTTTGGCGGCGAAGCACCATCAACCAGCCAACGGGCCCTGCGACGAGCGCGACCGCCGTACCCGCGACGAGCGCGTGCACCATGAACGGAAAGTCGAACAGACCGACGATGTCGGCCCACAGATTCCACGAGAGGCCTTCGAACGCGGCGCTAGTGAGCATGGTCGTGGCGGTGGCCGTGGACGAACGGCGCCTCGGGCTGGCCAACGACAACGAGGCGACCGTCACGCGTTTCGATCACCTCGATCTCGGTGCCGTAGAGCCGCGAGAGCGTCTCGGTGGTGATCACCTCGCGGGGTGATCCGGAGACGGCGGTGTGACCGGCGAAGTAGATGACCCGGTCGAGGTAGGACAGGATCGGGTTGACGTCGTGTGCCACGAGCAGGACGGCCACATTCTCGTCGCGACAGATCCGCTGGATGAGTCCTGCGACTCCTGCTTGGTTCGGGAGGTCGAGGCTGTCGAGCGGCTCGTCGAGCATCAGGAGGCGTGGCTTGCGTACGAGTGCCTGCGCGATCAGGAGCCGCTGCTGCTCGCCACCGGAGAGGCTGCCGATGGGGCGCCTGGCGTACTCGGTGGCGCCAACGAGCTCGATCACCTCGTCGACCCGCGCCCTGCTGGTGTCTCGTCCGAAGCGGGGGAGCGGGACGCCCCAGCGTGAGCCGTCGAGGCCGAGTCGCACGACATCGACACCCCGGATGCGGCTCGACTCATCGAACGTTCGCCGCTGCGGGAGGTAGCCGATGTCGGCGTTTGCTTCGCCGGGCGCCCGGCCGCAGACGGTCGCGGTGCCAGAGCGGAGCGGCACGAGTCCGAGCACGACCTTGAGGAGTGTTGATTTGCCCGCGCCGTTCGATCCGAGAACGGCGACGAATTCGCCGGGCTCAACGGTGACGCTGACGTCGTTCCAGATGCGATGGCCGTTGATCTCGACCGTCGCGTCGGAGATCGCGATCGCATGACGGCCGTCGCTCACGCGTTCCCTCGCGCGAGTGCGGTCTTGAGGGCAACGAGCTGAGCGGTCTGCCACGCCTGGAAGGTGATGCCCGCGGGCGACGGTGTTTCGGTCACCGATACGACCGGGATCCCGCTCTTGCGGGCGAGTGTCGTGAGGCGTTCGACGTCGGGCGTTGCGTTTTGGATGTTCTCGATCCACACAGAGATCTGGTGCTCGGTGATCTGGCGTTCGGCCGAGGCAACGTCTTTCGCGCTCGGATCGGCGCCTTCACTCACAGCCCGCAGCAGGCCGGCTGGAGTCACGACCCGCAGCTTGAGTGCGGCTGCGAGTGGGGCAACAATGCTTTCCGAGGCCCCGATGCGCGCGCCGGCGTAGGTCGTGCGAATCGACGCGAGCGTCGCTGAATAGTCGTGTAGCGAGCGGCTCCGAAAACTTCGTCCCTGCTGCGCGTAGGCGGCACGGTGGGTGGGATCGAGATCGATGAGGGCGGCGGTGATCGCCGAGGCGACGCGGTCGACCGAGGCGGGCGAGTACCAGAGGTGCGGGTTGCTGCCCGTTGACACGCCGACGACGCTCGCGGCTTCGACTGTCAGTCGGTGTTTCACGGGATTCGCATCGAGGAGCTTGGTGGCCCACGGGTCGTATCCCGCGCCGTTCGTGATTGCGAGGTCAGCGCCGGCGAGGGCGCGGGCGTCGATCGCAGTCGGCTCATAGTCGTGCGGGTCGGCTGCGGGGTTCGCGACGATGCTCGTGACGGTTACGTAGCTCCCGCCGAGCTCTGCCGCGACGCCACCCCAGACACTCTCGGCGGCGGTCACCTGAATACGGGTCGTTGTCCCGGCAGTCGCCGAGCCTGCAAGAGCGCATGCGGCGATGGCGAGCGCGAGCCATCTCGTCTTTCGAAGCACGCGGCTACAGTAGCAAATAACGATAATTATTCTCGATTAGCGGGCGGGGTGGGAACAATCTCTCTGTACCTCGGCTGCCGCTAGTCTCGCCACGATGACCTCGCGACCGTTTAGCGCGCAGGCAGTGTGTCGTCCGCGCCGATCGTGCGGAAATTCGCGTTGTAGATGAGCAGACATGCCACGCCAAGGAGAAGCGGGGCGGCCCAGGGCGGCATTCTGACGCCGCGCAGGCGCGCTGACACGTCGGGTCCGGGCACGGGTCGGACGGTACCCGTGCCACTTCAATGCCGAAGGTGGGAATCGAACCCACACGCCCGAAGGCGCCGGATTTTGAGTCCGGTGCGTCTGCCAATTCCGCCACTTCGGCTTACGTCAGGGATCGTAACGCGAGCGGGCGAAGGTCGGGCTAGGCAGCGTTGCAGTTGCACTCGCGGTCAAGAAGCTCTTGATGCTTCTCGATCGCCTTGCGGCGGTGGGCTGCGGCGTCGGAACCCTCTGCGTAGTGCGTCTCGAGCCAGTCGAGGATCGCGTCGGTTCCACGGATCGTTTCGCTGTCGGGTGTCACGAGCACCGGAACGGTTTCGCAGCCGGTCAGCTCCATGAGTTCCGCACGACATTCTCGGTCGGCGGGCACCTGACGCGCGACGAAGTCGACCCCGAGTTCGGTGAGGCGATTGCGGACGCGCTGTGAGTGCGGGCACCACTCCGCTTGCCAGAGTTCGGGCAGGCCGCAGGCCGGCGTCGCCGAGCCTGGGACTGCGGTTGAGCCGTACGGAGTCACCCATCTATTACAACTGAACAGTTGGGAAGATGTATCGGGGATTTCACCGATGTTGGCATCTGGCCGCTCGGGCGTCTACGCTCCGGCGCACAGCGCGCGGGGATGAGCGCTGAAACCAATTGACCCTTGCACGATCTCGTCTGGTTCTCGATACTCCGCACCCTTGACCGCTGAAACATCCACCACAGCTCTCTCGCGTCTGACAGCCCGTCGGCCAGGCTTCATTGAGGTCGTCGGACTGCTGTTCGTGGTCGCGTTCTTCATCTGGCTCGCGATCAACTTCGTCAAGACGCCGGCCGACACGACGAACGTCTTCTTCATCGGCCTCTCGAACGGCTGCGTGTACGCGCTGGTCGCGCTCGGCTACACGCTCGTCTACGGCATCCTCGAGCTGATCAACTTCGCCCACGGCGACGTGTTCATGCTCGGCGGCATGATCTCCGTCTCGATCGCTCAGTCGTTTGGGCTCTCCGCCGGCGACGCGATGCTCTGGCCGCTCGTTGTCGTCGTCCTGCTCTTATCGATGGTTGCCTGCGGTGCGATCAACACGACAATCGAGGCTGTTGCATATCGGCCTTTGCGCTCGGCACCGCGTCTCGCGCCGCTCATCACCGCGATCGGCGTCAGCTTCATCCTCGAGGACGTCGGCCTGATCTGGAAGGGGCCGAACTACGTCAACTTCCCCGATGTCATGCCGCACTCGAACCTTGTGTCGTTTGCCGGCGTGAACGTGCAGTGGGACAAGGTGATCATGCTGTCGATCACCGTTCCGGTGCTGCTGCTCCTGCTCTACCTCGTGCAAGAGACGCGACAGGGCAAGGCGATGCGCGCGACCGCCCAGGACATGGATGCGAGCGCAATCATGGGCATCGATGTCAACCGCACGATCTCGTTCACGTTCCTGATTGCAGGGACGTTGGCGGGCGCGGCAGGCCTGCTCTACTCACTCTACTTCCAGACAGTCAGGTTCGATCAGGGCTTCCAGCTCGGTTTGATCGCGTTCACGGCGGCGGTGCTTGGCGGCATCGGCAACCTGCCGGGGGCCGTGCTCGGCGCGCTCGTGATCGGTCTGATCCAGGCGTTCAACGAGGGGCTGCAATGGCACGCTCCCGGCTCCGACTGGACGCAGTCGATCGTGTTCTCGATCCTCATCCTGATCCTTGTCTTCCGCCCCGAGGGACTCCTCGGCGAGAGAACGCCGGAAGGTGGCTGAGATGTCGAGCGAAGACCTGCTTCCTGCACCGCCCGACGTCGTGGGCTTCCGCAACGTGCTTCGCGCCAAGTGGCAGGCGAAGCCGCAGTCGCACCGGTGGGCGATCACCGCATCGCTCGAAGCGCTGCTTGCGATCCTGCTCTTCTTTGTCGATAGCTCGCTTGGTTACGCCGTCGTTGTGATCGCGGCGCTCTTCTGGCTGAAGCGCCTCGCACCGATGCATCGTCTGATCGTGCAGGGAGCGCTAATCGTGCTGCCGCTCGCGATCTCGCAGAACTGGTCGCTCGTACTGATGTTCGCGATCGCCTTCCCACTCTTTTGGCTTGACCATGACATCCGGGGCAAGCTCCTCCCGTTTGTGGCGCTGCTCGCAGCGGTCGCATACCCGTTCTACCAGCCTCATCTCTTCACGATCCCCGTGTTTGGTGTGTGGCCCGACGTCTTCACCGGCGTCGTGATGGTCGTGTTCGTGATGATGGCGTGTGGCCTGAACATCGTTGTTGGCTACGCCGGCCTGCTTGACCTGGGATACGTCGCGTTCTACGCGACCGGTGCCTACACCGCCGCCTGGTTCGCCTCGGAACAGTTCCCCGGCAAGAACCTGCATTTCGGGGCGATTGGCATTCAGCACGACCTGCCCGGCATCCACGTCAGCCTCTGGCTGCTGCTGCTTGCCGCGGGTCTTGTTACTGCAGCTTCTGGTGTGATCATCGGCCTGCCGACGTTGCGTCTGCGCGGCGACTATCTCGCGATCGTGACGCTCGGCTTCGGCGAGATCCTGCCGCAGGTTGCGCGTAACGGCGACCACCTCTTTGGCAACAACATCACGAACGGGCCAAACGGCATCACCCCGCTCGACTCGCCCGGATTCGGCCACGGCCTGTCGCAGGTCACGGGAGGCTTCCTTCCAGAGAACTACCTCACCTGTTGTAAGGCCCATCTACTTGGCCATGCTGTGAGTTCGCAGGACGTGTTCTTCTGGACTGCGCTCGTGTTGCTCGTGATCACCGTGTTCTGCTCGCTGCGAATGCGCGAGTCACGCCTCGGTCGCGCCTGGATCGCGATTCGTGAAGACGAGACAGCGGCTGCAGCGATGGGTATTCCGCTGATGCGCACGAAGACGTGGGCCTATGCAAGCGGCGCGTTCTTCGGTGGCATCGCCGGTGCGTATTACGCGAGCTTCAAGAGCGCCACGTTCCCTGGCGACTTCTTCTTCAACATCTCGGTCTTCATCCTCTGCATGGTCATCCTCGGTGGGATGGGGAACATCTGGGGCGTCATCATCGGCGCCGCGTTCCTCTCGTACCTCGACCGCGAAGGCCTGGCAAACACGGGCTCGTGGATCAACACCCATGTCCATGTTGCGAGCTGGCATCCAAACATCGATGTGCCGCTCTACTCGTCAGGCATCTACGGCGTGATCATCGTGCTCGTGATGCTCTTCCGACCGGAAGGGCTCCTGCCGTCGCGTCGACGTGCGGCCGAAATGCATGAGGGTGTGCACGATCAGCCGCTCTACGATGTCGCGCACTCGGGAGAGCAAGCATGACCGAGGTGCTGATGAAGGTCGAGGGGCTCCGTAAGGAGTTCGGTGGCCTTGTTGCCGTGAACAGCGTCGACTTCGACGTTCCGGCCGGCAAGGTGATCTCGCTGATCGGCCCAAACGGCGCCGGCAAGACGACCTTCTTCAACATGCTGACCGGGGTGTACAAGCCGACTGCGGGAACGATCACGTTCCTCGGAGAAGATGTCACGGGCAAGCCGCCGCACGCCGTTACGGCTCGTGGGGTGGGGCGCACGTTCCAGAACATCCGTCTGTTTCAGAACATGACGGCGCTCGAAAACGTGCTCGTTGGCATGCACTCGCGCCTGCACGCGAACCTGTTCAACTCGATCCTCCGAACGCGCGGCGTCAAGCGCGAGGAGGCCGAGGCACGTGACCGCGCGCGCGAACTGCTCGTGTTCTCGGGTCTCACGCGACATGAGAACGCGGTTGCACGGAATCTGCCCTACGGCGACCAGCGTCGACTCGAAGTTGCCCGTGCGCTCGCGACCGAACCGAAGCTGCTGCTGCTCGACGAACCGACCGCCGGTATGAACCCGGGGGAGTCGGCCGACTTCACCACGTTCGTCGCGCGGCTGCGGGATGAGAACAAGCTGACGGTGCTGATGATTGAGCACGACATGCGTGTTGTCATGGGCGTCTCCGATCGCGTGTCGGTGCTCGACTACGGCGAGAAAATCGCCGAGGGCACACCGCGCGAGGTGCAGCAGAACACGCGCGTGATCGAGGCGTATCTCGGGAAGGCGGCTGTTGAGGACATGAAGCGGCAGGGTCTTTCGTGAGTAGCGAGAACGGCAGCGCACCGATGGGTTCCGGCACCGCTGTCAAGACGGCCGAGGCCGTGCTTGAGGTGCATGACATCCACACCTACTACGGGTCGATTCACGCACTGAAGGGGATTTCGCTTGAAGTGCGCGCCGGTGAGATCGTCACGCTGCTTGGCGCTAACGGTGCCGGCAAGACAACCACGCTTCGTTCAATCAACGGGCTCAACCGGCCGCGTTCAGGTTCGATCAAGTTTGAGGGTCGCGACATCACGCAGACGCCGGCGCACGAAATTGTGCGACGCGGTATCGCACAGTCACCAGAGGGACGGCGCCTGTTCCCGCGCATGACGGTCGTTGAGAACCTTGAGATGGGTGCGTTTCAGCGCAACGACAAGGCGGGCATCAAGGAAGACATGGAGCGGGTGTTCGGCCTGTTCCCGCGCCTCGCCGAGCGGAAGACGCAGAACGCCGGAACGATGTCGGGTGGCGAGCAGCAAATGTGCGCAATCGGTCGCGCGTTGATGGCCCGCCCGAAGCTGCTCCTGCTTGATGAGCCGTCACTTGGCCTCGCCCCGATCTTTGTCGAGAAGATCTTCGAGATCGTGAAGACGATCAACGATGAGGGGGTCGCGATTCTGCTTGTCGAGCAGAACGCCCTCATGGCGCTCGATCATGCTGATCGCGGCTACGTGCTTGAGACCGGCCGGATCGTGTTGAGTGACTCCGCTGAGGCGCTCAAGACGAACGAGCAGGTTCGCAAGACCTACCTCGGCGAGTCGTAGTTCTGCTCGTCGTCTCCCGCCGTTCGTAGGATGCGGGGGTGAGGACGGCGCTTGGAATCGCGATCGCGGGTGGCCTCGGGTCGCTTGCGCGGTACGGCTTGGGAACGTTCATCACGCGCCGTCACGCTGGCGAGTTTCCGTGGGGGACGTTCGCGGTGAATGTGCTGGGCGCGTTCGCGATGGGGTTGATCTTCACGCTTGCGACCGAGAGGTGGCAGCTCTCGTCGTGGCTGCGGCTATCGCTGACAGTCGGGTTCCTCGGCGGGTTCACGACGTTTTCGACGATGGCGTTCGAGGGCTACCGGTTGAGTGCCGACGATCTGCCGTGGATGACGGCCGCGTACCTGCTCGGTTCGATCGTGCTCGGGCTTGTCGCCGTATACGGCGGGATTCTCGCCGGCCGCGCCCTGTAACCGGCGGTTCGACGGGATATTTCACCGCTACATCTGCGGGCCGATTCGTGCGGGGGCGCTCGGACCGTTGCGTCCCCACACGCGTCCCCCGCGGCCACGTCCTGGGGACAGTCCCCATTCGTTGGGTGTTGTGCATTCCGAGGTGCAAAATTCGCCGCCTGCGACGCGCGCGCGCCGCCAACATCCGGCAGGAGCATGGTTTGCGCGTCAGAGCATTCTGTGGCGGATTGCGACTTCGAATTCGCCCGGCGGATATCTACGCTGACCCTTGTTTTTCGTGCGCCGAGAGACGGCGAACGCATGAAGGTCGTTGCGCCTCCTGCGCGATATCCACTACCGAATTGTTCCCCGAATCTGCGGCCTACGCTCCCACGCGCAGAGGGAAGTACGGCGGCGACAGCAGGAAGCCGATGCGTTCCGCGCCTCGGCCCTCGGCCATCGCAAGCGCGGCCGAAATGCCGTGAGCAGGAACGAGTCCGAGTTGGCGGGCCGACGAGGCGTCACGACACCCGGCAACCACAACGGCCCCCAAGCGATCGGCAGTCGAGAGGCACGCCCGCCACTCCCCAAATGGCGCCAAGGGATGGACGGAACGGCCGTCGCGATACGCCGCGATGGCATGCGGATCGGCGAGCGCATCTGCTTCTGCATCGCGCAGGGCGTTGGGATCGCGTGCTCCGCGGTGGTCGGAAAACAGGCTGCGGTATGGCGTCTGCGACGGTCGCGGGAATCGTCGCTGGAGATCGTGCAGCAAGATCGCCGTTCCGTTCTCTTTCACCGGGAACCCGTCACGCCACATCCGGAGCGCAAGACCGAGCCCGAGATAGGCCGCCGAGACAGGGTTGGGGCGCTCCCGCGGAAAGGTCAGCGTTGTCGGTGGAATACCGATCACGATCGCATCGAGCGGCTCGTCGAGCACGGCACCTTTGAATTCAACGCCACGCAGGAGCGCTTCGGTATGCGCCGCTGACACCGACCCGCCATACACCGCTGCGACGGAGAGTTCGCGGGGCAGGCGATCGACCAACGTCGCCCGGATCGGCGCTGGCAAGAGCGAGAACCCTCGGCGCAAACGCGATCGCGCGATGCGTTCTAAGAGATCGTCTTCGTAGGGATAGCCACCAAAGACATGCGGCAGGTTGAGCACGAGCGACACCCCAAACGCCGGCACGCGGGCAGAGAGCAGACGGTCAAGGTCGCGTGCAAGCTCAAGGCCAGGCGAGCCGCCAGCTTCAAGGAGTGAGGGCGCCGCGCCGACGCGCTGAGCTTCGTAGCTGCACGCTCGCAAGAACGCCGATGGGCCACCGTGCAGGGCCGTTTCGGCTGCCGTTACGCACACGACGAGGTCGGTTTCGACGAGTGCCGGGGCAACCCGCAGCGGCACGCGTGCGTGGCCGAGGTCGACGAGATCGTCCGCCGCGGTGTCATGGACGATCACGCGGCCACGGAACCGACGTCGGAACGGAGCTGGCACGAGCAGCCCGATCTCGCGGGGCGAGAGCCGACGGCCAAGACCGCCTGCAACGAGGATCGTCACCTGCGCGACACCGAGCCGTTCGAGCTCATCGACCGTTGCCTCGATCGCTTCGTGCCGAGGGTCGGGCGAAGCGGAGGGAATCGGCAGCAGCGGATGTTCGATCACGACCGTGGCCGAACCACCCCGCGTCACAAGCGACTCAAGCGGTGGCCCGGCGAGGGGGAAGCGAAGCGCCTCACGTACGGCAGCACCGACGTCGCGGATCGGGCGAGGCGGTGCAGGCGGACGTAGAACGACCCCGTCCGCACCCGTTTCGACGACCACCAGTCGTCCACCGGAGAGCAGCGGAACGCGGGTCAAGCGGCGCAGGCGAGTAGCATCAGCTGAAGTGTCGCCGAAGAGCACGACAGGGGACGAGCTGGAGCTCGACGACGGGCCAGCCCGTGGGTCGGAACTCTTTCTCGTCGACGGGAACAACCTCGCCTACCGCGCGTTCTTCGCGTTGCCGGAGGAGCTCGCGACGAGCGACGGTCAGCCGACGGGCGCGCTGCTCGGTTTCGCGAACATGTTGTTCAAGCTGCTTGCTGACTACAAGCCGAAGGGTGTTGCGGTCGCATGGGACTCGCGCCCGACGCATCGGCGTGAGACGGCTGAGGCGGCCGACATCATTTACAAGGACGGTCGCAAGCCGATGCCGGATCTGCTGCGCGAGCAGTTCCCGCACTTTCGGCCGATCGTCGAGGCGTTTGGCTACCGCAACCTCGAGTTCGAAGGGTGGGAGGCCGACGATGTGATCGCGACGATCGCGACGCGGGCCGACACCGCGGGGGTTAAGACGACAGTCGTGTCGACCGATCGCGACGCCTTCCAACTTTGCTCCGGGAACGTGAGCCTGATGATGACGCCGCGCGGCGTTGCTGATGTTCAGGTCTACACGCCCGATCGTGTCTTCGCGCGGTACGGCGTCCGTCCCGACCAGGTGCCGGACTTCATTGGGCTGAAGGGGGACAGCTCGGACAACATCCCGGGTGTTCCTGGGATCGGCGACAAGACCGCCGGTGAGCTGATTGCGAGGTACGGCTCGGTGGAGGGTGTGATCGAGCATGCGTCCGAGCTGACACCGGCGCGCTCGAAGAACATCACCGAGAACGTTGAGCAGGCTCGTGTCTCGCGTGACCTCGCGACGATGCGCCGTGATCTCGACATCGACTGCGACCCGGCCGCCCTCGTTCTCTCGCCTCCCGACCGGTCGGAACTGCGCGAGATCTTCCGGCGCTTCGAGTTCCGCAACCTGCTCGGCCGCGTCGATGAGCTGGAGGAGGCGATCCCTTCCGCAGCTCCAGTAGCCGCCGCGGGATACAGCGTCGCGTGGCACGGCGGCGATGTGCGTATCGAGGGCCGTGTTGGCTTCGCCGCGCATGGCGATCACGCAGCAGTTGCGACCGAATTAGGCGTGACCGTGGGGCCGAGGCCAGCGCGCGTTGAGGGCGATCTGATCGTCCACGACGCCAAAGCTGCTCGCGCCAACGCGACCGACGACACGCTGCTCGCTGCCTATCTGATCGAACCCGGCCGTTCGACCTACGCGCTTGAGGATCTCGGTGCGGAGTATGGGGTGGAGGTCGTGCCCGAGCCGGAGGCTGACGAGGAGACCGCAGCCCTCGTCCGGGCTGCCGAGCTTCCTCGCCGGCTGATTGGCCCGATGTTGGAGCGGCTCGAGGAGCGCGGCGCGACTTCGCTCTATCGCAACGTCGAGCTGCCGTTGACTCGCGTCCTGACCGACATGGAGCGCGCGGGCGTCAAGATCGACACCTATCGCATGGGCGAGATCACGGCGCGCCTCTCGGAGCGCGTCACCGAGCTTGAGGAGAGTGCGTACACGCTCGCGGGCGAGGAGTTCATGCTCGGCTCGACGCAGCAGGTGGCGAAGATTCTGTTCGAGAAGCTCGAGCTTCCCGCCGGCCGCAAGGGAAAGACGGGGTATTCGACCGACGCGAAGGTGTTGCGCGGCCTGCGTGGCCGTCACGACATCGTTCCGGTGATTGAGGAGTGGCGCGAGCTTTCGAAGCTCGTGAACACCTACCTCGTGCCGCTCCCGGCGCTGATCGACGACGCAGACGGGCGCCTCCACACGACGATCAATCAGACGGTGGCGAGCACCGGTCGGCTCTCGACGACCAACCCGAATCTGCAGGCGATTCCCGTGCGCACCGACCTCGGCCGCCAGATTCGCTCGGCGTTCATTGCTGAGGATGGGCACAAGCTGATGTCGGCCGACTACTCCCAGATCGAGTTGAGGATCCTGGCGCACGTCTCGGGTGAGCCGAAGCTCCGTGAGGCGTTTGAGCGCGGCGACGACATCCACCGTGCGACGGCCGCGGAGGTGCTCGGCAAGGATCCGAACAACCTGACGACTGCTGAGCGCTCGATCGCGAAGATGATCAACTTCGGGATCATCTACGGCATCTCAGCCTTCGGTCTCGCCGACAACCTGGAGATTCCGGTGGGTGAGGCGCAGACCTACATCGACGCGTACCTGGCACGCTTCCCGCACGTGCAGGCGTTCATCGCTCGCACGATCGAGGAAGCGACGCGCGACGGGTATGTGACGAGCCTCCTCGGCCGTCGGCGGCCGGTTCCCGAGATCCGCGCGCAGAATCGTCAGACGCGATCACTCGGCGAGCGATATGCCGTGAACTTCGTGATGCAGGGTTCGAACGCCGACATCATCAAGGTCGCGATGATCAACATTCAGGAGCGCCTGCGCAACGAAGGGCGAGGTGCCCGACTCGTCTTGACGGTGCACGATGAACTGCTGCTCGAGGTTCCCGACAACGAGGTCTCTGCGGTCAAGGAACTCGTACGCGCGGAGATGTGCGGCGCGTTCGCGCTCGATCCGCCGCTCGCCGTCGACGTTGGTGTTGGCGACAACTGGGCCGACGCGAAGTAACACGCTCGGTCGTTGCCTGACCGGCCGCTGTTTTTTGCGAGTCGGTGACGCTGCTGCAAGACTGTTCCCGCGCCAGCTGTATCTCGGCGGTACGCCTGCGGCCTTAGGCGTGTCGTTGGGAGGTCGTGTCCCGCGCTGTAACGAGGGAGTGGTGAGGTAATGCGAGGTGGTGTGATGCGTCGGATTGGCGCCCGTAAGCGTTTGCTCGTGTGCGCCTCGATTCTCGCCGGGGTTCTCGTTGTGGGGCTCGCGCAGGCGACGGTGCCAAACAACATCACGCAGGCCTTCATCACGGGCGGCAACAGCACGGTCGGCGTGACGTCGGACTTGACCCATGTCTACTGGGCAAACAATGGGGATGGCACGATCGGCCGAGCCAACATCGACGGTACGAACGTGAACCAGGCGTTCATCACCGGAGCGAGCGGGCCAATAACTGTCGCGGTTGATGCGAACTTCATCTACTGGGTCAATCAGAACAACGGAACGATCGGCCGAGCGGGTATCAACGGAACAGGTGGCGGTTCGTATCGCGTTCGAAACGATCGCCGTCCACGGATACCCCGGCCGTCTGCAACGTGTGAGCGCCCACACCAATGTTGAGCTCGCGCGATATCAACCGATCGTGTCGCAAACGACCTCGATTGTTGTGTTCGTGTTCTTCGCGATGCCGTACATGGGGAACAGCGTTGCGTTGTATGTCGGGACCGTGATCTGCTTCTCGCCCATCCTGCTTGATCGTGTCGCGCATCGGCTTCCGAAGCACCCGGGAGTTGCGAAGCTGATTCCGCAGGGCTTGGCCAAATGGGCGTACATCATCTTCAGCGGGATCGTCGCGGGAAAGCTGCTGGCCCATTGGGTGAGCGATCCGACCCAATCGATCCGTCTTGGCTTCCTGTTGCTCCCGCTCCCGCTCATCGCTATCGCGGTGCTCGAGTACTTCGTCGCTGATGATGAGGACGACGAAGAGTCGTCGTCCCGTCAGACGAGCGTGTGGATGTGGCGGCTCACCGGCACCGCAGTCGTTGTCGCCTGCGTGTACGTGACCGTCGCAGGCATCTGACGTTGGCGGAGCGGCTACTTCTCGCGGCGGAGCACGTCGAGGACGTGTCCGACCTTTGAGATCGCGATCCGCTCGATGTCGAGCGCGCCGTCAGCGTCCTTAGCCGCGATCTTCTCTTGCGCCTGCCGATTCAGGGCAATCGCCTCGTTCAGTTCAGCACGGAGTCGCTTGAGGCCGTGGCCGGGAACGTGGGCGGCACTCCGGAGGATGCCGTCGATCGTCTCGGTCTCGTAGCGGGAGATCGTCACCTGACCTTGCCGCAGGTCACGGCACACGAACCCGAGGATTTCCATGGCGCGCGTTGTGCGATACCGCATCAATGTCTGAGGTTGGAGCGCGGCGTGGTGAACGGGTCGCGCCTCGACACCCGCAGCAAGCACGCACGAGATGGTGACAGTCGCCAATCCGACCACGGCGGTAAGGCGCCTGCCCATCTGGACGAAGCTAGCAGGCTGCTGGCATAATGCCTAGCCAGTAAGCCAAATCCGTCGCTCTTGCACGTTGTTTCGGCGAGATGCAGATTCCCGGCTATACTTCCTCGCCGCTTTGACTACTCACGAAATCATGCAGCTAGAACCAGGCGTTTGGGTCGAAGGACCTGACGGCGAACTGATCCCCGATTACGGATCGACCTTCCCTGAAATCAACGAGGGCGAGGTTGTTCACGGGACGGTCGTGCGCGTCGACAAGGACGAGGTTCTCGTCGACATCGGCTACAAGTCCGAAGGCGTCATCCCGGTCTCTGAGCTTTCGATTCGTCGCTCTGTCAATCCCGCCGATGAGGTTTCGCTCGGTGATGAGATCGACGCGCTCGTCCTTACGAAGGAAGACGCTGACGGTCGCCTGATCCTTTCGAAGAAGCGCGCACGCTTCGAACTCGCATGGAAGAACATCGAGCGCGCCTCCGAGTCGGGCGAGCCGGTTGTCGGTCGCGTGATCGAAGTCGTCAAGGGCGGACTCATTCTCGACCTTGGTGTTCGCGGCTTCTTGCCGGCGTCGCTTGTCGATATTCGCCGTGTGCAGGATCTCGACGAGTTCCTGGCGCAGGAGCTTCGCTGCAAGGTCATTGAGCTCAACCGCTCACGCAATAATGTCGTCCTTTCGCGGCGCGCTGTGCTTGAAGAGGAGCGCAAGGAGCAGCGCCAGCAGATCCTCGATCGGCTGCAGCCGGGCGATGTTGTTGAAGGTCAGATCTCGAACATCGTCGACTTCGGCGCGTTCGTTGACCTCGACGGCATGGATGGACTCATCCACATCTCTGAGCTTTCGTGGTCGCACGTCAACCACCCGTCTGAGATCCTCGAGATCGGGCAGACCGTTGAGGTCAAGGTGCTCGACATCGATCGCGATCGCCAGCGCATCTCGCTTGGCCTGAAGCAGACGCAGAACGATCCGTGGCAGCAGGTGCTCGACAGCTACGGGGAGAACGATGTTGTCGAAGGTCGCGTGACGAAGGTCGTCACGTTCGGTGCCTTCGTCGAGATCCTCCCGGGTGTCGAAGGCCTCGTCCACATCTCCGAGCTTGCGCAGCATCACGTCGAGAACCCGCGCGAAGTTGTGTCGCAGGGTCAGGCCGTGAACGTCAAGATCATCGAGATCGACGGTGAGCGTCGCCGCCTTTCGCTCTCGCTGAAGCGTGTCGAGGAGACCGATCCGGTCCAGCCGCGCGCAGATGGTGGCGAGTCGGTGCATCTGCATCCCAACCTCGACCTTTCGGGCACCGTCGAGGAAGTCGACGAAGCTGCTCTCGCTGAGGCGTACGCGCCGGTTGTCGAGGCTGCAGTCGCCGCCGAGATGGCGCAGGCAGAGGCGGAAGTGGTTGAGGTTGAAGCTGAGGCCGAGGTGGCCGAAGCTGTGGTTGAGGCTGACGACGCCTCAGCCGAAGAAGCGCCCGCCGCCGCAGAGTGACCGTTCCCATCGCCGTCGCCATCACTGGCGGGATCGGCGCGGGAAAGAGTGAGGCACTCGCCGCGTTTGGGCGTCATGGCGCCGCGACGGTATCGGCCGATGAGATCGTTCACGAGCTCTTGCGCCGCGATGAGGTGAAGGCGGCCGTTGTTGAGCGGCTTGGGCACGGCGTTGTTGGCCCCGACGGGATGCTCGACCGCAAGGCGATCGCGACCGTCGTCTTCAACGATCGCGAGGCTCTCGCGTGGCTCGAAGCCCTCTTGCACCCGCTGGTGTCGGCGGAATACCTTGTTTGGCGTGAGTTGCTTGGGCAGCTCCCGCAGCCGCCGAAGGTGTGCGTGACTGAGGTGCCGTTGCTCTACGAGAGCGGTGGTGAGGGTCGGTTCGACAAGGTGGTCGCGATCTCTGCGCCGAGGAAATTGCGGCAGGCACGCTCATTGGTGGCAACCGACGATCGTGAGCAGCGATTGTTGCCGGACGCGGAGAAGCTCAAGCGCGCCGACTTTGCATACGTGAATACGGGTTCGCTTGAGGAGCTCGACGCGTTCGTCGGCTCGGTCATGGCTGATCTCGGCGCATGAGGCGGCTCGAAGTCGCTCTCGTCGTTGTGGCGGCGGTTGCGGCGGGCTTCACGCTGTATGTGTGGAAGGCGAGTCCACCGTGGTTTGAGCGGCTGCGGTATCCGCTCCACTACAGCACGATCGTGGTGGAGCGGGCGAAGGCGAACGACCTTGACCCGGCATTGCTCGCAGCGGTGATCTATGAGGAGTCGCGTTTCAATCCCACGGCGGAGTCGCGCTCAGGGGCAATTGGTCTGATGCAGTTGACGCCCGACACGGCGAAGGGGATCGCGATCCGCACGGGCGGTACCGCATTTCGGTTGAGCGACCTGACGAACCCCGCGATCAACATCCGGTACGGCTCCTGGTACCTCCGCCTCTTGCTGACGAAGTACGGCGATCTGCGCCTCGCTCTCGCTGCGTACAACGCGGGGCAGGGGAACGTCGACCGATGGAAGACCGCGGGACTCACGATCCAGTTTCCCGAGACGCGGGTGTACGTCGAGCACATTGAGCGTCTGCAGCGGGTCTATCGCGACGCTTGGAAGTCGCAGCTGTACGGCTGAGCTGTCACGGCGCGGCAGAATGCAGAGATGCGCGTCTCAGCAAAGGTCGATTATGCGATTCGGGCGATGGTAGAGCTTGCCGCGACGCCTGAGGGTGGGCCGCGAAAGGCCGAGCAGCTCTCGACGTCACAGCAGATTCCCATCAAGTTCCTTGAGAACATCATGCTCGACCTGCGACACGCTGGTCTTGTGCGTAGCCAACGTGGGGTCGATGGTGGTTACTGGCTCGCGAAGCCGGCCAGTGAGATCACGCTGGCCGCGGTGATCCGGGCGGTTGAAGGGTCGCTGGCGGATGTTCGCGGCGTCCGGGCTGAGGCGCTTGCGTTTGACGGCACAGCAAAGCCGCTCCGCGACGTTTGGGTTGCTGTCCGTGCGGGGCTCCGTCGGGTGCTCGACACGGTGACCATCGCCGACGTGGCGGCGGGGGAGCTCCCTGACGTGGTGGCCGATCTGACGGCCGAGCCGAACGCCTGGGCTTAGGCAGTCCGCGGCGCCGCGGGAATGTCGTCGGGTGTGAGCCCGAGCAGCGGTAGGCAGGGAGCGAGGCCTTCAACTTCAACGACCGGCCGGTTCTGTGCGAACCAATTCTCGCGTGTCAGCCGAAAGAGGATCGCGTCGGAGGCCGCGTCCGCGACGCGATCGCGCCGATGCCCGTTTTCCCTGTATCCGAGCTTCCGCGAGACGCCGATCCAACCCTGCTGGGTGAGGTACGCGCCGGAGTGGGCGAGTTCGGCACCGAGATACGAGAAGGCGAACGACAACACTGCCGCCCGCATCTCGGTGCCGATTCCCTTGCCCTGGAGTTCCCGCGAAAGCCACGAGCCAGTACCGATGTCGCGGACGATGCGGAATGAGAGGCCCCGGAGCTGCTGGACACCAACGGGATTGCCGTCGAGATAGACGGCAAAAGGGAGATCCCAGGCATCCGGCTTCCAGGTAGCACGTTGCGCCCAGAAGTACTGCACGAACCCGCTATCCCACTGGTCTTCCGGTCGCTCTGTCCAGAGGTTGCCGAAGGGGCGTACGTCGGGGTCGTGCACACCGCGGCGGGCAACCGCGGCAAGCTCCGCCAGCTCGCTGTCGACGGGAGGTCGGAGGACGAGCCGCTCGGTTCGGAGCGTGAGTCCGAAGATCGGCTAGAGGGACGCGACCCTGTCGTCCCTCTAGCCGATCTTCGTGCGTGAGGAGGGTGGAGG
>WLID01000010.1 GCA_009702325.1 Actinomycetota bacterium
GGGTCGGGCTGCCCATCACAAAAGATGGGACGAACGGTCGCCGATGCAGCTGTGACGACGGTGCGTGCGACACGATCGCCGTCGCAAAACGCTCGTGCCAACGGATGCGTCGGATCGTTCGCTTCGTGGCGCGCCGGATGTGAACCGGGGTGGAATCGGGTCGGCTGAGGAAGCCATCAACGTACGGTGGACGGGAGTCGGAGCCATGGAAGCTGCACACGACAGGCTTGCCGACGGCGCGAAGGAGCGGCAGGTCGTATCGCGAGAAGATGCGCGATCCGTAGCCGAGCAGCACCGCGTCGCAGCGTACGGCCACCCATGCAAGGAGCAGGGCTCGAAGCGGTAGCTGCGCGATGTGCCATGCATGACGCGTGACGCGACGTCGCTCCGCGGCGGCCCCACGCTTGCGTGCGGTGAAGCGGATCAGACGAAACACCATCCCAGGCTGATCGGGATCGGAGTACCCGAACGGGTGGCGTACGTACGCGACGCGCACGACGTCGACTCCGAGTTCGTGGAACCCCTCGGCGAGCGACGATTGGTAGCCCGCGATGTCGACAGTGCCGATGAAGACCCTCACGACGCGGCCGCCGATCGTCGGAGGCCGCTGCCGCGCTCGCCGAGCACAAACAGCATCGCCGCGTATACGGGCAGTCCGACGCCCGCAACGATCATCACGGCGAGTGGCCGCCAGCCACCCGTTGGCACGACAGCTGACGCGGCAACGCCTCCGGCGGTTGCGCTCACGATCACGCGGGCGCAGGTCGAGTACGGGAAATGCCAGGTCGCGAACCGGCGCGCCGCACTGTACGACCAGCCCAAGTATACGAGCATCGACGCCGGTGTCGCAAGGGCGGCACCCATCAGTCCGAAGGGTGGAATGAGCGCGAAATTGAGGCTCACGTTGACGATGACTGCGGCAATCGCTGCGTAGAGAAATGGGCGGGTCTTCTTTTCCAGGACGAGGCCGGTGGCGGCCACGCTGGCGAGCGCGAAGACGAACGATCCCATTGCGATCACAGGAGCGATGTTTGCATGTCGCGCGTAGTCGTACTTACCGGTGAGGATCCATACGAGATCGCTCGCGCTCACGGTGATGAAGGCGATGCACGGGGCGGCGATGATCAACGCGATCCGGGTGTACGACGTCATGAGCCGCTCCGCCTCAGCTCGCCCTTTGCGCTCGTAGGTGGTTACGAGGAGCGGGCCGGTCGCGGTGAAGAACGCGAAGACGGGAATCGCGACGCCCCGGTCGCCAATCACGCTCGACACGCTGTAGACCCCTACATGTCCAGTGTCCTTCAGCACGGCCAGGATGTAGCGATCCACAAACGCGAGCAGCCAGGTTGCGACCGCTGCCGCGCTGGCCGGAACGCCGTAACGGAGCCATGGTCGGATCGGCACATGAGCACCCACCCCTCCGCGAGGCCACGCCACGATCAGACCGGCGGTTCCGAGCACGAGCGAGGCTGACGCGAGGCCCGCGAGGTACCCCTCCACCTCGTGTCCCTCGAACACGAGCCAGACGCCCAGCGCGGCACCGCCAATTCGGGCGCTTGCATCGACAACCGCGTAGGCACGTGGCCGAAGACTCGCGGCGAAGATCGAGATCGTGATGTTCTGAAGCGCGAGTCCGACTGTCGCCGCCAAGATCAACCACTGGTTGTCGTGCACGGCTGAGCTGACGATGCCAATCAGCATCACCACCACGCCAAAGCCCGCGAACGCTACGAGCGCGCCCAACAGCGCGCGCCGCAACCCGTTGCCGAAACCTGCGAGGTCGTTTGCGACTCGATGGGCTGGGAGTTCACGCAGGATTGCGGCTGCGAGCCAGCTCGCGACGATCGTCCAGCCAAGCGTGACGAGCGTCTGGCAGATCGCCAAGACTCCGAGCTCGGTTGGTGCAAGCTCGCGCGCCAACACCGGGATAACGAGGAATCCGGCCAAGGCCGGCACGAGCTGTGTCGGCAGGTAGGTGACGAAATCGCGGAGCGCACGACCTCCGTCATGGAGGCCGAGAACCTTCGCGAATCGAATGCCGCGCGTCACGGAATCTGTGTTGGCCGGCGAACCACGCGGTTGCCGAGCACGAGCACGTCCATCTTCGTCTTGAGGAAGCAGTCGACAGCATCGCGCGGTGACGTGACGATCGGCTCGTTCTCGTTGAACGACGTGTTGAGCAAGATCGGCACACCTGTCAGCGTTTCGAACGCCTCGATCAACGCATAGTACCGAGGCTCGACATCACGTTCGACTGTCTGGAGCCGTCCGGTGTCGTCGATGTGGTTGACGGCCGGGATCTCGGCGCGCTTTTCAACGCGCGTCTTGTAGACCATGACCATGAAGGGCGAGGTGTAATCCTGCTCGAACCAGTCACCGGCCCGCTCGGCGAGGAGCGACGGTGCGAACGGACGAAACGGCTCTCGGTGCTTGATCCGGGCGTTCAGGATGTCTTTCATGTCGCCCCGGCGCGGATCCGCAACGATCGAGCGGTGGCCGAGTGCGCGTGGCCCGAACTCCATTCGGCCTTGGAACCAGCCGACGACTTCCCCGGCTGCGATGCGTTCGGCGACCGCAGGGAAGAGGTCTTCGTCGGCGAGGAGGTCGCCGGTGAGCTTCGCATCCGTTAGCGCGGCGACGTAGTCGGCATCGGTGAACGCGGGCCCCGTGTAGGCATGGCGCATGACGTAGCTACGCGGCTTGCCCAGCGTCTCGTGCCAAACGCGGAAGGCGGCACCGACGGCTGTTCCTGAATCGCCCGCGGCCGGCTGCACATAGATCTCTTCAAAGCCCGTCTGCTGGCGAATCATCCCATTTGCCACCGCGTTCAGCGCCACGCCTCCCGCAAGGCACAGCCGGGGTGAGCCGGTTCGTGCGTGCGCTGTGTTCACGCAGTGGAGGTACGCCTCTTCGAGCACTCGCTGCAACGCGGCAGCGACGTCGTGATGCACCTCGGTGACCTCCGACTTCGGTACACGTGCTGGGCCGAGAAGTCGTTCAAGCTCGGGCGAGAAGATGCGGCCGATCGTCGGCGATCCGTCGTCCCACGTCATCGCCACACCCTTTGAGTGATGCGTGAAGTACCGCAGGTTCAGCCGGAAGAATGGGCCTGTGAGGTCGACAAGGTCACGCACCTTCTCGACGTACCGCGTCGGGTCGCCGTAGGGCGCGAGTCCCATCACCTTCCCTTCGTCGCCGTAGTGCGGGAAGCCGAGCCACTGGGTTACTGCGGTGTAGAGAAGACCGAGCGAATGGGGGAAAAGCACTCGGTCGAGAACCTCGAGCGACGAGTCGTTGCCGTGTGCGAGCATCATCGACGCGTAGTCGCCAAAGCCATCGATGGTGAGGACTGCGGCCTCATCGAACGGCGAGACGTAGAACGCGCTCGCCGCATGAGCGAGGTGATGCTCGACGTGGTGCACGTCTGCGCGCAGCTCCGCGGGGTCGAGGCCGAGGTCGAGGGCGACGCGGCTACGAACATCCCGAACTGACGCCGCGTTCTTCAGTCGCGCGAAGAGATACGACGGCGCTGGTGGATGGCGCAGGGAGTAGCGAAGCTTGGCGCCGGCGTTCGCCTTGACGTCACGGCCGATCGCGATGTGGTCGAGCTCGGTGGGTGCGACACCGGCGTCGGCAAGGCACCAGGCTGCAGCCAGGGTCGGAAAGCCCGCGCAGTGCTTCACACGGTTGAAGCGCTCCTCTTCGGCCGCGGCAACGAGAACGCCGTCCACGACAAGCGCGGCCGCCGCGTCACCATGAAAGGCGTTGAGGCCAAGAATGGTCGTCAACGCCCTAGCCCCCTTCGCTGCACAGAACGATCCTAGTCTGTTGCCGGGAGGAAGCTACGTGCCCACAGTTCGACGTTGAGCGCCCGCCACAGCTCAAACCCGGCGTCGAGCGTCCCACGGCGGTGTGCGTCGAGGCGGGAGAGAGCTGCATCGGCGTTGACGAAGCCGCGTTCACGAAACGCCTGCGAGGAGAACACGTCTGCGGCAAAATCGCCGAGCGCTCCTCGGAACCAGACGGCCTCCGGTGTTGCGAAGCCGAGCTTGTCGGTGCGGGCAGCGACGGCAGGCGGAAGGACATCGGCGAGTGCGCGACGCACGATCTTCTTGGTTGTAACGCCATCCAAGAGTTCGCCCGCGCTCAGTGAGAAGGCAAGCTCAACGAGCCGGTAGTCGAGAAATGGGACGCGGGCTTCGATCGAATGCGCCATCGAGTTTCTGTCCTCGGCGTGCAGAAGCTCCGGCAGACCACGAACAGTCAAAATGCGTGTCATCAGCGTTCTCAGGCTGTCCGAGTAGGGCGATTCGACCTGCTCGACCGATGCTGGAAGATCTCTGAGCGCGTCGCCGACCAGTGCGGGCGAGCCCGACTGCTTCGCTCGGAGGTAGTTCTCGAGTTTCGCCGGTGCGAACGCGCGGCCAAGCACCTTCAGGGTGGCGCGGAGATCGCGACTTCGGTTGAAGCGCGTCGCTTGGCGTGCGAGCTCGAAGATGCGCCCGCGACGAGCAAGGTCGCGGTACCGCGCAGGCAGGTAGGCGGGATACCCGGCGAAGACCTCGTCGCCGCCCTGGCCGTCCAGCACCACGGTGATTCCCGCGGCGCGGGCGGCACGCATCACAAACCATCCAGCGCAGATGCTCGTCGAGCGGAACGGTTCATCGTGCGCCTCGACGATCGATGGAAGAGCCTCAACCAACTCGTGGTCTGTGAACGTCACCCACGTGGGATCCGCGATCGTGCGGTCGACGACAGCGCGGGCATACGGCCGCTCGTCGTAGCCGGGCACATCGAAATAGGCGGTGAACGTGGCCTGCCGGTCGCCGACCGGGCGTGCGTCCGCAACCTCCGTCCGCAGCAGCTGGTCGACCGTGCACGCCACCGCCGAGGAGTCGATCCCGCCGGAGAGCGCCGTGCCGACTTTGACGTCGGCCCGTAGCCGCAGCCGCACCGAGTCGAGGAACAGCTCGCGTACCGCTGCAACCGGATCGCCGGTTGGCGGGTCGCGGCGCTCAAGGCTCCAGTAGCGCGAGAGCCGGAGCCCCGAGTCGTCCAGGGTGAGCGTGTGAGCGGCAGGGAGCTTTCTGATCCCCGCAAAGAAGGTGTCGTCTGTGTGGTCGAACCGGTCGAACGCGATGTAGTCACGAATGATCGAGTGGTTCGGGCGGAGAGGGCCGCCAAGGTGGTCGGCCCGGAACGCCTTCAGCTCGCTCGCAAACGAGAAGCGTGACCCGCTCCAGCGGTAGTAGAAGGGTTTGACGCCAAAGCGGTCGCGTGACGCAAAGAGGCGGCGGCGGCGATCGTCCCAGATCGCGAACGCCCACATGCCGTTGAACCGCGACACACACGCGTCGCCCCACTCGCGGTAGGCGGTGAGCAGCACCTCGGTATCGCTGGCTGAGCGAAAGGAGTGACCCAATCCCTCTAGCTCATGTCGGAGCTCGCGGTAGTTGTAGAGCTCACCGTTGTAGATCAGGTGCAGCGTTCCGTCAGGGGAGTGGAAGGGCTGATCGCCGCCGTGTGTGAGGTCGATGACCGACAGCCGGCGATGCCCGAGCGCGACACCGTCGGCAAAGAAGTAGCCGTCTCCGTTCGGGCCGCGGTGAGCGAGGGTCGCCGTCATTCCGCGCACGGTCTCGACGTCCGCTGGGGCGTGCAGGTCGACGACACCGCAGATGCCGCACATCGCTAGCGCGACCCACCGACGGGAACGAGCGAGGCGTACAGCGCTTCGATCAGGCGGGCGTTTAGGACGGGATCGAAGTGTGCGAGCGCATGCTCGCGGCCAGCGGTTCCCATAGCGGCCCGACGTTCAGGATCGGCGATCAACCCGTGCAGCGCGGTGGCGATCGCGGCAGGAGTCGGATCATCAAGCAGCACGCCGGTGACGCCAGGGACAAGGACGCCGCCGCCGTCGTGGGAGCCGCTCGCGACCACGGGAATGCCAAATGTTTCCGCTTCGAGGACTGGGCGGCCAAGGCCCACACCTTGGTTTGGAAAGGTCATGACATCGATCACGGAGTAGATGAGTGCCGTATCGGAGGTGTACGGCAAGAACGAGAAGTGGCTGCTGAGTCCGCGCTGTTGCACCCGTGCGTGCAGCGCTGCCTCTTCGTCGGTCAAGAGCCCGGCCGCGGCAAGAAGTCGTCCACGAGGGGTCGCGAAGAACGAGCTCGGTCGCACCCCGCCGCCGATGATCACGAAGTGCGCGGTGGAGTCTTCCGCGGCGAGGATCGCAGCCGCGTCAACGAGCTCGGGCCACCCTTTCTGGCGGCGTACGAATCCCGCAAAGCCGATCAACACGCGGTGATCGGGGAGGCCAAGTGCGCTCCTCGATCCCTGAGGCCGAGGTTCGACGATGACCACGCTGTTCGGAATCACCCGCACCGGAAGCGTGATGGGGAAGGTCGCGGCGACGTCGCTGTCGATCGCGACTGCCTCGTCCCCCCAGCGGTCAATCAGCCGCGCAATCACTCGAGACCGCCGATCGCGCCCGCCCCCTGCGAGGGAGCTGCGGAGATGCCAAACGACGAACGCCCCCTGCCGCTTCGCGACCCACGCCGCTGGAAGCAGAGGGGAGTCGTTGAGGTGAACGATCGGGTAGCGCCCCTTGCGCATCGTGCGGTTGAGGCCGATCACGTGAGCGGGCAAGTTGAGCAGCTCGCGTCCGACGATCAACCAGCGGGCGCCGGCGTACGGGCTGTCCCAGGTGTGCGAGAAGATCGACGAGCGACCAGCATGCACGACGGCTCCGGCCGATCGGAAGAGCTCGGCAGAAGGGCCCTCGGGCACGAAGACGTGAGGGACGTAGACGTCGCGATCGAGGTTGCGAATGATGTGTGCGAGGCTCGTCGGCGCACCACCAAGCTGCGATCGGTGGTGGACGTACAAGATCTTCGTGCGGCGGGCGCGCGCGATCGCCTGCGCGTACATGTCTTCCATGCGCCGGGTCGACGCCTCTGGGCTGAAGTGCACTTCTGCGTGTGCTCGGGCGGCGCGCCCCATCTCCGCCGCTCGATCCGGGTCTTCAACAAGCGATGCGATCGCGGCCGCGAGTGTCTTCGCATCGTTGGCGGCGAGGAGGCCGGTGGCGCCGTCAACCAGGATGCCTCCGCCCGACCGGGAGCCTGTCGCAACGACCGGCACGCCCGCCGACGCCGCCTCGATCACTGGGCGGCCAAGCTCGGGGCCGCGCGATGGCGCGACCACGACATCGCTTGCGCGATACCGCAGCGAGGTGTCGGGGGTGAACGGGACGAGGAGGATCGCGTCACCCAGCCCCGTGGTCTTGATCAACTCGCGGGTTTCGCGGTCGTAGTTGCGCGCGAGGTCAAGACGGCGAAGCAGTTTCCCGACGAACGTTTGGAAGAACGCGTCGCTTCGCACCGCGCCTCCGACCATCATGAAGACGGCATCGGGGCGGCGCTTGAGCACCTCGCGGGCTGCGTGGATGAATTCGGCGAAGCCCTTCGACGGATAGAGGAACCCGAAGAATGAGACGAGCGGGCGCTCCGGATCGAGTCCAAGTTCGATCCGTGCTTCTCGACGTGAGCCCGGGCTGAAACGTTCGAGGTCGGCCGAGTTTGGAATCACCTCGGACGCGAGCCCAAAGCTCTCAGCGACGTCGGAGTTGATTGCGATCGACGCGTCGGAAATGCGTGCGATGAAGTTCCGCAGCAGGCGTGATCGTCGCGACTCGGTGTCGGGAAGCGCCGAGCGCAAATGCCAGATCACCGGGATCTTGCGGCGATACGCGAGGTACCCGGCGACCACAAGCGGTGAATCGTTCAGATGAACGAGGTCGAACGACTCTCGGGAAAGGAGACGACGAAAGCTGAAGGTGTGAGCTGGCAGCCGGAGCAGCTCACGCACAAAGAGCAGCCAGCGGCGACCGCGATAGACGCTTGCCCAAATGTGGGTGAAGCTGGCGACGACGCCCGTGTGGACGATTGCGCCGGAATCACGGAATAGGTCGGCCGCCGGGCCTGGAGGGCAGAAGACGTGCGGCTCAAACCGCTCCTGGTCGAGATTTCGAATGATGTAGGAGAGGCTCGTGGGGGCACCGCCGAGCTCGCTCCGGTGATGGACGTAGAGGATCCGTATGCGTGCCATGCGTGCGCCCTTCGAGGTGAACTGCGGAGCGAGCAGGCATCCTAAACCCGCAGTGGGCAACCGCACCGAACCGACGCTCCTCCTGATCAGTCGTCGCGCCTTCTATCCGGTGCACGCGGCCGTGCTCCGAGCGCTCGCCACAACGTACGAGGTCAGCGTTGCTGTTCTTGGCGCGGAGGAGCAAGAACTGCCCGATGTTCATCGAAGTCTCGGCTGGGTGACCCCTGACGAGCTGCGTGAATGGGGCATTCGTGTGGAGCTGCTCCCGCCGAGCGGTGCCGATTGGGCAGATGACGCTGCGGCGATTCGCAACTGCCTTGCCGGCGTCGATCCCGACGCAGTGTGGGTGCAGGAGGAGCCGGTCGACCTCATCGCGCTCGAGGTGCTGGCCGCGTACCGCCGACAGCGCGAACGTCCTCGCATCGGCTGTGCGGTGTGCGAGAACATCTTTCAGCGAGGCGATCTACGCACGCGGCTTCGGCGCCGTCATCTGTGGCCACGTCTTGATGTGCTGCTGCCGGTCGCGCAGGCGTCTCTTGCTGGTGTGCGCGCTGTTGGCATGCCTCGTTCAATCGCGTCGGCCGAGCTGGTCGCAGGAATCGACGCGCCGACAGACCTTTTACTGCGTGCTCCGCGCAGCGGGGTTAGCGACTTCCGCATCGGTTTCGTTGGGCGGCTTGTTCCCGAGAAGGGTTGGGCCGACGTCTTGGCTGCGTTGGTTGAGCTGCCGGGCACATCCGCGGCATTTGCGGGTGACGGCCCCGATCGAGACGCTCTGGTTGCCGCTCTCGCCCAGCCAAGCCTTGGTGGACGTGCCGCCTGGGAGGGTCTGCTCGCGAAGGACGACCTCTGGAACTTCTATCGCTCGCTCGACTGCTTGGTCGTCCCCTCGCGCACGACAGCCACGTGGAAGGAGCAGTTCGGCGCTGTGATCGCTGACGCGTTCGCCGTCGGCGTTCCGGTGGTCGCGTTCGATAGCGGCGCAATCGCCGAAGTGGTCGGTGATGCAGGGATCGTCGTTCCCGAGGGTGATGTGGAAGCCCTTACAGCGGCGCTTGCGCGCGTACGCGACGAGCGCCACCTGCGCGAACAGCTCGCAACCGCCGGGCGCGCCCGGTACGAGACGGAGTTCTCGATTAACGCGTACGCCGGGAAGATCGCTGCCGCCTACGGTCTCCGCCGTCGGTCGTCGGCAGGCGTCGCATAGATCTCGCTAGTACCGCTCGTCGGTCAAGGCGCCCGTTCCCAATGCGTACTGCAAGAGGCGATTGAGCTTCGCCGGCTCGATTCGCGCGTCGCTGCCGTGCCCGAGGTCTTCGGCGAGCGCGTACCAGTACTCGATGCCGAGGCCCGCCGACGCGCGAGCGACGCTATGGTCGAACAGTCTGGGGTTGAGAATCTCGATCACCTTCGAGCCGTCGCCCATGAACAGGACGTTGTAGTTGCCAGCTCCGTGGTAGCCCGCGAGAACAGCGGTCTCGGCGAAGAGGCGCACCTGCTCGGCGGGCGAGAGCTCGTCGGGACGCACGATCTCGAACTCGTGCTGATCGAGCACAGGTAGGAGATCTTGCTCGTTCACGATCGACCGACGGACCCCGGCGCGGCTGAGCCAGATACGACGAGACGGCACGGTCGTCTCTGGATGACCCGCCCCTCGGCGGATCGTGGCGCGCAGCTCTCGCAGCAGGTCGCCACGGGGCACGATGGCGCGTTCCGACGCCCGAAGGAGTGTGAGGTGTTCGACCCGATACCACCCTGCCTCGACGGGAAGCAGCGCCGCCTCGTGGACGCCCGCGAGCTGCGGAAGCTCGCGATGGAACGGGAGCATCGGACTTGGCACAAGCACGCGCGTGTCGGGTGGGAGTACGCCGGCAAGCGCGAGACGCGGGAGCGCATCCATCAGCCAATGG
This sequence comes from Actinomycetota bacterium, assembly GCA_009702325.1. Classification (GTDB taxonomy): domain Bacteria; phylum Actinomycetota; class Thermoleophilia; order Gaiellales; family Gaiellaceae; genus PALSA-600. Next base: position 10,026 of record WLID01000010.1, read on the forward strand.
GCGTAGTTGATCTCTCCATCCCACGTGAGCAGCGAGACGTGGCGTCCAGGCAGCCGAGGCATGTCGGGGCCGGGTTGAGGGAACGCACGGGGGCGGCCAGTGAAAAGTGACTCCGACACGAATGTTCCATCCGCTGTGAAGACCGCTCCCTCGGGGGCGTAGACGATCGCATCGGGAATCTCGCAGCTGAACGCTTCTGGAACCGGGTAGCGCGTGAAGGCCGCGAGGCTCGAGAAGTAGATCTCCGACGCATCACGGCTTCGTGCTTCGACGGTGGCACGGTGGTTGGCGACGAGATTCCTGCCTTCGAGCAACACGTTGAGGGCGTCCTCTTGGAGCGCGCGGGAGGGAGGGCGTGTCTCGAATGTGGCAGGTCGCAGCACCCGAAGGCCCAACCCTGCCGCCGCTGCGCTCTCGTGGAGGCTCTCGATCGCCGGTGGAGTGAAGCGATCTGTCGTTCCGCCTGCCCGCCGATATGCCCGTCGCGCGAGCCACGGCAGGAGATAGCGCCGAGCGAGTCGGCTCGACAGGATGCGATGCTTCGTCGCGCCGATCACGGTCGTACAGCCTTCCCGAACGCGGCGAGTGGCGCCAGAGGGTCAAGTCGCATAACGGAAGCAAGGAGTCGCCGATCACGGACAACGGAACGTGGTGCCGCGACCGTGAGGCGTCGTGCAAGTCGCCGTGTCTCGTCGCGAAGGTCGGCGCCGCTATGAGTGGCCAATCGCCGCGAGGCTTCAAGGATCGTTCGGGCTGCCGACCGTTGCGGTGCGTCGAGGAACTGCGGGAACCCCTGCGCGAGATGGCGTGCCGCCGTGACGTCCTCGTTGCCGACGATGAGCCCGAGTGCCGCGAGGTTGCGACGCGCAACTTCGGTGGCGGCAGCTTCTTGGCGATCAGCGCGCGTGCTGCTCACCTGAGACGCGTGCACGCGATAGGCGACAAGCGGCGCCGGCAGGTTGCAGCCCTCGCCGAGGGCTAGGAGTTCGCTCCAGAGCCCGTAATCCTCACTCGGTTCGAGCGTGGGGTCGTAGGCATGTCCGAGCGTCCGAATGTCGCGGGTGCGAAACGCGACACTCGAGTGAACGAACGGATTTTGGAACAGAGCGCGCACACGAATCTCCGCATCGCTTCGCGGCTGACGATCGATGCGGAGCGGCTCGCCTGTGGCGTCGATCAGCTCGACGTCGCTGCCGACAATCGCAAGGCGGTCGTTGCGCGTGAAGGCATCGACCTGAGCTGCGACCCGGCCGGGACGCGATAGGTCGTCGGCATCTTGGCGTACGAGGATCTCTCCGCGCGCCCGCTCGATGGCGATGTTGAGAGCGTGGGTGTAGCCGCCGTTTTCGGCGAGTTCGATCAGCACGAGCCGTGGGTCAGTGATCTGTCGGAGCAGCTCTCGTGTCCCATCGGTCGAGCCGTCGTCGATCACGATCAGCTCAAGGTCGGTGAACGTTTGCGCAAGGATCGACACAACGGCGCTCTTCACGAAGGGCGCTGCGTTATAGGCAGGCATAAGCACGCTGACTGCGGGGACGCTCATCGCACGAGCTCCGCAAAGAGTTCGAGATGCCGCTGCGTCCAGGACGAGAGATCGAAACGCTCGACGGCTCGAGCGCGTGCCGCACGCGCCAACGACTCACGCTCAGACGCCACTGCGAGTACCGCCCGCGCGAGTTCTGCGGGGTCGGGAGGAACGTCGTCATCCCAGCTCGCCGTTGACGAAACGCTGACACCGGCCTCGTCACCGACGAGTTCTGGAACCCCACCGCTTCGCGAGTACACGACCGGGAGACCGCAGGCCATCGCTTCGATCACAACGGAGGGGCATGGATCGTTCACCTTGGTGTGGAGCAGTACGTGTGCGTCGCCGAGGATCCGTGGCGCGTCGATCTGGCTGTACGGCCCCAAGAAGTGGACGTGAGCTTGCACTCCTAGTTCCGTGAGCAGCTGGGCGGCGTCGGCGGCCGCCACGTCGGGCGAAGCAAAGCGCAGGCGACCCGTCACGACAAGTTCCGCATCGGGACGTTCGTTCCGCACGAGCGCCAATGTCTGGGCGGCGGTCTCGAAGCGATAACGCTGAAACTGGTCGCCGCCGAGGAGCAGCCGGAGGCCCGGCGGTGGGGGTGAGGCGGGCGGCGTGAAGACCGACGTGTCGACGGCGTTGTAGAGGATCTCGAAACGCTCGGTGCGCGGGCCGAGGAAGCGGTCGGCTGACGCTTTGCAGAAGACGCTCTGGAAGAAGACGTGGTCGCTTTGGTGCAGAAGCTCTGCGAGCGGCGCGTTGATCGCCTCGGTTTCGGCTCCCGCCCACGCGGGGTAGGCGACCCCGTTTTGGTTGACAACCACGGTGGCTCCCCGCGACCGAGCGCGTGCGACGGCATCGCGCCAGTCAGGGGCAAGGCTGCTCGATCCGAGATAGAGGACGTTGAACCGCAGCCCGTGGTGGGGAAGTGTCTCAGCGAGGCGTTGGAACTTGATGATGCCGCCACCTGCTGGCTGGTCGGGCGCCGGAATCGCTTCGGTTCCGTAGGAGACCGCGATCGAACGCCCCTTCGCTCGCGGTGCGAGCCGGGTGGCGAGGTCGACGGCGCTTCGCCGGCCACGGATCACGACGCTCCGGAGCTTCATCGGGCGACCTGATCGAAGATCGCAAGGGTCTGCTCGCGCATGCGGTCGGCTGAAAACTCGCGCGCCACCCGAGCGCGGCCAGCGTGTGCCAACGAGCGTCGGAGCTGCGGGTCATCGCGGAGCCGAACAAGCGCGGCGGCCAGCTCGGCAGGAGCCTCGGCAGCAACCAGAAGGCCAGACTCGCCATCGTGGACGAGGGACGGCAGGCCTCCAACCGCCGTTGCGATCACGGGCCGTGAGCGGGCCATCGCTTCAAGTGCGACAAGAGGAAGTCCCTCGTCGCGAGAGGGCAGGACGAGTCCATCGCTCGCATCGAGGAGCTCGTCGAGATCGTTTCGATGGCCGAGAAACTCGACGCGTTCGCCCAAGCCAAGGTCGGACACTTGGCGTTCGAGGTCGCTTCTGAATGAGCCGCCCTCGAGGTCGTCGCCCACGAACCGAACTTGGATGTCGGCGGGCGCCAGAGCGAGCGCGGCGAGAAGCACGTCCTGCCCCTTCACTGCCGCGAGGCGTGCTGCACAGACAAGCGTGAGCCCAGGGCTTTGCGGCGGATCGGTATCGGGCCCGAGTGCGACACCGTTCCGTACAACGGAGACGCGTTCGGCGGGTGCCCCGCTTGCGATGAGCTGGTCGCGAACAGGCTCCGACACGGCGACGAACGCAGCGGGGATCTTGATCGTCCCACGCTCAATCAGGTGCTGGAGCCGCGCCACCGAGGGACGCCCGCTGTAGTGCTCGACGATGTGGGAATGCTGGACGAGCGGGATTCGCGCGAACGAGGCAGCGAGCCGCGCCAGCTGGTTGCCGACGTAGAGCGAGTGCGTATTGACGAGGTTGCACCGCGCACCCTTGAGCGTGCGGGCGAAGCCGCGTGCCTGGTCGATGCGGTAGCTCCGTGCGAGCGGCAGTCGAGCGACAGCAATCCCGTCGGCCTCAAGGCGCGCAGCCATCGGCCCACCCGTCGGCAGAAAGGCGAGCGGGGTCCCGCCGCGGTCACGGACGCCACGCATGAGCTCGTGCGCGACCACTTGGCCTCCGGTCACGTTGCCGTCGATGAGGAGGAACGCGACTCTCATCGGCCCGTTGTCACCGCCCTGCGCGGTGTCGACCGCCGAAGGTCCGGGGACACAGGACTAGTATAGGAGGCCACCCGATGAGCCTTCCGGGTCGCGACACCTCATGAAATGGATCATCACCGGAATCGCCGGTTTTATTGGCTGTAACACCGCCCGCCTCCTGGCGCAGCGCGGCGATGTCGTGATCGGGATCGATGACCTCTCCCGGCCGGGAGCGGATCTCAACCTACGGTGGCTGAACGAGCAGCAGACCGTGGCGGCGTTTCATCGCGTCGACGTACGCGATCACGCCGCGTTGTCAGCCGTCTTTGCCGAGCACGCAGACGCGGACGCCGTGCTCCACCTCGCGGGTCAGGTCGCGGTGACAACCTCGATTCGCGCACCGCGTGCCGACTTTGAAATCAATGCGCTCGGCACGTTCAACGTGTGTGAAGCCGTGCGGCTCCACACGTCGAAGGCATTGCTGATCAACGCGTCGACGAACAAGGTCTACGGCGCCGACGCTGGGCCGCTTGAACTGCGCGACGGTCGTTGGTTCGATCCGGCGGCGCCGCTCGGAACGCGCGAAGATCGGCCGCTCGACTTCCACTCGCCCTATGCGTGTTCGAAGGGAGTTGCCGACCAATACGTCCTCGACTACCACCGAACCTACGGCGTCAACACGGTCTCGCTCCGCCAGTCGTGCATTTTCGGGCCGCGGCAATATGGAATCGAGGATCAGGGGTGGGTCGCCTGGATGAGCTTGGCAGCGCTCTCCAAGATCCCGTTCACGATCTTCGGTGACGGGCGTCAGGTGCGAGACCTGCTCTTCGTCGATGATCTCGTCGACCTCTACATCCGTTGCGCCGAGAACCCGTCACTCGTGGCAGGGCAGGCGATCAATGCTGGCGGCGGGCCAACGAACGTGCTCTCGCTGCTTGAGCTGATCGCCTACCTCGAGACGCGTCTTGGAGTAGCTCCGACGTTCACGTTCGACGAACCACGGCTCGGCGACCAGAAAGTGTTCGTCGCCGACGTCACACGTGCGCGCACGGTTCTCGGCTGGGAGCCGCAGGTCACCGTGCGCCAAGGCCTCGACACACTGCTCGACTGGCTCGGCGAACATCGCCACGAAGTGGCCGAGATCGTCGGCAGTCGCCGCCTCGATGCGGTCGCGACGACCGACTAACTCGGCTCGCGTCGGAATCGACGCAAGCAGCCTGTCGGTGCGGGGGAAGGGTGTTGCCCGCTACCTCGCGGAAATGTTGCCGCGTCTGGCGGAGGTGGACACGCATCTCGACCTGGTCGTGCTCGCCGAAGTGGCTGCGTCGCTGCCGCCCGGTGCCGAAGGGCTCTCACGCCAAGCGATCAATCCTCGACCAGCGTCGGTGTGGGAGCAGGTTGGCATGCCCCGTGCGGCGCGTAGCGGGCGTCTTGGGCTGCTGCATTCCACGAGTGATCGCCTTCCCGTCGCTACGTCGACCCCGCTCTCGCTCTACCTCTTCGAAGACCCCAAATATCGGGAGGCGATGAGCGGACGGGAAGGCGGTGTACGGCACCGAGTTGCCGGTGCGCTCGTGCGCGGTCTCTTCCCCGTCAGCCTTCGGCGGGCGGGGATCGTGATGGTGAGTTCGGAAGCAACGCGAGCTGACGTTCTCGCTCGCGGCGTTTCCGACGATCGCATCCGCCTTGTGTATCCAGGTGTTTCACCCGCGTTCCGGCCCGCGCATGACGCCCAGGAGCTCGCGGCGATACACGCCCGGCTTGGCTTTCCAGACGGGTACGTCCTGCACTTCTCGTCCGACGATCCTCGCGACAACTCCCGCGTTGCGTTCGAGGCGTACGCCGTAGCGTTCGCGCGGGAGCCAAGCCTCCCGCAGCTTGTCATCGCCGGCCCGGTCAACGCGCGTGCAGCGGAGCAGCGGGCGTTTGCGGAATCGCTTGGAATCCTCGACAGAACGCACTGGATCGGATACCTCTCGGGCGAGGCGTTGCTTGAGATCTACCGTGGCGCCGCGGCCTACATCGACCCGTCGCTCTACGAGGGATTCGGCTTTCAGGTCGCCGAGGCGCTCGCGTCGGGCACGCCGGTTGTCTGTTCGAACGCCACGTCGCTTCCCGAAGTTGTTGGTCAGGCAGGCGTGCTTGTAGCCCCCTCCGATGTTCGCGGGTTTGCCTCGGCGCTCGCCGAGCTTGCAACAGGTGACAGCGCACGTTGGCGAGAGGCGGGACCACAGCAGGCCGCACGGTTTCGTTGGGAGAGCACGGCACGTGAGACGGTCGCGGCATGGGAGGAGCTCCTCGCATGAGTCGCATCGCGCTCGCCTGCACAGGCCTTGGCTACGTCCCACGTGGCTTTGAGCGCTATACGCGCGAGCTGTTCGACACAGTTCGAGACGACGTGGACGTCACGTTGTATGCGGCCCGATCGCACGGCCCACGCGAAGTCGCCATCCGCGTACCTCATCGCGATGGGCTGCTTGCTCGTGTGGGTGATGAACGCGCCTACCACCTTGAGGTTGCTGCGTTTGCGGGGCGACTTGCTCTGAGGTTGCGACGGGACGGCATCGGCGTCGTGCACTACTCGGAGCCGTATCTCGGAAACGTGCTCGCGGCGCTCCGTCGTCGCCTCCGCCTTGACGTGCAGCTGCTCCTCACCGACGGGTTGGGACTTACGCCTGCGAGTGCAGCGCGCGCCGACCGTCTCCACGTACTGACGCCTCACGCCCACGCCGCTGCAATAGCCGGTGGTCGGGGCGCCGACGCACTGTTCGAGATCCCCTATGGCCTGAACGTCGGCGCGTTCCACGCCACCCACGAGCAGGCCGCGTCGCGAAGTCGTCTTGGACTCCCGATCGACGGCCGGATCGTTGTCGACGTCGCCGCGGTCAATGCCCGACACAAGCGCATCGATGTGCTCATCGACGAAGCTGCGAGGTTGCCGGCCGAATGGACGCTGGTGGTTGTTGGCGCGCCCGAGGAGCCGGAGCTGCTCGCGCGCGGGCGGGCGGCACTCGGCGATCGCTTCGTGCACGTGCGGCTGGCGCGCGAAGAGATGGTGCATGCGTATGCGGCAGCCGACGTGTTCGCACACGCTGCACGAGAGGAGGGGTTTGGGCTGGGAATCGTCGAGGCGATGGCTGCGGGGCTGCCGGTTGTGGTCAACCGCTCCGACCATTTCGCGTGGCTCATTGGCGACGAGAGCCAGCTCGTCGATGTCGACGAACCGGGCGCGATCGCAGCGGGGATCGTCGCGGCACACGCCGATGCGGCGGCACGCAATCGCGCCCGTGCTGAGACGTTCGACTGGAACGTGCTCGCGCCACGCTATGTCGAGATGTATCGCCGAGCTCAGCTCGGCACACGTCCGTAGGCAAGCGTCGCGCAGTTCCCGGTGGCAATGAGCTCCGGCGCGATCACCTCGCGCCACGCGCGGTCGACGCCCTCCCAGGTTGGGAGCACATCGTGCACCGCCACGAGGCCACCCGGACGGACATGACGGACGAATCCGTGGAAGTCGGCGACGACATCGTCGAAGTCATGCGAGCCGTCGATGAACAGTAGATCGATTGGTCGATCCCAGTGCGCTGCTGTTTCGAGCGAACGTCCGGGGACGGCGGTGACATAGTCGGTCAGTCCGCCGCGAGCGATGTTCGCGTCGAACTCCGCGCGAAAGCCGCGGGTGTCGAAGTCGTTGTCGTTGCCGTCGAACGTGTCGAGCGCATAGACGTGGCGCTCCGTTCCGCGGCAGCCGTAGGCGAGGGCTGAGGTGGAGCGGCCCTTGAAGCTCCCGATCTCCACGATCGTCGCCGTGTTCGGAAGCGCCCGCGCCGCCTGAAACAGCCAAAACTCCTGGAGCGGTGAGATCAGCAGCCCTGGCACGGTTGCAAGGTCGGGCCAGATCCGTGCGAAGGCAACGCCGTCGCGGCTGAGGCGTGCGCTTCGAGGGAGCGCGAGCGTTCGCAGCGTCGCCAGGAGTGAGGGTTGCGTTGTGGCCACCGGGTCAGGATACGTCTGGCTCACTCGGGAGAGCGCAGGCCAGGTCGGCGGGCGTTGAGCGCCTTCGCGGGGAGGTGCGCGAGCAGGTGTCGCTTCAGGAACCCGGATTCAAAGACCACCGTCGGATCGTCGCGGAGCGCCGACCAGCCTGCCCGTGCGGCCGCGTGGTTGTCGCCAAGCGACCACAGCGCTCGCGCCCGATAGTGGCGCAGTCGGGCGCGGTAGCGCCGATCGCCAGGTGCCGTCGCCTGCGTCGCGAGCCGTTCGGTAAATGCTGCTGCAGCGGTGAACATCGGCGCCGACTGCGTGTTGCCTTCGTGGTGGCGGATCAGCGAGAGCGGCTCGGGGACGAACGCGAGCGATCCGTGCCTGCGGACGCGGAGCAGCCATTCGATGTCTTCCGCAACGAGCATGTCCTCGTCGAAGCCGCCGACGGCGGCGATCGCGTCTTGTGACACGAGAACCGTCGAGGGATAGATCCGCATCCGAACGGCGAGCACCTCGGGCGTGGCGCCGCGGGCCGCAGTCTCTTCGATCTCGCGTTGGATCACCGCCGTGTCGTCTGGGAGTGGGGCACCCATGTCGTCGATGAACGAGACCTGCCCCCAGCACCCAATGTCTGCCGGGGCCATGGCGTTGAGTTGCCGGTCAAATCGCCGCGGGAGCGAGAGGTCGTCGGAGTCGAGGAATGCAACGAGCGGAGCGGTGGCCGCACCGATCCCGCGGTTCCGCGCAGCCGACCGCCCAGCCCACTCCTGTCGCAATCCGACGATCGGGAGATCGGCGAGGTACCCGAGCGTGTCGTCGGTTGAGCCGTCGTCAACGACGATTATCTCGACAGCAACATCCTGATTCGTGAGACAGCTCTCGACCGCCAGACGACAGAGGTCACGCCGGTTTCGTGTCGGGATGACGACGCTCACGTCGGGCGCGCTCATGCTCCCAACCTGGCCTTGGCTCGACCTGCGAAAAGCCGCGCCTGGTGGAAGCGGTGGGAGAGGCGGAACGTCGCGCCCCGCCGCGCCACGATCATCCCGTCGGTGGTCAAGCGATGGGTTGCGTCGAGCATGGTGAAGAGGTGTCGGCGCCCACCGGCAAGCGCAATGTTGGCCTGAGCCTCCGGGCCGCTGTAGGCCCAGGTCGTTCCACCTACGAGGTGGCTATGGGCGTGCCGCTGGTGGATCGCGAGAAACGCGTCGGAGGCATCGATGACCGCCGCACCCGCTTGGCGGGCGTGCCACACAAGCCAGTTGTCGAAGCCGGCACGGCCGAGCACAAACGGGGGCAGGTCACGAAAGAGATCGCGGCTGAACACGAACCAGTCGAGGAAGTCGTGGCCGCGCACCGGCCCAGCTCCGGCCGCGTCGGGTTGGGTCGCGTTAGCTGGGTCAACGTCGACACATCGGCCGACGAGCAGGAAGTTGGTGTGGGCGCTCGAGAGGTGGGCAACGGCCGCAGCAAGGGCATGGGGAAGGATGATGTCGCAGTTCGCGAAGCACAGGACCGGATCGTCGGAGGCCTGTCGCGCCGCGGAGAACGCGGAATCAAGGCGCGGCGTGCCGTAGTCGTTACGTTCGATCGTGGCGATGTGTGTCGCGTCGTGGCGGGCGGCCGCAGCGTCGATGCCCTCCTCGTCACCGATCAAGATCACACGGGCGCCTAGCGCGACCCAACTTGCGATCGCCTGCTCCTGGATCAGGTCGAATGGCGCCGTGAACGGCTTCGGTACGGCGAAGACGGTCAGCATTGGATCTCCTCAAACCACGAGAGATAGGCGGCTGTCGTCATTCCGATATCGAACCGGTTACGGGCGGCGGCTGCGGCGGCTGCCGCAAGCGTCTCGCGCCGACCGTCGTCTGCGAGGAGGGTGCCGAGAGCTTCGGCCATGGCGCGTGCATCGCCGGACGGTACGAGCACACCGGTCGCGTCTGGCCCCTCCGTCGTGACCTGCTCGGGAATGCCCCCCACGGCGGTGGCGACCACAGGCAGACCACACGCGAGGGCCTCAAGCACGGTTGTCGGGAACGTGTCGGCCTTCGCCGCGTGCACGTAGATGTCGGCTGCGCGGTAGACCGACGCGACCGCGGCCGGGTCGTCGAGGTAGCGCAGCGATAGAACGTCGGAATCGCTGGCTTCCAGCCCAGGCTCCTCACCGAGCCCCACGAGGAGCGGCGTCGGCCGCCCTGGAGCGCCCGTCTGCGCGAGGTGCGCGACCGCATCGCGGAGTGTCGGCCAATCCTTCCAGGGGTTGTTGAGGATGCCCGCCGCAGCGAACAGGAGGACCGGTCGGTCGAGGGGGATGCCGAGCGCAAGTCGCGCGGCCTGCTTGTCGCCGGGCGAGAACGTTGCTAGGTCGACGCCGTTTGGGATCACGCGTGACGAGAGTGGCGTGAGCATCGATTCGGAAACGCGCGAGAGGAGCCATTGCGACGGCGCTGCCACGTGGAGGCGCGCATCGCGGTACATCCGCGCCTTTGCCTGCCAGTTCGCTGCTGTCCCGTCGCGTGCAAGGGTGGGATAGGTGGCGAGGTCAGGGCAGGAGCCGCAGCCGCTTTGCCACCGCTCGCACGCAAACGAGTGCGCGCAGTGGCCCGTGAGGAGCCAGCTGTCGTGCATGGTGAGCACGACGTTGGTCTCATGGGAGAGCTGCGGCAGCGTGCGCAGGTCGAAGTACCAACCGTGAAGGTTGTGCGCGTGCACGACATCGGGCCGTACCGGTGGGAGATCAAGCAGCGTGCGCGTGGCCGGGAAGCGGAACTCTTCGCGACCGCGGTAGCGATCGATTGCGGAACGAACACGCTGGCGCTTCGCCGACAGCTCAAGGATCGTTGGGTCATCGCCCGACGGGTGCCCGGCAGCAAGCCATGACCCGTGCCCCGCCCGTGCGTAGCCATCGCGCAACGCGAGGGCAATGCCTTCGGCACCACCGCGGCGATCCGACGTCGACACTTGCAGGATGTTCACGCGACGGGGCCTTCTTCGATTGCGTGGCGGAAGACCTCAAGGTATCGCTCGGCTACAGGGCCGATGTCGAAGGGGTGTTCCCGGGAACGAGCCCGCCTTTCCTCGTAGCCGGAGAGCAACGCCGACACCGCGTCGGTGAGTGAGCCTTCGAAACGGACGCCGTAGTTCTCTGCGAGTTCGGCGTTCGCGCCCGAGTCGAGATAGATCACCTGCAGCCCACTGTTGATTCCCTCGAGCAGTGCGTTCGAACAGGTCTCCTTCTCCGAGAACGCGAGGAACCCGTGGCACTGACGTAGGAAGCGGCCAAGATCGCGGGCAGGGCGCGGAGCGTGCACGGCGATCCGGTCGAACGAGAGGCCATCGGGGACGCGCCCCATGTACGTGACTGACACGTTGGGGAGCTCGCGCAGCTCCTCGTCGAACTGGCGGAAGTACGCGAAGCCTTTTCGTTCGTCTTTCGACCACGAGGTGATCGCGAAGTGGAACGTCTCGTTCCCATCCCAAAATGCGCGACGACGAGGGCGGCGCAACGGGAGGCGCCGGTCGTAGAGGCCGAAGATCCGCGAGTCGGTGCCGTTGTGGATGATCGTTGCGTTGCCTGTGAACCCGGAGCTGCGAAACACCTCGGCGCTGTAGGCGCTCTGAAAGATCACCCTGCGCACGTATGGGTCGAATGCGAGCTGCTGGCGGTCGCCCTCAACCACACCATCGTGCACCGCGCGCATCTCGGGCGATCCACTCACGGCGTACCCCACTCGGCGGTGGACGACGGGAATCCCTCGTGCGTTCAGCGTCTGAGCCGTCGCGGCTGTGAGCCCGTCGGTGAGAGCGTTCAACAACGCGACGTCGACGTGCTCGTTCACATCGTGTGTCAGACGTACGCCCCGTTCGCGCAGCGCTGCGTAGAGCGCTCGCAAGAAGGAGTTCGCCCCGCCGTACGGAGCGTTCGTGACAGTGGCATTGGCGAAGACGCGAAGCATTGGTGTTCCTGGGACGATGCTAGAGTCGGACGGGTCGCGGCGTTTCGTCGCGCATGTCGAACGCCGCGTCGCTCGCGGCAATCTGTCAGGCTGGATCTACGTGACGACTTTCCCCGACATTGCGGTAATCGTCCCCGCGCACAACGAAGAACTCTACGTCGAACGTGCGCTGCGAAGCCTCGTGCATCAATCGTTGGCCGACGACATGTACGAGATCATTCTCGTTGACGACGGGTCGGAGGACGCGACCGCGCGCATCGCCGAGAAGTTCGTCCCGCAGGTCCGGCTGCTCACGAATGAGACGTGCCTCGGACTGCCGGCATCGATCAACCGGGGCATTCAGGAGGCAAATGCGCGTTATGTCGTGCGCGTTGACGCCGACGACTATGTCCATCCCGACTTCCTGCGCATCCTGCACCTGTTCCTTGACCTCAACCCGCACATGAGCGCGATCGCCTGCGACTACTTCAAGGTCAACGCCGACGAAGAGCACGTGTCGCGCGAAGCGGTTGATACCTCGCCGATCGGCTGCGGCATCATGTTCCGCAAGGAGCGCCTGGTCGAGATCGGGCTCTACGACGAGAGCTTCCTCATGGCTGAGGATCTCGATCTGCGCCTGCGGTTCGAACGAAAGTGGCCGATTCATCGCGTTGAGCTGCCGCTGTATCGCTACCGGTTCCACGGTGAGAACATGACGTCCGATCGCGAGGATTACGACGGTTACATCGAACGCGCGATGCGAAAGAACGCAGACGAATGACCCCTGCTGCCCCGATCGATTTGACGGCCTACGCCGGCTGGGACGCCCCGATCTTCTTGATTGCTGAGGCGGGCGTGAACCATGGTGGCGATCTCGACACCGCTCGCGAGATGGTGCGAGCTGCGGCGGCCGCGGGGGTCGACGCGATCAAGTTCCAGACCTACAGCGCGTCACGGATCGCAACGAAGGCCTCTGCGGCGTACTGGGATCGGACGCAGGAGCCGACGGCAACACAGTTCGAGCTCTTCTCGAAGTACGACGCGCTCGGTGAGGCCGACTACCGCGCGCTTGCGGCGGAATGTGCGGCCGCGGGCGTGCTCTTCCTCACGACGCCGTTCGACATCGACTGTGTGTCGTGGCTCGAGCCGCTTGTCGGGACATGGAAGATCGCCTCGGCCGACATCACAAACCCGGTGTTGCTCCGCCGTGTTGCGCGCACGGGGAAGAGCGTTGCTCTTTCGACGGGCGCATCGACGCTCGAAGAGATCGCGGCAGCCGTTGCGCTGTTGCGTGCCGAAGGCGCACAGTCGATTGCCCTGCTGCAGTGCACGCTCTCGTATCCAACGGCTGCGGCCGACGCGGCGGTCGGCGGGCTGGTCGACCTGCACGCGCACTTCCCCGAACTCGCTCTGGGCTACTCCGACCACACGCAGGAGGCCGACAGTTACGCGGTGATCGCTGCCGCTTACACGTTGGGGGCACGCGTGATCGAGAAGCACTTCACGCTCGACGCCTCTCTGCCGGGGAACGACCACTACCACGCACTTGAGCCCGACGGCTTCGTGCGTCTTCGGTCGGAACTCAATCGACTTCGGACGATTCTCGGTGCCCCAACCAAGGACGTCCTTGACAACGAGCAGGCAGCACGGACACATGCGCGCCGCAGCCTCGTGTCGCGCGGTGACCTAGCGGCGGGATCGGTGATCACCGAGGACGCTCTCGACGTCAAGCGTCCGGGCACCGGGATCAGTCCCGTCGAGCTCGACGCGGTGCTCGGACGGCGCCTTGCTGTTGGTGTGCCTGACGACACCACTCTGCAGTGGGACATGTTCGAAGGAGCCGATGAGCGCTGACGCCCTGGCGGGCGGCGCGATCATCCTGCAGGCGCGGGTCGGGTCGAGCCGACTGCCGGGGAAGGTTCTCCGGCCTTTCGGCGAGTCCACGTTGCTCGAACACATTCTGGCGCGGCTGGCGCGCACGGGACTTCCAACGTGGGTCGCCACCTCGGACATGCCTGGCGACGACGCTGTCTCGGATCTCGCCACGCGCAGCGGTGCGGCGGTCTTTCGCGGCGATGAGACCGACGTTCTCGGTCGGTTCGCCCAGTGTGTCGATGCGATGGAGGCCGCACCGGAATACGTCGTGCGCATCTGTGCGGACCGACCGTTCGTCTGCCCAGAGCTGATCCTCGATCACGTGGCCGCGTGGGATGAAGCCGGCCGCCCGGCGATCGTCTCAAGTTCGATCGAACCGAGCTTTCCGATCGGCCTTGAGGTTGAGGTGGTCGACCCGGGTGCTCTCGCTGCAGCCGCCGCGGCCGCCACCGATCCATACGAGCGCGAGCACGTGACCCCGCACCTTTACCGCCATCCCGAGGCGTACACCGCTGTGTCGCTCACGTGCCCGTACGGCAACTACGCGCATGTGCGCGCCGTCGTCGACACGGCCGCCGACTACGACGCGCTCGTTCGCGTTGGCGAGCGGCTCAGCGCCGTGCGCTCTGACTATGGGCTTGAGGAGTTGCTGACGCTCGCCACCGTCGATCCCAGCGCGTTTCCCCCAAAGGACCCCGCATGACCGATCCCTGCGTCTATGTCGTTCATTCGATCGACACCGAGGGTCCGCTCGGTGGCGACGCGCGCCGCAATCCCGATGGCTCAGCGGAGTTCTTCGACAGCTGGGATGACATCCTCGTTTCGCTCGCCGAGCTGACCGCGGCCGATTGGCGCTCCGCACACTGCGACAGCTTCGGCGATCCGTATCGCTTCAACTGGTTCATCATGGATTTCACGGGATTTGCGACGAATCCAAAGTGCCGTGTCGCTGAGTACCACGACACGTGGGATCGGATTCACTCGCTACCGGTCGAGCTCGACGGCCGCTATTGGCACTACCACGTGCCGCCCGCAAACGGCGCGGGCGATCAATGGTCGGAGTCCTGGCTGACGAGCAACGAGTGCAACGTCGTCTTGGCCCGACGTCTGCTTGAGCGGGGTGCGTTTCCTGCTGCGTTTCGTGCGGGCGGGACGATCGAGGACGATGCGGCGTCGAGATGGCTGGAAGAGGTGATTCCGATCGACTACTCAAACCGCGTCTCGGATCGGTCCGTCCCGACGGATGACCTCTACCGCTTCAACTGGTTTGGCGCCCCCGATGTGTGGGGTGGCTACCACCCGTCGCGCGTCAACTTCCTGCAGCCTGGAGACACGCGCCGGTACATCTATCGGTGCATCGACTATCGGTCGCGATACAACGACATGACCGAAGAGATCGCAACTGAATGCTTCCTGGCCGCCAAAGCCGATGGGCGCCCGCGCGTGCTCTCGTTCTTCAGTCACGACACGCGCGACATGCGGCCGGAGACCTATGAGGCTGTTGCGCTCTTGCGGGCGGTCTCCGAGCAGACAGGAGTGCCGTGGCGGTCGGCGACAGCTGTCGACGCGCACTGCGCGTATGCGGACATCACGCCGAAGCCACTGACGGTTGCTGTCTCCGATGCCGACGGCGGGTTCCAGATCGATGTCATGGGCGACGCCTTTCAGCTCATCCCGTTCGTCGCCGCCGAGCTTCGCGACGGACGGTTCGCACGCCTCTTCCCACGCCCATCTGGTGGAGGACGTTGGAAGCTTGAGACGTTCGGTCAGGAGCTCGTGTCGCTCGGTGTGGCGGTCTCAAACGCTGCGGGGGTCACGGCGTTGCAGTGCGGACGCGTCGTTGACGGCAGCTTCCATGCGGTGTCCGCATGACCGAGGGGGAGTACGAAGACGGCTATTTCGAGCGTCGCGTGCACGACGAAGCTCTTCGGCAGCGCGCGCGCGAGAGCGAGTACGCCCGCGTGCTCGCGAAGACCGGTCTTGCCGGCGGTGCCGTGCTCGACATCGGGTGTGGCCTTGGTGAGTTCCTCGACCTCTTTCCAGGCACCGCATGGCAGCGCTACGGCCTTGAGGTTCCGGAGCTCGCGCAGGATGCCTGTCGGGAGCGGGGGATCTCGTTTGACCTGCCCGACGGCGAAGGCTGGGCCGATCTGATCATCCTTCGTGGCTCGCTCCAGCATCTCGACCGGCCGATGGAGACGCTGACGGACGCTGCGCGGTGGCTCCGGCCGGGCGGGTGGCTTGTTGCGCTTGCAACTCCCAATGCGGGCGGGCCGGTGTATCGCCTGTTTCAAGAACTGCCCGCGCTCGATCCGCCGCGCAACTGGGTTGTGTTCTCCGACAGAATGCTCGGTCAGATCCTCACGAACCTCGGCTTCACGGAGGTCTCGTTCGCGTACCCCTACCGCGAGTCTCCGTACGCCAAGCCTGTGCGCGATCACCTCCGGTTCGCGCTGCGGCTTGTGGGAGTGAAGCGGCCGTTCGCGTTCTGGCGCAACATGATGGAGTGTTATGCGCGGCGTTGACCGTGCGCTGTACGAAGCAGCGCGTCTGCGACGGCGAGTCGTACTGCGGCGGGATGCGGTCCGACTGCGCCGCCAAGAGATCGGTCCCTGGCGGCGGGCGCAGGTCGCGATTGCCGACTACGACGTGGCGACGGTAGAGCAGCTGAAGGTACGGCGTCGCTCCGACACGGTGTACATCTTCGGCTCGGGAGCGTCGCTCAACGCCATCACACCCAACGAGTGGGCGGCGGTGGCCGAGCACGACACGTTTGGCCTTAACTGGTTTGTTCGTCAGGCATTTGTTCGCTGCGACTTCCATCTCGTGCGTGGCGTGTCCGACAGCACGCTTCGAAGTTCCGGTTTCGAAGCTGACCTTATGAGCTACTTCTCGACTCTGGCTGAGAATCCATGCTTCGCTGAGGCGGTTCTGCTCGTCCAACATGAGCAGCGAGCCGCAGCGGCGAATGTCGCGCTGGCGCGAGGTCTGATGCCGCGGCGACCAATCCTTCCGTTTACGACCGCTCCGGGGGACGTACCAAGTCGCCACTTCGAAATGGGGCTGACCCACTCGTCCTCAACACTGCACGATGCAATCAACGCGGCCTGGCTCCTCGGGTGGAAGCGCATCGTGCTTGTGGGGGTCGACCTCTACGACAGAAGGTACTTCTGGCTCGGGGACGATGATGTTCGAGGACTCGATCGCGAGCGGGGGGCCGTGAGTTCCGACGCGCACAGCCAGGTCGATATGGGATTCATCGAACGGATCGGCACCTGGGCCTCGATCCTCGCCGAAGAAGGGTGCACGCTCGAAGTGTTGAACCCACGATCCCTGCTAACTCGCACGCTTCCTACGCACGCGCTGCTGCCGAAGGAGTCATAGATCGCGCTAACGCGTACGAAAGATTCGACTTGCTGCGGTACCTACGCGCGAGAAGACTGACGACGCGGAGCGTTCGTGGTCGTGCCTGAAGCGAGCGAGCTGCGCGTGGGCGGTGGGGAAGCCTTCGATGCGAACCGGTGGCGGAGATGGCGTGTCAGATGTGAGTGCGGCAACGAGATCATCCGTCGAGCGGGCGAGGGCAGCCTCAAATCGGCGATTGAGCTCGTCCGCGTAGGCGCCCCGCCGTTCGGGCGACTCGGCGAGTGTCACAAGTGCGTGATGCCACGCCTCCGGTGAGGAGGCGAGCATGCCCGAAACGCCGTCTTCGACGAGCTGCGCGAGTGAGGGTGCAAAGTCGGCGATCACCGGCACGCCGAGGCGGGCAAAGGGCCATGCGCGGCCTGCGTTCGTGGAGGCCTTGAAGCGCACCAAGTGATCGAACGGCTCGTGCACGAAGGCGGGCTCCGGGAACGCGATGCGTTCCAGCCCCTCAAGCGGGTTGAGGATGGGCTGTTCAGACGGGACGATGCCGATATCGGCGCGCCGCAGCTCATCCACGACCGATCGCGACACGCCACTCTCGGGGGCTACGTCAGGCGACCATTGCACGTGCCTAACCGTTACTCCGGCCCCCTCGGGGATGCCGATCTCGGCTTTGCCGTTCGCCTCGATGTTGTAGATCGCCACGAATTCGACGGGACGCTCACGTCCGAGCGCTTCAATTGCCTGCTTCGGGCCGCGCACCATGCATTCGAGATGCACACGGTTGCCGTGGTAGGCGATCACGAGCGGCTCACGATTCGAGTGTTCGCGTGGCTGGTACGGCAGCTTCGGGCACATCGGAACGATCAGGCACGCGCGGTTGTGGCGAAGGAAGACGTCGCGTTGCTCGACGGAGCTGACGATCAACACGTCGGCCTCCCGTGCTGCCGCGATCCACTCGGGCCGCGACTGCTTCGGGTCGGCGAGCACGATCTTCAGATCCGGATGCGCTTCGCGAACCTGCCGCCACGTGTCCTCGTACGCCAGGAAGATCGCTGCGTCCACGCCTGTGTACGACCCGGGAGAGCTGACGACGTCATGTCCGGCCGCGCTGAGTCGCTCGCCGACCGCTTCGAGAACGCGAGAGACGGGATCATCTCGTTCGACGGAGATCGCGACTCTCATGAGGCTCTCTCGATCGCTTCGATCAGGGGTGTGACGAGCGCCGGATAGGTGAGGCGGGTCACTGCCACCTCGTGCGCTGCTGCGGCAAGCCGCTCGCAATGGTCAAGATCGGCAACCTGAGCGAGCACCGAATCGAGGTTCGCGAGATCCTTGCGCAGCGAGATGTAGTGCTCACCCGGTCGAAAGAGGCCGCCGTAGGAACCCTCGAGCAGCACCTGTGGGGTCATCGTTCCCGCGGCCTCGACCACGCGCCCACTGATTGTTCTCCCTGACACCGGGCGTGTGTAGTTCGTAAAGAAGCGGGCGAACACCTCGTCGTAGGTCGCGTGTGGGTGTTCGTCGATGAACGCGTTGACGGCGATGCGTGTGTGATCGTCGAGCTCAAAGAAGTCCGTTCCGGCCTCGCAGCCAAGCTGGGTCTTACAGCGTTGGAGAAATGCCGCCCACGATGGTTCGTCGAACCGATCGCCCGGATCGTACGACGCGTCGACGAGCAGCCCATGTCGGGGGCCGACATCGTCGAACACCTCAGCCAGAAGCACGCGCTCACGGTGGCCGACGTACCACGGTGTGTCAAATGCGCGATACCCAACATCGATCGGGCGTTCGCGGAGCGGTGGGCCAGGGCAGAAGAGGTCGCGATCGAGACCTGTGTTCGAAAGGGCGAGCACCTCGCAGCGAAGCCGTTCTCGGTACAGCCCAAGAGCCGGTTCCGAGAGGATCTGCGAGACGAGCACGTTCACCCCAACGTTCTCGGCAAACTCCATCTTCTCAGGCATCAGCTTGTACTCGTTGCCGATGAACCACACCTTCGGCTTCCTCGTGCCTGCGATGAGGAGGGCGAGATCGCCGCGCAGCAAGTTCCCCTGCGAGAACACCGAGTGCAGGATCACCACCGCGTCGCATTGGCTGATCACCCACCGGTTGCGAAGCTTGCGATCGGGCGCAAGCGTGTTGATGAACGTGCAGCGAAGGCGCGGGTCGGCGGCGAGTCCCCGCGGCCAACCGTGGAGGTACGAGAGTGTGGCGAAGCTCTCATCGGCCGCCAGCAGCACCGCGATGCGCAGCTGGCTCATTCCGCGGGACGGCGGTTGCCGGAGCCTGGAGCCGTCACTGCGAAACGCGCTCGACAACGAGCGAACAGACCCGATCGATCCCTTCGTCAAGCGACACGGTGGGCACGACGCCGAGCAGGTCCCGCTGACGCTCAAGGCTTGGCCGCTTGATCAAGGTCATGCGTGAAGGGAGATCGCTAAACGTCACGAGGGCAGGATCGGCACCGAGCCGTGCGCGAATGCGCTCAGCAAGGTCCTCGATCGGGACGATCTCGGGGTGCCCGATGTTGATCACGGCGTACTCGCGAACCTGAGCGGCCGCCTCGACCGCCCGGATCGCATCTGAGACATGGAGCCAGCCGCGGGCGCTCCCACGATGCACATCGATTGGGTTCCCAACAGCCAGGTTGCTTGCAAAGCGAATCATCGCCGAGCGATGGTCGCCTAGATCCTCGTTCTCGTCGTACATCATGAATGGGCGCAGCGTCACGGCCCGTAGCCCGTGTGTGCGCACCTCGTACTCGACGAGCTGTTCGCCAAGAAGCTTCGTCAGCCCGTACCGATTGTTCGGCTTCGGAACGGTGGTCGCTTCGTCCATCACCTCGGCGTCAGGTCCGTATACCTCGGAGGTCGAGAAGAACACCGTCATTGCGTTGACGCGCTTGCAGAGCTGGAGGACGTTATTGATGCCACCAAGGTTCGTCGACACGGCAAGTCCGCTGGCCTGCTCGCAGGTGACGCGGCTGACCATGGCTGAAAGCACGAAGACGACGTCTGGTCCCCAGTCGAACGCCGGTAGGAGATCGACCGGATGGTTGATGTCGGCCATCACGTAGTCGTCACGAAACGCAGGCCGGATGTCCGACTCGAGGACGTCCCAGCCGAGGCTTCGGAGATGGCGTACGAGCGGGGCGCCGATGTTCCCTTCGGAGCCGATGACCAATGCCTTGCCCATGGTGAAACGATACGTCAGCGAGTCGAGTGCGCACTGACCTACTGGTGTGTCAGCGGTAGATCGCGCTACGCCTGATCTCGTTCGAGATCCCACTTGAGGAGCGGACGCACGGGCGCAATCCATGTCCCAACCGCGTCGCCGCGTGAGGTCGTGCCGTCGCCTGCGTCGAGCACTTGGAAGGCGATCGCTTGCCGACCCATTGCGTGAATCTCGGCCTTACCTCCGGCTGCGAATGTGTGAAGCGAGATCGTCACCACGACTGTCCCTTCGTTAAGCAGGTCGCCTGGAATCCACGCGGTGCTCGTGTACGTTCCCGGTGCCCGCGGTTGACGCCAATCCGGATCGGTATCGAACGCGCTGAAGATCGGGCCGCCAAGGTCGCTCTCAAGCTGAATCCACGGTACGAACGTGAGGGGCTCAAGCACGTCATACGTCACCTCGATGCCGATCGGGCGGCGAATGTCGAACGCATCTTGGGTGATGTGGTCAGCATCGATCGCCCGGATGGCGCGTAGCCGGGCGGAGCCGCTTCCTGGCGCCGTGGCTTCGTCCCAGGTCACAGAGCTACCGATCCCGTGCCCCGACTGGAGATAGGTGGCGACGACATCGTTTACAGGGCCGTCAGCCGCAACGGTGCCTCCGTGAAGCAAGATCGCGCGCTTACAGAACCGGCTGATCGTGGGCATCGAGTGGGAGACAAGCAGCACCGTGCGTCCCTCCTGGCCGATCGCCTCCATCTTGCCGAGGCACCGTCGCTGGAACTCTGCATCGCCGACCGCGAGGACCTCGTCGACGATCAGCACCTCCGGCTCCAAGTGGGCGGCGACGGCGAATGCGAGTCGCACATACATGCCGCTCGAATACCGTTTGACCGGCGTGTCGAGGAAGCGTTCGACGCCGGAAAACCCGACGATGTCGTCGAACTTCGCACGCACCTCCGTGCGGTGCATGCCGAGGATCGCGCCGTTCAGGAAGATGTTCTCGCGGCCCGTGAGTTCCGGGTGGAAGCCGGCGCCGACCTCGAGGAGGCTGCCGAGTCGACCTTCGATCACGGCACGGCCACCGGTAGGTTCGGTGATGCGCGACAGCAGCTTGAGCAGCGTGCTCTTGCCGGCTCCGTTGCGCCCGATGATCCCGACCACCTGTCCCTTCGGGACGTCGAAGCTGACGTCACGGACAGCCCAAAGCGTCTCTTCGTCAGTCGGTTCGCGCAGGCTCGCTGAGAGATACGAAAATGGCCCGGTGATCGAACGACGGAGCGACTCCCGCATCCCCGACGACTGCGTTGCGGGTGCGCCAATGCGGTAGCGCTTCGACAGCCCCTGAACGCTGACGGCGATGTCGCTCATTGCGAGTCCACAATCGTGCGTTCCGTGCGCCGGAAGATGTAGGCGCCGGAGACGAGTAGGGCAAGGACAACGCCGAGAGGGATCAGCATGATCGGCTTCGGGCCAACTCCCTCGCCAAGCAGCCCGTACCGGAACCCTGCGACCACCCAGTACATGGGGTTGAGCTGGTAGACGAGCTGCCAGCTTTGCGGGATCAGGCTTGCGGAGTAGGCGACGGGAGTGGCGTACAGCCAGATCTGTAGGCCGTAGGTCGTCGCGTACTGGAGATCGCGGAACTTGACGGCCGCCGTTGCGGTCCAGAGCCCGATCGCGAGAGCAGTGAGCATCGAGAACAGCAGGTAGAGCGGAATCGCGAATGCCCACCACGTTGGCGCCCAGCCGTACGCCGCCATCATCAGTCCAAGCACGACGAACGCAAACGCGAGATCGACAAGTCCGCCGAGAGCGGCCGCGAGCGGGATCACGAGACGGGGGAAGTACACCTTCGAGATCAGCCCGAGCTGAGCCACGAGACTCCCGGACGTCGCACCAACCGCCGTCGAGAAGTACGTCCAAGCAATCAACGCCGAGAAGGTGAAGAGCGGGTACGGGATGCCGTTCGACGGCAGCTTCGCGATGTGCCCAAAGAGCACCGTGAAGACGACCATCGTCAGCAGCGGGCGCAGAATGATCCACAGCGGTCCAAGCGCCATCTGGCGATACCGGCTCTTGATCTCGCGGCTCGTCAGGAACCACAGCAGCTCGCGCGACCGCCAGACGTCCGCGAGACCGAGGCTGCGCCAGCCACGAGTCGGTTCAATGACGAGCGGTTCGACCTGACCGGGTACGGCGCTCAACTGCGCCTCTCGCTGGCCTGCGTCATCAGCCGGAGTCTAACTGTGGTGTTTCGGCGACTTGTCGGGCGACGCGAGCGAGTCCGCGAGTGTGGCGACGGCCGTGGCCCATGCTTCGGGGGTGTGGCCTGCTGCGCGGAGGGTGGTTGCGCGCCCGGCCGCCTCGCGCAGCTCGGCATCCGCGAGGTATGAGGCGAGTGCCTCGCGCAGCTCCTCCGCATCGCCCGGTGCAACACGCGCGCCACTCACGCCGTCCTCAATGAGATCCCATGCCGCACCTGCCGCTGCCGAGGCGACGAGGGGGAGGCCTGCCGCAGCCGCTTCGTTGAGAACCATCCCCCACTGCTCTGATCGGGAAGGGAGGACGAAGACGTCAGCAGCCGCGAACCACGGGACGAGGTCGTCGCGGTCGAGCCAGCCAAGGAAGCGTACGTTCGCTGGTGCGCTCGCACGAAGCGCCGGTTCGTCGCTTCCGCTTCCGACCACGATCACATCGGCGTCCAGGCCGGCGACTGCGGCGAGTAAGACATCGACGCCTTTTTCCGGATCGAGGCGGCCGACGTACAACGCCGTTGCGCGCACCAGGCCGAGGCGCTCCCGAATCGCGTCGCGCTCGGTACGCGCCGTTGCGACGGCGTCGCGGAAGATCGTCAGGTCGACCGCGTTCGGCGCCACGGCGATCTGCGATCGCTCGACCCCGAGTGAGACGAGGTACTCGGCCGACGCTTCGCCCGGCACAAGGAACGCGCTGCAGCTTCCGATCATCGAGCGCTTCGCCCGTTCCAGGAGCCCGTTCTCGGGCCGCGCATCCCGCGCAGTGCTCTCCACCCACGCGACGAGTGGCAAACGCTGCCGTCGTGCGTAGCGGCGCGCCAGCCAAAACGCAGGCTGGTTCCAGCCGCCGACGATCACGACATCGGGTCGAAAGCGACGCATGGACGCCGTGACACCATGATTGATGCGCAGCCATCGACCGCCACGCACAACGTTCCAGCCGCGGAGCGTGCGATTCCCGAAGCGCATCTCTTCCTCATAGAGCCGGTACGGCCGCTTCGGATCATGGTTGGCGAGGAACAGCACCTCAACCTCGACCTCGGCGCGCCGGTCGAGCGTGTTGAAGAGGGGCAGCCGATACGGCGACGGGATCTCGGTGAGCAACGCGATTCGCACAGGGCGGCTCATCGCGATACCCGTGCCTTGAGCGACGTTCGCAAATGACGAAGGCTCCGAAACGCGAGGCGGGGCCGCCAGCTAAGCGGTGTTTTCCACGCGAGCGCGTAGCGCAGATCGATGCGGAAGAGCTCCCACTCGCCGTTCACCGTCTGGGCAGCCTGCGTCTTTCCAACTGGGTTGATCTTGTAGATGTAGCTCGGTTCGTCGACGTATCCGACCCGATAGCCGCGACAGACGATCCGGTGCCACATCTCAACGTCTTCGAGCAAGTGAAAGCGTTGGTCAAACGGCCCGAGCTCGGTGAGGACAGGCCGGCGAATGCAGAGCGCACAGAAGATGATCTTCGCCCGGATGTCGAGCCGCACACGGTTTGCTTCAGCTGGCCACCAGCTGCTTGCGAGCACGGTGCGCGCGGGCTCCACGAGGGCCGCATCGGTGAGCACCGCATCAAGCTCTGGTTCGGCCGCGAACGCGGCAGCGACCGACGCGAGACGGCCCGGCTCGTACACATCATCGGCGTCGAGAAAGCAGATGACGTCACCCGTGGCCGCGGCGATCCCGCGATTCCGTGCAGATGAGGTGCCCCCGTTCTCCTGGCGGATCAGTACAACCGGCGCCCCGAATCCGGCGACGACCTCGGCCGTTTCATCCGGCGACCCGTCGTCGACAACGATGATCTCGCGCGGCAAGTAGCTCTGCGCCAAGAGGCTCTCGATTGTCGCGGTGATCGTCGCTTCCGCGCGAAAGGCGGGGACGATCACGGAAAAGCGCAGCTCGTTTGTCGGCTCCCTATCGGCTGGTTGCGTCGTCACGGCGTCGTGAGCGTAACGGCTTGGCGAGTATGCTTCTCGCCCGTGCGTGGCTGGCTTCAGCGGTGGCCGGTGGGTGCGATCACCGTCACAGGTCTTGCACTCACCATCCTCGTCATCTCCTCGGCATCGAGTTCGGTGACGTGGCTGCATGCCCATGCCGGGTCTGCGCGATGGGGTGCCTTGCTCGTGACGGCGATTCTTGCGGGTCTGTTTGCCCTCGCGCGGCCGACGCCCGTGCGGATTCCGCTGATCCCCGCCGCCAGCGCAACATTCCTCGGCGTGCTCACTCTGGTGTCGGCGTCTTGGTCGGTTCAGCCAAAGCTCACCGTTGAGCGGGCCATCTCGTTCGGGGCCGTCCTGGTTGTGGGCGGGCTGCTTGCGATCGGATCGGCGGGAATTGCACGAGAGCGGGAGCGGCTCCTCTTCGGGATCGCGTCTGGGGCCGCGCTCGTGGCGGTCGCAGGACTCGTGTTGCTCGTGGTTGCGCGAAATGACGCGATCGTTTGGTGGCAGCCGGGATCGGCGCCCACCCGCTATCGGGGGTTTGGTGAAAACGCGAACACCGTTGCGCTGCTTGCGTCGCTTGCGACGCCCGCTGCCGCCTGGGCTGCGCTTGAAGCATCGACGGTGCGGCTCCGTCGGATCGGGCTTGCGCTCTTCGTGTTGGTGTTCGGCTCAGTTGTCGCGTCGGAGTCGCGCGGCGCGATCGTGGCATCGGGGATCGCACTCGTGTTCTTTGTCGGGCTGCTCCCGCGACCAATCGTCGAGCGCGCCAAGCTGCTCGGTGGCGTTGCAATCCTCATCGTCCTCGCGGTCGCGATCGGATCACTCCGCTTTGTCGGCAATACCCAGATTCAGACGGTTGCTGCGTCTGAACCGTCGGTCACAACGACCACCACCGCCCCCGCGACCGTGCCGGCCACCTCCGGGATCAGCTTCACGCATCCAGAGGGGCAGGTCTCGCCCCTCGCGATCTATCCCCCCGACCGTTCCGGCGAACTCGGCCACCCGTTCCTTACGGGAGTTGGAGGCAGCGTCTCTGCGTTCACGTCGAGTGGACGCATCGCCGCGTGGCGGGGCGCACTTCGTACCGCGCAGGAGCGCCCACTCTTTGGATTCGGCTTCGGGACGGAAGACCGAGTGTTCGTCGACCGCTACTACATCTTCCAAGGAGCGCGCCCCGAAAACGCCTACATCGGCTGGCTGCTTCAGGTTGGTGTGGCTGGGCTCCTCGCATTCGCGATCTTCGGTCTTTCCCTCCTTTGGGCCGTCATCCGCGTGATCCCGCGCCTCGAGGGCCAGACGCGATCTGCGCCGCTTGCGCTTGCGGCAGTGACCCTCGGCGGATTCCTTGCGGCGTTCTTTCAGAGCTATGTCTACGCCGCCGGCAACCTCGCGGTGCTGACCTTCTGGGTTGCAGCGTTGGCGCTCGCGACGACAACCATCACCGAGGAGACGGCGAAACGTGGGTGAGCCACGCAAACCACGAATCCTGGTGCTCAACCAGTACTACTGGCCGGGCGTCGAGGCAACCGCTCACCTGCTGGCTGAACTCTGCGCCGGACTTGCTGATGAGTTCGACATCACAGTCGTCAGCGGCAGAATGAACGACTCGGCGGGTCATGAGAACCGGATGACTCACCGGGGCGTGTCGATCGTGCGGGTTCCATCGACGACATATGAGCGGAGCAAGCTCAGTCGTCGCGGACTCAACTACCTGACCTATCTCGCGTCCTCGGCTGGCATCGCTCTCTCGCAAGACAAGCCGGACGTCGTGTTGTGCATGACGGATCCTCCTGTCATCGCCGACGTTGCCTACCTTGCGGCGCGGCGCTTCGGCGTGCCGCTCGTGGTGATCTCGCAAGACGTGTTTCCCGAGGCGGCCGTTGAGCTCGGCCGTCTGACGAACCCGGTGATTGTCGGTTTTCTGCGTCGCGCGATTCGGTACTACCTTCGCCGCGCCGACCGCGTCGTCGCGATTGGTGAGACGATGCGACAGAAGCTTGAGGCGAAGGGCGCCGATCCAGCCCGGCTTCGTGTGATCTCGAATTGGGTTGATACAACGGCGATCCAACCCGAGCCGCAGGACAACGAGTGGTCGCGTGCACAAGGCCTCGCCGGAACGTTCGTCGTCATGCATTCGGGAAATGTCGGCTACGCCCAGAACCTCGACGCTGTCATCCGTGCCGCAACATTCCTACGGGATCTCGACGACACACGGATCGTGATCGTCGGTGCCGGAGCGCGCCACGCCGAACTCGTAGAGATGACCAAGCGGCTCGAAGCCGACCTCGTCACGTTCCTTCCGTACCAGCCACGCGAGATGCTCAGCCATTCGCTTTCGGCGGCAACGGTTCATGTTGTTGGCCTTGCCGAAGGTCTCGCGGGATACGTCGTTCCGAGTCGGCTCTACGGGATCATGGCTGCGGGTCGCCCGGTGATCGTCGCTGCGCAAGCGTCGAGCGAGACCGCGCAAGTCGTCGAACGCGAAGGCTGCGGGGTGGTGGTGCCGCCTGGGAAGCCTGAGGCGCTCGCCGCGGTCGTGCGCGACATGCGCGCAGGCAAGTACGACCTGGCAGAGATGGGTCGTCGCGGGCGCGCATTTGTCGAACGTGAAGCCGATCGCGCCGTTGCGATCGAGAGGTACCGATCCGTCATGCGCGAGGTTATCGCCGAGGCAAAGCGATGATCGCTCCGCGGGTGCTCGCCGTGACAGGGGCAGCTGTTGCGCTGCTCCTCGTCGGAGTCATTGTCGGGAAGCATGAAGGGTCGACCGCGAACGCGAAGCAGATCGCAGAGATCAGCTCGATCAAGCAGCTCGTGGGCGATCGCCTTGACAGTCCGACGCTGGCTGCCTTTCGGTTCAACCCAGGCTTTGCCTGTCTCATCTACCGCGTTGACACCAACCGCTTCGCCCTCCGACTGTGTTTCGACGGCAAGGGTCGGCTCGTTGAGACGGCGGACCTTCGCACAGGGAGCCCGGTGTATGGCAGCGTCACGTACGAGCCTTCGCTCGCACCATTTCGCGTCGCGCCAGAACGGATCATTGCGATCCTCCGCCGCCACGGTGTGACCGATGGCGACATTCTGGCCTCCGGGTACTGATCGGGCGGCGTCCTGTTCACGAAAGCCTGATAGCGTCGGCGCGCTGTGCGTGTCTCGTTCCTCATCCCCGTCTATAACGAGTCGGCGACCGTCGAGCATGTCCTTTCGCGCCTCGTCGAACTTGACGTCCCGAAGCAGATCGTGATCGTCGATGACGGATCGACTGATGGCACAGCCGAGATCGTCGATGCGTGGGCCGAGGGACGCGAAGACGTTGTGGTCGTTCACAAGAAGAACGGCGGCAAGGGCACCGCGGTGATCGCCGGGCTTCCACACCTCGACGGCGAGGTGACGGTCATTCAGGACGGCGACCTTGAGTACGACGTCGACGACATTCCCGCACTGCTCGACCCGCTCCGACGTGGCGTGGCCGACATGGTCTACGGCTCACGGTTCTCAGGTGGCAAGCCGCAGCGGGTGCATCGGTTCTGGCATTCCCTCGGCAACAAGGTGATGACGTTGACCGCCAACGTCCTCTACGACACGTCGCTCACCGATGTCGGCACCGGGTACAAGGCGATTCGAACAGTGCTCCTTCGCGACATCAAGCTGTCGGAGCCGAACTTTGCGATCGACTGCGAGATCACCGCTCGGGTGTGTCTCAGACGGCCATCGGTGTACGAAGTGCCGATCGCGTACTACGGGCGAACGTATGCCGAAGGCAAGAAGATCCACTGGCGCCACGGCTTCGAAGGGCTCTGGACGCTGATCCGAATTCGGATTTTCGGCTAGCCATCCCGCCGTGGGAGCGTGGGTGTGGCTGCTCCGACGTCTAGACTCGCCGCGGTGCTTGCGATCGCGATCGTCTTCTGGGTCTGCGCCGGACTGATCGTCTGGACGCACGCTGCGTATGGAATCGTCGTTGCCGGTCTCGCGCGTCTCCATCGGCGTCGCGTCGCCGCGGCAGACATCGTTCCGAACGTGTTGGTCGTTGTCGCCGCCTACAACGAGGCGACCGTGATCGAACGGCGGCTAGAGAATCTGCTTGCGCTCGACTACCCGGCGGAAAAGCTGACGATCGTCGTGTCGTCTGACGCATCGACCGATGCGACGAACGACATCGTTGCGCGGATCGCCGAGCGTGAGCCGCGGGTGCATCTGCTTGTACATGAGCGCGGCGGGAAGATTCAGGCGCAAGACAAGGCTGTCCGAGCGTTCGGTGCTGATGTGGAAGTGCTGGCATTCAGCGACGCGAACTGCACCTGGGCCCCTGACGCTCTACGGCTGCTCGTGCGGCCACTTGCCGATCCGAGCGTCGGTTACGTCTGTGGGCGTCTCGCCATTCTCGATGCCGACGGCATCAACAAGGAGGGCGCGTACTGGCGGTACGAGATGTGGCTTCGCGCCAACGAGTCAGCAATTGGCTCGGTCACCGGCGGTAATGGTTCGATCTACGCCGTTCGTCGAGACGCCTACATCGAGGTGCATCCGTCGATGGGCCACGATCTTTCGTTTCCGTACCGGATGGTCCAGAACGGGTTTCGTGCGGTGTATGAGCCGGCGGCCGTCGCGTCGGAGAAGCCGTCGAAAGACACCGAGGAGGAGTATCGCCGCAAGGTGCGGATGTTTGAGCACTGCTGGCTGATCGTCCTCCGCGGCAAGATGCTGCGTCGGCTGCCGCCGCTCTACTGGGTTGCGATCGTTTCGCACCGGCACCTGCGCTACCTCACAGGACTCCTTCATCTCGCCGCGCTTGGGGCGAACCTCGCGCTCGTTGTGGGCGACTCCGGGGCGACCATCTACTGGGTTACGCTCGCCGCGCAGCTCGGCGCGGGTGCGTTGGCGCTCCTTGGCAAGGCGCGCGTACGGGTGCCGTTCGCGGCGCTCGCCTGGTACTACACCCTCATCTCGTGGGCGACCACCAAGGCGCTCGTCAACTACCTGCGCCGAGGCGTGCCGGCCACCTGGGAAGCGGCTCAGGGAACACGATGAACCGCGCGTTAGACGCAGCGATCGCTGGCCTCGGGCTGATCGTCGCATCCCCGATCCTCGCTGTGGCCGCCCTTGCGGTGAAGCTCGAAGATCGCGGGCCCGTGATCTACCGGCAAACGCGCGTGGGCAAGAATGGGGTCGATTTTGAGTTGCTGAAGCTCCGCACGATGGTTGTGGGTGCCGAAAAGAAGGGAGCTGGCTTCGCCGTCGACAAGGGCGACAGCCGGATCACGCGCAGCGGCGCGATACTGCGTCGACTTTCGATCGACGAGCTGCCGCAGCTCTGGAACGTACTGCGCGGCGAAATGTCGCTGATCGGCCCACGCCCGACGCTCCGCTACCAGGTCGACGAGTACACCCCCCGCCAACGCCGCCGCCTGGAGGTGCGCCCTGGCCTCACCGGCTGGGCGCAGATTCACGGCCGGGCCGCCCTGCCGTGGGCTGAACGGATTGAACTTGACGTTTGGTACGTCGAGCACCGATCGTGGCGTGTCGATCTTGTGATCCTCGTGCGCACACCGCTCACGCTCTTCGGTGGCACCTACCGCGGCTCGACCGGCGGCTGGACACAGGGTGGTTAACGCCCTCGCGCGCACGATCCGGGCAAACCGGCCGCTGGCAGCGCTGACGGGATTCAGCGTGCTCCTCGGACTGTGGAACGTGTCCCAGTATTTCGCGACCGCAGGCTACGACGGCGTCGAACATATGGAGTACGCCGACGGCCTGATTTTTGGCGGGCAGCTCCCCCACTACACAGGCGAGTACTACACACCACCTGGCTACTACACCCTTGCGGGGATCGCCGACTGGCTTGCGCGGCACGCCGGTGTTGGCGAATGGCATCGCGCCGGCATGGCCCTCAACGTGGTGTTCCTTGCGATCACCGTGGTTGTCGTACACCGGCTCGCCGTCGAGCTCTGGCCCGACCGGCCGCGCCGTGCGTTCGCTGCCGCCGCATTCGTGGCGTTCTTCCCGCTCGCGGTGAAGGACGAGACGATGTTCCACCCAGAGACCCTGTCGCTCTGCCTCACGACACTCGCGCTCCTTCTCTGCGTGAAGACGTTCGCAAACGGGCGATGGGCATGGGGGCTTGGGATAACGCTCGGTGCTGCGCAACTCGTACGCGCCCCCGCGCTCTGGGCGGTTGCTGGCTGCCTGCTCGCGCTCGCGGCTGCGCGTAAGTTCCGCGAGACGGCGATCGTTCTCGTACTCGCCGGTGTGATTGCCGCTCCCTGGTACATCCATCAGTACGGCACCTACGGCGGCTCGCCGGTCTTCAATCGACCAACCGTCCAAAAGCCGTTGTACGAGCGACGTCCCGTTTCGTTCTACCTCGACCCTGGGGTTCCGGCAGTCGTCTCGGCCCCCTACAAGCGACACTTCCTCAATCGCCTCGTGCCGACGACCTACGCCGAGGCGTGGGGTGACTACTTTGGGATTTGGGCCTGGAACGGTGGTGGCGACGGAGGCAAGGGACGCCCAGGGTCTGGCGCACGAACCGCGCTCGTGATCCAGTCGCTCGTGGGGATCATCCCGACGCTCCTCGCACTCGCCGGATGGGTGTTCCTCCTCGGTGAGGCACGCAGGCGCCCCGAGCGGCTGCCGATCGTGCTCGTACCCCTCTTTGGCGTCGCGTCGTACCTGCTTTTCACCGTCTCGTACCCAACCCCAGACGGCGACGTCTTGAAAGCGACCTACATGCTCACGGCCGCCGGGGCATGGGCGCTTGGGTTCGCGACGGCGCTCGACCGACTGCGCGGCCGTTGGCTTCGCGCGACTGTCGCTGTGCTGGCACTTTCGGCCCTGGCCGAGCTGCCGTTCCTGATCTACTGAGCGGCGGGGGCGAGCGCGTCGTCGAGCATGTCGCGCAGAAAGCCATCGAGCCCTTCGCCGGGCTGCCAGCCAAGTTCAGCGGTGATCCGTGAGGAGTCGGCGGCAATCGCCACGGGATCGGCCGGGCGGATGAACGACGGGTCGACGACGACCGCCGTCGCGCCGCTCTCGGTGAAGACGGCCGACCACGCGACCGGATCGTCACCATCAAGGTTCCACGTCAGCTCGAAGCCCGCGAGGCTGAAGGCACGGTCAACAAGCTCCCACACGTGGTGTAGGCGACCCGTGCCAAGAACGTAGTCGCGGTAGTTCGCGGCGATGTCTGATTCGCCACGCACGGTGGTCTGACGCAAGATCGTGATCATCCCGTCGGCGTACTCCGGGGCGAAGCCCCAGTCGCGCTGCACCTTGAGGTTGCCAAGTGCGAGTGGCTCCAACGTGGAACTCGACCGCAGCGCTGCCACGTGATCGATCACCTTCCGCGTGAGGAAGCGAGGGCCACGTCGCCGAGATTCGTGGTTGAAGAGGATGCCGCAGGCGATGCGCACGTCATACGACTCGCGATAGCTGCGGCAGAGCAAGTGGGCAGCGGCCTTGGCGGCTGCATACGGACTCTGAGGGTTGAGAGCAGAGCGCTCGTCATGGACGACACTCGCCCCGGGCGCCGACCCGAACATCTCGCCCGACGACGCCTGGTAGAAGCGTGTGTCGGGACTGTCGAGCCGAACCGCGTCGAGCAACGAGACAACGATGTGAGCGTTCGACTCCCACGTCGCGCGCGGGTCCGCAAACGACGCACCGACGCTGCTCTCGCCGGCCAAGTTGTAGAGCTCCTCTGGTCGTACGTCACCCACGAGGGCGCACAACGGGCCCGGATCACGGAGGTCGCGACGCACCGCCCGCAGGCCCGGGTGGCGTTCGAACAGCGCCTCGGCCGCCTGAATGTCACGTACGGGCGCGTGCACTGTCCACCCGTCAGCCAGGAGGTGGCGAACGAGGAAGTAGCCGTCCTGCCCGGTCGCTCCGGTCACGATGGCGGTGCGGGGCTCGACGGTGTGCCGCATCCGCACAAGTGTAGGGAGCGCCTTCACCGAGCGACGGCTGCGCCATCAACTACGCTGATGGCGCGTGACGGTTGTGCTCTTCACATGCGCCGGTCAGCGCGTCGACATCGTCACGGCGTTTCGACGTGCCGGTGCCACGACCGTTGCCACAGACCTGAGCGAGCTCGCGCCGGCGCTGTACGCCGCCGATCATCGGGAGCTGATCCCGCCGGTGGGTGACCCGACCTACATCGAGACGGTCGCGGCGCTCGTGCGTCGCTATGAAGCGTCGCTCGTCGTGCCGCTTACCGACCTCGACCACGAGGTTCTTGCTGCGAACCGCGACGCGATTCCGGCGCTCGTGCTGCTCGCTGGCATCGACGCGATCCGCCGCTGCGCCGACAAGTGGCTTGCTCACTGCTTTTTCGAAGAGGTGGGACTGCCGACGCCGCCCACATGGCTGCCCGATGCGCTCCCGGAGGACATTCCGTTCCCGGTGCTCGTGAAGGCCCGCCGAGGATTCGGATCGCGTGGGATCTACCGTGCGAGCAACCGGCAGGAGCTCGACTATTTCCTCGCCCGTGTTGACGCTCCGTCGATGGTGCAACAGGCATGTGCCGGCGAGGAGTTTTCAATCGATGTCTTCTGCGACCTCGAGAGTCGCTGCCTCAACGCCGTGCCGCGCACGATGATCGAGTCGAAGGGTGGCGAGACGATCAAGGGCAAGACGATCAAAGACCGCGATCTGATCGAGCACGGCGCGCGTGTGGCCGAGGCGCTTGGCATTGTCGGCCCGGCGAACGTCCAATGTTTTCGTGAGCCGGATGGCCGGCTGCCTGTCACCGATGTGAACCCACGGTTTGGTGGCGGATTCCCATTGCCGACTGCTGCCGGGTCGCGCTACCCCGAGCTTGCACTTGAACTCGCCGCAGGTGGCCGGCCAGAGCCGCGCCTTGGAGAGTTCGAGGATGGGGTTGTGCTCACCCGATATTTCGGTGAGATGATCCTCCACGAGGTCGCTGGCCGTCTCGAAGTGATGCCCCAAGATGCGTTGACCGTGGAGCACCCCCGAGGCACGTGATGAAACGGCGTCTGGTCTACGGTGGGGCGGGCATTCTCATCGTGGTGTTGCTTGGTGCGGTGGCCTTCTTGCTGCACGTGCGCCAGGCCGGACGCGATATTCGCGGGTCGTCGACTGACGAGTTCGTCACGACGATCGCACCGACAGCTCCGAAGGGGCCGGGTGTCGTCTGGCCCGCCTACGGCTACGACAACGCGCGGCGTCGCGTCGCTGTTGGAGTCACCCTTCGCCCGCCGTTCCGGCAGGCATGGCTCTTTCACGCGCAGACCCTTATCGAGTTTCCGCCAGTGATTGCCTACGGGCGGCTGTACTTCGCGACGAACAACGGCACCGTTTTCGCGGTCAACACCGTGACGGGCTTCCGCGCGTGGTCGCATACATCGAAGCGATGCCAGGCGGCGTCGCCCGCGGTGGGTGACGCGACGATCTACGTCACGTTCTTGAATGAGCGGCCGTGCAACGCCTCCGGTGGCGACGGCCATATCGTTGCCTATTGGGCAGGGTCGGGAGATATTCGTTGGAGCCGACCCATCGGGCCTTCGGAGACGTCGCCGGCGGTCGCTGGCGATTCGGTGTACGTCGGCGACTGGGACGGGTACGTCTACTCGTTCTCGGCCCGCACCGGACGACTCTGGTGGAAATTCAAGAGCGACGGGAAGGTCAAGGGCGGCATCGCGGTCGCCGGGAACCGTCTCTACTTCGGGACGTACGGATCGAGCGTGTATGCGCTCAACGCCAAGTCTGGGACGTTGATCTGGCGCTCGAGCGCGCAGTCGCGGCTCGGGTCGGCAGGACACTTCTACGCCACTCCCGCGGTGGCGTATGGGCGGGTATTTGTCGGCGCGACCGACGGCAAGGTCTACTCCTTCGGCGCGCGGACAGGCGATCTGATCTGGTCGCACGCAACCGGCGGGTACGTCTACTCCTCCTCGGCGGTGTGGAACGGCATGGTCTACACGGGCTCGTACTCCGGCCGGTTCAGCGCGTTCGACGCGGCGACGGGAGACACCCGCTGGACGTTTGATGCCGACGGCCGCATCTCCGGCTCGCCCACGGTTGTCGCTGGCGTCGTCTATTTCGCAACGTTGAACGGCACGACCTACGGCCTCGACGCAATAACCGGCAAGCAGCTTTGGACGTTCCCTGACGGGAAGTACTCGCCTGTTGTTGCCGATGCCAACCGTCTCTACCTCACCGGCTACGGACGCATCTACGGGCTCGAGCCGAGCAACCCGGTAGGCTGACGCCCCATGCGCTACGCCGTCACTGGTGCGGCCGGGTTCATCGGCTCGCACCTGTCCGAGACGCTGCTTGCGGCGGGCCACGAGGTCGTTGGGTTCGATTCGTTCACCGACTACTACGACCCGGCGTTGAAGGAAGAGAACGCACGCGAGCTTGATGTGCGGCGTGTTGACCTGGCGTTCGACCCACTCGACTTTGCTGGGTTTGACGGCATCTTTCATTTGGCAGGGCAGCCGGGCGTACGAAGCTTTGGTGACGTCTTTCCGCTCTATCTCAACCGGAACGTTCTCGCCTCGCAGCGCCTGTTCGAGGCGGCCGCACGCGACGGGGTGCGTGTCGTCTTCGCCTCGTCGAGTTCGATCTACGGGGCGGCGGAGCGGTATCCGACTCCTGAAGAGACCCCGCCGCAACCGCTTTCGCCGTACGGAATCACGAAGCTCGCGTGTGAGCATCTCGCCGACGCGTACCGCCGCTCATTTGGGCTCGACGCGATCGTGCTTCGCTATTTCAACGCGTTTGGGCCGAGGCAGCGACCCGACATGGCGTTCACTCGCATCCTGCTCGCCCTCGCTTCCGGCGGCACGTTCGAGCTGTTCGGCGATGGCGAACAGTCGCGCGGATGGACGTACGTTGGCGATGTTGTTGCCGGAACGATCCTCGCGATGGAGCGCGGCACCGGTACCTACAACCTCGGTGGCGCGCTTGAGGCTTCGATGAACGAGACGATTGCGCTTGCAGAGACGATCTCTGGGCGTACGCTGGATCTGCGCCGCCGCGAAGAGGTGCCGGGCGACCAGCGGCGCACGAAGGCCGACACGACACGCATTACGAGCGACCTTGGTTGGGCTCCTCAAACATCGCTTGAGACGGGTCTTCAAGCGCAGTGGGAGTGGGCATCGTCTAGAGTCGGCGTCAGATGAGTCTTCTGTCTTCCTCGAGCGAAGCCGAACGCGACGTCGATTTGGGGCGTTGGAAGCGGGCAATCACCCTTCGTTGGTGGCTCCCGGTCGGTGGCGCTATCGCTGGCATCGTCCTCGGCGCAGTGCTCGCCTTCTCGGGTGGAAGCCTGTTCCAAGCCTCCGTCCTGATCATTCCAGGTCAGCCGTTTACGCCAAACGGCGGCACCCCGGTGCTCACCTACCAGGCGAGTCCGCGGGCGATCCAGGAGCTCGTCACGTCGGAGGAGGCGCTGAAGGCAGCCGCTGACGCCGGTGGCGTTCCCGCGAATGCGTACCGTGGCCGCATCAGCGTCACCACGGTGACGACGGGAATCACTTCGACAGCGACGCGCGGTGCGAACCTGATCAAGATCGTCGTGCAGGGAAAGAAGCAGAAGGCGACGCAGCTCGCCGCGAACACGCTTGCCGACTACGTGGTTTCGCACACGACCTCGTCGTACATCCGCAAGGTCATCGCTACCTACAAGGCTGACCTCGCGAGCTACAAGTCACAGCTTGATGCGCTGAGCCTGCGTCTTGAGGCGCTGAACAGTGCGATCAAGACCGAGAAGCTCGCGCCGCTCGACCAACTTGTGCTGGTGAGCCAGATCGATAACGCCGAGCAGCGTCAGGGGACGCTGATCGACTCTCAGTCGCTCACACAAGAGTTGCTCGCACTGGCCGAGAACGTCTCGATCACTCAGGTCTTGAACCAGGGTGTTGCCGTGAAGGCCGCCGCTCGTTCGAGCCGCAACTCGATGCTGATTGGCCTGCTGCTCGGGTTGATCATTGGTTCGGTTGCAGCGGTTGTCGCCGATTCTCGCGGCGCTCGTCCCCGCACGGCGTAGCGGCGAACCCGCCGTGGCTCGTCGCGGACGGCACTCTCAGGACCTTCAGCGATGAGAAGGACGATCTGTTGGGTCGGTGCGGTCGTTGCGGCGCTGATTGCGTTTCCCACCACGTGGGACAACCTGAGTGGCGCGCACGTCCGGCTCGATCGCGAGGCGGTGCAGGTCGCTCCCGGGGTGCACGAACAGCTCGACCTTGCGCTCGTTGCCTCGTGGGCTGAGCAGGTTGGCCCCACCGACCGCTGGTGGATCGTGCTTCCCGCCGATCGCCCTGAAGGGCTGACGACTCGCGGTGCTGTGTATCGCGCATACGCGACGTTTGCGTTGCTCCCGGCAGTTCCGGCTGCGTCGATTGCCGATGCGACGGTTGTGCTGCGGCCTGAGGAGCTTCCGTGATCGTCCGTCTGCTTCTCGCCAATGCCCTTGAGCTTGGTGCTGGAGTCGGTGTTGCAGCGCTCCTGCGGCTTCCGCTTGGCGCGAGCTATCTCGCGGGCCTTGGGCTCACCGGGATCCTCTCGGCCCACCTCGCGCTCGTCCATGTCACCTACGGCTGGATCATGCTCGTCGCCGTCTGTGTCGCCTCGCTCCTCGTTGCGTTTCGGTTGGGACGGCTCCCGAGCGCGACGTTGACGCGGCCGCGGCTCGGGCTCGTCGGCTGGTCGTCCTTGATCGCTCTACTCGCGTTGCTGCTGCACGCGTGGCCCGTGTTTCGCGACAAGCCCCTCGACGACTACGACGCCTGGGCGATGTGGGGCATGAAGGGGAAGGCGCTCGACCTCTTTGGTTGGGCGAACCCACACCTGTTCGCATCGCCGGGCGCTGAACCGCTCCATCTCGACTATCCGCTGCTGATTCCGTCTCTTGAGGCGGTCGCGTCGCGCGCGATGGGCGGCTTCGATCCGCAGCGGATCCACCTGCAATTCCTCCTCTTCGGGGTCGCCGGGATCGCCGCGTTCCACGGCTACTTCCGTCAGGCGATCTCGCGTCGCCTGCTTTGGCCATGGCTTGTCGTCATCGCGGCGGCACCTGCATTCATGGGTCAGTTGCTCACCGCCTATGCCGACATTCCGATGGCGCTCTTTGTCGGTGCTGCCGTACTGGCATCTGCCCGTTGGGTTGGTGAAGGCGCGATTGGGATTCCGGCGGCACCAGCCTTCTTTCTCGCATGCGGCGCTTTGACCAAGAACGAGGGCGTCGTCTATGCGGCCGCCGTCCTTGTCGCGTTGCTCGTCTCGACGCGGCGGCTGGCCGCCGTGATCGCTGCCGGAGTTGTCGTCGAAGCCGTCCTGCTTCCGTGGCAGATCTGGCTCGCGGCACGCCACGTTCACACCGACACGTTGCTCACAGCGCACTCGCTTGAGGTGCATCACCCTGGGATCGCCCCGCTTGCGCTCCACGCGTTGCTCGGGCCGGCGGTTGCACTCAGCGCCTGGCCGCTGATCCTTCCCCTCTTCGGGATCGCCGCGCTGCTCGCGCGTGCAACACACGTCTCGGTCTTTGCGGTGACGTTCGTGGTTGTCGCGTTTCTCGGCCTCGACTGGATCTACGTTGTGAGTCCGCTTGAGTGGTCGAACTACCTTTCGTACTCCGGCGACCGCGTGATCGACGGGGTTCTCGTAGGCGCGGCGGTACTGACGCCCCTACTTGCAACCGAGCGTGTGAGTAGGATCGGCTGGCCGTGAAAGTCACATTCCTAGTTCCCGCGTACAACGAGTCGGCGACGATCGGCGAAGTGCTGTCGCGGATCGCGCAGCTTGACCTCGACACCGAGGTCATCGTCATCGACGACGGCTCGAAGGACGACACCGCTGCGATCGCCGAGGCTCATGGTGCGACGGTCATCACGAAAGCGAACGGCGGCAAGGGATCGGCCCTTCGTGCCGGGATCCCAGCGATCACGGGAGACATCGCCGTCATCCAGGACGCCGACATGGAGTACGACCCGTTTGAGGTGCCGGGCCTGATTCAGCCGATCCTCGATGGCGTTGCCGACGTCGTTCTTGGCTCGCGACTTTCAGGCGGTCGCCCGCAGCGCGTGTACCTCTTCTGGCATCTCGTTGGAAACAAGTTCTTGTCGCTGCTCACGAACATCCTGTTCAACACGACGATCTCCGACATGGAGACGGGGTACAAGGCGTTCCGCAGCGATGTCTTGAAGTCGCTGGATCTGAAAGAGAACAAGTTTGGGATCGAGCCTGAGATCACCGGGAAGATCTGTCGCAAGAAGCTCCGGATCTATGAGCTCCCGATCTCGTACTACGGCCGCACGTACGACGAGGGCAAGAACATCACGTGGCGCGACGGGTTCCGTGCGATCTGGGTGCTCTTCCGCGTCCGGATCTTCGGGTAACCCATGCTTGACGGCAAGACGATCGCGGTCGTCGTTCCGGCGCACGACGAAGAGTTGCTGATTGGCGCGACGCTCGCCGGGATCCCCGCATTCGTCGACCGCATCATTGTGGTTGACGACGCTTCGCGTGATCGCACGGGAGCAAGTGCCGAGGCGATCGGCGACCAGCGCGTCGAGATCGTGCGGCACGAGCAGAACCGTGGTGTCGGTGCCGCGATCGTCACGGGTTACAAGCGCGTTCTCGCCGAGCGCATCGACGTGGCGGTGGTCATGGCGGGTGACAATCAGATGGACCCCGCTGAGCTTGAGGCGATCGCGGGCCCGGTTGCGCGCGGGGAGGTCGATTACGCGAAGGCGAACCGGCTGTTCTACGGCAACGCGCGCGAGGTGATTCCCCGCCACCGGTTTGTCGGCAATGCCGTGCTCTCGCTGCTCACGAAGATCGCGTCGGGCTACTGGCATGTCGCCGACTCGCAGGCGGGCTACACCGCGATCTCACTCGAGATGCTGGAGCTCCTCGATCTCGATCGGGTGTATACGCGCTACGGCTTCCCGAACGATCTGCTCGTGCACCTGAACGTCTGGAAGGCCCGGGTGAGGGATGTTCCGTCTCGGCCGATCTATGGCGTGGGTGAGCGATCGGGAATCCGGATTCGTAAGGTCGTACCCCGGATCTCGTGGCTGCTGCTCAAAGCGTTCTTCTGGCGTTTGCGGGAGAAGTACGTGATTCGTGACTTCCACCCGCTCGTCTTCTTCTACGCGCTTGGGTTGCTGATGACTGTCGCTGGGCTCGCGCTCGGCATTCTTGAGACGGTGTTGCGGCTTGCTGGCAACGGCATTCCCGCCGCCACGGTCGTACTCGTCGCGCTGCTGCTGATCGCAGGCAGTCAGTTCACGCTCTTTGCCATGTGGTTCGACATGGAGTCGAATAAGGATCTGAAGTGATCCGGCGAATGCGGCTGGCGCCGAGTACCGTGCTTGCGCTGCTCGTGTTTGTGGTCGCCGCGCTTGCTGCGTACGGTGGCTTGCTGAGCCACGCGTATCCCGGCGACACGTCCGCGTACTCGCTCTACGGTCGAGAGCTCGTTCTCGACGGGCGCATCCCCTACCGCGACTTCTACGACGAGTACCCGCCTGGTGCGGTGCCGGTGTTCGCGCTGCCCGCGATCATCTGGAACGCCCACTACGTGCTCTTCTTCAAGCTCTGGATGGCGCTGTGTGGGGCGGGCTGCGTCGTGGCGGCCCTCGCAATCGCTCGCCGCCTGACGCTTCCGCTGTGGCAGCTGGCGCCCGTCGTGCTGCTGCCCTTGCTGCTCGGGCCCGTCTACCTGAACCGCTACGACCCGCTACCCGCACTGCTCCTGCTGCTTGCCGTGTTCGCGGTGATCACCGGCCGCGAGCGCACCGGCGCGATCTGGCTCGGTCTCGGAACGGTCGTAAAGCTGTTCCCGGCGGTCGTGGCCCCGCTCGCGCTGCGTCGTGCCAAGAACCGCAGAGCGTTTACGGCGTGGTGGGCGGCCTCGGGGCTCGTCCTGTTTGCCCCGTTCTTCCTGCTCGCTCCGGGTGGCGTCGGCTTCAGTCTCTGGTCACAGGCAAAGCGCCATCTCCAGATCGAGACGCTCGCAAGCTCAATCCTGCTCGTCGGCTCAAAGCTCGGCATCCACCACGTCGACTGGATCGCTGGCAAGCCTGGATCGATCGACATCGGCGGCTCATTGGCGGACGCTCTCGCGAGCCTCTCGTCGCTCATATCGGTCGCGCTCGTTCTCTGGGCGATCCGCGAGTACTGGTGCGGCCCCGATTCCGACGCTCGGTTTGTCACGGCGGCCGCGACAGCAGTGACCGCATTTGCGGTGTTCGGCAAGGTGCTCTCGCCGCAGTACCTCACCTGGGTTGCGGTGATCGTGCCGCTTACCGCCGGACGAAACGGCCTCCGGGCGACGGCAGCGCTGCTCGGCGCGCTGATCCTGACACAGCCGGCCTACATCGTCGACAAGTACGGCCTACGAGAGCAGAACTGGACCGTGTGGGCACTCCTCGCACGGAATGCACTCCTTGTGGTGGCGTTCGTCTACCTCGTTCGCGCGCTGCGCGAGTGGCGCGTTAGCGCGGAACGACGCTGAAGGCGAGCGGGCCCTTCGGCTGGCCCGACACCGTCACAACGAGATTCATGACGCCCATGCCGGTGCCCTGCGCTGCGGTGAGGATCGAGCCGCCGTTCGCACCAACGGCCGCATGCGGCAGCGTGCAGGTTGAGTTCGAGGCGCACGCGGCAGTGATCGACGTAACCGTGACACCCGGTGTCGTGAGGCGCAGCGTCCAACCCGCACCCGTGCCGCGACCGTCAGTCACCGTGAGCGGCACCTGAGTTGCTCCACCGCTCGTCAGGGCCGGTGACGCTTTGAGCGAAAGGCCACCCGAGTTGAGGGCGAGCTTCACGACGATCGTGTTCGGCGAAACACCAAACACCGACGGCGCCGTGTTAGCCAACGCGGTCGGAACGAGCAGCAGCGCAAGCGCAGCCGCGAGGGATAGGAGGGACGACCTCATCCACTCAGGTAGTCGGCAGGTGCCACCACCAACACAGGTCGAGGTGACCGATGCGATCGACGATGCGGTTGTTGCCAACGTGTGGGAGGCACCATCGTTGAAGGTTGTTGAGGTGATCGTGAGGTTCCAGCCGGTGCCGACACCACGCGCATCAACCATCGTCAA
>WLID01000011.1 GCA_009702325.1 Actinomycetota bacterium
CGCGGCGCGCCGCGAGAGCCCCAAGCGCACAGATGCCCTAAACGACGAACTCGTCGGCGATCGAGAGAGCGTCGTCGAGGATCGCGATGCCCTCGTCGAGCTCTTCGCGCGTGATGTTCAACGGCGGGCACACCATGACAACGTTCCAGTGGCTCATCAGGTAAAGCCCCTTCGACAGCGCGTGCTTTGCCATCGTGACGACGGGCTTCGCGGCCTCGCCGCCCCCGTTGAATGGGACGAGCGGCTCGCGCGTCTCGCGGTTCTTGACAAGCTCAAGACCCCAGAAGCAGCCGAGTCCGCGGACCTCACCGATCGACGGATGCTTCTCGGCGAGCTTCGCCAGCTCGACCTTGAACACCTCGCCCATCGCTGCGGCGTTCTCGACGATCCCTTCCTCCTGGAACGCCTCGATCGATGCGACTGCAGACGCACACGCGAGCGGATGCCCGGAGTACGTGAGCCCGCCCGCGAAGAACTGGGAGCGCACCCACTCGGCGATCGGCTCGCGCACGACCATCGCGCCAAGCGGGACATACCCTGAGTTGATGCCCTTCGCGACGGTAAGGATGTCGGGCACGACGTCGTAGTTGTCGACCGCAAACCATTTGCCCGTGCGGCCGAAGCCAGCCATCACCTCGTCGGCGATCAGCAGGATGCCGTACTTGTCGCAAACCTCACGGATCGACTGGAGGTAGCCGGGAGGGGGCGGGATGATGCCGTTCGTCCCGGTAACCGTCTCGAGGATCACTGCGGCGACCGTGTGTGCACCCTCGTACTGCAGAAGCTCTTCCAGGTGCGGCCCACCCGAGCACACCGGGCACGGATCGGGGTGTCCCGCCGGGCAGCGGTAGGTGTACGGGTCAAGCATCCGCACAACGCCAGGGATGCCGGGCTCTGCGGGCCAGCGGCGTGGGTCGCCCGTGAGTGTGATCGCTCCGGCGGTCGCGCCGTGGTAGCTGCGGTAGCGAGCGATCACCTTGTGGCGGCCCGTGTACCAGCGCGCCAGCTTGATCGCGTTCTCGTTTGCCTCGGCGCCGCCGTTCGTGAAGAACGACATGGAGAGATCGCCCGGGGTGACTTCGGAAAGGAGCTTGCCGAGGCGGGAGCGCGATTCGGTCGCCATCGGCGGGCCGATCGTGCAGAGCTGCTCTGCCTGGCGCTTGATCGCGTCGACGACCTTGGGGTGGCCGTAACCGATCGAAACGTTTACGAGCTGCGATGCGAAGTCGAGGTAGCGCTTGCCGTCGTAATCCCAGAAGTAGCGGCCTTCTGCACCCGCTACAGCGATGGGGTTGATCGCGTCCTGCACCGACCAGGAGTAGAGGACGTGTCGTTTCGCGTCCTCAACAATCTGGCGGCCCAACTCTGAGTTCGTCTCGATAGTGGCCATTTTCCGATAGTAGCAACCTTTGGCAAGCAAGAGAACCTATAGACGATCAACGATAAGACGCACGGTTCCTTTAGGAGCAAAGCCGAGCCGTTCGAGGATCGGCCCGGACATCGGTCCGGCCGCCACGACGAGCCGTGGTGTGCCCCGTCGCACGGCCTCTTCCCACCGCGCCCAGACGAGTGCGGTGTACGCACCGTGACCGCGCGCATCGGGCAGCGTCGCGCCGCCAAGCAGCAGGCCGCCCTCTGGCGTGAATACGCCCCGCCCAAATGCGACCGGACGGCCGTCGAGGTAGGCGACGAAGTGCTCGACCGTCTCATCGTCCTTCAGCCGCTCCCATGCCGCGCCGCCACGACTCACACGCTCGGCGGTCTCCTCAGGGGAGTTGCCGAACGCCTCGCTCTCGAGGGCGAGGGCAGCGATCAGTTCGTCACGTGAGGTCACACGGCGTACCTCGAGCCCGGATTCTGCTTCGGGCGGGTGGTCGAGTGAGAGCAACGTGAGGTTGGGTTCGTCGTCGAGTGTGAGTCCCTCGGCGAGCAGTCGCTCTTCAAGGTCGGGAGGCGCAGCCGACGGGCCAACCCACCACGTCACCTTGTCGAGGCCGCGTTCACGCAGCAGCGTTCGCGCGTCTGCGACCGCCCCCGCTACTTCATCGGGAGTGAGGTTGATCGACCCAATCGCGGCGCTCTTTCCGAAGGTGACGAAATCGAACCCTTGACGCTCGACGATCGCGGTCTGCCCGTCGTCAGGGAGCCAACGGCCCGGGTTCTCGGCAATGCGGGTGGGATCTGCCATCGAGTGCAGGCTAAGCGCTCGGCGCAGCGTTTGCGAGCCACGGACGAATCGCCCCCTGTCGGCGGAGGGCAATCGTCTACGCTCTCGCGGTACCCGCCAGGAGGAACGAGACGATGAGCGCAACGCTCGACACGAATACCGCTGTGAAGCCAATCCATCACTGGATCGGCGGCGAGATCTACCAGGGCCAGTCGGGCCGTTCCGGCGCGGTCTACAACCCAGCGACGGGCCAGCAGACGGGCGAGGTCGCGTTTGCCACGATCGAGGAGATCGATCACGCGGTTCAGACCGCGAAGGCTGCATCTGCAGCCTGGCGTGCGACGTCTCTCGGGCGGCGCGCCGAGCTGTTCTTCAAGATTCGCGAGCTCTTCCACGCGCACCGTGAAGACATCGCGAAGCTCTTGACGGCCGAGCACGGCAAGGTGCTCTCCGACGCGATGGGTGAGGTGACGCGCGGGCTTGAGGTGATCGAGTTCTGCTGCGGCCTCCCGACGCTGCTTAAGGGTTCGATGTCGGAGCAGGTGTCGAATGGGGTCGATGTGTACTCGTTGCGCCAGCCACTTGGCGTCGTCGCGGGCATTACGCCGTTCAACTTCCCGGCGATGGTTCCGATGTGGATGTGGGCGCCGGCGCTCGCGACGGGCAACACGTTTGTCTTGAAGCCGTCGGAGAAGGATCCGTCGGCGTCACTTCTCACCGCCGAGCTTCTGAAGGAGGCTGGGGTTCCCGACGGTGTCTTCAACGTCATTCATGGCGACAAGGTCGCGGTGGATGCGCTGCTTGAGCATCCCGATATTGCGGCCGTGTCGTTTGTTGGTTCAACTCCGATCGCGAAGTACGTCTATGAGACGGCGACGAGCCGCG
Source organism: Actinomycetota bacterium (assembly GCA_009702325.1). Lineage (GTDB taxonomy): Bacteria > Actinomycetota > Thermoleophilia > Gaiellales > Gaiellaceae > PALSA-600. The sequence continues at coordinate 3,053 of WLID01000011.1, forward strand.
GCAAGCGGTGCCAGGCGCTCGGTGGCGCGAAGAATCACATGATCGTGCTGCCGGACGCCGACATCGACATGGCGGCCGACGCTGCGATCTCCGCGGCCTACGGTTCGGCAGGCGAGCGTTGCATGGCGATCTCGATGGTGGTTGCGGTGGGTGGTGTGGCCGACGAGCTCGTCACAGCGATCAAGTCGCGGATCCCCGGAGTGAAGGTCGGCAATGGCATGGATCCGACCTCCGAGATGGGGCCGCTTGTCACGCGTGAGCACCGCGACAAGGTGGCGTCATACGTTGAGCGCGCAGGTGGCGAAGGTGCAACGGTTGTCGTCGATGGTCGTGAGAGTGCACCGGCAGGGGACGGCTTCTTCCTTGCCCCGTCGCTGATTGACCATGTGAAGCCTGGCATGGCCAACTACGACGACGAGATCTTCGGGCCCGTGCTTGGCGTTACGCGTGTCGATACGTACGAGCAGGCGGTTGGGCTCGTAAACAGCAACCCGTTTGGAAACGGCGTCGCGATCTTTACGCGCGATGGCGGTGCAGCCCGCCAGTTCCAGTTCGACATTCTCGCAGGCATGGTCGGGATCAACGTGCCGATTCCGGTGCCGGTCGCCTACTACTCGTTTGGTGGGTGGAAGGCGAGCCTCTTCGGCGACCGTCACATCTACGGGCCTGAAGGAATTGACTTCTACACGCGCAGCAAGGTCGTGACGTCAAGGTGGCCTGATCCGGCCACCTCGAAGATCGACCTGGGCTTCCCGCAGACGCGGTAGCGGTTCGCTTCGTTAGGACGCGTGAAGGAGCGGTGGCGGCTCATCGAAGCCGCCGCCGTTTCCCTCGCCGTCTTCGAGGAGGCGCGCCAAGCTCCAGATGCGTGGGGTGCCGATCGGCAGCCGGCAGACGGTTGCCGGGACGCCGGATCGTCGTTCGGTGAATGCGTCGCCGCCTTCGGCTCCGAGGTAGCGGTGGGCGATCGCGCGGCGCGTTTCGCCCACACCACCGATCCGGAGCTCGGCTTCGCCGCGAAATTCGACACCGCGGAATGGCGCGACCGTTTCGAACACGACGAGCGCGCAGCGAGGGTCGCGACCAAGGTGCTTGAGTTTCACATCACCCTTGGCGATTACGACCTCGACTGCGTCTTCCGTGAATCCGAACCAGACGGGTGATGCGAGCGGCGTCCCGTCGGCACGGAGCGTTGTGAGCACCGCCGGTGACGGGGCCATCAGAAGGTCGCGCAGGTCTGTGAGGGTGAGGTTGCTCATCGGTGTCTTCCGTCGCGAGTCGCCCGCTGCCGTTTCTCGGCGCTGAGCAAGACTGCGCACGGTACCGTGACTACCGGATCGGCTCACCGGGGGATTTAGAGTCGACGGAGGCCGCGGGCCGTCAGTCAGCGAGAGCAGGAGTCACACCGAGGATGAAGATCATCGTCGCAGGAGGAGCTGGGTACGTCGGGCGCGCCCTCGTAGGGTCGCTCGTTGGAGACGGCCATGAGGTTGTTGTGCTGAGCCGCCGTCCCGAGACGGTGCGGGAGCTTCCCGCTCGCGTTGCGCCATGGGATTCGGCGTTCTCTGAGGTGGATGGTGCGGGGGCCGTTGTCAACCTCGCTGGTGTGTCGATCGGTGGGCCACTCTGGACGCGTCGTCGCAAGGAGGCGATTCTTGCGAGCCGTGTGGACACGACCCACAAGCTCGCTGAAGCGATTCGTGCCGCGCGCCGCCCGCCGGAGGTGCTCGTGTCGGCTTCTGGGATCGACTTTGCGGGGGCCGCTGGCGACACCATCGTTGACGAGATGACACCGTATGGCGCGACGTTCCTTGCTCGGGTCTGTCGCGCCTGGGAGGCTGCTGCGACTGAGGCGCCTGTTCGGAACGTTCAGGTGCGCACCGCGCTTGTTGTTGGGCCGGCGGCGCATGCGATCTCGCTGATGGCGCTGCCGTTCCGGCTCTTTGCCGGTGGGCCGCTTGGGAGCGGCAAGCAGTGGTTCCCGTGGGTTGACGTTGACGATCTCGTTCGTGTCTACCGTGCGGCGATCGACGATGTGTCGCTGCAGGGCCCTGTGCATGCGGTTTCGCCGGGGCTGCTCCGGCAGCGTGACGCGGCGAAGGTCTTCGGCCGTGTGCTTCACCGACCATCCGTTTTGCCTGCACCTGCGTTTGCCCTCCGGGCGCTTCTCGGAGAGCAGGCCGATCTGCTGCTGCATGGCCAACGAGCGATCACCGTCAAGCTTGATGACAGCCTGTTTCGTGTGCGCGACCTCAGCGTTTCGCTCGCTCGCGCGCTGTAGTCGGTCTTTCCGAAATCCTTACGCCTGCGTTACGCGACCGTTGCAGGCGGTCTTGAGACTCTTGGCATGACCGGATGCCACCTTGTCTCCTCGGTTCGACCGAGCGTACGCCGCCCTCTCTCCCTCTCGGCGTTTGCTGTGGCGGCCGGTCAGCTCAGCCACACGTAGTTCCTCCCTCCCGTGGGGTGTCCGGGCGCGCCCTCGCCTGGGCGCCCCACGTTCTCGTTCGGGAGGTGCCGGTTAGCGGTGGAGCTGGTTGCCGAACGTCGCACGCGAGATGAACGTGCCGACGCCGGGTGTGGCGACGAACGTGTCGTTCTCGACGAGGACGTTTCCGCGCAGCAGAACCGTGTCGGGCGACCCGGTGACCGTGGTGCCTTCGAAGAGGTTGTAGTCGGTCTTCGAATGCTGCGTTGCCGCCGAGAGCGTGACCTTCTTCTCCGGGTCGAACACGACGATGTCCGCGTCGGAGCCAACGGTCAGTGTTCCCTTGCGTGGATAGAGCCCGAAGAGCTTCGCTGGGTTTGTGGCGAGGAGCTCGACCATCCGGTTGAGCGTGATCCGGCCAGTCCGGACGCCAAACTCATGGATCATCTGGAGCCGGTTTTCGATGCCGGGGCCGCCGTTCGGGATCTTCGAAAAGTCGTCGGCGCCGAGCGACTTCTGCCCGTCCCAGAGGAAGGCGCAGTGGTCGGTTGAGATCGCCGAGAGCACGTCGGTTCGGACGGCATCCCACAGCACGTCCTGGTTTGCCTTGTTGCGTGGCGGCGGGGTGTACACGAACTTGGCGCCTTCGAAGTTCGGCCGCTCAAGGAACGTGTCGTCGATGAAGAAGTACTGGGTGCAGGTTTCACCCCACACGTTCCAGCCTTTGTCGCGGGCGAGCGCGATCGGCTCGACCGCCTCTTTGCACGAGACATGCACGACATACAGTGGTGCCCCTGCGACGTGTGCGAGTTGGATCGCGCGGTTGGTCGCCTCACCTTCGGTTTCAGGCGGCCGGGTGCGCGCGTGGAAGATCGGCGCGGTGTTGCCTGCCGCGAGCGCCTGCTTGACGAGGACGGCGATCGCATCGCCGTTCTCCGCATGCACCATCACGAGCGCGCCGGTCTTCGCCGCAACCTCCATCGTTTTGAAGAGGGTCTCGTCGTCGACCATCAAGGCGCCCTTGTAGGCCATGAAGAGCTTGTAGGAGGTGACGCCTTGCGCCGGGAGCTCCGCGAGTTCGTCAAGCGCGCCCGGCGCTGAAAGGTCGGTGACGGCGATGTGGTACCCCATGTCGATCGCCTGCTTGCCGGCGGCCTTCTCGCGCCATAGGGCGAGGGCTTCGGCGAATGTCGCACCCTTCGGCTGAATGCAGAAGTCGACGTGGCAGGTGGTGCCACCGAAGGCTGCGGCGATCTGTCCCGATTCGACGTCGTCGATCGTCGTCGTGCCTCCGAACGGCATGTCGAGGTGTGTGTGCGGGTCGATGCAGCCAGGGAGAACGTACTTCCCTCGCGCGTCGATCACCTTGTCGGCGGGCATGTCGAGAGAGGCGCCGATGAGCGTGATGGTCTCGCCTTCGATCAGGATGTCGGCGACGTAGTCGTCTGCCGCGGTCACGATCCGGCCGCCCTTGATCAGAACAGACATTGGGCTCCTCCTCAATCTCGTAGATTCGACTGCGAACGGTAGATCTGCCTTGCCGTGAGCGAGTGTCGCACGGGAAAGGGTGTGGGTGGTGAGGCGCGGTCGCCCCACCACCCACGGGATGGTGCTACTTGCCGCCGGCGGTGACTGCCACCGCTGCGGGCTTCCAGCTTGCGCCGACCACGTCGGTGCTAGCTGCCTTCAGGTTGGCAACTGCCTTGGCCGCGAGGTCGGTGCGGTATGCGTCCGACGGGGCCTTCGAGATCACGCCGAACTGCTGCGCGATGCTCGCGGTGCGGGTGAATGCCGCCTTGTCCATGACGCCGACACCGGCTGCGCCAGCGGGCCAGACGAGCTTGTTGATCTCGTTCATCATCCAGGTCTGGTGACCCTTCGGCAGGGTCGGGCCTTCCTGGAGCGTCATCGAGACGCATTCGGCCGCATGGTCACGGCAGTAGATCCAGCCCTTCAGCGATGCCTCAATGAACTTCACGGCGATCGCCTGGTTCGCGGCGCTCTTCAGCCACGAGCCGGTCGAGAACAGGCCGTCTTCAAGCATGCCGGTACCTGCGTCCTGCATCTTGATGACGTTCAGTTCGGCGAGCGTGTAGAGCTTGCCGGTCTTCGGGTTCTTGGTCTCAAGCACCTGGGCGAGTTCGTTGTAGGTCATCGCCGAGGCCGAGTCGACCTTGCTTTGGAGCAGCAGGTTCATGTCGAACGGCTGCTGCACGATCGTCACGCCCGAGTTCTTGGCAGGGTTCATGCCTGCCTTCGTGAGGGCTGCGAAGAGCTCGTACTGGTTGCCGCCGAGCCAGTTGGCGACCTTCTTACCCTTCATCTTCGCGATCGAGTCGATCCCGGAGCTCTTCCACGTGAGCTGGGTCATGCCCGAGCGGGCGAAGACCTGCGACACGTTGACGAGGTCGGTGCCCTTGTCGCGAGCTGCAAGCAGGCTCGGAAGCCAGTCGACACCGAACTGCGCCTGGCCGGATGCAACGACCTGCTCCGGAATGATGTCCGGGCCACCGTTCTTCAACGTGACGTTGAGGCCCGCGTCCTTATAGAAGCCCTTGAGTGACGCGGCGTAGTAGCCGGCGAACTGGGCCTGTGGGACCCACTTCAACTGCAGCGTCACGTCGGTGAGCTTCTGCTGCTTTGGCGATGCGCTGGCGCCCCCTCCGAGCACCACCGCAAACGACGCTGCCACCGCGAGGGTGGTGAGCGCCGCGATGTACCGCTTCTTCATGCGACTTCCCCTTTCGTACTGTGGGTCGAGCGAGGAGTGATTCTGACGATCTGAGCGTGCGATTACGAGTCCCCCTTCTCACACATCGCGGCCACCTGGTGCCCACCGGACAAAGATCCGCTCGGCGATGGCGACAGCGAGGTACAAGGTGATGCCAAGCACTGAGGCGACGACGATGCCCGCCCAGGCCGTGACGAAGTCGAGAATCTGCGCGTCGGATCGGATCAGGACACCGAGGGCGTCGAACGAGCCACCGAAGTATTCACCGACGACCGCTCCGATCATTGCGAGCACGCTCGCGATCTTCAGTGACGTGAAGATGTAGGGGAGCGCCGTCGGGATGCGCACGCGCCGGTAGATCGCGATCTCGCCTGCGGCATAGGCGCGCATCAGCTCGATCTGTTGGGGGCGAACGCTCTGCAACCCGCGCAGCGTGTTGACCAGCACCGGGAAGAAACAGAGCACGCCAGCGATTGCCATCTTCGATGTCGGCTCCAGCGGATCGAACCAGGCGTTGAAGATCGGGGCGAACGCGATGATCGGCACCGCGTTACCTGCAATTGCGATTGGCATCAGTGCGGCGCCCACACGTTCGAAGCGCGCGACGATCAGTGCAAACAGGACGCCGAGGCATGATCCGAGCGCAAAGCCACCGAGCGCCTCTTTGAACGTGTACCACCCGGCCGGCCAGAGGGTGCCGCGGTCGTCCCAGAGGGCCGCCGCGATGTTGGACGGCTTCGGCAGCAGGAACTGCTGGATGTCGAACGCTGCGATCGCGCCTTGCCAGCCGCCGATGACGGCGATGGCGACGACGAGCGCTGGTGCCCACTCGCGCAATGCCTTCGTCGAGCGGAGCGTGAGGGCGCTCGCGCTCACGCGTCCTCTCCGGCCACGGCGGCCTCTTCTTCGGGAAGTAGGTGCTCGCCGCGCATCCGCAGCAGTTCGCGAACTTCGGTGACAAGTTCGAAGAACCGTGGGTCTTCGCGCGTCTCCACGCTGCGCGGGCCGGGCAGGTCGATGTCGACGATTCCGGCAATGCGGCCAGGGCGCGGGCTCATCACAACGACGCGCGTGGAGAGGAACACCGCCTCGGAGATCGAGTGAGTCACGAACACGACGGTCGATTGGAGCTGCTGCCAGATCGAGAGGAGTTCGAGGTTTAGCCGCTCGCGGGTCATCTCGTCGAGTGCGCCAAACGGCTCGTCCATGAGGAGGAGCGCGGGTTCAAAGGCGAGCGCACGGGCGATTGACACCCGCTGCTGCATGCCGCCCGAGAGCTGCCAGGGGTGGTGGTCACCAAAGCCTGTCAGCTCGACGAGCGCGAGCATCTCCGCGACGCGCGTGCGGCGCTTCGGTCTATCCCAGCCGAGCATCTCAAGGGGCAGCTCGATGTTTTTCGACACAGTCCGCCAGTCGAACAGCACCGCGTCCTGGAAGACGATCCCGTAGTCGCGGTCGGTGCGCGCCTGGTGGGCGCTCTTGCCGTTGATCGTGACGCTGCCGCTCGTTGGCTCGACGAGGTCGCCGATCACGCGCAGCAACGTCGATTTGCCGCATCCCGACGGGCCGATCAGGGAGATGAACTCGCCGGCTCCAAGGTCAAGATTGATGTCTTGTAGGGCGGTGACGTTTCCGCGAGGGAACGTCTTTGTCACCCCGGAAACCGAGACGACGGTGGTGGGTTCGGTCATGCGCGACGCTCCGGGGCTCGACGGACGACGGCCTTCTCAGCTCCGAGAACGGCCAGGAAAAAGATGATGCCGAGGAGCGCGGCGACGATGTTTGTCGCCCAAAGCTCCTGCGGTTCGATCGAGTAGTACTGGTTGAAGTTGAGGATGGCACCGCCGAGGCCCGACTGGAGGCCGGAGGGCAGCTCGCCGATGATCGCGCCGACGACGCTTGCTGTTGCAGCGACCTTGAGGGCGGAGAACACGTACGGCAGCGACGCGGGGAAGCGCACCTTCCAGAGCACGGTCCAGGTGCTTGCAGCGTATGTCCGCATGAGTTCGAGCATCCGTGGGTCGGCGGAGTTCAGGCCGCGCAGGCTGTTCACGGCGACCGGGAAGAACGTGAGGTATGCCGAGATTACGGCCACTGCACCCCAGCCCTGCATTCCGGCGGGGAGCTTTGGGTTGACCCAGATCACGACCATTGGTGCGATCGCGAGGATCGGGATTGTCTGGCTCCCGACGATGTAGGGCAGGAAGCCGCGCTGAAGGAGCTTCGAGTGGGCGAGCACTGCGCCCAACGCGAAGCCGAAGAGTGCCCCGAGGACGAAGCCTGCGAAGGCCTCCTTCGCGGTGAATAGCGCCTTGTGCATCAGCACCGAGAAGAGGGAGGGCTGATTGACCTGCGCGGGGTCGGCGAAGGCCTTGAAGATCGTCCAGAGGTGCGGCAGCGTCGTGTCGTCGGCCGGGAAGGGCCATGTCCAGCCGGTTGCGCGCCAGAGCCAGTTGTATCCCTCGTAGAACGCGAGGAGCGCGACGACGGTAAGCGCAATCAGCCCGGCGCGGTGCGTTGCCCCGCGAAGACGGGAGCGCCAGGTCACGCGGGCTGCGGCGCTCCGTTGCACCGAAGCCGCGTTCGCGGCACCAGACGACATGACGCACGGGTGTATCACACTGCGTGCCGAGTGTGTGATGGCGAGCAGACCGGTGTTAGATTCTCGTCGTGCCTCTGAACCCCCAGCGCACAGTCGATGAGCTCCGTGAGCTGCAGCAGCTCACGGGTGACGACAACGGTGCGCAACGGGTTGCGTGGACGGAGACGTGGGAGCGCGCCAGGGTGTGGCTGCGCGAGCGTTTCGAGGGTGTGCCGGTCGTTGAGGAGATCGACGAGGCGGGTAATCAGTGGTTCACGTTGGGTGAGGGGCGCGAGAACGCGCTGCTGATTGGCGGCCACATCGACTCGGTGCCAAATGGAGGCTGGCTTGATGGCTGCCTGAACGTGCTTGCCGGTGTCGAGGTCGTCCGTCGCCTCGCCGAGCGTGGCGCACCCCCGGTTCCGGTTCGTCTCGTCAACTGGGCTGATGAGGAGGGCGCGCGGTTCGGGCGATCACTCTTTGGCTCGTCGGCTGCTGCTGGGTCGATGAGCGACCACGCCGACTTGGCGATGCTCAAGGATCGCGACGGCGTCGGTCTACCTGATGCGGTTGGTGCGTACGGCGTTGATCTTGGCAAGACGCTCGATGCGCAGGATCAGCTTGCAGGGGCGGGGGCATATCTCGAGCTGCACATCGAGCAGGGCCCGGTGCTTGAGTCGCTCGACCTCCCGCTCGGCGTGGTGCTTGGCACGTTTGGGGTGCAGCGGTGGCGCCTGATCTGGAAGGGTCAAGCCGCGCACGCGGGTTCGACGCCGATGGACAAGCGTCGCGATGCGCTCGCAGGCGCAGCCAAGTTTGCGCTTGCTCTTCGCGAGATTGCTGCCGAGATCGGTGGCGGAGCGGTAATGACCTCCGGTGGCGTCGTCTGCAAGCCGGGCATCGTGACGTCCGTTGTTGAGACGGCCGAGCAGCTGCTCGACATGCGCCATCTCGATGCCGCTGAGCTCGCCCGGATGCTGGGGCTCGCGCGCGCTGCGGCCGACCGGTTCGCGGCCGAGGAGAACATCGATGTCACCTGGGAGCAGATCTGGCAGATCGAGCCGATCCTTTTCGACGACACGCTGATCGGCTTTGCCGACGAGGCGATCCACGAGGTTGCGGGTGTGTCGCACAAGCTCCCGTCGGGCCCGCTGCACGATGCCGCCGAGGTGTCGCGCGCCGGGGTGCCAACGGTGATGGTCTTTGTCCAGAGCTTGCGTGGGTTGTCGCACACGAAGCTTGAGGACACCAAGGACGAGCATCTTCGTCAGTCGGTCGAGGTGCTCGACCGGTTGGCCGATAGGACGCTCGCCTGGCTCGCGGCGCGCTAGCTCGCGTTAGGCGAGGCGGACGAGGACGGCTCCGCCAACGAGCATGGCGACGCCGAGCGCACGGAGCGGGGTGATCTCGCGCTCGGCGTATCCGAGCCATCCGTACTTGTCGATTACGACTGTCGCGACGAGTTGGGCTGCAACAAGGACTCCAAAGAACGGCCCGACGCCCATGCGAGGAGCAACGACGATCGCCGCGGTCACATAGACGGTGCCGAGCGCGCCACCGACCCATGCCCACCACGGCGCGTCAGCGACTCGCTGTCCTCCGCCGCGGTAGGCGACGGCAGCGATCGCGGCGAGTAGAAGCGCACCGACGATGAACGAGATCAGCGAGGCGCGAATGGGCCCGCCGACAAACTGGGCAAGCCGGGTGTTGACGCCAGCTTGGAGCGGGAGGAAGACTCCCGCGGCGATCGCAACGAGGATGTACACGGCGGCCATTGCGTCAAAACTAGAGAGCGTGTGGGACGGAGCTGTGGCCTTCCCGCGGAATGCGTGGACAAGTAGGCTCACGTCTTCCGAGAAGCAAGCGAAGGAGCGTCAGCGCATGGCAATCAGCTTCGGCGTCACCGTTATGCCCGACCCGCCATATCGGCGGTTCCTCGATCTGCTCGTTCACGCAGAGCGCAACGGCTTTGAGTACGGCTGGACGTACGACTCGCATGTGCTCTGGCAGGAGTCGATCCCGCTGCTCGCCCTTGCCGCCGACCGGACGACGACGATGAAGCTTGGCCACTTCGTCACGAACCCGGGGACGCGGGAGCCAACGGTGCTCGCGAGCGCGTACGCGACACTCCATGACATCTCGGACGGCCGCATGGTGATGGGCATCGGTCGCGGCGACTCGGCCAGACGCGTGATCGGGCTCCAGCCTGTAAAGGTTGCGGAGTTCGAGGCTGACTGTCTGATGCTGCGCGACTTCATGAACGGTCGCGAGGTGCAGTGGAACGAGAAGGATCTGACGCTTCCCTGGGTGCGCAAGGAGCTGCCTGACATCCCGCTCTACGTCGCGGGCTACGGGCCGAAGGCGCTCGCCGTTGCCGGTCGAGTTTCTGACGGCGTCATCATCCAGCTCGCCGATCCCGTGATCATCGAGTGGATCATGGACACGGCGCGGAAGGCTGCTGAGGAGGCCGGTCGCGACCCGGACGCCCTGCAGTGCATTGTCGGTGCGCCGTCGAAAGTCACGAGCGACATGAAGCAGGCGTGCGAGGAAGTGCGGTGGTTCCCCGCAATGGTTTCGAACCACGTGATGGATCTGATCGAGCGCTACGGCTGGAACTCCGACATCCCGAAGGAGCTCACCGACTACGTCAAGGCGCGCAAGTTCTACGACTACAAGGATCATTCCCGTGTCGGTGCCGCACATGGCGAGTTCGCGACCGATGAGATCTGCGAGCGCTTCACGGTGATCGGCGATGCGGAGCAGTGCGCGAAGAAGCTGCGTGAGCTTGAGGCGGTTGGTGTCGACCAGTTCAACCTCTACCTGATGACGGAGGGGCAGGAAGAGGTGCTCGACATCTACGGCCGCGACATCATTCCGCAGCTCGCAAACGCCTAACGCCGCGCGTCAGGCGCGATGACAGGCGTCGTTCAGGGTCGGTTCAGGGGTTATCCCCATCGACCGGGTATCCATCGGAAGATAGGTTGACTCCATGAACGCAACCGAAGCCATCGTTTCCGCGCAGAACGTCACGCGCCGCTACGGCCAGGGTGACACGGCCGTCGACGCCCTCCGTGGTGTTTCCCTCGATATCGAGCGTGGGAAGCTCACCGCAATCATGGGCCCGTCGGGCTCCGGTAAGTCAACCCTGATGCACATTCTCGCCGGGCTCGATAAGCCCTCGAGTGGCACTGTGCAGATCGCGGGCAAGGAGATCACGAGCATGGGCGACAACCAGCTCACGCTGCTCCGCCGCGAGCACATCGGCTTCGTGTTCCAGTTCTTCAACCTGCTGCCGATGCTGACGGCGCGGGAGAACATCATGCTCCCGCTTACTGTCGCGGGTAAGGAGCCGGAGGCCAGCTGGTTTGAGGAGCTCATCACCAAGGTGGGGCTCAAGGATCGTCTGCGGCACCGTCCGTCGGAGCTCTCGGGCGGTCAGCAGCAGCGCGTCGCTGTCGCCCGGTCGCTTGTGTCGAAGCCGTCGGTGGTCTTTGCCGACGAGCCGACAGGCAACCTTGACTCGAAGACGAGCGAGGAGATCCTCCGCCTGCTGCGCGACTCAAGCGACACCTACGGCCAGACGATCGTGATGGTCACCCACGATCCCCGCGCAGCGGCGATCGCTGACCGCATCCTGTATTTGGCCGACGGTGCGATCGTGCTCGACCAACGGGGAGCGACTGCGGCCGAGGTGCTGCAGACGATGAACGATCTCGACGGACACTCCGTAGCGTCGTGATTCGTATCGCGCTCAAAGACTTGCTCGGCCGGAAGCTCCGGCTGGCGCTGACATCGCTCGCCGTCGTGATGGGTGTCGCGATGGTTTCGGGCACGTTCGTCCTGACCGACACGATCAAGCACGGCTTCAGTCAGATCTTCTCGACAGCGCTGCAAAACAGCGACGTCGTGATCACGGGCAAGGCGGCGTTCGGGAACGATCAGAATGCACCGTCGTTCCCTGCCTCGGCGCTCGACAAGGTTTTGAAGCTGCCGGGCGTTGCCGACGCCGCCGGCGGGGTCGCTGATACGGCGCAGTTCGTGGGTGCCGACGGCAAGGTCGTGTCGCATGGTGGCGCTCCAGGCCTCGCCTTCAGCGTCAATGCCGACGGCGACCAGCACTTCAACCCGTTGAACCTGTTGAGTGGAACCTGGCCACGCGGGCGCACGCAGATCGCAGTCGACAAGGACACGGCCGCAGACCTCAAGCTCGCAGTCGGCAGCACAGTGGGCGTGATTCCGCGCGGCGGGGCGGTCGTGCACCTGAAGGTGTCGGGCATCGTCTCGTTCGGTTCGGTCGGCTCCCTCGGTGGTGCGACGCTCGCAATTTTTGACCTGCCCACCGCGCAGACGCTCTTCCAGAAGGAGGGCAAGCTCGACGAGATCGACGTTGCGGCGCAGCCGAATGTGCCGTCGTCCGAACTTGTCGCGCAGATCAAGTCGATCCTGCCGCCCCACACGCAGGTGCGGACTGGCGAAGAGCAGGCTGCGAAGGCGTCGAGCGACACGAGCAGCGCTCTCTCATTCCTTGAGTATTTCCTGCTTGCCTTTGGTTTCATCGCGCTCTTTGTCGGCGCTTTCGTGATTGCGAACACGCTGTCGATCACGATCGCACAGCGCACACGCGAGTTCGCAACGCTGCGGACGATGGGTGCAACTGGACGCCAAGTGATCGGCGTCGTCCTCGCTGAGGGCCTCGTAACGGGGCTCGTTGCGGCGACGATCGGGCTGTTCGCAGGTGTTGGTCTTGCGAAGGGTCTCGATGAGCTCTTCAAGAGCTTCGGAATCGACCTGCCGCAATCGGGCCTGATCTTTGCGTCACGCACGGTGATCGTGTCGCTCGTGCTCGGTACGGCGGTCACGTTGATCGCAAGCGTGTGGCCCGCCGTGCGCGCAACGCGGGTGCCGCCGATCGCCGCGGTGCGCGAAGGGTTCGTGTTGCCTCCAGGCCGCTTCCACCGCCTGGGGCCGTACGTCGCCTTGGTGATCATTGGCGTGTCGCTGGCGCTTGTGTGTGTCGGGGCGTTTGTGAAGCACGGCATCCCGACAGCAACCCGGCTCGAGATGTTGGGGGTCGGTGTCCTTGGCAGCTTCATCGGGGTCGCGATGATCGCGTCCCGCATCGTTCGGCCACTCGCGAGCCTCCTTGGGCGTCCGGCGCAGCTCGGTGCTGGCGTCGCGGGCACGCTCGCGCGGGCCAACTCGATGCGGAACCCAGCGCGCACCGCCTCCACTGCAGCGGCACTGATGATTGGGCTTGCGCTCGTGACGATCGTCGCTGTGCTTGCAGCAGGTGTGCGTGGCTCGTTCGAGGGAGCGGTCAAGGAGGAGTTCCAAGCCGACTACGCGTTGACGTCGGAGAACGGCTTCCTCCCAACGTCGGTCGACTCGGCTGACGCGCTGCGCAAGGCTGGCGTTGCCGAAGTCGTGGCAGGCGTTCGCGCCGGTCAGGGTCGAGCGTTCGGCAAGACGATCACGCTGACGGCCGCAGAGAAGGGGCTGTCGCAGATGCTCGTGCTGAAGTGGACGCTCGGCGACGCATCATCGCTCGACGTGCTTGGCATGAACGGCGCGGTGGTCGACAAGGATTACGCGAAGTCGCATCACCTCGTCGATGGCTCGCCGTTCACCCTGCTCGTGCCGAGCGGGCAGGAGCTGCACCTGATGGTGAAGGCGATCTTCGATCCGCCGAGCGGAGGGTCACCGTTCGGTCCGGTCACGGTGTCGGCGGAGGCGTTCGACTCGGTGACGCATAACCCCCAGAACGTCTTCACCTTCATGAACATGAGCGGCGGCGTGACACCCGAGAACACGGCGATCCTGAACGATGTGCTCAAGAGCTATCCCGATGCGAAGGTGCAAACGGAGTCTGAGTTCATCGCCAACCAGGAAGCCGGGATCAACATCTTCCTCAACATGCTGTTTGTGTTGCTCGGCCTGTCGGTGATCGTCAGCCTCTTCGGAATCGTCAACACGCTTGTGCTGACGGTGTTCGAGCGGACGCGGGAGCTTGGCATGTTGCGCGCCGTAGGTATGACGCGCCGCCAGACCCGGAGGATGATCCGGCAAGAGTCGATCATCACGGCGCTGATCGGTGCTGCGCTTGGCATTCCGCTCGGCGTTGGGCTCGGCGGACTCTTCGGTCAGGCGTTGCCCGGCGGCATGCCCTTCATTGTTCCGTGGGGCCAGATCGTCATCTTCGTGTTCGCGGCACTGATCGTGGGCCTGCTCGCGGCGATCTTCCCGGCCCGGCGTGCCGCAAAGCTCAATCCGCTCGAAGCGCTCCAGTACGAGTGAGCGGCTGCGAACGCGACGGGCTCGTCGCCATGCTTGCCACCCACGTGCCGGCCGACGAGGAGGAGCGTGGTGATCTCGAACGGATGCGGGGCTATGCCGTGTCGCTCGAGTCGCCGTGCTCGCGTGAGCAGGCCGAGGCGCACTTCACGGCATCGGCGATCGTTGTCGACGAGGCGGGCGAGCGCACGATGCTGATTCATCACCGAAAGAGCGGCATGTGGTTCCAGCCAGGCGGCCACATCGAGGCATCAGATCGATCACCTGCTGAAGCGGCTCTACGCGAGGCGCGGGAGGAGACGGGGCTCCAGGTGCGCCTTGCTCGCCCGGAGCTATGCGATACCGATGTCCACTGGATTCCGTGGGATGAGCACTGGCATCTCGATCTGCGGTTTCTGGTGATCGCCGGGGGCACCGTGTCGGCCGACGCAGCCGAGGTGCACGCAGCCGAATGGGTCACCTGGGACGATGCCTTCGCACGGATCGAAGAGTCGGCGCTTGTCCGTGCGCTGACGAAGGCGCGCGCGGCAGTCGCTACACCGCGATAGGGAGTTCCCGAAGGAACCCGGTCGCAGCAGGGTGCGGCTCAAGCGGGCTTGTTTCCAGACCAGCGATAGGTTCGGGCGCGTTGTAGCCGGCGGGCGCCGTGTCGTTCGGGCCGTCGGGGTGGTAGAGCGATGCGAGCAACTGGATCTGGCCGCGACCCGGGCCGAGTTCGAACTGGCCGCCGCCATACAGGGCGATGCCAGCATCCTCGCAGCGGGCATAGAACGTGAAGAGCCGTTCGAGGGTGCCGAAGCGCGATGGTTTCGAGTTCAAGCATTTCGGGGCGTACGGCAGTGCCTCGACGTCCTCAAAGCTATGGATCGGCGCATCCCACGTGAACCGGTCGCGGTAGGGCGCGAGCGCAGCATCTGTCTCGGGTGTCAGGCCGGGATCTTCGATCCACACCGACGGGAGCCCTTCCGCGATCCGCGTGTAGAGCGGCGCATCAGGGGCAAGATCGACCGTTGTGCCTTTGTAGGCGCCTTTCAGATCGACGACGTCGATCGCATCGAGTGATCGAAGGTCGGCAATGAACGCTTCGTCCCACTCGGGTGTTGCGTCGAGCTTGAAACGTGTCTCCGGATACAGCTCAAGGAGCGGCGCCAGCGCCGATGCGCGAGTCGACACGCAGAAGCGAACAGGCTGCGGCGTTCGCCCGACTGCGTCGGCGAGCGACAGGCTGTTCTGCTGGAGAGCGAGGTCGAGGGCCGCCGACTCAAAGGCCCAGCGGCGGTAGTCGCGTGACGCGGCTTGCTGCGGTTCGCCGGCCGGGAAGAGGTCGAAGTGGTCGAGGTGCGCCGAGAACGTCGCGAGCGTCCAGGCGCCTGCAAGTCGTGGTGAAGGGAAGCGGACAGGCTCATGCTCGGCGCTGTCGTAGGTCACATCTTCACCAACCCCAACCTGCTCGCCGTCGGAGAGCTCGACGATGGTTGTCCGCCGTACGAACGTTGAGGAAACCTGGCGTTCGAGAACGCGCGTGGCGACCGCTTCGATTGTGATCGGTAGGTCGCGGAGACGTTCCCAGTCGTTTCGCGTCATCGGTGTCTACTTGGCGACGAACGAGGTGTGGGTGGCCGGGTGGCCGTTTGAGAAGTAATCCCATGCTCCAGCGGCGATCTCGAGCGACGCGGATTTCTTGCCTACGAACGTGGTTGCCGTGAGCGTCTGTGAATACCCGGCGGACTTGTCGCGCAGCACGAAGTTGTCGGTCTTTGATGCGTCGGTCACGTTCACCTTGTAGAACCCGACGGGGAGCGACTTGACGGCAGCGCCGTTGAGCGAAAGCTTGAGTGCGCCTGTCGCGGATACGGATGCCGAAAGCGTTCCCGCAACGGTCAGCGCCGACGACCCATTGCCGGTGCCCTTCGCTGAGACGGCGCTCTTGGCGGCCGGCGCTGCAACGACTGGAGCGATCACGGGGCTTCCGACTGTGACCGAGCCATTCAGCACCGTTGGGTGGATGTCGCAGCGAAAGGTGTACAGCGCGTTGTTTTGGAACGTCGCCGTCCACACATCCTCTTCTTCTGAGTTGGCACCGGTGGAGAGGTCGACGCCTGGCCCGAAGATGTGGAAGTTGTGCTCCACCTCGGTGTCGACAGCGTTGATCGTGTACGTCCCAGGCGCAAGGGTTGTGATCGGTGAGCCGTCAGGCATCGTGAACGAGATGATGTAGTCGGGTCCGACGCGCGCGTTCAACGGCGCCGCGCCGTCGCCTGAGGCAGTGCTGAGTCGGAACGCCGCGGTCCCGCCGAACAGCGCGAGCGCTGCCACGGCGACCACAAGCACTGGGCGCTTCACGCTGTCGCTCTCCGTTCGGCCAGCGTGTTGGCGATAGCGCGGGCGAGCGTTGTGAACACGAGCGTTGAGATCAGCGCGACGATGAGGAACGAGAGCTCCTTGCCGTTGAAGTTTCGCCCGAGTGCGATCGCGCGAACTGCAACACCGGCCGTCACTCCGAGAAACCAGGTGGTCAGGTAGCGACGCATCGTCGGTGCTGCGTAGAGGCCGGTGGCGCGAGCAACGAGCAACCAGCCGCCACCGATCGTCAGGACGTCCCGCGCGTAGCCGGCGGGCCCGAGACCCTTGTCGTGCGATAGGAGCCCGACGGTTGCGAAGACGACGATCGCAACAGCATCAGCGGCGATCGCCCAAAGGCCTGCGAGACGGTACGGCGAGGGCACCCCTTGACGGTAGCGCGTCGGGGTACCCTCGCCGCGAACTTCAGTGGCCGAACGTGATCCGCGGTAAGAGCCGCCGCAGCCGTTGCGGAAGCGCCCACGCGTGGCGGCCAAGGAGCCGCAGCGCCACGGGCATCAGAACAAGGCGGATCAGGAATGCGTCCAGGAGTACGGCGACGCCGAGGATCACGCCCATCTCCTTTGGCGGCAGCGGGCCCGAGAGCGAGAACGTGAGGAATACGGCGACCATCACGCCGGCCGCCGCGAAGATCACGCGACCCGAATGAGCGAGCCCTCCAACCATCGCATCGCGGGCGTCACCGGTGCGATCCCAATGCTCCTTTGCCGCAGCGAGCAAGAAGACGGTGTAGTCCATTGAGATCGCGAAGATCATCGCGAAGAAGAAGACAGGGCCCCATGCGTCGAGGAAGCCCTGTGGCTCAAATCCGAGCAAGGACGAGCCATAACCGTCCTGGAACACAAGCCGCGCCACTCCGAATGCTCCGCCAACAGCGAGGAGATTCGTGAGCACCCCGACGGCGGCGATCAACGGTGCTTGGAGGGCGACAAGCAGCAGGAGGAAGCCGAGCAGCATGACTGTTCCGAGCACGATCGGGGTCGACTGCGAGAGCGCACGTTCGAGGTCGTGATTCTCCGCGGCGGCGCCGCCCACGAGCGCTTCGGGAGGGAGGGCATCGCGGAGTCGCTCGATCGTTGCGCCCGTCGATGCCTCCGACGGGCCTCCGGTTGGGATCGCTTCGATCAGAGCGGTGTTGCCGCTCTCGTCGAACAACAAGGGCGTTGTCGCGGCGAGGCCTGTGTCGCTCCCAAGGATCGTCTGTGTTCGCGCCAGCGTTGATCGTGGGGTCACGATTTGCAGTGCGCCCGGTGCTCCCGGCCCGAAGGCGGTAGAGACGGCGTCGTAGCCCACTCGTGAACCTGCCGTATCGGGCACAACTTTGATGGACGGCATTCCCGTGCGAAGCCCAAACACAGGAATTGAAAGGGCGAGCAAGACGGCAAGTGCAGCCGTTCCAAAGAAGACAGGATGGCGCCAAAGCAGCTCGGCCCATCGGGCGAACGCTGGCGAGCGGTGTTCGCCAGAGTGAGCCCACGGGAGCGCGCCCCTGTCCACCGCGGGTCCGAGCTTGCCGAGCACTGCGGGTAGCAGCGTCAGCGTCGCTGCAAGGATGAAGACCACGGTGATCATGATCCCGAGTGCCATCGAGCGGAATGCAGGGCTTGGTACGAGTAGCACGGCGGAGAGTGAGATGAGCACTGTCGCGCCGGAGAAGAGCACGGCTTTGCCTGCGGTGTCCATCGTTCGTGCGACCGCATCGTGCGGGTCGAGGTTTGAGCCGAACAGAGCGCCACGGAATCGGTTGACGATGAAGAGCGCATAGTCGATGCCGAGGGCGAGTGCGAACATAAGGGCGAAGTTCATCGCCCAGATGGAGATCTCGGAGCTCTGCGAGGCGATGGCGAGCGATCCGGCGGCGGCGACGAGGCCGGCAATCGTGAGCAGGAGTGGCAGACTGGCCGCTACGAATGCGCCGAACGCGAGCACCAGGATCGCGAGGGTGATCGGCCAGGAGACGAGTTCGGACTTCATCATCGCGTTGCGGTTGGCGACGTTGAAGTCCGACCACATTCCGGGGTCTCCCGTAAGGGCAACGGTCTGCCCTGGCCCCGCGGTTTCGGTGAGCGGCCGCTTCAAATCGTCTGCCGCCTGCACCATCGCCGTTGGATCGCCGGCGGCGCCGGCCGTGACGATTGCTGTGTGGCCGTCGCGCGAGATGCCGGCTGCTGTAGAAGGCGCAAATACGGCTGAAACGCGGGCATCCGCGCGCAGGAGGGTGGAGATCCGTCGGATCGTCTCTGCAAATGTCGGATCGGTTGGTGTGGCCGATGCGTCATGAACGACAACCTGAAGCGCGTAGCTTGAGCGCCCGTTGAACGCCTTCCCGAGGATGATTCGGGTCGCGACGGATTCCGACCCGCTCGCTTCCCAACCTGCTCCGGAAAGGGTCGTCTCGACTCGTGGGGCGAAGATGCCAAACCCAACGATGATCGCGATCCACGCTACGGCCACTCCGCGGCGGTGGCGCGCCGATGCGAGACCGAGTCGTCCGATCGGCCCGAGCGTGACGCGGTGGGTATCGGTCATGCGTCGACCGTCGCTGGCGAGCGCAAGAGCTGATGCAACTCGCGCAGCTGCTGCTCGATGCTGCCGCAGACGGTCTCGCAGATCGTCAAGACACTTTCGTCTGCGATGGCGTAGATAACCCGGTTCCCGTCGCGGCGGCGGCTCACGATGCCTGCGTCGGCAAGGACACCCAGGTGCTTGGAGATGTTCTGCTGTCCGGCGTTGAGGGCCTCGGTGAGCTCGGCGACGGTTGCTTCGCCCGTACGGAGTCGGTCGAGGATCTTGATCCGCATCGGCTCGCCGATCGCGCGAAAGCGTCGCGCGATGAGGTCGACGATCTCATCTGGAAGTGGGTGTGGCAATGCCATTGGGGGTTCTCCTGATCCCGGGATTCCGTCGCGTGCCCGCGGCAAACTACCGATACTTCACAACTACACAGTTGTAGACTATCACCAATGCGGCAGACCATCACCGACGCCGCAGGCTCGTTTGTCCCACGTACGTCTAGGAGGCTCTCATGAAGAACATGGCCGGATTTGATCGACTGCTTCGCACGTTTCTCGTAGCCCCGATCCTCATCGTCCTTGCCTTCGTGGTTGGCGCTGGATCGGTGCTCGGAATCATCTTTTTCGTGCTTGCTGCCGTGATGGTTGCGACGTCGCTTGTCAGCTTCTGTCCGCTCTACCGGCTGATCGGAGTGAGCACGTGCAAGACCGGGCGTCGTGGTGGGATGGCCGCGTAAAGGGAGCCTCCTCTCCCGCTAGACGATGGTGCTGGGGCCACGTTTGCGTGGCCCCAGCCTTTTCCTCACCTCATGCCAACGTGGTAAGAAGCACGTAATGCGTTCGCAGCGGATCCGGGTTGTTGGTGTTGCAACGCTGGCCGTCCTCTATGCGGCGCTCCTCAGCGCGTGTGGTGTGTCGAGGGTTGTTGACCCTGTAGCGCACGCGGCAACCCGCAGTGATGAAAGCGGCGGCGCGAAGGTCGCGATGACGATCGCCGTGTCAGGCGATGCGGGTGCGGCAACAACGGTGACCGCGGTCGGTGAGATCGGTAATGACGCCGCGCATCTCACGATGGATCTCGGGGGTGCCGGGGATTCGCTTGGCCTTTCGAAGATTGAGGAGCTCGTCGTGGAGCAGGACGGGAGCCCCGTCATCTACTTGGCGCTCGGGTCGCTCGCGCAAGGTCTAGGGAGTGACAAGAAGTGGCTGAAGGTCGACCTTTCGCAGGCCGGCACGTTCGGCTCGACATTCTCGAAGCTGATGGCGAGCGCCCAGCAGAACCCCATGGACTCGTTGACCGCGCTGGAACACTCAGCGGACTTTCAGGAGATTGGCCACACCACGATCGATGGTGATGTGACGACGCACTACGAAGGCACCGTCGATCTGGCGAAGGCGCTCAAAGACAAGGGGATCGACCCGACGAAGCTGATGGGTGCCTCGCATGCGAATGCGCCCGCCGCGATTCCCTACGAGGTGTACGTCGGCTCTGACGGCAAGGTGCGTCGGGTGACAAGCTCGTACGACACGCCGGTCTCGGCCGGCAAAGAGGCGCACGCAAAGGTCACGATCGACTACACCGACTGGGGTATCGATCCGCTGATTGGGCCGCCGCCCGCGGACGAAGTCTTCGACGCAACACGTTTGTTGTCGAAGTCGCTCGGCGGCTAGACCCCGCGCGTTCGCTACTTGAGGCGGAATGGCGCGTCGCGCCAGGCCGCCCACGTCCAGAACCACGCCGGCGTAGCTGTCGGTGCCGTGGCGGGTCGCGCACCGCTTCGGCCCTCGCCGATCCAGCGGTGGAGCTGCCACGACCACGCCGGGAGCGCAGCGGGAACTGTCGCGGGACGGGGAGATGGTTCGACGACGACGGGTGTTGACGGCGTCGAGAGGTTCCCCGACGCGTCGACGGCGGCGACGCGGTAGACCGAGAGCGCGCTGGGATGGAATGCGCGAGTGGTGGTGCTTGAGGCGGTCGCGGCGATGTCCGCGGTGCGCTTGCCGTCGAGGAGGAGTTGGTAGCCAGCGACGGCGCCTGAGTTGTCAGACGACTTCGCCCAGCGCAGTACGAGTTCGCCGTGGCTGAACCGGGCCGAGAGCAGCTTCGGCTGGGTTGGTGGGGTCGGGTCGGGAAGGAGTGCGAACCAGCCAGCGACCGTGGTTCGCACGTCGATTGAGCCGTCGGGCTCCTTGAGGTAGCCGGTCTTTGCACCGGTTGCGAGCGTTGTGCCGGCCATCTGGGCGACGGGCTTCCATGTTGTGCCGTTTGTCGAGTAGACGGGTGCTGATGCGCCCGGGATCTTCACGAAGTGCAGCCCAACGGGTGCCGCAAAGGTCGAGAGCGGTGCGCTGGTCGCGTTTTGGGTGACGGTGAGCTGCACGGAGTAGCCGCCGGTTCCGAAGCCCGCGACGACTGGTTCGGGTGTCGCGTGGGAGAGGGTGACGAGCACGGGCTGCTGGAACGTCCCTGCTGTCCAGGTGACGCTTGATTCGCTGTCGGTTGCCATGACCGATCCGCCGGGGGTGGAGGCGCTCGGTGTTGGAGTGGGCGTGGTGGTCGTCGGGGCTGTCACGGGAGCGGGCGTCGTGCCGGCCGCTGCACCAGTGGGCGTCGCGAGGGGTGGTGTGGGGAGCGGAACAGTCGGTGCGGGTGCAATGCCTGTGGCGCCGAGGACGGGCCCGTCGACGACGTTGCTGTCGATCGTGATCGTGACGCCTCCCCAGGTCTCTTTGTGGTCGCCCGCGTATTGGTGGAGGCGCTGATGGGTTGCCCAGTACCCGTCGGCGATGTACTTGTCGCCGTAGACGCTCGTGACGTCGTTCCAGTTGGCGATCCAGACGGCATCGGGTGGGGTTGTGACGCCGGCGAGCGCCACCATGTCGCGGATCGTTGACGCGGCGCTTCCGTAGACGCCTGCGATGTAGCCGCGCGCATGGAGGCCTGTCACCCAGCCAGCGGCGAACGCCTCGACGACCTGGCTGCACGACGGGTTGTTGAGCGGGTAGCCCTCGATGTCGAGGTAGATCGGGCTGCCTGTGGGGATGCCCAGGGCGGCCGCGCGAGCGGCGGCGTCGACTGCTGCGGCCGTTCCTTGGGTGCCTGCTGTGCCGTCGACGGCGATCGTCGCGAGCTTCTTGACGGTTGTGCAGGGCGCCTGCAAGCCGACGTAGGTGGGGATGACGTTCCACCCGGAGGCAAGGGTGTTCGCGAGCCATGTGGGGGTGAGGTTGGTGTTCGCGCAGGCGCGGTTGACGCCACCGATGTAGATGCCGACGCCGCGGTAGGGCCCTGCGAGCCAGGCGTTGAGGGTGGCGTTTGAGGGCACCGTGCAGGTGTCAAAGGCGCCTCCGCTGTAGAGGCTTGCTTGGACGCGGATCGATGCGCCCATGCCTCCTGTTACTGCGGCAGCGATCGTGCCTGCGACGAGCGCGGCTGCAACGAGTTGCGCAGCGCGACGCACGCGAGATGGTCTCTCGGCTTCCATGCGAACCAGAGACGGTAGCGGGCATGTGTCAGCGCCGTGTGATCCGCCCGAAGCCGTCGGCGTCGACGATGGAGCGGTGTCGGCGCATGACGCTGCCACCGTTGGTGTCGTTTGCGATCGAGGTATTCCCTTCGACCGCGGTGAAGTCTCCGCTCTCGTCGACCGTTTCGACGATTCCGATGTGGTCGGGCTCGGCGCCATCCCAGTTGTAGATCGCAAGATCACCGGGTTGGTGATCGCCGCTTTCGATCCACTGGTTGGTTGCGTGGAGCCAGTTGGCGATGGTGGGGACGTACGCGCAGCCTTTGGCGTTGACTCCTGGGCCGTGTGCGTCTTGGAGCAGCGTGTGTCCGGCACGCGCGAAGCACCATGAGATGAAGATGGCGCACCAAGGTTCGCCGTTGGCGCCGAACCAGGTGCCGTATGGCGTTTCGTTCGAACCGGGTGGGTCCTCGGTTGTTCCGATCTCCCGTATGGCGATGGCTAGCGCGCGGCGACCGATCGGCGAGCCGGCGTCTGGCTCGATTGGCGGATCGCGGTCAGGGCTCTGCTCGGCTGTTGCGAGCGCTTCGCGGGTTTCGGGTCCGACGATGCCGTCGACGTCGATTCCCGTTGTTGTCTGGAAGGCTGCGACGGCGGCTTCGGTGGCGGGGCCGTAGACGCTGTCGGCTGGGCCGGGGTCGAAACCGAGTTCGATGAGTCGACGTTGGACGGCGAGTACGTCGGGCCCTTGCTGGTAGGGGTGGGTGAGTCGGAGCAACCGCGGCGCCATGGGCCTGCCTTTCGTTGGGCTGCCGCAGCTGTCGGGCGCACTTTTCCACGCCCGGCGCCGTGACTCGACCCCCAAAAGGAGGAGGGGCCCCGTGGGGCCCCTCCGATGTTCGCCGCATTGCTGTGTGTCGCACCGCTCCGAGCCGCTGGGCTCGGCGGCCGGGATCAGCCGCAGCCGGTGCTCGTGCCGCAGTCGCGGCAGGTGTAGCACGTGCCTGCCCGCACCATGCGCCCACCGCAGCGGGAGCACTCAATCGCATCTTCATGCGAGTTGAAGAGCGCGGTCTGGCCGGGTGCTGGCCGGTCGTCGAACTCAGGCATCGTCGGTGCACCGGCCGAGTAGGCCGCCGCGAGACGTGCGCGAACTTCGGGTGACAGGATCCCGATCTCTTCCTGCTGATCGACCGTCAGGAACTTCTTGCCCATCCAGCGGAAGACGTAGTCGACGATCGACTTCGCCGCGCGGATGTCGGGATCGTTCGTCGGGCCGGACGGCTCGAACCGCATGTGCGAGAACTTCGAAACGTACACCTCAAGCGGCACGCCGTACTGGAGGCCGAGCGACACCGAGATCATGAACGAGTTCATGAGACCGGCAAGCGTCGTTCCTTCCTTGGCGATGTCGACGAAGATGTCGCCCGCGGTGCCGTCGTCGAACAGGCCGACGTGGATGTAGCCCTCGTACTCGCCGACACGGAACTTGCGGCCGACCTCGGTGCGGTCGTCGGGAAGACGGCGGCGCTTCGGGGCGGCAACAACGGTGCCGAGCGGCACGAGCGTTGTCTGGCCCTTCTCGCTCTTGTCCTTGCCCGACAGCGGCTGGGCGACCTTGCAGTTGTCGCGGTAGATCGCGACAGCCTTGACGCCAAGCTTCCATGCATCGATATAGACCTGTGCGACATCCTCGACCGTGACCTGCTCAGGCAGGTTGACGGTCTTTGAGATCGCGCCGGAGATGAACGGCTGAATTGCGCCCATCATCTTCACGTGGCCCGAGTAGTGGACGGCCCGCTCGCCGATCGCGCAGTCGAAGACCGGGTAATGCTCAGTCTTCACGTACGGCGCGCCGACAACCGTGTTGCGCTCGTCGATGTACGCGACGATCTCGTCAACTTCCTGCGGGGCATAGCCGAGCTTCTCGAGGCCCAGCGGCACCGTCTTGTTGACGATCGTGATTTCGCCGCCGCCGACGAGCTTCTTCGACTTGACGAGCGAGAAGTCGGGCTCAACGCCCGTCGTGTCGCAGTCCATCATGAAGCTGATCGTTCCGGTCGGTGCGAGCACCGTTGCCTGCGCGTTGCGGAAGCCATGCACCTCACCGAAGTTCAGTGCGTCATCCCACGACTTGCGGGCTGCAGTGAGCAGATCGGTGGGGACAGTCTCCGACTCGCCGATGTTGCCGACAGCCGCGCGATGCTTGGCGATGACGCCGATCATTGCGGCTGCATTCGGGCGGTAGCCGGCAAACGGCCCCATGCGTCCGGCGATCAGTGACGACTTGCGGTAGGCCCGACCCGTCATCAGAGCGGTGATTGCCGCGGCGTACGCGCGACCTTCGTCGGAGTCGTACGGGAGACCCCGGGCCATCAGCAGTGCGCCGAGGTTCGCGTAGCCCAGGCCGAGCTGGCGGTATGCCCGCGCGTTGCGCTCGATCTCAGGCGTCGGATACGACGAGTAGCCGACGAGGATCTCCTGGGCGAGGAAGACAACGTCGATCGCGTGCTCAAGTGCCTCAACGTCGAGCTCGCCATCCTCGCGGCGGAACTTCATCAGGTTCAGCGACGCCAGGTTGCATGCCGAGTCGTCGATCGACATGTACTCCGAGCACGGGTTCGACGCATTGATGCGGCCCGAGTTCGGGAGCGTGTGCCACGCGTTGATCGTGGTGTCGTACTGCAGACCCGGGTCGGCGCACCGCCACGCTGCTTCAGAGAGCTCGCGAAGCAGGTCGCGGGCCTTCATCGTGTGAACGACAGAGCCGTCGACACGTGCAGTCAGGTTCCAGTCGGCATCGCTGTCGACGGCCTGCATGAACGCGTCCGAAACGCGGACTGAGTTATTCGCGTTCTGGTACTGGATCGACGACCAGTCAGGCGAATCGAGCGACATGTCGTAGCCGGCGGCCTCAAGGACACGCGCCTTCTCCTCCTCGCGCGCCTTGCACCAGATGAACTCCTGGATATCGGGATGGTCGACGTCGAGGACGACCATCTTGGCGGCCCGACGTGTCTTGCCGCCCGACTTGATCGTGCCGGCCGACGCGTCAGCACCACGCATGAACGACACAGGACCCGACGCGTGACCACCCTTTGACAGCTGCTCCTTCGACGAGCGCAGCCGAGACAGATTGACGCCTGAGCCGGAACCGCCCCGGAAGATGACACCTTCACGGCGGATCCAGTCGAGGATCGAGTCCATCGAATCTTCAATCGAGAGGATGAAGCAGGCAGAGCACTGCGGCTTCTCCTCAAATCCCACGTTGAACCACACCGGCGAGTTGAATGCCGCCAGCTGGTTGACGAGGATCGCCTTCAGCTCATCTTCGAACGTGGCTGCTTCATCTTCGGTCGAGAAGTAGCCACCGTTGCGACCCCAGGTGCCGATCGTCGTGACGACACGACCGATCATTTCCTTGACGGAGCGCTCGCGCTCCGGAGAGCTCATGCGGCCCCGGAAGTACTTCTGGGCGACGATGTTGGTCGCGGTCTGCGTCCAGAACTTGGGGAACTCCACGTTCTTCTGATCGAACGCGGGCTTGTCTTTGCCGGGGATAAACGCGTCGCGCTCTTCCCACTCGATCTCCTCGAAGGGATCGCGGCCGGCGATAGTGAAATAGCGGCGAACGGCGAGGTTGGCGTCCTCGTCGACGACGGTGTTCACGAGCTCGTCGGGGTTAATCTGAACGGTCTCCTGCTCTACGGACGCCATGTCCTCATCCTTTCACTACTCCGATGCGACGGTGTGCTCGCTGAGCCTGCGGCCGGTCAACGAGCGGAGGGGCATCGTAGGATGCCCGTCGGATGGCATCGCCTACGGCCTGAAAATCTGGCTAAAAACCCGCAATTTGCGGGGTTTTTGCCGTCGACCTCGGCGTCCGTCCAGTCTAGTCACATCCGCCCACCTTGGGGCGAGTCGGTGAGAGCTAGGAGCCGGTGCGGAACCGGCGCCAAGCGAGAACGCCGACACCGGCGGCAACGAGCAGCACCGCGAGGCTTCCAAGGATCACGAGCGGAAGCGGGAAGGACGTTGCGCCGCCCGGGCTCGCATCAACGATCACGCTGGGAATTGGGCCGGTCGGCTTGGTGTTGCCGGGAGCCTCCGTGGTGGTCGTTGTGTCGGTCGTCGCCGTCGTCTCGGTTGCTGTCGTTGTAACCGACCCGTTCCCGTTCGCAGCGGCGATCGCTGCGGACTCGGCCGAGCGAATGTCGTCGCGCGCGCTCGAGTAGACCTGCACGTCGGTTGGGAGATGGTCGATCGCCTGCTGGTAGCAGGGGATCCCATAGGTCTTGTCGATGTGCCCGTCGTACCAGTCGTTGAGCAGCGCCTTCCAACACGGTGTGTCGCGGGTTGAGGCCGACGCGTTCGCCACGAACGTCGTAGCAACGCCCGCCACAACCAAGGCGGCGAGGAAGGTGCGAAGGGTGCGAGTAAGCAGTGGGGTCACGATGAAGAATCGGGTGGAGCGCGAGCTTGTGCCGAGTTTCACGGGTCGGCGTGTGCGTCTCGTTCGGACCCTGTAAGGCAATTGTTGCCCGAGGCCTAGACGTCAGCGCGCAATGCTACCGTCGCGCGGAATGCGGACGGTACAAGACCGGTACGCGTTCGTGGGCGTGGCGCTGCCACTTTCCGTCCTCGTCGCCGCGGGCGCACTGTTTTTCGGGGGCGGAAGTTCGGGTTCGGCGCTGCCATGGCTGACGCTCGCTGTTGTCGTGACGCTCGTCGTGCTCGTTGTGCGTGAGGGCGTTCCGGCCGGTCTCTGGAAGGTCGCTCCAATCGTCTTGCTTGGGGTGTGGTCGGCGCTCTCGATCACCTGGTCGGTCGATCCGGCCCGCACGTGGACATACGCAAATCGGTCACTGCTCTATGCCGCTGTCGCGCTCCTTGGGATGTACCTCGCTGGGCAGGAGCGCAGGGTCGCCTACGCGCTTGCGGGATTGCTGGGCGCGGTGTGCGTGTGGGCGCTCGCGGGGAAGGTGTTCGCCGGGCTGGTCCCTGACTATGCGCGTGTTGCGAGACTGCGAGAGCCTGTCGGCTACTGGAACGGTCTTGCGCTGGCTGCCGACATTGCGCTTCCGCTCGCGCTTTGGGTGGCGCGGTCGCGTCGCCTCCTTGGGATGGCGCTCGCCTTCGGCTGGCTGGTCGCGCTCGCGCTGACCTACTCTCGCGGGGGCGTGGCGATTGCACTTGTCGTCCTCGTGCTCTACGCGGCGCTCGGTGGCGGGTGGTGGTTCACGATTTCGACGCTCCTGCCGGCCGCGATCCCCGCGGGGGTCGTCGTCGCACTCGCTTTCGTCTTGCCCGGTGTGACGAGTGACGGTCAGACCTCCCACACCCGCGCGCGCGACGGCGCACTCTTTGGCCTCGTGCTCGTCGTCGGGCTGATCGCGACGATTGCGCTCGCTCGGCTGCGGCTTGCGTCCCCCGGCGCACGCATTCGTGGTGCGGCGGCAATTGGCGGTGTTGTGTTGGCGGTGGCTGCAGCAGGGGTTGTAGTGACCCACGCGGGCGGTTGGTGGTCGTCGTTTACGAGCACGCAGGTGACCGAAGTCGGAAATGGCGGCAGCCGGTTTGGCGACACGAGTTCGAACCACCGGTATGCCTGGTGGACGCAGGCGTTCGATGCGTGGCAGGAGCATCCGGTTGTCGGCACAGGTGCCGGCACGTTCGCCGTCACGAACCTTCGGTATCGAACGAGCTACCTCGACCAGGCGGTCGAGCCGCACAACCTGCCCGTGCAGTTTCTGAGTGAGACCGGCATTGTCGGTGCCGCCCTCGTGCTCCTCACAGCGCTCTTCTTCCATGTTGGGATTGGCGCGCGGCGCGACGGGGTGAAGCTCGCGTTGGGGCTTGCGCTCCCCGCGTTCGCGCTCCATGCCCTGGTTGATATCGACTGGGACTTTGTCGCGTTGTGTGTCCCCATTCACTTGATCGCCGGGATGCTTGCGGCGTCGCCCACCCGTCGCAGGGTGGGAGGAGGTGCCGCGCTTGCCGTTGGAGGTGTCGCGCTGCTTCTCTCGCTCTCGGCGTTCAGCGTGTGGCTTGGCGATCGGTATGCGGGGCGCGCGAGCGAAGCGCTCGGGACACCGGCCCACGCGATCTCGCTTGCGCGTACCGCGCGGTCGTTCGATCCGCTCTCGATCGATCCGATCCTGACGCAGGCCGTCGCGGCATGGTCAGGAGGACAGAACGACCTGGCCCGTTCGTACTACCTCGCTGCCGTCGACGTCCAGCCTCACAGCGCTGAAGCGTGGTACCGGCTTGGGTGGTTCGACCTCCACGTTCGCCACTGTCCGCGCGCGGCGCTGCCAGAGCTTGATCGATTCACTGCGCTCGATCCACAGAACCGCAACAACGTCGAGTACGACGCGGCGCTGGCGCTCGTGAACTCCGGGACGCCCGGGTGCTGAGCTCTACGCGCCGAGGATGATTGCGAGCTGCCCGCCGTGCAAAGCGGAGCGGCGCACACCGTCGATCGGCCCAACGACCTTGATCCCGAGATCGCGGGCGAGGCGTCGACCTTCGGCTGCGAAGCCCGGCCGATACATGACGACGCTCGACGCGTAATCCTGGCGTTTCGCGTTCCCGGTACTCGCGACCTTATAGCCGAGGTGCTGGAGACGGCTTGCGGCAGCAGCGGCAGCACCGTGGCGCCCGTTGCCGTTCAACACCGCGATGTGGAGATGGGTGCGCATGATCTTCGGCTGTACGGCCGCGGCAACCTTCTGGGCGTGACGAATCGCCACCGCCTTCTTGACGACTGCCTTCGGAACAACCGGTGCAGGGGTGAACGCGGCGGCGGCGGCATGTCGCTGCACCGCATGTGACACGGGCTTCGCGAGCATCACGGCCGCGGCTGCGAGTAGGAGGACGAGCTCAATCGCCGCGACGAGGCTGGCGATGATCGTCGCCCGCCGCCAGGGGCGGACAAGCTCGTGCGGGCTGTTGAGTGGAGCGTCCACAGGTGGCACCGAATTTCTCCGGGGCGCGACGGACTCCTTCGTCGGTGCGGTGAATCAGCCTTGAAACCAGGCGAGCGTGTGGCGTAGGCCGTCCTCGAGTGAGGCCTGCGCCTGCCACCCAAGCACCGCTTGTGCGTGCGTGACATCGAGCGCCGACCGTTGTACGTCGCCGAGGCGGGCAGGCTCGAACGTGGGCTCGGCCGTGGTGCCGACGACGGTGGCGCAGGCACGGTGGAGCTCGAGAACGGTGGTCTCTCGTCCCGTGCCGATGTTGTAGATGTCGCCGGGAGCGCCGACGGCCGCGAGCAGCGCACTCACGATGTCGCCGACGTAGATGAAGTCGCGTGTCTGCTGCCCGTCGCCGAAGATCGCTGTGGCCTGGCCGGCGGCGAGGCGCTCAAGGAAGATCGAAGCAACGCCGCCTTCGAGGGTTGCCTCCTGGCGCGGGCCGAACACGTTGCCGAAACGCAAGACGATGTTGTTCGTGCCGTGGATCCGGTTCCACGCGGTCAGGTATTGCTCGCCGCAAAGCTTCGCGACGCCATACGGCGACATCGGCCGGAGGGTGGCCTGCTCCGTGGCTGGCCCATCGCACTCGCCGTAGATCGCCCCGCCCGTGGAGGAGAAGATCACCTGGGCGCCCGCGTGCCTGGCCGCTTCGAGGATGGCGATCGTGCCCACGACGTTGACCTGTGCGTCGCGGGAGGGTTCGCGCACCGACGTCTGAACATCGGCTTGGGCCGCGAGGTGGAAGATGACGTCGGCGCCAGTCGCGTCGATGCCGTCGCGGATGTCAGCGACGGTGAGCGTTGCACCTGCCGCAAGGTTCTCACGCTTCCCCGACGAGAGGTCATCAACAACGGTGACCGAATCGCCTCGCGCCAGGAGCGCGTCGACGAGGTTCGATCCGATGAAGCCGGCTCCGCCGGTGACTACAGCTCGCATGGGCCGTATCGTAGGGAGACGATGTTCATTTCGTTCGAGGGTGTCGACGGTTCCGGGAAAAGCACCCAGGCAGGGCTGCTTGCGTCGGCGCTCCGCGAAGCAGGTTTCGAGGTTATCGAGACGCGCGAACCAGGGGGCACCCCGCTTGGCGAACAGGTGCGGACAATGCTCTTGCACGGTGCGGATATGACCCCGTGGGCCGAGGCCGCGCTGTTTGCTGCTTCGCGTGCCCAGCACGTCGAAGCGGTGATTCGGCCTGCGCTTGAGCGAGGCGCCTGGGTTGTGTGCGATCGGTACGTTGATTCGTCGGTCGTCTACCAAGGGGTCGTTCGCGGCCTCGGCGCTGAGGCGGTCTACGACCTCAATCGCGTGGTGACGCGCGAGCTGATGCCGCAACAGACCTTCGTGCTTGATCTCGACGCGGCCACCTCGCGGGCGCGCCAGGATGGCGAGCTCGACCGGATCGAGCGGGAGGATGACTCGTTCCGGGCGCGCGTTGTCGCTGCCTATCGCGACCTCGCCTCCCGCGACCCTGAGCGTGTCGTTGTGCTCGATGCATCACTTCCCGTCGCCGAGCTCGCCGAGCGGATTCGCGAACGTGTTCTCGCAGGTTAGGGAGCAGCAGGAGGCCAAGCGCCTCTTGCAGGCTGCGCTCGGGGAGGGGCCTGCTCACGCGTACCTCTTCCATGGCCCGGCGGGCGTTGGAAAGTCGTCGCTCGCGCGGGCGTTCGGCCGTGCGCTCCTGAAGACCGAGCGCGAGGTGCACCCCGATCTCTATGAGCTCGAGCCGCTCGGTGACATGATCCGGATCGATGCGGTGCGTGATCTTCGACGCGACCTGCACATGCGGCCGTTTGAGAGCGACCGGCGTATCTACATCGTCCATGGCGCCGACAGGCTGGGTCAGGATGCGTCCGACTCGCTGCTCAAAGATCTTGAGGAACCCCCGTCGTACGCGGTGATCATCTTGATCGCCGACGACCTGGGGCCGATCTCGGCGACGATCCGTTCGCGCTGCCAGGCGGTTCCGTTTCGGCGGCTGTCCGAGAAGGCGGTGCGGGAGATCGTCGACGCGCGCGTGCCAGACGCCTCCCCCGAGCGGCGAACCGCGCTGGCTCGCGTTGCGGGCGGCCGGCTTGATCGGCTCGAACGGCTGCTCGATCCCGGCGCGGCGGCACGTCGTGAACGTCTTGTCGAGGTCGCCCGCTCGGTGTATCGCGACGCCGCGTTCGACCCGGCCGCCGCCGCCGACGTGTTGCTTGAGTGCGCGAAAGATCGCGCCGAACACGCGCGGGCAATCGAGGAGGCCCGGTTATCGCAGCTTGACCTTCCCGAGAAGGAAGCGGAGCAGCGTGTGAAGCGTGCTCAGCGCGGTGCCGAGCGCGACGAGCTCCTCGCCCAGTTGGAGGAGCTTGCTGGCTGGTATCGCGATCTCGTGGTTGTCGGTGTCGGTGCCGACAGCGCCGCCATCCATCTCGATCGCATCGACGACCTGCGGGCAGACGCAAGCCGCGATCGGCTGCTGGGAGCGGAGAACGCGGCCGAGACGGTGCGTGCCGCATGGCGTCGCCTCGAGGAGTTCAACCTGTCGTCACCGCTTGCGCTTGAAGCGCTGTGGATTCGTGTTCACCGAGAACTCGCGCTCTAGCCGGTGAACATCCTTCTCCTGAAGCTCACAGTCACTCCGATTGTGATCGCAATCGCCACGCTCGCGGCGCGCCGGTACGGCCCTGTGGTGGGCGGGTGGCTGATCGGACTGCCGGTGACGGCTGGGCCGGTGACGGTGTTTCTCAACGCATCGCATGGGCCAGCGTTTGCCTCCCGAACAGCAGCGGGCGTCGTTGGGGGCGTTACGGCGCAAGGGCTGTTTGTGCTCGGCTTCGCTGCTGCAATGCGGACCGGCCGGGGCTGGCGGTTTGGCATCGCGGTTGCGTCGGTGGTGTTCCTGGCCTCGGCGTTTGCGATGCGTGCACTGGGGCTCGACACCCTCGCGTTCGCGGTGCTTGCCGTGGTGACGCTCCTTGTCGGAATCAAGCTCGTCCGCGCCGACGGTGCCGGCGTGCGCGTCGCGCCGCCAAAGTGGGATCTGCCGTTGCGCATGGCGCTTGCCACCGCACTTGTCGTCACGGTGACGGCTGCCGCGTCGTCGCTTGGGCCGGTGCTGAGCGGCGTGCTGACGACCTACCCGATCCTCTCGACGTTGCTCGCAGTGTTCGCATTTCGAAATGGGGGGCTTGCACCGGCACTGTCGGTCTACCGCGGCCTGCTGCTCGGCCTTTTCGCACTCGAATCGTTCGCGCTCACCGCATCGCTCCTGCTCGGCCACGTGTCGAGTGCCGTGACATTCGCCGCCGCGTTCGGCGCGGCTTTTGGATGCCAGGCCGTCACGCTGATCGCCGTGCAAGCGAGCCGCCGAAGGATCGCTGCTGCCGAGCGCCGTGCTGCGTTGGCCTCGGCGAGGCTGATATAAGAGCCAGGAGCTATGTCTGCCCAACCTCACGTCCAGAGCTATGCGGTCATCGGTGAGATCGATCCGCGGCTCACTGACCTTGTTCGCGATCTGAGCGCCGCGTTTGACGCCGTGGGCTTTACGCCTGACGGCGAGGCCAAGGACGCGGGCATTGTGATCAACGCGGTCGATCCTGCAGCGCCGCAGCCGTTCCGTCGCGGCGCCCGCGGAACGTTCGTTGCTGCGCTGTATGTGCAGGACAACGAGCCAGCGGATGGTTTGAAGGAGACCTACCCGATGCTTGTGCGTGCACTCGCGAACATCGTTCTGCTGTACGTGCCAGGAAGTGGCGTGTACTTCACGACGATGGAGCGCGGGCACTACCACGTGCGCGAAGGTGCCGGTGCCTCGCTCGGCGAAGCGGTGTTCGACCGTCTCCGCCCGCTCGCAACGTCACGTCTTGTGATCGACAACGAATTTCGCCCTGACCTTGAGCCGGAGCTATGGGACGGTGACGACAAGACCGAGGAGATGAAGGCGGTTGGTCGGCGGCTCGACGATCTGGGGCTGCTGCCCGCACCGTTCCCGATCGAGGAGCTGCTGAGCGAGCGTGAGCTTCGCCATGTTCAGCGCCTCTACGGCATCGGCGGACTCTCGTACGGCAACCTCTCCGCGCGCCTCGACGACAACCGGTTCTGGATGAGCGCGAGTGGTGTCGACAAGGGCAAGCTTGAGACCCCCGGCCGCGACATTCTGCTCGTCACGGGCTACGAACCTGATGCTGCCCGGATGATCTTGAGCGTTCCGCCGGGAATCGAGCCGCGACGTGTTTCGGTCGATGCGATCGAACATTGGATGATCTATCAGCACCACCCGAACGTCGGCGCGATCCTGCACGTGCACGCGTGGATGGACGGGATTCCCGCCACCGACGTGAACTTCCCATGTGGCACCGCGGAGCTTGCCGACAGCGTCTCGAAGCTGATCGACGCCGAGCCGGATCCTGCCCATGCAGTGATCGGCCTCCGCAATCACGGCATTACGGCGACGGGTGAGAACCTCGATGAGATTCTCGACCGGATCCTGCCGCGGTTGCAGCTCCAGGTCCCGATGACCTGATCCGACGCCTGTGACCACATTCGTTACCGGCGCGACAGGCTTCCTCGGCGGCCATCTCGTGCGTGAACTGATTGAACGCGGCGAGCAGGTGCGTGCGCTGGCACGCCCGACATCGGATGTGCGGGAGCTTGTCGACCTTGGGGTCGAGATCGCGCCGGGCGACCTGAGCGATGACTTTGCGCTCGCGCGTGCAGCAGAGGGTTGCGATCGCGTGTTCCACCTCGCCGGCCTTGTGACGCACGACCGGCGACGTCGCGGTGAGCTGAACGAGATCAACGTCGAAGGCACCCGGCGCGTTCTGAACGCAGCCGAGCCTGGTGCGCGCGTTGTCTACGTCTCGAGTGTCGCTGCCGTCGGCCCGGCCGCCGCGCTCAACGCACCGGCGACGGAGGATCAGCCGTTTCCGAAGCGCGCGATCGGGCTGCCGTATGCCGACAGCAAACGGGCCGCAGAGGCTGTTGTTGCGGAGGCTGTCGCGCGCGGCGTCGACGTCGTCATCGCCAATCCGGGGTTCCTGATCGGGCCAGGGGATGTCTACAAGGTGTCGACGTGGCCTCTCGCCGCATATCTGGCGGGGAAGTTGCGTTTCTCGACCGACGGGGCACTCTCGTTCACCGATGCGCGTGACGTGGCCGCCGCATTGCCGGTGCTCGCCGACCGCGGTCGAACGGGTGAGCGGACGATTCTCGCGAACCGAGACGGCAACGCGTCATGGTCGCAGTTCTTTGCGCGGATCGCGGCGGTCTCAGGAGTGAAGCGTGTTGTCGTGAAGTTCCCGCCGCCGATCGCGATCGCTTCGGCAACGATCGTTCCGTGGCCGGTGCGCGCCGACGAGGTGCGCGCCGCCGCCCATTGGTGGGTGTACGACCCGGCAAAGGCTGAGCGGGAGCTCGACTACCGCCCGCGTGGGCTGGACGAAGCGATCGAAGCGACGATCGCCGACCAGCAACTGCTCGCCCGCACGTAGCGTTTCGGGTTCCGCGCCGACCCGGAGGAGGGAGATCCCCCGGGCCGCGCGGTAGACGAACTGGGAGCGACGGTACCGACGGATTTCGCGAGCGTGGGTCGACGGGGTGTGTCGATCGGGTGGCGGTCCGGTATGCCGGGTGGCATGGGGGGAACCGTCCGGTGAACGTGGGTGCTACCCGTACCATGGACGCAATGAGCGAACACATTGTTTTCGTAGAGATCCCTTCGGGCTCCCGCAATAAGTACGAATTTGACGAGGAGCTTGGCGCAATCGTCTTCGACCGCCGCCTCTTCACATCAATGAGCTACCCGGCCGATTACGGCTACATCGAAGGGACTCTCGCCGAAGACGGCGACCCGCTCGATGCACTCGTCCTCGTGGGTGAGCCGACGTTCCCTGGCTGTCGCATTCGCGTGCGCCCGGTTGGCGTCTTCCACATGGAGGACGAGAAGGGTGTCGACGACAAGGTGATTTGCGTGCCGCTCAAGGATCCGGCTTGGATGCGTGCGACTGACATCCACGACATCCCGTCAGAGCTGCGCAACGAGATCGAGCACTTCTTCCAGGTCTACAAGGATTTGGAGCAGGTGCAGACGATCACGCGTGGGTACGGCAACCGTGTTGAGGCGATGAAGGTCATCGAATCAGCGACCAAGCGGCTCGCCGACCACAAGCTCACGGTCGCCTAGGTTTCGCGTGCCCGACCCGGGCACGTTGGCTGACAGCGACGCTCGCGATCACACCGACAGCGGCAAGCAGGATCGTCCATGAGACGTGCTCACCGAGCGTGAGCGCGCTCCAGCCGACCGTCATGAGTGCCTGGAATAGCTGGATCTGGCCAACGCGGGCCACGCCACCCATGGCGAGGCCCGCGTACCAGAACACAAAGCCAAGGAACATTGAGGCGATGGCCGAGTAGAGGAAGCCGGCGAGCGCTTTTGTTCCTGGCATGCTCGCGGGCAGGGTGAACGCGGCGACGATGATCGACACGGGAAGGCTGACGACGAGCGCCCAGCTGATCGTCTCGATTGCGCCGAGCGTGCGTGCGATCGCTGCGCCCTCGGCGTAGCCCATGCCGCACACGGCGACTGCGACGAGGAGGTATCCGTCGGCCAGTGAGAGCCCTCCGCCTGCCTGTTGCACCGCGAACGTCGTGACGATCGCAACCCCGGCGAGTGCGGCAAGCCAGAACTTCAGGCCAGGCCGCTCGTGCGCGCGCAGCACCGCGAACACGGAGGTTGCTGCAGGGAGGAGCGCGATCACGATCGCCCCATGGGCCGAACCGGTGCGCTGCAGTGCCAGTGCGCTCAGCACAGGGAAGCCGACGACAATGCCGCCCGCAGTGATCGCGAGACGTGTCGCCTCGCTGCGTGTTGGTCGACGCGCTTTGACGAGCCAGAGCGTTGGGATCGCGAACGCGGCGGCGACAACGGCGCGGCCGAACGCGATGAACCATGGACTGAACCCATGCAGCGCGAACTTCGTTGCAGGGAACGTGAACGAGAAGATCGCGACACCCAGGAACCCAAGCGCGGCACCTTCGAGCGTGCGGCGCCTGTCTGTCTTCGGGGCCGCGTCCATCCGGCGAGGCTACCGATCCGGTGGGTTGGAGCGGCGTACGCGCGGGCCGTCGCTCCCCGCTCGCTACACTCAGCCCCGTTCGCCGACGTAGCTCAGCTGGTAGAGCACTTCACTCGTAATGAAGGGGTCCGCGGTTCAAGTCCGCGCGTCGGCTCTAGGCGAAGACCCGCCTCCGGCGGGCATGAGGCATGATCCGCGCATGGTTGTCCTCGGCGGCTTCCTCGTCGCCATGGCGGCGCTTCTCGCAGGCGCGTCGGGCTTCGGGCTCGGACTCACCGCAACACCGGCGCTGCTGCTCTCCGGGTTTTCGTTGCCGTTCGTGATCACCGTCAACCTGCTTGTGTCTGTCGCGACCCGGATCTCGGTGGTGTGGCGCTTGCGGTCGCACATCCAGTCGCGCCGTGCGGGTCTGCTGATCGTGGGTGCGGCTCCCGGCCTGTGGCTTGGCTCGCGCGCCGTCGGCACGTTCGATGCGCACACGTTGAAGGTCGGGGCCGGGATCGTCGTCGCAGCGGCGGCGCTCGCGCTCGGCTGGTCGGAACGTCGACCATTCACGTTCCGCACCCGCTTTCTCACACCGGTCGCTGGCTTCTTTGGCGGCTTCCTCGGCACGACCACCTCGCTGATCGGGATTCCGCCGGCGCTCCTACTCACCCAACGGCGGGTAGCGACGCAGGCGTTCTTTGCTGACCTCGGCGTGTACTTCGTGGTGACCTCGTCACTCGGCCTTGCGGTGCTCGCCGCCGACCACCGCTTCAGCGGTGCGGCCGCCCGCGACACGCTCTACTGGCTGCCAGGCGTGCTCGCTGCGAACGTCGTCGGCACGACGCTCGGACTGCGCATGCCTGAGGCGCTCTTCCGCCGATTCGCGCTCACGATCGCGTTCTGCGCCGGCATCCTCACTGTCACGACCGCGTAACGAATCAGCTCGCGTCGTTGCTTGTGCTGAACGTGCTGGAGCCGCCCGGAACGGCGAAGCTCTTTTCGGCCAACCAGCCCCCGTCGACGGTCAACGCGATCCCGGTGACGTACGCGCTCTGCGGGCCCGCGAGGTAGAGCGCCGCCTGCGCAACATCGTCGGCAGTGCCAGAGCGACCAAGCGGCACAACGCTCGCGAGCTCGTTCTCGAACCGCTCGTCAGCCCAATACGCCTCGGTCATCGCGGTGCGAATGACGCCTGGGCAGAGGGCATTCACGCGAATGCCGGCGGGCGCGAGATCGCGCGAGAGGCTCTTCGTGAGTCCGACCACAGCGTGCTTCGACGCGGAGTAGGCGGGACGATTGGACAGGCCGATCAGTCCGCCCACCGACGCGAGGTTGACGATCGTGCCGCCACCGCTCTCGCGCATCCGCCGTGCAGCCGCCTGACACCAGTAGAAGAGCCCGTTCACGTTGATGTCCATCACCGCTCTCCACTCCTCAGGGGTGATGTCGTAGACGTTCTTGATCTCGCGGATCCCCGCACAGTTGACAAGGATGTCGATCCGACCGGCCTCCGTCACGACCGATTCGGCAGCGGCATCGACCGAGGCCGCATCCCGAACATCACCAACGCGAACGAGCGCCCCCTCGGAGCCGTTGCGCGCCAGCTCAGCCACCAGATCAGCGAGTGCATCCGCCGAGCGATCAACACCGACGATACGTGCCCCCTCGCGCGCAAAGGTGCGTGCGATCTCGCGACCAATGCCGCTCCCGGCCCCGGTGATCACCGCAACACGTCCCTCCAGCAGCATGGTCATCGCTCCTCGTCTGGACGGCTCCGCGTATTCGGGGCCGACGCCTGACTATCGTATGGACCGCGATGGCACTGCTCAACGAGTCTCGACGCGGAGACACCGGCGCATGAGCTCAACCTGGGCTGTTACCGGGCCACGACACGCGGGCATCACGGTGTCGAACCTCGACCGTGCGCTCGAGTTCTACATCGACACGCTTGGTCTTGAGCTGCTCTGGCGCCGTGAATACGCCGAACCCGAGATTCGCGACATCGTGGGTGTGCCCGATGCGACATCCTTCGACATCGCGATGGTGCAGGTGCCCGGCGGGGAGTTTCAGATCGAGCTGCTCGAATACCGCGGCTGCGAGCGTCGCTCAGGCGCGACGAGCCCGGCCGACTACGGCACCGGCCACATCTGCCTCTTCGTCGACGGCATCGATGCGCTCTACGCGGAGCTCGCCGAGAAGGGTGTGCAGTTTCGGTCACCACGCGGGCCGGTCGAGATGACCGGTGGCGCGAACAAGGGCGGCAAGAGCCTCTACTCACTCGACCCCGACGGCTACATCGTCGAACTCCACCAGCGACCACCGAGGGCGGCATGAGATCACGTGTGAAGATTGTTCGGTCGCGACCCAAAGATCGACCGCCGCTGCTTGAGCAGTACCGCGCCATGGTGCGGATCCGGGTGTTCGAGGATCGCGCAGCGCAGCTCTTCCACGAAGGGGTGATTGTCGGAACCGCGCACAGCTGCGTTGGGCAGGAGGCGATCGCCGTTGGAGCCGCCGGCGTGATGCGGCCAGACGACTACCTCGTTGGCCATCACCGCTCACACGGCCACCTGATCGCGGCCGGGGCCGACATGCGCCGGATGATGGCCGAGATGTTCGGTCGCCGAACCGGCTACTGCAAAGGACTTGGCGGCTCGATGCATATCGCCGACCTTTCGCTCAACATCATTGGCTGCAACGGGATTGTTGGCGCCGGGCTGCCGCACGCGTGCGGTGCCGCACTCACCGCGAAGCTCAAGGGGACAGGGCAGGCGGCTGTCGCGTTTTTCGGTGATGGTGCCGCAGGGCAGGGTGCTGCCCATGAGGCGATGAACCTCGCCGCAACCTGGAAGCTTCCGGTCGTGTTCATCTGCGAGAACAACCAGTTCGCGCTCTCTGCCGGATGGGACACCCAGCGCGCAGTCGCCGACATCGCGGCGCGTGCCGCTGGGTATGGCATGCCGGGTGTGATCGCGGACGGCAACGATGTCGAGGAGGTCGAGGATGTTGTTGCCGAGGCGCTCGCTCGCGCCCGATCAGGCGACGGCCCAACGCTTGTCGAGCTCAAGACGTTCCGCCGCATGCAGCACTCGATGCGCGCGAACCTGCCCGATGTTCGCGACCGCGCCGTGATCGACGAGTGGGAGCCAAAAGATCCGTTGCCACGGCTCGAACGACGCGTCCTTGAGGGCTCGTTCGCGACGGAGGCCGAGATGGCAGCCGTGAGGGCCGAGGTGGAAGCCGAGGTCGAACTCGCCATCACGACAGCGCTCGCCGACGAGCCTGCCAACCCTGACGATCTGCTGTCATCGGTTTACGCGCCGCATCGCCAGCCTGCCGCGCCGCCCGCACCTGGCACGCGTGAGCTGGCGTTCGTGCCAGCGATCCGCGAGGCGCTCGCGCAGGAGCTTGCGGCCGACGACAACGTCTTTGTGATGGGTGAGGACGTCGCCAAGGTAGGCGGCATCTTCCGTGCGACCGAAGGGCTCTACGAAGCGTTCGGTGCCGATCGGATTCGCGACACGCCGCTCACCGAAAGCGGTTTTGTCGGGGCCGGTATCGGTGCTGCGCTCTCCGGGCTGCGCCCTGTAGTCGAACTCCAGTTCTCCGACTTCGCCGGTGTCGCGTTCGACCAGATCCTGAACCAGGCGGCGAAGCTCCGGTTCATGATGGGTGGGGCACCGACACTTCCACTGACCATTCGGATGGTCTCGGGTGGCGGCGTGCGCCTCGGCGCCCAGCACTCACAAAGCCTCGAAGCGCTGTTCGCGCATATCCCCGGCCTCGTTGTCGTGATGCCGTCAAACGCGTTCGACGCGAAAGGCCTGCTCGCAGCAGCGATCCAAGACGACAACCCCGTCATCTTCCTCGAGCAGAAGATGTTGTTCTTTGACGAGCCGATAGCCGTTCCTGAAGAGCGTTACGCGATCGAGCTCGGTCGTGGTCGTGTTGTGCGCGAGGGAACCGACGCTACGGTTGTCGCCCTCGGGGCGCTTGTGCCACTCGCCCAGCGCGCCGCACGCGAACTGGCTGCGGAAGGGATTGAGATCGAGATCGTCGACCCGCGCACGTTGGTGCCGCTCGACACCGATCTCATCGCTGCGTCAGTGGCGAAGACACACCGGGTCGTGGTCGCACACGAGGCCGTTGAATTCTGTGGTTTCGGTGCCGAGATCGCCGCACGAATCGCCCAAGATTCGTTCTGGGAGCTCGACGCACCCGTGGTGAGAGTCGGCGCCCCGCACCACCCAATTCCGTACCAGAAGGACCTCGAGCAGCTCACGCTGCCGGGAGCGCGTGAGATCGCCGAGGCCGTTCGGCGACTCCTCACGACCGGAAACTGACGAATCCTGACGCGAATTCCGCGTGAGGCATCTGATTTCGACTCCCCGTGGTCTATTGACGAATTGTTAACGCACCGTCTATAAACGGTGCTGACAGTCGCGCTTCGCGCGGCCGTTATGTGTGTTTCCAAAGAGCGGTCCTCGACGAAGAGGCTCTACCTCGACGCTGAGGACACCGTCTCTCCAGATGGAGGAGGGAATAGATGGCAAGTACGTTGCGGATCAAGGTGAATGGGGTGTCGCACTCGGTGACGGCAACTCAGGACACCCCGCTTCTCTACGTGTTGCACAATGAGCTGCATCTGCACGGCCCGCGGTTTGGTTGCGGTCTTGCTCAGTGCGGTGCGTGTTCGGTTTTGCTTGATGGCAAGGAGATCCGGTCGTGTGTTACGCCGGTCGCTGCTGTTGCGGGCAAGAACATTAC
>WLID01000012.1 GCA_009702325.1 Actinomycetota bacterium
CGACCACGACTTCACGACCGAGCCGGCGAGCAAGGCCAAGAAGACGATCGACTACATCCACAAGATCCTCAAAGAGGAACGCGACATCGTGATTGCGTCACCTCCGCTTGAGGCGACCGCGTTCGAGGTCGACGGGATCCGCTGGTCGTATGTCTTCTACGAGAGTGGCCTCTCGATCAACGTGCTGTACTCGATTGAGCCGGGCAAGCGCGCGGTGGGCTTCAAGCTCTCCGATGGGATGGAGATTCCCGTGGAGCTCGCCGATCGGTTCAAGTTCGCGCGCCAGAAGTCGAAGCTTGCGGGAACGATCCGCGGCTCGTACTTCGTGATCAAGAACGAGTACTAGCCGCGGCGTTCGCGGCCTGTCCGCACCACTGCGCGCTCGTGGTCAACACCCGGTGTCAAACACCCGGTGTCAGACGCTTCTGACGCCGCTTCAAACACCCGGTGTCAGACACCGCTTCTTGTCAAGGGGCGCGGAGCAACATCTTTGTAACGCCTTCATCGCAACGTTTGCGCTGGCGTATCGCGGCGAACCGTTCAACCAAGCCATTTTGCGTGCGCGGGCGTCCGCAAAAATGTTTCCAAAGTTGTTACGGCGTAAGTCTTGACTAAATCAGGTGTCTGACACCGGGTGTTGAAGGAGTGCGGGCGGCCGGGTGTCGTATCCTGCGTTCCCGGTGCGCCGCCTCGCCTCTGACTTCTCACTCTCCGCGGTCGCGGCGGGCCTCATCGCCGTCCTCGTCGGCTACTCAAGCTCGGTCGCAATCGTCTTCCAGGCTGCAAAGGCGGTGGGTGCAACGCCGGCACAGACCACCTCGTGGCTGTGGGCGCTCGGGATCGGCATGGGCGTCACCTGCATCGGGTTCGCCCTGTGGTTTCGTCGGCCCGTGCTCACCGCATGGTCAACCCCCGGTGCAGCCCTGATCGCGTCATCACACGGCCTCACGATCCACCAAGCCATCGGTGCGTTCGTACTCAGCGGAGCGCTCACCGTGATCGTCGGTGCCACAGGGCTCTTCGCGCGCGTCATGAACCGCATTCCGCTCGCGCTCGCCGCAGCACTCCTAGCTGGAGTGCTCGTGCGATTTGGTCTCGACGCCGCGACGGCGAGCGCCTCGGCACCATGGATTGTTGTGCCGATGGCAGCCGCCTACGTCGCTGCGAGACTCCTGATCCCGCGATACGCGGTGCTCGCCGTACTCGCCGTCGGAACGCTTGCCGCGCTCATCGACGGGACGCTCTCGTTCTCGCAGGTTGATATCTCGGCCGCGCGGCCCGAATGGACGACCCCGTCGTTCACCATCGCAGCCGCCATCGGGCTTGCCGTCCCACTGTTCATCGTCACGATGGCATCGCAGAACCTGCCTGGCGTCGCGGTCATTAGGGCGAACGGATACGAGGCACCCGTCTCAGAAGCAGTCACCGGTACAGGGGTGGCAACCGTTGCGCTTGCCCCGTTTGGTGGGTTCGCCTTCAACCTTGCAGCGATCTCTGCAGCGATCTGCGCCGGCCCACACGCCCACCACGATCCCGAGAAGCGCTACACGGCCGTCGTTGCAGCCGGGGTCTTCTACACCGTCATGGGATTGCTTGGCGGCGCGGTCGTAGGCCTGCTGGCCGCATTCCCGGTCGAGCTCGTTGAAGCGCTCGCTGGACTCGCGCTCGTTGGAACGATCGCAACCGCACTCGCAACGTCGTTCGCCGAAGAACGCATGCGCGACGCCGCGGCAATCACCTTCCTCGTCACCTTGTCGGGTGTCGAAACCGCGGGTATCGGCTCGGCCTTCTGGGGAATCGTCGCTGGGGCCGTCGCGCTCTCAGCGCAGCGGCTCGTACGACGCTAGGACGACGGCTCGGCTGGTGTCCCGGTCTCGAGATCAGTGA
The DNA here is from genome assembly GCA_009702325.1 of Actinomycetota bacterium. Taxonomy (GTDB): domain Bacteria; phylum Actinomycetota; class Thermoleophilia; order Gaiellales; family Gaiellaceae; genus PALSA-600. Next base: position 1,888 of record WLID01000012.1, read on the forward strand.
CCGGGGATGTGTAGTAAACGTAGGCCCGCTCGAGATCTTCGAGACGCGTCGCTCCAAGCGCCAAAGCCGCTGTCGCAAGCCCCTGGACGAGAGCGACGGCAGGGAACGTCCCTACACCGTAATCGTGAATCACAGTGAAATCCTGCTGTGCAGCAGCGTGCGAAACAGGCGAGCGGAAGTACTCGACGATCGCGTCACCATCAAGGTCAAATGCAGCCGCGATGTCACGGTAGGTCTCGGGTGCCGAAAGGCTCTTGCCGTCGCGGAAAAACGCCTGCATCTGCGCATAAAGCAGATCGAGCGTACGTTCGGGCGCAACATCTTTCAGCGCTGCGAAGCCGCGCGTTGCGTCGAGGGAGTTCATCTCGAAGCTGCCGTCGGCAAGAAGCGCCTCGTAGGCGGGGCCGAACTCAGCGCCAAGCACCTCAGCAACCTTCGCGTTCGACTCCGCAATCCCCTCGATGTCGCGCATCGGCCGTACACCGGCGTCGCGGTAGAGGCCGGCGCACGCAACATGGAACGGCATCTCGTCGCGGTGCTTCTCCCAAAACGTGATCAGGGTCGGCACGAAGCCGTACGACCACTGGCAGTACGGGTCAACGGCGCACAGGATCCCCATCTCGTCACTCATCCCCTCGAAGGTACCGGTTTGCACCGATTATTGGTGTCGGGAAGGGGGATGTCGTCAGGCGCAACCGCCATGCTGTGTCGGTCTTTACACCGCGCTCACCGGCGGGTGACTACGGTCATCCGGAGGTCTGTGTCCCCGGCTAGGAGGTCCCCGTCTGTGCATCGCACGACTCGTATCGCGCTCATCGTCGTACTCGCTCTGATCGCACTTCCCGCAGCGGCCGCGAAGGCCAACCCGAGAATGCAGATCGGTTTCTTCGACGACCCAAGCTTCCGCTGGTCGAAGTCGACCGCAGAGAACCTGCAAGCTGCCTCAAAGTCGGGTGCCACGGTCATTCACGTGCTCGCCGACTGGTCGCAGATCGCTTCGGCGAAGCCGGCTTCACCGCTGAACGGCGATGATCCCGCCTACAAGATCAGCGACCTGGACTCGCTCGTTAGCACCGCTCCGAAGTACGGCATGCAGGTGATTGTTTCAATCACTGGTACGCCGAAGTGGGCCAACGGTGGGCAGACGCCGAATCATCCGCCGACGAATATGGGCGACCTCACAGCGTTCGCTCACATGCTGGCGGCTCGCTACAACGGGCTCCATCCGGGCTACGGCGTGGTGTCGCGATTCGCGATTTGGAATGAGCCAAACCTCCAGCTCTTCCTGACGCCGCAGTTCGAGAATGGGCAGATCGTGAGCCCCGGCATCTACGCGAAGCTCTTTGCTGCCGGATACGCCGGCATCAAGGCGGGGAACCCGCTCGCGCTCGTTGCGGCGGGCAACACGTCGAATCGTGGTCACAACACCCCGACGGGTGGGGTGAGCGACTCGACCGCCCCCGCGACGTTCGCGCGTCTGCTTGCGATTGCCGCTCCGAAGCTGAAGTTCGATGCGTGGGCAACGCACCCATACCCGACGAGCCCGAACCTGCCTCCGACACAGAAGGTGCAGTATCCGGCTGTCACGCTGACGACGCTCGATCAGTTCGGTAGCGATCTGAAGACATGGTGGAAGCGCCGCGTGCCGATCTGGATCACCGAGTACGGCGAACAGACTCGCCCGCAGTACTCCATCGGTGTGTCGGCTTCGCAGCAGGCCGCCGACGCGAAGACTGCGCTGCAGATGGCGGCGAAGAATCCCTACGTGGACATCTTCGTGTGGTTCATCTTCCGCGACAGCACAAACCAGACGTGGTTTAGCGGTTTGAAGAACGCGAACGGCTCAAACAAGCCGTCGTACGCAACGTTCTCCGCGACGGCGAAGACGGTCGCAGGACAGACCTACTACATCCCTCAGGGTGGCGGGTTTACCCCGGCGATCGATGTGCCGCAGCTCTTCAACAACAACCCGGTTGGTTCGCGGATCGGTCTCACCTACGCCGTTTTCGAAGGTAAGAAGAAGATTGCTGTCGGCCAGCCGCCAGCGACGCTTGCCGCCAACGGAACGGTGTCGGCACCTATCTCGTTCCGTGACGTGAAGGGCCACACCTACTCCGTTGTCGTGAAGCTCGGCGACAAGCACGGTGTGACGGTGACCCGCACGATCGCGGTCATCGCGCAGTAGCGAGCAGACCTCGAGCGGCCTCGTCGACGGTTCAGACCGTCGGCGGGGCCGCTTTTCTCTTTGTGGATCGTGTCGGGGTGCTGAGTGGGTAACGTGCCGGGCGTGGGGAAGCTCGACGGAAAAGTCGCGATCGTCACGGGCGCGTCGAGCGGCATTGGTGCCGCGACCGCCAGGATGCTTGCCGAAGAAGGTGCGCGCGTCATTGGCGGTGCGCGCCGAGTCGACCGTGTGACGACCGAAGTTGCGCTTGAACTTGACGTCACCGATCCGGCCAGCTGCGAGGCGTTCGTTGCCGCAGCGGGCCCCTGCAACATTCTCGTGAATGGGGCCGGGCTTGGTCTTGGCCGCGATCCGTTTGTCGAGTCGACGGAAGAAGACGAGCGCCGCGTGTTCGAGACGAACGTGAACGGGCTTGTTCGTATGACTCGGCTGGTGCTTCAAAAGTCGATGCAGGAGCCTGGCCACATCGTCAATCTCGGCTCAATCGCAGGCCGTTGGGCCTACCCGAATGGCGCGACCTATGTGACCTCAAAGTTTGCTGTGCGCGGTTTTACGCGTGCGCTGCGCGAGGATCTTCTCGGGCAAGACATCCGTGTGACGACGGTTGACTCGGGCCTCGTCGAGACCGAATTTTCGGTCGTGCGGTTCCGCGGTGATGTCGAGAAGGCGAAGTCGGTCTATGCCGGAACGCGGCCGCTGTCAGCCGATGATGTCGCCGACGCGATCATGTATGCCGTCACGCGGCCGGAGCATGTGGTGGTCGATGAGATGGTGCTCATGTCGATCGACCAGTCGAGCGGCGCCCGGATTCACCGCCGCGAGAGCTAGCGGGCTGCGCTACTCCGAAGCCTGCGCCGCTTCGGCCTTCTTGTCGAAGTAGCGGCGCAGACCCTGCCAGGAGGGCTCGATCGGCCCCGCGAGTTCGTAGAGGTCGGCGGCATCCCCGAACTCTGCGCGGCAGATGCGGACGAACTCGTCGGCTTCCATGCCGTCGCCGACGCGGCGCGCCCAGAGGTCGAGGCGTTCTTCAAGCCGATCGAGGTGGTCGGCTGCATCGGTTGTGATCCCAAAGTGGATGAGCGCGAGCCGCTCGGGCGACCGGCGACGGATTTCGGCGATCGAGGCATGCCACGACTCAATGTCGATGTCGGGCGGCGGGGTGGGAGGCAGGATGTGCGTCTCGGGCTGGATGCGCACACCGCACACGTCGCCACCAAGCAGCGTGCCGTCGTTGAAGTAGGCGACGTGATGGATTGCATGGCCTGGGGTGGGAAATGCCTCCCAGCCGTTCACCGTGCCGTCGGCGATGTGCACGTTCGCTTCAGGGATCGGTGCAAGCTCGCCCCAGAGGGAGTCGAACTCATCGCCGTAGAGGCGCCGCGCAGACCGTTCGAGCCGCGACGGGTCGATCATGTGCGGGGCGCCCCGTTCCGACACCCACAGCTTGATGTGGGGGTGCTCACGGATGATTGGGCCTGCGGCGCCCGCATGGTCGAAGTGAATGTGCGAGAGCATGATGTGGCGGATCTCGCTGAGATCGGTGCCAAGCCCGACGAGTCCCGCTTTCAATGTTGGAAGGGTTGTGGCAGGCCCGCAGTCGTAGAGCGCGGGCCCATCGGTCGTCTCGATCAGGTACGCGGCAATCGCGCGCGCGTTCCCTCTGAACAGCAGGTCGATGGGTGAGATGGCCGGCATCGTTCTAGAGCGCGAGCGCGTGCTCAAGATCGGCGAGGAGATCCGTGACCGACTCGATGCCAACCGAAAGCCGCACGAGGTTCGCGGGTGACGCGAACGGTGCCGACGACGTTGATGCATGCGTCATCTTTGCGGGCAGCTCAATCAGGCTCTCGACGCCGCCAAGCGATTCGGCAAGTGCGAACAGCTTCGTCCGGGCGCAGATCGCTTCCGCTTCTTCAGGGCTACGGGCGAGGAACGAAATCATCCCGCCGAAGTCGCGCATCTGCTGTGCGGCGACAGCGTGCCCTGGGTGCGATGCGAGGCCGGGGTAGAGCACCTTTTCGACCGCATCGTGTTGCTCAAGGAAGGAGGCGATGATGTGGGCGTTCTCGCAGTGCTGTCGCATCCGCACCGCGAGCGTCTTGAGGCCGCGCAGCACGAGCCACGAGTCGAATGGGCCGGGGACGGCGCCGAGCGACTTCTGCAGGAAGCGCAGTCGCTCACCGATCGCATCGTCGTTTGTGGCGATGAAGCCGCCGATCACGTCGGAGTGGCCGCCGAGGTACTTCGTTGTCGAATGCACAACGACGTCGGCGCCAAGATCGAGTGGCTGCTGCAAGTAGGGCGTCGCAAACGTGTTGTCGACGGCAAGGATGGCGCCAACCTTGTGGGCGGCATCAGCGGCCTTGCGGATATCAACGACGTTGAGCAGCGGGTTCGACGGCGTCTCGATCCACACCATCTTCACGTTGTCGTCGAGGTACGCACCGAGGTTTGAGTCGAACTCGTCTGCCGCGACGTAGGTGAAGTGGTAGCCCTTGGGCTCGTAGACCTGCGATGTCATGCGGTAGACGCCGCCGTAGACGTCGGCGATCAGCACAACGCGCTCGCCGGGATCGACGAGGTGCATCAACGTTGTCGTTGCGCCGAGACCGGATGAGTATGCAAGGCCGTGCTTCGCGTTCTCCAAGCTGGCGAGGGCGACCTCAAGGGCGGTGCGCGTGGGGTTGCCGACGCGTGAGTAGTCGTAGCCCTTGTGCTTGCCGACCTCTTCTTGCACGTACGTGGAGGTCTGGTAGATCGGGACGATCACCGCGCCCGTTGCGGGGTCGGGCTCCTGACCGTCGTGAATGGCGCGGGTCTCGAAATCCATGCGCCTAGCCTAGCCGTCAGGCGATGACGGCCCGATCAAGGCCGAGTGCAACCGCGAGCCGTTCAGCTGCACGCGCCAGTGGCTCGTCGGGCTTACGTCGCACCCCTGGCTCGGGTGTGAACTTCTTGACGATCAACGTGCGTGCGGCACGGTCGGCTTTCAGGTCGGCGCGGCCGAGGAACCGGTCTCCTTCGAGGAGCGGCAGCACGTAGTAGCCGTACACCCGCTCAGGCTCGCGTTTGTAGACCTCGATCAGGTGGGTGAAGCCAAAGAGGCGGGTTAGGAACGGCCGATCCCACATCAGATTGTCGAACGGGCACAGCAGGACGGCCCCGGTTGGCGCACCGTCGAGTTCAGCGTCGGCCGGGACAATCACGGAGGGGCCGCCGTCATCGACTGCGACGCGACGTACGAGGCCGTCGGCGATCAGCGCGTCGACGTGTGGGCGCACCTCGCGAGCGCCGCCACGGAAGCGACAGTGCTCGGCGATCCCCGCCTCGGTGAGCGCTCCACGTCCTTGCACGGCTCGGAGGGCATATCGACGGTGGAACTCGTCGTCGGTTGGTGTTGGGGCGTTCAGGAAGGCTGAGGGGATCACCCGCTCGGGCAGGTCGTAGAGCCGCTGGAAACCTTGGCGCCCAGCGATCGCAAGCTCGCCCGCCGCGAACAGCTGCTCAAGCGCGCGCTTCTCGGGCTTCCAGCCCCACATTGGCTCGCTCTTTCCCTCGAACGCCCGCACCGGGAGAGCACCTCCCTCGCGGATCCGGGCGAGTACGACCTCTTCGACATCGCGCGCCTGTCGCTTGCGTCCCCACCAGTGTTCGTCGGCGAGGTGTTCCATCCGCCGCTTGAAGAGGGGGTAATCCTCGATCGGAAGCAGGCATGCCTCGTGCGCCCAGTACTCGAAGATGTCGCCGCGTTGCAAGAGGGCACTGACGGCCTTCTCGTCGTAGCCGCCGATGCGCGTCGAGAGGGTGATGCGGTGCGCACGATCGACGGTCGCGATCGAGTCGAGTTGAACGACACCAAGGCGGGCGATCTCGCGGGCGACCTCCGCGGGCTTCGCTCGCCGCGCACGTGAGGTGTACCCCTGGTGCGCAACGACGTACCGCCGCAGGGCGGCGCGTGTGACCGTCGTCATTACCGCGCGTGCGCGAGGTACTCGAGCACGTCGGAGCGTGTCACGACGCCGACGGGGCGTCCTGCGTCGCCGACGATGACAGCGTTGGTTTTGCCGGTGAGCGCCGCGATGATCGCGTCGACCGACGCAGCCATGTCGACGGTCGGGAGCGGCGGCTGCATCGCCGAGGCAACGTCCTCGTGCAGCGCGTCGGAGTTCTTGAAGACGCGGTCGAGCAGGTCGCGATCTTGGAGCGAGCCGATCACGTCGGCGAGGGTTGCCGCCTCGCCGTTTCGCACGACTGGAAGCTGCGAGATGCCGTACCGCTGCATGACGCCGATCGCCTGCCCGACCTTCTGATGCGACGAGATCGTGACGAGTCCCGGCAGGCCACCCGGGCCCGACTTCGCGTTGATCAGCTGGCCGACGGTGGGGGTGGGCGCGGAGCGCTCCAGGAACCCGTATTCGATCAGCCAGTTGTCGTCGTAGAACTTCGAGAGGTAGGAGCGGCCTGAGTCAGGGATGATCGTCAGCACCCGTGCGTCGGGGCCAAGCTCCTTCGCGATCTGGATCGCGCCCCACACGGTGCTGCCTGCCGAGCCGCCGGCGAGGATGCCCTCTTCTCGCGAAAGGCGCCGTGCTGTGAGGAACGAGTCGCGGTCGGAGACCTGCACCCAGCGGTCGACAACGTTCAGGTCGATCGTCTCGGGCCACGTGTCCTTGCCGATGCCCTCCACGAGGTAGGGGCGCAGCTCGCTCTCGTCCTTGGCGGTGTAGATCGAACCTTCGGGGTCGACGCCGATGATCTGAACCTCGGGCCTGTGCTCCTTGAAGTACCGCCCGACACCGCTGATCGTGCCGCCTGTGCCGACCGAGATGACGATTGCGTCGATCTCGCCGCCCGTCTGCTCCATGATCTCCGGACCCGTCGTGCGGTAGTGCGATTCGGGGTTCGCCGTGTTCGAGTATTGGTCGGGTTTGAAGCCACCCGGAATCTCTTCGGCGAGTCGATCCGACACCGAGTAGTACGACTCAGGTGAATGATGATCGACCGCGGTTGGGGTGATCACGACCTCTGCGCCGTACGCACGCAGCATCGCGATCTTCTCCTGGCTCATCTTGTCGGGCATCACGAAGATGCAGCGGTAACCCTTCTTGGCCGCGGCGATGGCGAGACCAACACCGGTGTTGCCCGACGTTGGTTCGACGATCGTGCCGCCAGGCTTCAACTTTCCGTCGCGCTCGGCCGCTTCGATCATCGAGAGACCAATGCGATCTTTCACGGAGCCGCCCGGGTTCAAGAACTCGAGCTTGGCGAGGATCTGCCCGGGTACCTCTTCGGAGATGCGGTCGAGCCGGACGATCGGCGTGCCGCCGACGAGATCCAGCACGGTGGGGTATTCGCGCGCCATGCCCCGAAGCGTAGACGCTTCGCAGCTCTCTGCCGCTAGTGGCGGAAGTGGCGGCGGCCGGTGAGCACCATTGCCGCTCCTGCTGCCTGAATCGCGGCAGTCACCTCGTCGTCGCGCTTCGAGCCACCCGGCTGAATCACCGCCGTGACGCCCGCGTCGAGCGCGAGCTGCGGGCCGTCGGCGAACGGGAAGAACGCGTCGCTTGCGAGTACCGACCCCGCGACGTCGTGGCCGTGCTCGCGTGCCTTCTCGATTGCGATGCGCACCGCGTCGACACGGCTCATCTGGCCGGCGCCGATGCCAATGGTCTGCAGATTTTTGACGAGCACGATTGCGTTCGAGCTGACGTGCTTGCACACGCGCCAGGCAAACAGCAGGTCGGCCCACGCCTTCTCGTCGATCGCGCCGGTGGCGAGTTCCATCGCGTCGCGCTCCTCGGTGGCCGCGTCGCGATCCTGCACCAGGATGCCGCCCAGCACACGCTTGAAGTCGAGCTCGCCTGGGGTGTCGCTTCGGCGCTCATCGTCGCGCAGGATCCGAAGCGCAGCTTTGGTCTGCAACGCGGCAAGAGATTCGTCGTCGTAGGCGGGCGCCAGCAGCACCTCGATGAAATGCTCGGCGAGCCGCGCGCCGAACGCGCCGGTGATCGGCCGATTGAGGATCATCACGCAACCGAAGGCCGACACAGGATCGCCGGCGAGCGCCCGCTCGTAGGCCTCCTCGATCGTCGCACCAACGGCAACGCCGCATGGGTTCGCATGCTTGACGATGACCGCGGCCGGCTCGGTGAACTCGCGCGCCACGCGGCGCGCGCCTTCAAGGTCAGCCAGGTTGTTGTACGACAGCTCTTTGCCACCAAGCTGCTCAACGCGCGAGAGCAGGTGCCTTCGTGCGCCAAGCTCGCGGTAGTAGGCGGCGTCCTGGTGTGGGTTCTCGCCGTATGAGAGGTCGGCCACCTTGTGGAACGAGAGGTTGAGCTGCTCCGGGAAGCGCTCGGCACCGCCGAACCAGTTGGCGATCGTCGCGTCGTAGGCAGCTGTGGTCGCGAACGCCTCGGTTGCCAGCGCCCGTCGTGTGTCGAGCGAGACAGCCCCGTGTTCGCGCAGCTCGGCGAGAACGCCGTCGTACTGCGACGGGTCGCAGACCGCGGCGACGTGCGCGAAGTTCTTCGCGGCACCGCGCAGCATCGATGGGCCACCCACGTCGATCAGCTCGATCGCCTGAGCATCGGTCGTGTCTTGCTTGCCGCTCACCGACGAGAAGGGGTAGAGGTTGACGCACACGACCTGGAACGGCTCGATCCCATGCTCGGTGAGCGCTGCCTGATCGTCGGGGAGCGTTGGGCGGCCGAGGATGCCTGCGTGGATGCGCGGGTGGAGCGTCTTGACGCGGCCACCGAGCATTTCTGGCGCCTGTGTGACGTCTTCGACCTTCGTGACCGGCAGTCCATGTTCGGCGAGGAACGAGGCGGTGCCACCCGACGAGACGATCTCGAAGCCGAGTTCGACGAGCCCGCGGGCGAATGGTTCCAGGCCGGTCTTGTCCCAGACCGAGACGAGTGCTCTCACGAGATCTCCTTCGAAGTGGTGGTGGCAAACGTGGCGGTCTCGTTGATGAGTGAGCGAACAACTTCGGGGAGCAGGCGGTGTTCAACGGCATGGATCCGCTCTTCCAATGTCTCAACCGGCGCGACCACGACAGCCTCCTGGCGCAGGACGGGCCCGGTGTCGAGACCTTCGTCGACGAGATGAACGGTCACACCTGTCTCGGCGACGCCCGCATCGATCGCCTGCTCGATCGCATGCAGCCCTGGGAAGGCGGGAAGCAGCGAGGGGTGGACGTTCACGACTCGGTTTGGGAATCGGACGAGGAACGGGCGGGTGACGAGGTGCATGTAGCCCGCGAGCACGACGATCTCGACCCCATGCTCTTCAAGCCATGTCGCCATCATCCGGTCGCGCTCTTCGCGTGACGCGTGACAGTCGAGTCCGAACACGGCAACCGGGATGCCGGCCTCGCGTGCTCGCTGCAGAGCGAAAGCGTCTTTGCGGTTCGCGGCAACACCCGAAATTGGCAACCCAGCGTCGATCAGTGCCTGCAAGTTGGAGCCGTTGCCCGAGACGAGGACGCCGATCAAACGATCCGCCCAATCACGATCTCGCCGGGTTGAGCTTCGGCGACGACGGCGCACCAGCCGATGCCGAGGTTGAACACGCGCCGCATCTCCTCCTCTGCGACATGGCGGCCGAGCCAGTCGAAGACAGGCAGCCGCTCCCAGGCGTTCCAGGAGATCTCGGGCGAGCAGCCCTCGGGCAGCACGCGCGGCAGGTTGCCGACGATGCCGCCCCCGGTGATGTGCGCGAAAGCTTTGGCGCGCCCGCGCAGCGAACGCGCGACGTCGAGGTACAGCCGGGTGGGGGCGAGCAGGTCGGGGCCGTCGTAATCCTCGGTTTCAAGCACCTTTCGCGCCAGTGTGAATCCGTTCGCGTGGATGCCAGCGGAGGGGAAGCCGAGGATGAGATCTCCGGGCACGACGGTTGAGCCGTCGATCAGCTTGTCGCGGTCGACGATGCCCACGCATGTCCCTGCAAAGTCGAGTTCGCCTTCGCGGTAGGTTCCGGGCAGTTCGGCCGTCTCGCCGCCGACGAGGGCGACACCGGCTGTGCGACAGACCTCTGCGGCACCGTCGACGAGGTCGGCGACCTCGGAGAGATCGATCGTGTTGGCCGCGACGTAGTCGAGCATCATCAGCGGATCGGCGCCCGTCGTGACGACATCGTTGATGCAGTGCGCGGCGAGGTCGGCGCCGCAGTCGCGTAGCCGGCCGCGCTTCCGCGCGAGCATCAGCTTCGTGCCGACACCGTCGGTTGACGCGGCGAGCAGGCGGTGGTCGTCGAGGGGATGAAGTCCCGCGAATGCGCCAAAGCCTTTTGCCCCGGTTGATTCGACGGCAGCGCGCAGGCGCCCCACCACTGCATCGGCGACCGAGAGCGAAACCCCGGCGTCGGCGTAGGTGAGGGCGTCCCCGTCCAGGCCAAAGAGTCTACGGCTGCGTTCGGCGGGCGGTCGTGGGAGCCGTTCGATTCGCCGTTTCGGGTCACGTGAGCCACACTTGGCACGTGGTTGGCGCGAACCTCCTAACGAGCTGGAACCTTGAGCCGCTCCAGCTGATCCCGACGCTGCTCGCCTGCGTTCTCTATGCGCGGCGCGTTCGGACGCTGGCCGACAAGGGCACCCCGGTTGCGGGCTGGCGGATTGGCATGTTCTGGACGGGGATCGCGCTCGTTGTGTTGGCGCTGAACTCCCCGATCGATGCCATTGGCGAAGAAGACCTGTTTTTCTTCCACATGACCCAGCATGTGCTGCTTGGCGATCTGGCGCCGCTCTGCTTCGTGTTGGGGCTCACTGGGCCGGTGCTTCGTCCCGTGCTTTCGATCCGCTTTTTCGATCGCCTGCGCGTGCTCGCCCATCCGTTTGTGGCGCTGCCCCTGTGGGCGCTCGACATGTACATCTGGCATATCCCGTTCCTCTACGAGGCGGCACTCCACCACGCACCGATTCACGCGTTCGAACACATGATGTTCTTCACCTTCGGCGGCTTGATGTGGGCGCCGGTGCTGGAGACGCTGCCTGCACCCGAGTGGTTCGGAACCGGGGCAAAGCTTGGGTATGTCGCCGCCGTCCGCCTGCTGGAGACGGTGCTCGGAAACATCTTTGTGTGGTCGGGAACGGTCTTCTACCCCTGGTACGAGAGTGCGACGCCGAAGTGGGGTGTGTCGGCCCTCCGCGACCAGAACTTCGCGGGGGTCGTGATGATGGCCGAAGGTGGTGCCGTCACGCTCGGGGCGCTCGTGGTGCTGTTCCTGCGGATGGCCAACGAGAGCGAACTGCGGCAGCGCCTGCTTGAGCAGGGCTTCGATCCGGTGCAGGCCAAACGGGCTGTTCGCTTCGGACGCGGTAAGGAACTGCTCGAACGCGGCCCCGGAGCGGGCACCGCCGCCTAGACGCGGGCTGGGGCGGGTTCGAAGCGGTGCTTCGCGGCGTCGTCGGGACGCGCCGTGGGGTACTCGCGGGTGAGGCAGGCCCGGCAGAGCTCTGATGCGGGTCGTTGCGTTGCGGCCTGCAGGCCATCGAGTGAGAGGTACGCGAGCGACGTCGCACCGATCGCGAGCCGCACACCTTCGACGTCGGTTTGGGCGGCGATCATCTCGTTCTCGGTGGCAAGGTCGATGCCGTAGAAGCACGGTGAGATGACCGGTGGCGACGAGATACGGACGTGCACCTCGGCGGCGCCTGAATCGAACAGCATCTGCACGATCTGCCGCGTCGTTGAGCCGCGCACGATCGAGTCGTCGACGATCACGAGCCGCTTGCCGGCGACCTCGTCGAGCGGGTTGAACTTCATGCGAATGCCTTGCTCGCGCATCGCCTGGTCGGGCTGGATGAACGTGCGGTGGACGTAGCGGTTCTTGATCAGCCCTTCGCTGAACGGAATGCCGCTTTCGCGTGAGAAGCCGATCGCGGCCGGGGTGCCTGAGTCGGGAATCGGCAGCACGAGATCGGCTTCCGCGGGAGCCTCGCGGGCGAGCGTGACACCCATCTGCACGCGGGCACCGTGCACCTCGATCCCTTCGAGGCGCGTGTCGGGCCGGGCGAGATAGAAGTATTCGAAGATGCATAGGGCCGGGTCTGGCCGTCCTCCAACCCGCGTCGACTCGACACCGCTCTCGTCGAGCAGCACCAGCTCGCCGGGGTTGATTTCACGTTCGAACCGGGCACCGACAAGGTCGAGTGCGCAGGTCTCCGAGGCAACGACCGGGTCGAGGCCGACGTAGCCGAGAACGAGTGGGCGAAAGCCGTGGAGGTCGCGGAACGCAAAGAGCTTCCCTTCGGCGATGCCAACCACTGAGGCGGCCCCCTCGATCTTGCTCATCGCGTGCGCGATCGCCTCAGCGAGGGGGCTCTCGTCGTTCGCGATCATCGCCGCGATCACTTCGCTGTCGGATGTAGACGAGAGCGGGATGCCGAGCTCGGCACGAAGCGCAGCGGCGTTCACGATGTTGCCGTTGTGGCCGAGCGCCACGGTGCGTGTCTTGCCGTGATGCAGCAGCGGCTGCGCGTTTGCCCAGGCGTTGCGACCGGTGGTCGAGTAGCGCGTGTGCCCGATCGCGAATGTGCCATGCAGCCCGCTCAGCTTCGCCTCGTCAAATACTTGGGTGACGAGCCCGAGGTCGCGCAGAGCCGTGAGGCGACCGTTATCGGACACGGCGATGCCTGCTGATTCCTGGCCTCGATGCTGGAGCGCGTGGAGGCCGAAGTAGGTGAGGCGCGCAACGTCCCGTCCTGGGGCGTAGATGCCGAAGATGCCGCACATCGCTAGACGGTCCCGAGCTCGGTGATGGTGGGCCAGTCGAGTGAGGCAGCGTCGGCCGGTGCGAGGGCGACGATCACACCGGGGCCGTTCGCACCGGCCGCGGTGGGGCCTGCGATACCGCTCCACTCGGCGGCCTCGTGCAAGGCGAGTTCAACGCTGCCCTTCGAGATGTCATGGGCGAGCGAGAAGCGGTGCGCGTTCTGCCAGACAAACCGCACGAGCTCTGCGCCTTCGCCGTGCAGCAGCAGCACCGTGTCGCCGCCGCGCCAGCGGCTCGGCACGCGCGTGACGTCGGGCACAAGGCCAACGCATCCAACGAACGGCGTTGGTGGGATGGGGGAGCCGCCCGTCTCGTTGTAGAGCGACACGTTCCCCGACACGACAGGAATGCCAAGCTCGTTCGCGGCGGCGGCGATGCCGTCGATGCCGCGGGCGATCTCCCATGCGATCTCAGGCCGCTCGGGGTTGCCGTAGTTCAAGCCATCGGTGAGGGCGGCGGGCTCGCCACCGGCACATGCAACGTTCATTGCCGCTTCCATCGTGGCAGACCATCCGGCGCGGAACGGGTCGCGCTCGCCAACGGGCGGACCGTCGAGCGAAACGGCGATGCCGCGCGTGCCATCGAGGCGCAGGACAGCGCCATCGAGGCCGGGGCGGCGGACGGTGCGAGAGCCAACGAGCTGGTCGTACTGCTGGAAGATCCAGGTCTTCGGCTCGGCGTTCACCTGCTCCATCGCGGTGTTCGTGGTGGGCCGCTCTTCCTGCGGAAGCTCGTAGCGCGGGCACTCGTCGGTGAGCAGCTCGGCCGGAATCTGCCCGACAATCTCGCCCCCGAAGTAGCAGCGGAGCTCGCCGTGGTTCGCGACCTCGCCGATGACGGTGCAGGGGAGCTCCCAGCGCTCGCACACTTCGCGGACTTCGGCGAGGCGCTCGGGGGCGACGACCGCCACCATCCGCTCTTGCGATTCGGAGATCATGATCTCCCACGGCTCCATGTTCGATTCGCGCAACGGGACGCGATCGAGGTGGAGGTCGACACCTGCGTCGCCGCGTGCCATTTCGGCGAGCGAGGAGGCGAGGCCAGCGGCACCGCAATCTTGGAGGCCGAGGCAGAGGTCGCTCTCGACGAGCTCCTGCGACACCTCGATCAGCGCCTTACCGCGGAATGGATCGCCGATCTGCACCGATGGCCGCTTATCGTCGGAGCCGGCCAAGTCTTGGCTGGCGAGCACCGAGGCGCCGCCGATGCCGTCGCGGCCGGTCGTCGCGCCGTAGAGCACGAGCAGGTTGCCGGTGCCGGTCGCCTTGGCTTTGAGGACGCGCTCGACAGGCAGCAGCCCAACGCACATCGCGTTGACCAGGGGATTCTTCGCGTAGGCGGGGTCGAAGACAGTCTCGCCACCGACGTTTGGCACGCCCACGCAGTTGCCGTAATGCCCGATTCCGGCCACGGCCCGCTTGAAGTGCCAGTCGGGCTGGCCGAAACGCAGTCCGTCGAGCAGCGCGATGGGGCGCGCGCCCATCGCCACGATGTCGCGGAGGATGCCGCCGACACCGGTCGCGGCACCCTGGAACGGCTCAACGGCTGAAGGATGGTTGTGTGACTCGACTTTGAATGCGACGGCAAGTCCGCCGCCAACGTCGATCACGCCAGCGTTTTCGCCAGGCCCTTGCAGGACTCGTTCGCCCGCAGTGGGGAGGCGGCGCAGGAGCGGTGCGGAATGCTTGTAGCCGCAGTGTTCCGACCAGAGCAGCGAGAAAACGGCCAGTTCGAAGTCGTTCGGCATCCGTCCAAGCAACTCTTGGATACGCGTGAACTCCCAGTCGGTGAGACCGAGTGCCCGATGAAGAGGAGGCTGCTCCAAAGCAGTCAGAGAGGCCAGTGTACGCCGGGGCTTGGACGACCTCGCCAGGGAACCTTCAGCACTTCATCTCACGCCACACCACCTGCGGCAGTTAGAACCTTCGTATGTCGCGCCGCTATGCCCTCATGCTCTTGCTGCTTTCAGCGATCTGGGGCGCGTCGTTCCTCTTCATCAAGGTGGCCGACCGCGAGCTTGAGCCGATGGCGATCGCCTGGCTGCGTCTCGCCCTGGCAACCGTTGTGCTGATTCCGGTGTCGGCGGTCGTCATCGGGCCTGCGCGGTTGGTGGCCGGCGTGCGTGGCGCATGGTTGCGCCTGGCGGTGATGGGGCTCGTCAACAGCGCGTTCCCGTTTGCGTTGCTCGCCTGGGCCGAGCAGAAGCTCGACTCGGGGCTGACCGCGATCTTCCAGGCGGCCGCGCCGCTCTTCAGCATCGCGCTGACCGTGATGGTGGGGCAGGAGCTCGTCACCCGTCGGCGCGCGCTCGGCATCTTCGGTGGGTTCCTGGGGGTTGCCCTGCTTGTGGGGGTGCACGTTCACGGGAGCCTGTGGTCGGCACTTGCCGTGGTGTTCAGCGGGCTTCTGTACGCGGGCGCCGGTGTCTATGGGCAGCGGTGGATGAAGGATGTGGAGCCGCTCGTGCTTGCGACGGGGTCGATGTGCACCGCGGCGGTGTTGATCGCGCCGTTTGGGTTGGTTGCACTTCCGAGTGCGATGCCGGGTTGGAAGATCACGGCGTCGATGGCGACGCTTGGGATCATCGGCACAGGGTTCGCCTACATCCTCTACTTCGCGATCTTGCGTGGCGTTGGCGCGTCGCGGGCGATTCTCGTGACGTATCTCGTGCCAGCCTTCGCCGTGTCTTACGGCGTGCTGGTGCTGGACGAACACGTTCGGGCGTCGGCGATTGCGGGTCTCGCGCTGATCTTCGGTGGTGTTGCGATCGGATCGCGCCGATCGCCGGTGCGGCCCGCCAAGAGCCCGTAGGATCCGGTCTAATGGCAGCCGAGATTCGCAAGATCGTTGTGCAGGTCGAAGAGTCGTTGCGTGATGCAGGGCGCGCGGTCGATCCGCCGACCCGCAAAGTTGTGGCGGCGGCCGTCGTCACCAACCCGTTCGCCGGCCGGTTTGTCGAGGATCTCTCGCCGCTTTACGACTTGGGCGCTGAGGTGTCGGGGCTCCTTGCCGAGCGCGCCGTTGCGGCGCTCGGCGTTGCGCCAAACGACGTCACCGCCTACGGCAAGGGCGCGATCATCGGCACCGACGGGGAGATCGAGCACGCCGCTGCGGTGCTGCACCCGAAGTTCGGTGCGCCGGTGCGCAAGGCGGTCGACCACGGCGACGACATCATTCCGTCGACGAAGAAGGTCGCTGGCCCCGGCGCGGCGATCACGATGCCGATCACGAACAAGGACAGCATCTGGAGCTTCGACGACATGGATGCGGCCGAGATCTCGATCGGCGATGCGCCGCTCGCCGATGAGATGGTGATCTGTGTTGTCTTGGCTGTCGGTGGGCGCCCCCATCATCGAACGCGGAAGCCGGAGTAGCGATGTTCAAGGCGATCATCCTCCTGGCCCGGCGTGAGGACATGACGCACGATGCGTTCGCCGACTGGTGGTTGGGTGACCATGCACCGCTCGCGAAGGCTCTACCAGGACTTCGCGGTGCGCGGTTCAATCTCGTCAACACGCCCGACGCCGAGTTCGACGGCATCACCGAGCTGTGGTTCGACTCGCAGGCCGACTTCGAAGCTGCGTACGCGACCGAACATGGCAAGCAGGTCGCAGCCGATTCGCTGGCCCACGTCAGTCGCCGTGAGCGGCTGTTTGTGACCGAGAACATCCTCGCGTAACCCGCAGCACGTTCGGTAGTTCGGAGCGAAACGAATCAGGTGCGGCTCCGACGCGGCTTGAGAGCCCTGGTGGTGAGCTGTCGGTATGACACGCAGGCTCACATATCTCGTGGTTCTAGCCTTATTGGGCGTTGCAATTTCGGCGGTCGGCGCCCTGGGCAGTTCGACCGCAACGCGGGTCGATATTCCGTCGGCTGCAGACATTGCGGTCGACATCAACGGTGGCCCGCCGCAGATCGGAAACATTCCTTCCGACGGCATGAACTCATGCAATTTGCCGTCGTCGGGGGCACGGCCTCCGTTCACGATCAACTGTCCGTTCGACTACTCCTACAACCAGAGCGCCGTTCCAATGAACGGCACCGCGACGTGGACGTCAAAGAACCTCAGCGGCTCGTTCCAGGCATCCTGCGATTTCAACGTCGCGATCAAGGGCAAGGCGGCTGTGGCGGTTTCTGCGACAGGGTCGTCGTCGCAGACCTTCGACTTTGGCGGCTCAGGAACGCAAGCGTGCTCGTGGACGATGAGCTTCTCCGGTGCAACGTTGACCGGAACCCTCAACGGAACGATGGCGTTCGGTCAGTCCGACGCCACGACCGGAACGTTCAAAGGCGACTTCACGGTCACCGTTCTTTCCGGCACGGGTCAGTTCCAAGGTGCGGTGGGTAGCGGCTCATTCACCGAGAACGAGACAATGGATCTCGCCGGTAAGGCACCGGCTGGTGCGATGCCAAGCCAGAGCGAGATCGCAGCGATGGCTGCTGCGGGCGCCGCGAGCAGTGGTGCTCCGTCGTCGATTCCAAGCGGCTCGATTCCTCCAGGCGTCAGCATCCCAGCAGGCGTGACGATCCCGACGAGCAAGACCGTGCGACATCTGTCGGCGGCTCCGGCGGGCTCGGCAATGCACTTGAAGCTCAGCCAGGGTGTGGCGCGGGCGACGTTCGTGATCCCAAAAACCGTTGCCTCATTGAGCTCGTATGCGCTCCATGTGGCGGCGGCGCCTGGGTCGGCGTGTACCGCAACGGCGACCAAGGCCGGCACGAGCGTTGATCTCGGCAAGGCGACTGCGTCGAAGACGGGCGCGGCGATCTTCCCGGGGAAGCTCGCGACGAAGTTGAAGACCGGCCAGTGGAAGCTCGCGGCTTCGTGCACGCTCAGCGGCGCGAAGGCAGCGGCCACAGGCGCGGCAGTGATCAAGTAGTTCAGTCGGATTCCGTCCCGGCGGCGGCCCTCTTCGGAGGGTCGCCGTGTTTCTTGTCGTCCGCGGGTCGCACGTAGTGGCGGATGCCGCCATTGAGCAGCAGGACGGCTGCGGTTGAGATCACCGTCCACACCGCACCGACCCAAAGGACGGTCGCCACTCCGAACGCACCGGCTGCGATCCCGACCGTGGCGAGGCCGAGTGGGGCGAAGAGGAGTGTCCCCACCTGGCTGAACGAGGTGACCCGTGCCAACACGTCGTTTGGGATCTCGCGTTGCAGAGTGGTCGTCCAGAGCGCACCCCAGAACGCAACTTGCGCCCCGCCGAAGAACGCGGCTAAGGCAATGAGAGGGAGGGGAGCGGCGAGCGCGAGCAGCGCGAGCTGTGGAGCGGCAAGCATCACCACACCGAACGCAGCAAGCAGTGGGCGGCGGGGGCTGACGCGGCTCGCGGTGAGCGCCCCTCCAGCCATCCCGCACGCAAACAGTGCGCCGATGACGCCCCAGGCGTACCCGCCGCCGAGGTCACGAGCCGCCACGACCGGCCCGAGCGCAAAGAATCCGGAGAGGGCGAACGCGTTGAGCAGGGAGATGTGGACGGTTCCGACCCATAGCCATCGTCGGTGCGAAACGCATCCCAGCCTGCGCGTAGGTCACGGAGGAGCGTGGTTGCGCCAGCGATCCGGGCGGGCACTGCGTGCAGTTGAAGCGTTGCGAGTGCAACGGCGCTTACAAGGAAACTCAATGCGTCGATGCCAAACGCGTACCCCGGCCCTGCAATGCTCACGAGTGCGCCGCCAACCAACATTCCTGTCGCGCCCGCAGCGCTTTGCGAGAAGGCGAACAGCGCATTTGTCTGTTGCAGGTGCCGCGGAGGTGTGACCTCGGAGATCAGCCCGACCATGGTCGGGCTGAAGAACGCCTGCGCAAGGCCGTGGCATGCGAATAGGGCAAGCAGTTCCCAGAGTCGCGCGTTGTCGGTGAGCAACAAGAGGGCGGCCGCGCCCTGCGAGACAAACCGGGCGATGTCGGCGGTGAGCAGGACGGCCCGCCGTTGTAGACGGTCGCCCACCACTCCGCCGAGGAGCGTGAACGCCAGGAGCGGAACGCGCATCGCAGCGAGGGCCAACCCGACGTTCGCGATCGAACCTGTCGTCTGGAGCACTGCGAACGCCAACGCCACATTCGCGAAGGCGTTCCCGAATGTCGAGGTGGTCTGCCCGAGGAAGAGGTGGCGAACGTCTCGTTCAGCGAGCGGTGCGAGGGCTGAACGAATCACGAAGGCGTGGTCTTACTACGGCCGACTCCCGTCGGCAACGCCGAACTGCGGAAATTGCGTGTGATCGTGCGCACCACGCCGAGGTACGTTCGCGGAGGCGGCACATGTCCGCCTGAGCGCACGAACGCGCTCTTCTCTACGATCCCGCCATGGCCCGATACCTGCACACCATGTACCGCATCACCGATTTCGACCGCAGCCGCGCGTTCTACGAGGCGCTGGGGTTTGAGTTTCGGCGCGAGCTGCCGATCGTTCGTAACGGCGAGCTTGAGGCAACGAATTACTTCTTCGGCTGCCCGGGAGACGACGCCGAGCTGGAGCTGACGTTCAACCACGACGGTCGCACCTACGACAACGGCACCGGCTATGGCCACATTGCGATCGGGGTCGAGGATCTCGCTGCGACGCTCGCCGCGCTGTCCACGAAGGGGATCGAGCCCGAGAAGCCGCCGTATCGCGTGCGCGAGGGTGGCTCGCTGCTTTGCTTTGTCCGTGACCCGGACGACTATCGCATCGAGCTCATCGAGCGCGCCTAGCTCGTGAGCCTGGTCGCCGATCCTGGTCTCGCTGATGAAGGCGCAGCGCGGATCGCATGGACGCGCGCGAACATGCCGCTGCTTGCGGCGCTGAAGGACGAGTTCGCGGCGGAGCAGCCGTTCGCTGGGCGCAAGCTCGGCGTCTGCATTCACGTTGAGCCGAAGACTGCGGTGCTGGTCGAGGTGCTCCGTGCCGGCGGATGCGAGCTGGCGATCACCGGTAGCCCTGCAACGACAGACGACGGGACGGCTGCGTTCCTCGCCGCGCAGGACGGCGTGACGGTGTTCGCGCTGAAGGCCGACGACATGGCGGCGCACCTGGCGCATATCGAGCGGGTGCTCGACACCGAGCCGAGCTTCTTGCTGGATAACGGTGCCGACCTGATCAGCAGCGCGGTTCGGCGTGGCTTGACGATCGAGTTCGCGACCGAGGAGACGACCTCGGGCGGCAACCGCCTGAAGGCCGAGATGCAGGGGCACGTTCCGTTCCCGGTTGTGGTGATCGACGACAGTCCGTTGAAGCGTCTGATCGAGAATCAGTACGGGGTGGGGCCGACGGTTGTCGAAGGCTTCATGCGTGCGACGAACCTGCTCGTGCCGGCAACGACCTTTGCGGTGATTGGGTACGGCGCGTGCGGCCGGGGAACGGCGCGCGCGTTGCGCGCCGATGGGGCGACAGTGATCGCTGTCGAGATCGACCCTGTGAAGTCGCTCGAGGCGGCGTTCGACGGGATGCGGGTGATGGAGCTCGACGCTGCCCTCGCCGCCGCTGACGTCGTGATCATGGTGACGGGGTCGACGGGAATTTTGCGGGAGCGCGAGCTTGGGCTGTTGCGCGACGGAGCGCTGATTGCGAACGCCGGGCATTTCAGCGAGATCGAGGTGCCGGGGTCGTGGACGCGCCGGCCGCTGACGGGACTCGTTGAGGAGGTTGAGCGTCCGGGCGGTGGGGTCTTCCGGGTGTTGGGGCGAGGCGAGATGCTGAACCTCACCGCCGCGACGGGCAACCAGATTCAGGTGATGGATCTCGGCTTCGCGCTACAGGCGCATTCGCTGCGGGCGCTCGCGCGGGATCCGGGGGCGTTCGCGCTCGGGCCGCAACCGGTGCCGAAGGCGATTGACGACATCATCGGGCGCGACATGCTCGCGTCGCTCTCGGCAACGCGCGGCGTCTAGTCGGAAATCGCAACAGCGCCGTTACACCTTCCGCGTTAGCGTCGAAGGTGATGACAACAGACGGTTCCATCCCACCTCGTCGGACACCTCGCAGGCGTCCCGACGCACCCCACGATGCCCCAGCGCGTCGTGGACAACGCAAGACGGCTGAACCACGACGGACAGTCGCATCGCTCTGGGGGCCAATGCGGGTTGTCGACGAGATTCGACTCGCACAGCACGCAGGTCCCAAGCGCTTCTCCACCGTCGTGCAGCTGATCGAGTCACCCGACGGCGAGCGCTTCGTTCGGTTCAGCTACTCGACTGACGGTGTCGGTCGCCGTGGCCCGGTCACGCTCCGACCGAAGGACGTCGAGCGACTGCGGGCCGCCCTTGCGCTGAGACCGGAGTTTCAGGCCGCGCTTGATCTGGGCGTCGCGGGAGGTGGTGTCGGAGAGTAGGCCGCCGATCGTGAACGACAATTGAGAGACGCCGCGTGGTTGTACGTCGCCGCGGCTGCCGGGGTGGCGGTCGTTCTCGCTACGCGGTTGCGAATGCTGCGGAGCGTGCCGCGTCGACGAGCGAGCCAAGGATCTTGGCGCCGTCGGTTGAGCCGAGAACAGGGTCGACCGCGTGCTCGGGATGCGGCATCAAGCCGAAGACGTTGCCGCCTGCGCTGATCACGCCTGCGACGTCGGCAATCGCACCGTTCGGGTTCGTGCCGGGGGCGTAGCGGAGCGCGATCAGGCCCTCTGCTTCAGCCTCCGCGAGTAGCTCGGGATCGGCGAACCAGCAGCCCTCGCCGTTCTTGACGGGGATCGAGAGCCGATCGCCTGGCTCACAGCGCGACGTAAACGCCGTATCGGTGCGCTCGACAACGAGGCTGACGTCCTGGCATTGGAACTCAAGCGTGCTGTTTTGGCGGAGAACACCGGGCAGGAGACCGGCCTCGGTCAGGATCTGGAAGCCGTTGCAGATGCCGAGCACGAGGCCGCCCTCGTTTGCAAAGCGCACGACGTCACGCATCACGGGCGAGAAGCGGGCGATCGCGCCGCAACGGAGGTAGTCGCCATACGAGAACCCGCCGGGAAGAACGACGGCTGCGGTGTTCGCAGGCAGACGTTCCTCTCCATGCCACAGGCGGCTTGCGTCGGCGCCAAGGTGGTTCAAGGAGAGTTCGGTGTCGCGGTCGTCGTTCGACCCAGGGAAGACGACAACCGAGATCGCGGGCTTTGGCGCGTCGCTCACGCGGCGGCCTCAACAACGATCTCGTAACTCTCGATCAGCGGGTTCGCGAGCAGCTGCTCACACATGCGCTCGATCTGGGCGTGCGCGTCGGCGCTGTCGGTTGCCTCAACTTCAAGCTCGACGAGCCGACCCACGTGCGCGTTCCGGACAGTGAAGCCGAGGTGGCCAAGGCCGGTCTCAACCGCCTGACCCTGTGGGTCGAGGATCCCTGCCTTCGGCCGGATCAAGATGGTGGCTTTCATGCGACAAGACTCCCCGGATTCGCGATGTAGTCATCGAACGACGACTCGGTCAATTGCTCAAACGCGTCGATGTAGCGCGCCCGCGTCCCAGCCACAACGTCGGCAGGAAGCTCAGGGCCGGGGTAGGTCTTGCCCCAACCGAGCGACTCGCAGTAATCGCGCACAAACTGCTTGTCGAACGACGGCGGCGTCGACCCCGGCGTGTACTCGTCGGCCGGCCAGAACCGCGACGAATCCGGCGTGAACGCCTCGTCGCCAAGCACCAGCTCGCCGTTCTCGTCCAAGCCAAACTCAAGCTTCGTGTCTGCCAGGATGATCCCGCGGGTCAACGCGTACTCCGACGCAAAGCGATAGAGCTCAAGCGACACCCGCTCAACCTTGTCGAACAGCTCCTCGCCAACAAGGGCAGCGGCGGCCTCACGATCGATGTTCTCGTCATGACCCGTCTGCGCCTTCGTCGCTGGCGTGAAGATCGGCTCCGGCAGCTGCGCCGATTCAACCAACCCCTCCGGCAGGACATGGCCACAGACAGCACCGGTGGTCTTGTAATCCTTCCAACCCGAGCCTGAGAGATAGCCGCGCACGACGCACTCGATCGGGAGCATCGTCAACTTCCGGCACTCGCTCGAACGGCCGTCGGCGCGAATCGCGAGCAGATGGTTCGCCACCAGATGCTTCGTACGGGCAAACCAGAACGCCGAAAGTCCCGTCAACACACGGCCCTTGTCGGGAATGTCGGTGGGGAGCACGACGTCGAACGTCGAGATCCGATCGCTCGCAACAAGCAGCAGCCGATCGTCGCCAAGTGCGTAGAGCTCGCGAACCTTGCCACTGCCCAGGTGCGTTTCTTGCTCAGACACTCAGCGTCTCCTCTCGTTTAGCGGCAAGGGCATGCAGACGATCAAACACCGTGTCGACATGGGCGACAGTGGCCGCCAGGTCGAATGCAGACTCGATCCCGGCAGGTCCCAGACGATCAGCGATCGCAGGATCGGCCTCGACGAGTGCGCGGAAGTCGCGCTCCTCATCCCACGCCTGCATCGCATGACCCTGCACGAGCCGGTACGCCTCACCACGATCGAGGCCGCTGCCGACAAGCGCGAGCAGCAAGCGATGCGAGAACACGAGCCCGTGCGACGCGTCGAGGTTGCGGCGCATCCGTTCGGGGTACACAACAAGGTCGTCCATGATCCACGTGAACCGATCGAGGATGTAATCGGTTGCAAGGAACGTGTCGGGGAACGTCACGCGTTCGGCGGAGGAATGTGAGATGTCGCGCTCATGCCAGAGCGGCACGTTTTCGAGGCCGACGATGGCGGCCGCCCGAACAATGCGCGCGAGGCCCGAGATGCGCTCGGCCACCTTCGGGTTGCGCTTGTGCGGCATCGCCGACGAACCCTTCATCCCCTTCTTGAACGGCTCCTCAACCTCGCGCACCTCGGTGCGGGCAAGGTGACGGATCTCAATCGCAAACCGGTCGAGCGAGGTGGCAAGCAGCGCGAGCGCCGACAGCAGCTCGGCGTGCCGGTCGCGCGCGATCACCTGGGTTGACAGGGGATCGGGCTCCAAGCCGAGACGTTCACAGGCGATCCGCTCCACCTCAGGCTCGACGGCGGCATACGTGCCGACCGTGCCTGAAAGCTGACCAACCCGGTTGACCTCCAGCGCGTGCTCGATCCGCGTTCGCGCCCGGTCAAGCTCAAACGCCCACCCGGCAAGCTTCCAACCGAACGTCGTGGGTTCGGCGTGAATGCCGTGCGAGCGGCCGATGCAGATCGAATGCTTGTGTGCGTTGGCCTGCTTCACGGCGGCTGCGAACGCGCGGTCGATCTCGCGCAGAATCAGCCGCCCGGCATCGACGAGCTGCAGCGACAACGCTGTGTCGACGACGTCAGACGACGTGAGGCCGTAATGCACCCAGCGACCCTCGGGGCCGAGCTGCTCCGACACCGCGTCGACGAACGCCGCAAGGTCGTGGTCGGTGACGAGCTCGATCTCGGCAACCCGCGCCGCCGTTGGCACCTTGGCGTTCGCGCGAATCGTCGCCACATCAGCGGCGGGAATGGTTCCGAGTTCAGCCCATCCGTCGAGGGCGGCAAGTTCAACCTCGAGCCAACGCGCGAGCTTGCCTTCCTCCGACCAGATGGTGCTCATCTCAGGCCGGGAGTAGCGCGCGATCACTTGAGACAGTGTAGAGAGCCGGGTGGCGGGCCCTCGATCGAGGCGACGGGACTAGAGAAGCGCAAGGATCCGAGCTGCAAGTACGGCAGCGTTCTTCGCGTTGTCGACGCCTACTGTCGCGACCGGAACCCCCGGCGGCATCTGCACGATCGAGAGCAAGGCATCGAGTCCGTCGAGCACGCTCTTTGACGAGCGAAGCGGCACGCCGATTACCGGCAACGTCGTGTGCGCAGCAACGACCCCGGGCAGAGCAGCGGCCAAGCCGGCACCGGCGATCAGCACCTTCACGCCACGCGAAGCTGCCGTCTTCGAATACTCCGCGACCTCGTCAGGGTTGCGGTGCGCTGAGCGCACCTCGAACTCCCACGTGATTCCGCGCGCGTCGAGCTCGTCCATCGCCGCCTGCATCCGCTCGCGATCCGACTCTGACCCGACGAGAATCCCCACCTGAACGCTCATTCGACCCCTCCCGCGATGTCGTTTCGATGTTGTGCCCCGGCAAACGCGACCTTCGCGACCGCTGTGTAGGCCGTCTCACGTGCCTCCCGAACCGTTGGTCCTGCGGCGGTCACCGAAAGGATGCGGCCGCCGTTTGTGACGAGCGCCCCGTCGTGCATCGCGGTGCCGCCGTGGAACACGAATGCCCCATCCGACTCGGCATCGTCGATGCCGGTGATGGCGGCCCCGGTGTAGTCGCTGCGAGCGGGGTAGTCGGGGCCTGCGACAACGATGGTCACGGCCGCATCCGCGCCGGTGCCGATCGACACGCCGCTGAGATCGCCAGCCGCTGCCGCCGCAAGCGCTGCGAGCAGGTCGCCTTCGAGCCGCGCGACGATTACCTGTGTCTCAGGGTCGCCAAACCGTGCGTTGAACTCAAGCACCCGCGGCCCATCGGGCGTCAGCATCAGGCCAGCAAACAGGCAGCCGATAAACGGTGTGCCGCGGCGCGCGAGCTCATCGAGCACCGGCTGGTGAATCTCGGCGACGAGCGTTGCGAGATCGCCGGAATCGGCAACGGGCGAGTACGCACCCATGCCTCCCGTGTTGGGGCCGGTGTCGCCGTCGCCGATCCGCTTGAAGTCGCGAGCCGACGCGAGCGGCACCGCCACGGAGCCATCGCACAGCGCAAATACCGAAACCTCCGGGCCGGTCAGCATCTCCTCCACGACGACCGTGTCGCCCAGCGCACGAGCTCCCGCGAGACCTTCCGCGAGCTCGTCCTCGGTGTTGCAGATAAACACGCCCTTGCCTGAGGCAAGCCCGTCCGCCTTCACCACACACGGTGCCTTGGGCACGTCGAGGATCCGGGCGGTTGGAACACCCGCCGCATCGAGCACGTCCTTTGCGAACGCCTTCGAACCTTCGATTTCGGCTGCAGCGGCGCTCGGCCCGAACGTTGCGATGCCAGCCTTCCGCAGCTGATCGGCAAGCCCCGCCACAAGCGGTGCCTCAGGCCCGACCACGACGAGGTCGATCCGGAGCGACTGCGCAAGGTCGACGAGACCCTCGATGTCATCGACGCGAACCGGATGGCACGTGCCGATCTCTGCGATTCCGGGATTGCCGGGGGCGGCGTGAAGCTCGCTCAGCGACGGGCTCTTCGTCAGGCCGCGCGCCAGCGCGTGTTCGCGCGCACCCGATCCGACGAGGAGAACCTTCACTAGCCCGAGTCTAGTGACGACGGGCGGTGCTGCCGAAAAGAGGTGTTAGACGAGGACGGAGGTGCGTGCCGCGCCGACGCCAACGAGCTCCACGGGAACCTCAAGCTCGCGCTCCACAAACTCGACGTAGGCCTTCGCGGCATCAGGCAGCTCGGAACGGTTCGTCGCATCGTCGAGGGTGCACTCCCAGCCGGGGAGCACTTCCCACACCGGCTCGGCGTGGTGGAAGTCGCTCTGGTGGGCCGGGAAGTGGGGTGTTTCGGAGCCGTCGCGCAGCTTGTAGCGCACGCACACGGGCAGCTCAGCGAAGTTGCTGAGCACGTCGAGCTTCGTGAGTGCGAGTGAGGTGATGCCGTTGACGCGCACGGCGTACCGCAGCGCAACAAGGTCGAGCCAGCCGCAGCGGCGGATCCGACCGGTGACGGTTCCAAACTCGCCGCCGAGCTCTTGAACGCGCTGCTGGTCGGCACCCTGGATCTCGGAGGGCAGCGGGCCTTCGCCGACCCGCGTGACGTATGCCTTTGCGACTCCCAGCACGCGATCGATGCGCGTGGGGCCGATGCCCATGCCGGTTGAGGCGCCCGACGCGATCGGGTTCGACGACGTCACGAACGGGTAGGTGCCGTGATCGAGGTCGAGCAGTGTGCCCTGTGCGCCTTCGAAGAGCACGTCCTTCCCTTCGCGGAGCGCGAGATCGACAAGCAGCGAGGTGTCGCCGATGTAGGGGCGGAGCTTCTGGGCGTAACCCTCGTAGCGGTGTGCGACATCCTCGAGGTCGAAACCATCGACCTCGTAGACGCGCTCCAACCACACGTTCTTCTCTTCGAGCGCAACTTCGATCTTCTGACGCAAGAGCTTCGGGTCGAGCACGTCCTGCACGCGGATACCGAGGCGTGACGCCTTGTCGGCGTACGCAGGTCCGATTCCGCGGCGGGTGGTGCCGATCTGGAGCTTGCCAAGGCGATGCTCGGACGCCTGATCGATCGCGATGTGCCACGGCATGATCAGGTGCGCGTTGCCCGACACCACAACCTTCGAGACGTCGATGCCGCGTGCGGCGAGATCGTCAAGTTCACCGAGGAACACCTCAGGGTCGACGACGCAGCCTGCGCCGATCACCGACACCTTGCCCGAGATGATTCCGCTTGGGGTCTGGCGGATCTTGTAGGTCTGATCGCCGACGATAATTGTGTGCCCGGCATTAGGCCCGCCTTGGTAACGGCAGACCACATCAGAATCTTGCGCGAGCAGGTCGACGATCTTGCCCTTGCCCTCGTCTCCCCACTGTGCGCCCACGACAACAGTGGCTGGCACGACGTGCAGTCTGCCTAAGCCGCCGGTCGCCCGCGCCGATCAGCCCTCGCGCTAGTGGAAGCGGTTGCTCGGAACGGCGGTGAGTTTCATCCGCCGAACGATGATGCGATGGCCGTTGCGACACGTTGTGAAACCCACGTCGGCGTCGCGGCGGAGCGTCCCTTGCACCTCGGTGCCGTCAACCGCGACCGACCAGGGGTCGCGTTCTCGTTTCGACTGACACGCCTCGCACGGAGCCTCAAAGGTCGTTGCCTCGGGCCCCACCCAGACGTGTTGTCGCTGGATCACTTTCGCCATGCCCTCATGCGAGTTGGAGTTGGCGTCCGTCGGGACGGTCGAGGGCGGCGGGCCGGCTCGTGCGGCGCAGGATGATCTCGTGGCCCGCGCTGCAGCGCACGACGGTTGTTGTTGCCCCCTCGGCGACCGACCCTCGGACGCTTGCCTGTTGCATGGCGTCGAAGAACAGCGCGCCGCTCGCGCGGGCGGACTCAAGGCACGTTTCGCACAGGCACGAGAAGGCACGCGCGCCCGGCGAAATCCACACGGTGGTTTGGCTCACGCTGCAGCCGCCGCAAGGTCGGAGAACTTGGCGTAGCGCTTCTGGAACGCGAGCTTTTCGGTGCCGGTGGCGCCGTTGCGGTGCTTCGCCAGGATGATCTCGGCGATACCCGCCGAGTCGGTCTCCTCGGGGTTGTAGTACTCGTCGCGGTAGACGAACATCACGAGGTCGGCGTCCTGCTCGATCGAGCCTGATTCACGAAGGTCGGAGAGGATCGGCCGCTTGTCGTGGCGCTGTTCGACGGCGCGGGAGAGCTGTGAGAGCGCCATGATCGGCACGTCGAGGTCGCGGGCGAGCACCTTCAGCGAACGCGAGATCTGCGACACCTCTTGCACACGGTTCTCGACCGATGTGCCGGAGGTCATCAGCTGGAGGTAGTCAATGACGACGAGGCCGAGGTTTGGCTCCTGTGTCTTCAGGCGCCGCAGCTTCGACCGCACTTCCATCATCGTCACCGAGCCGGTGTCGTCGACGTAGATGGGTGCTTTCGCGAGCTTGTCGCAGGCGCCCGTCAGGCGCGTCCAGTCGTCGGCAGCCAATTTGCCGGTGCGTAGACGCTGCGATTCGACACGCCCTTCCGAACACATCAGGCGCTGCGTGACTTCCGACTTCGACATTTCCAGCGTGAACAGCGCGACCGGCTGCTGATGGCGCACCGCGATGTTGGCTGCCATGCAGAGTCCAAGCGCCGACTTACCCATCGACGGGCGGGCCGCGACGATGATCAAGTTGCCCGGCTGGAAGCCCGACGTGAGGCGGTCGAGGTCGCGGAAGCCCGACGGGGTGCCGGTGATCTCGGTGCCAGCCTCGTAGAGCGTCGTGATCCGTTCGAACGACTCCTTGAGCAGCGACTCGATATGGGCGAACTGGCCGGTGACACGACCCTGGCTGAGGTCGAAGATGACCTGCTCGGCCTGGTCGACGAGTTCAACGGCCTCACCAGGCCGGTCGAAGCCGAGCCGCGCGATCGTGTTGCCAGCGCGAATGAGGCCGCGCAGTGTGGCCATCTCATGGACGATGCGTGCGTAATGCGCGACGTTTGACGCGGCTGGTGTCAGCGCTGCGATCTCGCGGATCTTGTCGGCGCCGCCAACCTCAGCGAGCTTGCCCGTCTTGTCGAGCTTGTCGGCGATCGTGAGCACGTCGACCGGCTCGCCCTGGGCGTACAGCTCGACCGCGGCACGGAAGATCGTGCTGTGGCTCTCGCGGTAGAAATCGCCGGCGTCGACGATGTCGACAACGGTTGCGATCGCTCCCGGCGAGAGCATCATCGCCCCGAGTACCGACTCTTCAGCCTCGAGATTCTGAGGTGGGAGGGCGGCGTTACCGAACGACTGGGCAGGGGCGGTGGTCACGGACTCTGCATCCTCTCGGTCGCACCCTGTGGATTGATAGGGGGTCGGTTGTGGACAACTCGACGCTGTCTTGAGAGGCCAGATCCCAAAACAGTTCGCGGTGCCAGCGTCAGCAGGACAAAGGGGGTAGAAAGCGAACACATGTTCCCTATCCTGCCCACGGCGACGGATGTCATCCACAGATCGCGCCACCCTGTCCACAAGAGCCATGTCGTTCTTCCACAGGTCTGTGGACAGTGGAAAAACCCCGCTCCGAGCGGGAAAATCATCGGCGACTGCCCGAGAAAGACGACGGGCCCGATCTGGTGACCGGGCCCGTCAGTTCAAACAGAGGATGGGGCGTGCCCCAACGCCTGAGTGCTACTCGGCGTCTTCCTCCACAACCTCATCCGCTTCGGCAGCTTCGGCAGCAGCGTCGTCGGCAACCGCTTCGGCAACGACTTCCTCGATCGTCGCCTCAACCGGGGCCTCAACACCGGCCATCGCGGCGAGCTCTTCATCGGACGGCATGTCGCCACCCTCCGGAGCTACGACGAGCTTGAGCTCGGCGGTGACGCCATGGAAGACCTCGACGGGGACGGTGTAGCGACCGATGCGCTTGATCGAGTCGAAGCCGAGCTTGCGGCGATCGACACGGATCTTGAGCTCCTCCCACAGGCGGTCGGCGACGTTGGTCGGCGTGACCGAACCAAACAGCGAACCGGTGGGGCCAGAGTTCACATCGAACTGCAGCGACGTGTTGGAGATGCGGTCGGCAATTGCCTGCGCCTCTTCAACCGTCTTTGCCTCCTGGCGGGCACGGCGTGCGTCACGCTTTGCGACCTCGGCGATGAGGCCAGGCGTGGCGATCTCGGCGAGTCCGCGGGGAAGGAGGAAGTTGCGGGCGTAACCGCGCGCAACCGTCACAACCTCGCCACGGAGGCCGAGCTTATCGACGTCGGAACGAAGAACGACCTGCATCTCTAACGCTCCCGATCGCGGTCACGCCCGCGACCCTCACGCTCGCCACCCTCGCGGCCTTCAGCCACGTACGGCAGCAGTGCCATCTCGCGGGCCCGCTTCACGGCGACGGCCACCTGGCGCTGATGCCGGCGGCACGCCCCGCTGATGCGGCGCGAGCGAATCTTGCCCTTCTCGGAGATGTACCGGCGAAGCTCGCCGACGTTCTTGTAGTCGATCTCCTCGACGTGGGTCTTGCAGAAGAAGCAGGACTTGCGGCGACCGCCCGTTAGGGGCGCGCTGCGCTTCCGGCTCCGGTTCTCAGTCTTTGCTGCCATGTTGCCTCCTGCTCAGAAAGGAATGTCGTCGTCGGCCGGTGCGCCGGGGAAATCGGCGTCTTGCGCACCCGAACCCTGGGGGATGAACTGGTTGCCGCCACCGCCGGAACCGCCACCGAAGCCACCGCTGGGTGCGTCGCCACCATCGCGACCGCCAAGGAACTGCACGGTGTCGGCGATGATCTCGACGGCCTGGCGCTTGGTGCCGTCCTGGGCCTCCCATTCACGCCACTCGAGACGTCCGTCGATTGCAACGGGACGGCCCTTCGCGAGGTACTGGGCGCAGTTTTCGCCCTGGTTCCCCCACACGGTGACGTCGAAGTAGTTCGGCTTTTCGGTCCACTCACCGGAAGCACCGTCTTTACGACGCGTGTTTACGGCAAGGCGAAGGCTGCACACGGCGGTGCCGCCTGGGGTGTGACGCAGCTCGGGATCGCGGGTGAGATTCCCGACGAGCACGACGCGGTTGATATTCGCCATGGGTCTTCGCTCCTTACGCTCGACGAAGGTCCAGGCTACTCCGCGGCTGCAGCGGCGTCATCGGCCGCTCCAGACGTGGCTCCAAGCTGGGCAGGGGCCTTCGTGCTTCCACCCTGGACGCGCCGCACGGCGAGGTGCCGCATGACGCCGTCGGTGATCTTCAGCACGCGCGTGATTTCGTCGAGCGTCGCGGGTGCGGCTGTGAAGAGCAGCAGGTGGTAGACACCGTCAGGCTTGTGGTTGATCTCGTAGGCGAGCTTGCGGCGACCCCACGGCTCGTGGCCGTCCCAGGATCCTCCGTCAGCTTCGACCTGCTCGCGCATGCGCGCGACGACCTCGTTCGCCTTTTCTTCGGCGAGTTCAGGGTCGAGCATGAGTAGTACTTCGTACGCGTTCATAGTCCCGAATCTCCCTTCCTTCTCATGGACTTAGTCGGCCCCGCCTCCTTGGCACCGTTCGGGTGGACGGCGCGACGGGCGTGGCGAGAAGCGGCGGGCAGTGTAGCATCGGCCTGTGCCCGGCCGCGGAATCGTCCAGTGAAACGCCTGTTGGCGGTCTTTCTGGGCGGCCTCGGTGGAGGGCTTGGTGTCTCTGCTTACGTGAAGCGCTTGCGGGGCAAGGGTAGCGGTCAGGCGGCCGTTGACCTTGGCCCAAGCCCGGCCGACGAGCTGCGTGAGCGGTTGGCAGCGGCGAAAGCGGCGGCCGCTTCGGCCCCGGAGACGGTCGTCGAGGACGTGCAGCAGGAGGTGGCGGAAGTCGCGGAACCAACGGCGCTCCCGACCTTCACCGTCCCAGAGCCGGAGCCCGAACCGGAGCCGCAGGCACCTCTCGTCGATACGCCGACGCCGGCCGATGAACTCGGTCTCGATGCTCGTCGTCGTGACGTGCACGAACGCGCCCGACGCGCGCTCGACGAGCTGAAGTAGCGCGAACTCCCCGCAAAATCACCCTTTTGGTCCGCAGGAACGGGACAGCTGGGACCGAATTCGCGCCATCCCGGGTGCAATTTCACTTCCCGGGAGACCTACTGCCTGGGGAGGCATTACGTGAACACTGCGGTGTTGTTCAAGCGCGGCACGACGCGTGTCGTCGCGACCGTCGCGATCTTGGTGGGGCTGCTGATGGTGGCGCCTGCCGCGAACGCGG
The DNA here is from genome assembly GCA_009702325.1 of Actinomycetota bacterium. Classification (GTDB taxonomy): domain Bacteria; phylum Actinomycetota; class Thermoleophilia; order Gaiellales; family Gaiellaceae; genus PALSA-600. The sequence goes on from WLID01000012.1 coordinate 34,161, forward strand.
GAAAGACCAAGCACGTTGCGCGAACGGGAACGCTCGATCATTTCCGTGTCGCGATTCCAGCGGCACAGAAGTACACCGACACGGGATTCGTCGTGACGGTGACAGCGCTCGACTCGGCCAACCGGACCGTCACGAACTTCGCGGGCGCGATCAACGCCGTTGATGTGACGGGGTCGCTCTACGCGATCCAGCCGTTCGTTTGGGCGAACGGCGTTGCGACCGCGACGCTTGCGGTGGCGCAGCCTTCGCGCAACAACACGATTGTTGTGTCGGGGAACTCTGCGACAGGAACGAGCAACGTCTTCACGGTCGTTGGCTTGGTCGACCACTTCAAGGTGTCGCTCGATTCGCCAAACGTCTCTGTCGGTGCGCCTGTGGCGCTGACGGCGGTTGCCTACGACCCGCTCAACCAGGTGGTGTCGAATCTCACGGGCCCGCTTGCGGTGCCGAGTGTGATCGCAACCGATCTCAGCAACTCGATCATGCCCGTCACTCCGTTCAACTGGGTGTCTGGGACGGGCAGTGCGACCGTGGCATTCATGCAGCCATTCAAGAACAACACGGTGACGGTTGCTGCCGCCGGTGCGGCGGGAACCTCGTCGCCGTTCATCGTCTACGGCTTCGTCGATCACTTCCGTGTGACGGTAAGCGACAGTCCTGTCGCCCAGAACACCCCGCTCACGCTCACTGCGGTTGCCTTGGATGTGTTGAACCAGCAGGTGCTGAACCTCAACGGGCAGGTTGGCCCCAACGTGAACGTCACCGATCGAAGCGGTCACCTGATGCCCGGCACCCCATTTGCGTGGGCGAAGGCTGTTGGCACAGCCACGCTGCAGATCGCTGTGCCCTTCAAGGACGACCGGTTGACCGTTGCCGGATCGGGCGCCGTTGGTGTTTCGCCGTCGTTCGATGTGATCGGGCAGGCGGTGGGTCTCAAGTTCTCGGCGATCACGACGCCGCTGACGGCAGGCGTCGCTGCACCGGTGACGGTCACGGCCGTTGACTCGCTTGGTCAGACAGCGATGTTCTCGCCCGCCTCGACGATCACCGTGTCGTCAGGGGAGGTCTTCACGTCGACTGTCGCTGAGCGAAGCGGTGTGGCCCGTGTTTCGATCCTGGTGCCCGCGCCTGCTCATGCAATTCAGTTCACAGCTCGTGCTGCGGCACCGCTTGGCTCCGGCAACCTCACCGGGACGAGCGCAACTGTCGATGTGATTGGGCCGCTCGCGAAGTTGAAGGTGACGCTCGCTGCTGCCACCGTTCGCGTCAGCGGCCTGCGTGGTGGCACGCTCGGTGTGACGGTGACGGCACAGGATGCGCTGGGTCAGACGGTGCAGTCGTTTGCTGGCCCGGTCGCGATCACCGACACGACCGGCACGGTCAGCACTGCCGTTCCGTTCGTTTGGACGGCAGGTGTCGGCAAGGGCGCGCTGCAGTTCGGAACGCCCTACAAGGGTGATGTGATCACGGTCTCGGACGGCGGCGGTGCGGTCAAGCCTGCGCGGAGCACGGCGTTCGATGTGATTGGTGTTGTCGACCGCTTCGCGGTGACGCTGAGCAGCCCAACGACGCTGAACACGACCGTCACCGTGACGGTTCGGGCGTATGACGCGCTTGGTCAGTCGGTGCAGGATTACGTCGGCCCGATCACCTTGAGCGATACCCCGAACGGGATTGTTGTCGTGACGCCCGTGAGCTTCGCGGGTGGTGTCGGAACCGGGCAGGTCAAGTTCACGATCAAGGCGGCCGGGAACCGGGTCACCGCCACCGACAACTCAGGCCTGGCAGTGCCTCCCACAGGCCGGAGCGTGGCGTTCGACGTCCGCTAGGTCTCCTCGCACATTCGGGTTGAGCGGCGGGCGGCCTTCGGGTCGCCCGCCGTCGTTTCGCCCTGCTTGGAGTGCTGCCGCGCTTAGAGGCGGTGCTGGACGATGTAGGAGGCGCGCATTCCGAGGATGAGCGCCACCGCCGTCAATGCGTAGAGCCCGTAGATCGCGAGTGCCTTGTTGCGGCCGCCGCCGTGCCACAGGAACCGTGCGGCGCGGAAGACGGCGCCGCCGTCGAGGATCGACACCGGGATCATGTTGATCAGGTTGAGCATGAAGCCTGTGTAGGCAAGTGCGTGGAGCACCGGCGAGTTCTGGTGCTCTCCCCAGATGTAACAGACCATCGCGCCAAACCCACCGACGATTGGGCCAGCGATCGCGACCCGTGCCGCCTGCCACGGATTGCCGGCGGTCATCTTCACGTAGGCGCCGATGAACGGGATGAACACGGGCACCTTGGGATGGAGACCTTCGCGCTGTGCCTCGATGAAGTGGCCGAGCTCGTGTACGAGGATCAGCGCGACGAAGCCAACGGCAAACGGCCAGCCAAAGATCAGTGCGTAGCCGCCGACGGCGATGAAGATCGTTGCGAACTTGAACAGCGATCCGAGCTTGAGCAGCAGGGCACCCAGGCCGATCAGCGGCGCGGTGAACCGGCTGAGTGTCTGGCGGGCGCTCTTGCGGCTGCTCTCGGGCTGGACGGGGTCGTACCGTGGCGGCTCTTCGGCCGGCGGGCGGGGTTCGAAGAGGTCGCTCATGCGGGGAGCTCCACGAGCTGGCCGTCGGCCCACACTGTGGGCTCGCTGAAGATGCAGTCGACGTGGATCTTGGCCTCGTTGTCGCCGCCGTAGGTGCCGGTGTTGCGGCCGATTGCGACGTGCGCGGTGCGAGCGGCCTTCTCGTCGAGCATCACGTGGCCGCGCGGGATGACTGCTGGGTTGAACCCGATGCCAAGCTCGGCGATCACGTCGGCGCCGGTGCCCGCCTCTTCGACGATTGCACGCAGCATGTCGGCGGCTCGGCCACCTTCGATCGAGGTGACGCGTCCTGCCGTGAAGCGCAGGGTGACCGGCTCGTCGACGAGCCCCTCGACGGTGTAGGGAACGGTGAGGTCAGCGACGAGGACACCATCGGTGCCGTCGCGGAGCGGGGCGATGTAGATCTCGCCGTTCGGGAAATTCGCGAAGTGGCCGGCTTCGAGCACACCGGTGTCGTTGTTCCAGTGGCGTCCTTCGACGCGCAGCGTCAGGTCGGTGCCGGCGGCGCCTGTGATGCGGATCTCGCTCGCGCCCTGCACCTGCGCGAGCAGTTTGGCTGCGTTGCCGGTGAGGTCGGGCGGTGTCTCAGACAGCTCGCCTTCGAGCAGTTCCTTGTCGACGAGGCCCATGTAGATCTCGCGGCCACCGTGGCCGGTCACCGAGTGGTTCAGCTTGAAGCGCTCGTCGCCCTCGTGCGGCTTGGGGTAGCGGGCGAGGAAGAGGCAGACGTCGGCACGCGCGCCAGCTTCGACGGGCGCGACACCCTCCCAGATCTCAAGCTCGGTGGTCGCGCCCCGCAGCTGCGCGGCCCCGACGAGGTGGTCGCCCTGCTCTGCGATCGGTGGGTCGACAACGACGAGCACGTGTTCGCCCGCCTGCACGCCTGCCGCCTCAAGGAGGTGGTGTGTCCAGCCGGGGAAGGGACTGTCGGAGCTCAACGAGGCGACAGTCGGGTCAGGAGCCCTGACCGATCCACTCTTCGCCGCCTTCGTAAACCTCTTTCTTCCAGAGCGGAACGTCGCCCTTGAGGGTGTCGATGGCGTCTTTGCACGCGGCGAGCGTGTCGGCGCGATGGGCGCCGCTCACTGCGATGAGCACCGACGGTTCGCCGATGTTGACACGCCCGGTGCGGTGGTGGATCGAAATCTTCTTGATGTCGTACTTCTGCTTCAGCTCGCTTGCGAGCTTTTCCATCATCTCTTCCGCCATGCCCTCGTACGCCTCGTAGTCGAGGTAGAGCACGTTGCGGTCGCGTGAGCGGTTGCGGGCGGTGCCCGAGAAGGTGGCGATTGCGCCGGCGCCGTCATCGGCGACCTCGGCCATGATCGTGTCGAGCGACAGCGGCTCGTCGCTGAGGATGAACGCGCCACCGGAGACCGGCGGGATCAGCGCGACGACGTCACCGTCGTTCAGCACCGTGTCCTTCGGGGCGTACTCGCGGTTGACGGCGTAGAGCAGCCCGTCGGGCTCGACACCCAGGTCGAGCTGCGCCCAGACGTCGGCAACGGTCGCTGCGTCGATGTCGCGCTGCGACCAACCGGCTCGTTCTTTGAGCCCTGCGAACAGTCTCACCTTGACCTGCACGCTCGGTAGGGTACCGCGCCCTCTCGCAAACCGGGTAGTGGGAGCGGTACGGTCCAGGAACTCGATGCGCATCTTGCTTGTCTCCCAGATGTATCCGGGCCCGGCCGACCCTGACCTTGGCGTGTTTGTGGCGCAGCTTGAGCGTGAGCTTGTGGGGCGCGGTCACACGATCGATCGGGCGGTATTGGACAGGCGCGGGGGTGGCAAGAAGCGGTTCCTCGAGCTGCGTCGGGCGGTGCGACGGGCACCGAAGCCCGACGTTGTGTGGTCGCACTTTCTCGTGCCGGCGGGGTTCTTCGCGGCGGGAGTGAAGGCGCCGCACGTCGCGACCGCACACGGCACAGATGTGCGGAATATCGGTGCGGTGCCGGGGATTCGTTGGGCCACACGCCGGGTTGTGCGTAGGGCGGCGTCGGTGATCGCAGTGTCGCGCTACCTTGGTGCGGAGCTTGAAGCGAAGGTTCCGGAGGCACGGGGGAAGGTCGAGATCGTCGACTGCGGTGTCGACCTTGAGCGCTTTGCGCCGGGTGGCACGGCCGCACCTGCGTTGGCAGGTCTCGCGCATCCGATCTTCCTGGCGATCGGCAGCCTCACCGAACGCAAGAACGTTGTGCGCCTGGCCGATGCGTTTGTGCAGTTCGGGCACGGGACGCTCGTGTTCCTCGGCGACGGCCCGCTGCGGGCCGAGCTCGAAGGGCGGCCGGGAGTGGTGCTCGCAGGACGCGTTGCGCACGACGAGGTCGGCTCCTGGATCGCGGGGGCCGATGTCGTGTGCGGCCCGGCGCTTGTCGAGCCGTTCGGCCAGGCGCTCCTTGAGGCGCTTGCGTGCGGCAAGCCGGTGGTCGCAACCAACGTGGGTGGGCCGCCCGAGTTCGTTCCGGTCGGTGGCGGCGTTCTCGTCAATCCGCTCGACACAGGCGACATCGCACGTGGACTCGCCGAGGCCGCCGCGCTGCCCTCACCAAACGACGCTGCCCGCGCCGCCGCGGCTGAGCACGACGTCAGGCGGCAGGCGGAACGGGTGGAGGCGATTCTGCTTCGAGCTGTGCAAGGTCGGCGAGCCTAAGCTCGATCAGCGGCCGCACCTTGTCTTCGATTCCCGCCTTGCGCGCAACGGCAAGCGCTGCCTCGTAGCTCTCGCGCACCTTGGCGGGTGCAACACCTTGCTTGAGGCGGTTGTCGCCTGTCAGCAGGTGCTTCTGAATCTGGGTGCGGGGGTTGCCGTCGTCCACTGAGCGCAGCGTAACCGCCGCGCTACCGGGTTGGGTGCGCCGATTCGGCTACCCTTCGCGATCCATGTTGGCAACGCTCTCTGTGATTCATGTCTTGATCTCGGCCGCACTCGTCGGTCTGATCCTCATGCACTCCGGTCGCGACGCGGGCATGGGCGGCATGGGTTTCACGCCGACCTCGCAGGGCGGCACGCACATCGTCGAGAAGAACCTCACGCGTCTGACGCTGATCGTCGCCGTGCTCTTCGTCGCGAACACTGTGGCGCTGTACCGCCTGCTGGCGTAACCGACGCCCGCGTGCAGCTCGCCGCGCTTCACCATGTGACGTGTGTCTGCGCCGATGCGCAGCGAACAGTCGATTTCTATCGCGACCGTTTTGGGTTTCGGCTGGTCAAGAAGACGGTCAACTTTGATGATCCGCACAGCTACCACCTGTACTTCGGTGATGAGCACGGGGCGCCCGGGACGTTGCTGACGTTCTTTGAGTGGCCGAGGTCGGAGGGTGGGCGCGTGGGGCGGGGGACGCTTGCGTCGATCACGATCGAGAGTCCTTATGCCGACGAGCCGGCAACGGTGGAGGATCCCGACGGGTTGATTCTCAACGTCGTGCCGGGCGAGGCGCCGCGGCTGCGCTCTGTTGCCGCGCTTGGGAACCCGGCGCTCTACGCAGGGATCCTCTCGCCTGACGCACCGATCCAGTTTGGGCCGCCAACCGACACGCCCGCGTTGATCGGTGCTGGAACGACCCATCACGTCGCATGGCGGGTTGACGATGACGATGCGCTCGCCGCCTGCTTTGTGCGGCTCGACGAGCTCGGGCTGCGTCCGACCGGCCCGCTCGACCGCACGTATTTCCGGTCGGTCTACTTCCGCATGCCCGACGGGTTGCTGCACGAGGTTGCGACTGCAGGCCCTGGGTTTGCGGTCGACGAACCGGCCCGCCATTTGGGCCAGGAGCTCTCACTGCCCGCCTGGTTGGAGGAGGCGCGGCCGACTCTTGAACGGGAGCTCGCGCCGATCCGTTGATGCGTGGTTAGAATGGCGCTCCCCACGCGCTGGTGGCGGAATTGGTAGACGCGCTAGGTTGAGGGCCTAGTGGCCATTGCGGTCGTGGAGGTTCAAGTCCTCTCCAGCGCATGACGGAAACCCGCGAGAGCGGGTTTCGTCGTTAAGGGGCGCTCGTGGAGGAGAGCGAGGGGGTTAGTGCGCGGGGGCGGCGGCGGGTGTGGTGCCAGCGGAAGCGCCCGAGACGCCCCAGCCGTTGCCACCGTAGGCGCTTGCCATCAGAACGAGGCAGGCCGCGATCAGTGCGATTCCTGGCGTACGCATGGGGGCATTGAACGATTGCTCGGGTGTGTGAGCATCGGGGAAATTCCGCGACGTGCCTGCGGCGGCTCCGCCGGTTCGACACGAACACATGTTTGACGCCGTCCGCAGGACTCTCTACTCTGACAACGAACACACGTTCGTCACACCTTTCACCCGACCCCAATTTCAAGCCGGAGGCGCAATGCTCACCGAGCGGCAGCAGCAGATCTGGAACTACCTCGTCGAATACGTCGATCGGTGCGGCTATCCGCCCACCGTGCGCGAGATTGGC
>WLID01000013.1 GCA_009702325.1 Actinomycetota bacterium
CGGAGCCATGGAAAACGGCCTCGAGATCTGGACGATGTCGAAGACCTACGGCATGGCCGGCTGGCGCATCGGCTTCGTCGTCGGCAACGCCGAAATCGTCGAACGGCTCAACCTGATCAACGACCACACGCGCGTCGGCATCTTCCGGCCGCTCCAAGAAGCAGCTGTCGCCGCGCTCACCGGCCCGCAAGATGACGTCGAGGAACGCCGCGCCACCTACGAACGCCGCCGCAACCGTGTGCTCGAAGCGCTACCCGGCACCTCCGTCAGTGACGGCACGTTCTACGTGTGGCTCAAACTGCCCGACGGCCTCACCGCCGACGACATCCTCGCAGCACAACGCGTCGCAGTCGCCCCCGGCGGCGGCTTCGGCCCAAGCGGCGAAGGCTGGGTACGCCTCTCAGTTGCCGTCACCGACGAGAACCTCGAAGCCGGTTTGGAACGCCTCGCTCCCGCCTTGGCGGGCCGCCCATGAAGATCGGAATCATCGTCCCGTTCTCATGGTCCTATTGGGGTGGCGTCGTCGAACACTCCGAAAACCAAGCGGCCTTCCTGCGCGCCCGCGGCCACGACGTCCACCTCATCATGGGACACGACCCGCCCGGCATCTTCACCCGGCTGCTCCACCCACGCAGCGGCCGGCACGGCGACCTCCCGAACACGATCACGCCCATCGGCCGTTCAATCGTCGTGCCCGCGAACGGCTCGCTGCCAAACATCATCCTCTCGCCGCGCAGCATCTACCGGATGGCGCAGGTGCTCAAACGCGAACAGTTCGACGTCATCCACCTGCACGAACCCATGACCCCCGCCGTTTGCGTCGCCGCGCTCGCCCTTGCCAAATGCCCGATCGTTGCCACCTGGCACGCCGCCGGTGACCTCGGCTGGATGAAGCTCGGCCTGCCCGCCTGGGGCTTCCTGATGGAACGGATCGACGGTCGCGTCGCCGTCTCAAAGATGGCGGCCGACTCAGCCGGTCGCTGGCTCGGAGGCGACTTCGAAGTGATCCCCAACGGTTGCGTCGTGCCCGAAAACGCCGACCCGGCCAACCGCGAAAACCACATCGTGTTCATCGGCCGCCACGACGCCCGCAAAGGCCTGCCCGTGCTGCTGCGCGCCTGGCCCGAAATCCGCCGCCGCACCGGCGCTCGCCTGCGGCTGATCGGCACCGACCCGCTCCAATACCGGCTCCTGCAATCGACCATGCGTTTCGACCCCGACGGAATCGATGTCCTCGGCATCGTCACCAACGAAGTGCGCTCCGCCGAACTCTCGGCCGCCAAAGTCTTCGTCTCGCCCGCCCTCGGAGGTGAGAGCTTCGGGATGGTGCTGATCGAAGCATTCGCCACCGCAACACCCGTCATCGCCTCCGACATTCCCGGGTTCGCAGCCGTCGCCACACCCGATGCCGCCACACTCGTCCCCCCGGGCGACGAGAATGCGCTGGTGGACGCAATCGAAGCTCTCCTCGCCGACGAAGACCGCAGGATCGCCATGGGCCTCGCAGGTCGCGCCCTTGCCGCCGAGCGCTACTCGTGGGAGGACGTTGCCCGTCGGCTCGAAGCGACCTACCTGCGAGTCACCACGTGAGCCGCAAACGCATCTTCCGCCTGTCGGTTGCATTCCTGCTTCCACTCGCAGGAGGCATCGCGCTGCTCTGGTGGCGTGGCCCCAACTGGGGCACCGTCGCGAACGCGTTCTCACACGTCCACTGGGAATGGATCGTTGGGGCCGTCGGCTTCAACATGCTCTCGATCGTTGTTCGCGCCCTCGCATGGAACACCGCGATCGGTGAAGCGCTACCGCCGCCACACCCGCGGTTCCGCCTGGTGTTCGCGGCGTTCGGTGTGGGGCTCTTCGGAAACGTCGTGCTGCCCGGTCGCGTCGGTGAACTCGCGCGCGTTGCCGTGCTCACCCGCCGAATGCCCGGCCGCAAAGTGTGGGCAACCCTCATCGGCAGCGTTGTCGCCCACCGTGTGTTCGATCTCTTTCCGGCAATCGCACTCGTCACCTGGGTGCTGCTCACCGCCAAGATCCCGTCCTGGGCGTTCGCAAGCCTCGTGGGTGTCGTCGCCGCCGGCGTCGTGCTGTTCACGGTCGCGCTCGTGCTTGCACGTCGCCACAACCCAACCGCGCTCGAAGAGCTCGGGCGTGTCCGCTCTCTCATCCAACGTGCCCGCTTCGGCCTCGGCGTCATGCGGCGGCCACGCGCGGCGGCCATCGCCGGCACCTTCCAATTCCTCGGCTGGGCATGTCAGCTCGCCGCCGTCTGGGCAGCAATGCGCGGCTTCGACATTCGCCTCCCGATCGCCGCGGCCGGCCTCGTGCTCGTGCTGATGAACATCGCCACGATCTTCCCCCTGTGGCCAGGCAACGTCGGCCTTGTGCAGGCGGCCGTCGCGTTGCCGCTCGTCTCCTACGGCGTCGCCTACGGGCACGGGTTCGCCTACGGCATCGGCCTGCAGGCCGTTGAGGCGTCGGTCGGCATCGGCATCGGCCTCGTCTTCCTGGCCCGCGAAGGCTTCTCGTACGCAACCCTCAAACAGATCCCGGCCGTCGACGAAGCGTTCTCATCGTCGCCGCCACCCGCACCAGGAGCCTAATGCGCGTCCTCGCCTGCCCCGACAGTCTCAAAGGGGTGCTCGGCCAGGTCGAAGCCGCCGCAGCATTGGCGGAGGGGGTTCTGCGGGGCGGAGGTGAGGCAGTGGAGCTTCCGATCGCCGACGGTGGTGAGGGCACGGCGCTCGTGCTGCACCGTGCGCTCGGTGGTGAGTGGCGCATCGCGCCCGCATCCGATCCACTCGGTCGCCCGATCGAGGCTGAGTACCTGGTGCTCCCCGACGGCACCGCCGTCGTCGAGTCGGCGGCCGCGGCCGGTCTCGGGCTGCTGACAGTCGAGGAGCGCGACCCGCTCGTTGCTTCGACCGCCGGGTTAGGGGAGCTGCTCGCGGCTGTGTTGGTCAGCGGGCCGTCGGCAGTGCTCGTTGGGATTGGCGGGACAGCAACGGTCGATGGCGGGGCGGGGATGCGGCGCGTGCTCGGCGGGTGGCCGAGCGCCGTGCCGCTTCGGATCGCCTGCGACGTCCAGAACCCGCTGCTTGGAGAACGCGGTGCTGCCCGAGTGTTTGGGCCGCAGAAGGGGGCCACTCCCGCGGCGGTTGAGGAGTTGGAACGGCGCTTATCGGACGACACGGGTCTTGCGCCATTCGCGGAGCTCACGGGCGCAGGAGCGGGCGGGGGACTGGGTGCCGCATTCGCGTCGCTCGGCGGTGCGCTCATTGAAGGCGGCGATCTCGTGCTCGACACCCTGCACTTCGACAGCCGCGCCGTTGGCGTCGACCTGGTGGTGACCGGCGAAGGGAAGCTCGACCAGACGACGCTCGAAGGGAAGGCGCCCGGTTCGGTGTGGCGGCGCTGTCAGACGCTCGGCGTCCCATGCGTGCTCTTCGGCGGCCTCGTCGATCTCGCTGGCCCGGACTTCGACATACGACCGCTCTCGGGCGACCCATCACATGCCGTCGCCGACCTCGTCGCGCTCGGCGAAGCGCTCGCGGCTGCCAGTCATCGCTAGCACGACTTCTCCAAGATCTGGTCTATTCGCGGAGCCAATCTTGTGTCATCGTCTCGTTCCATGAGCGAGGCCGGGAAGACGACGCGCGAGGGGTATCGCAATCGGAACGGACAGGTCAACGTCCGGCGGACGAACATCCCCGGCAACGACCACCTTCAGGTTGTGTACGTCTTGAAGTGCGGGCGCTGCGGCGCTGAGTACGGTGCAAACGGGTCGGACATCTTCCAGCGGAAGTGCCCGAGGTGTCAGGGCGGAATGCCGGGCCTGCCGACCTCCCGTGCGTGAGATCGCGCTCGGCGAAGCGCTCGCGGCTGCCTAAGCGGCAGGCGGGGTGTCGCCGCTCGCGGCGGCGACCTTGCGGGCGAGCTCTTCGATCTTCCCCTCGACCTCGGTGAGGTCGCGGGCTAGGCGGCGGTAGATCTCCTCGCCCCGCTCC